>SFIQ01000003.1 GCA_004555265.1 Ruminococcus sp.
ATTTTTCATTATTCATCCATTTTCGGGTCGTCGAGTTACGGCTGCGCCATTACCCCTTTGTCGCTGCGCGACATTTCCCCTAACAGGGGAATCTCACCGCCCCCTACGCACGAAATGGAATGCGTTCACCCCCACAACCCCCAATTTGGTTTTATAGTTCCTTTTCGCTGTTTTAATTTTTGCGTTTCCACGCTTTATAGTAAAAGACAATCAGCATGGGGGAGATTTCCAATCTGCCTGCGAGCATTAAGAAGCTCAAAACCAACTTTGTAAAACACGAAAGCTCACTGAAATTGCCGACGGGGCTTAATCGCCCGAAGGCAGGACCGACATTGTTAAAGCAGGTCAGCACCGCACCGATGGCCTCCTGCATATCCACATTATCAAAGCAAACCAAGAAAATGCCGACGAACACCACAACCACATACAGCCCGAGATAGGCAAGCACGCTGTGGACATATTTCAAAAAATCTACTGTTTTAATTTCGTATTGCACCATTGATTTTGTGCGCTTGTAATAGAAAAAACAGGGCAGCCGTAAATAAGCAACAATTTTCATGCGTTTGTTCAAAAGACTCGATACCATATAGCTTCTGCCCGTCATTATGCAATTTATACCGAAAAACGCTTGTATTATACACGGTTTTTATGTATAATGGTATATATACCCAAAACGGAGGTCTTTTCTATGAAGGTTCGTGAAATACAGGAAATCCTCTCGGCGCAGGTCATCTGCGGCGAGGAATTTTTAGACCGCGAGGTATTTTCCGCCTGCGGCAGTGATATGATGAGCGATGTACTCGCCTATGTCAAAGAGCAGGCAGTACTTCTGTCGGGGCTTGTGAACCCGCAGGTGGTGCGCACCGCTGAAATGATGGATATGCAGTGCATCGTGTTTGTGCGCGGCAAGCACCCGGACGACAGCATTATCGGGCTTGCCCGCGACCGTGATATTGTTCTGCTTTCCACGCAGTACCCGATGTTCGCTTCCTGCGGGATGCTGTATGAAAAGGGCTTGCGGGGAGGCGCGATACGATGAGTTTGATTACCCTGCACTACGATGTACCCGGCGATGATTTCACCCGCGCGGGCGAGGCTTCGGGCAATGTCAAAACCCATTTAAAAAAGTTAGGTTTTGACCCCGCCGTGGTACGCAATGTTGTGATTGCGCTGTATGAGGCGGAAATCAATATGGTGATTCACGCGGGCGGCGGCGAAATCGATGTGGAAATTGACCCCAACCAAATCCGTATGGTGTTAACCGACCACGGCCCCGGCATTCCCGACATCTCCCTTGCCATGCAGGAGGGGTACTCCACCGCACCCGACAATGTGCGCGCATTGGGCTTCGGCGCGGGGATGGGGTTGCCGAACATCAAAAAATACACCGACGATATGCAAATTGAAACCGAAATCGGCGTCGGTACGACCATGCGGCTGCGCGTGGATGTTCCCGCATAACCGATTGACCTACTAAACATATTACGGAGATACATTATGATGCTGTCAAATGAATTTTTCCATTCCGTGCGATTGGACGAAGAAAAATGCAAAGGCTGCATTAACTGCATTAAGCGTTGCCCGACGGGCGCCATTCGCGTGCGCCGCGGCAAGGCATATATTATTTCGGAGCGCTGTATTGACTGCGGCGAATGTATTCGTATCTGCCCCAATCATGCAAAATATGCAGAGAAATATTCCTTTAATGAGATTTTGCAATATAAATACCGCATCGCTTTGCCCGCGCCGACGCTGTACGGGCAATTCAACAATTTAGACGATGTGGACTATGTACTCAACGGATTCTTGCAGATGGGCTTTGACGATGCATTTGAGGTTTCGGTCGGCGCAGAATTGGTTTCGGACGCCACCAGAGCCTATATGCAACGGCAGGATATTGTGCGGCCGGTCATTTCCTCGGCGTGCCCCGCGATTGTGCGGCTGATTCGCGTGCGCTTTCCGAATCTCATTCCCAATGTATTGGATTTAAACGCGCCCTTAGAGGAAGCGGCACGGCTTGCGCGCGAACGCGCAATCGAGAAAACAGGGCTTGCGCCCGAGGAAATCGGCGTGTTTTTCATCACGCCCTGCACCGCAAAAATCACCGCGATTAAACAGCCGATTTGCAATGCAAAATCGAATATCAGCGGCGTGTTTGCCATCAAAGACATCTATCCCGTACTTTTGGGGCAGATGGATAAACTGACGGAAGTAAAGCCGCTGAAAAACTCCGGACTGCTGGGCGTCGGCTGGGCGTCCTCCGGCGGGGAGTCTGCGGCGCTGATTAAAGAGCGTTACCTTGCGGCGGACGGCATTGAAAATGTCATCAAGGTTTTAGAGGAATTGGAGGACGAAAAGTTAAACGACCTCGATTTCATCGAACTCAACGCCTGCGCGGGAGGGTGCGTCGGTGGACCATTGACTGTGGAAAACCCGTATGTCGCAAAGGCGCGGTTGCAACGGCTTCGCAAATACCTGCCCGTTTCGTGCAACCATTTGGAAACGGAGGAAATTCCGCCGCAAATGCAGTGGGAAAAGCCGTTAGAGCCGGTCAATATTATGAAGTTAGACACAGATTTGCGCCGCGCGATGGAAAAAATGGCGAAAATGAACGAAATTGAAAAAACATTACCGGGGTTGGACTGCGGCACCTGCGGCGCGCCCTCCTGCCGCGATTTGGCAGAGGATATTGTGCGCGGCAAGGCGTCGATTGAGGACTGCGTATTCTTCACGCGGGAAAAGACCGACGGCAGTAACTACATTCCCATTCCCGCGCCGTTCCGCAAGTCAGACGATACAAAATAGCCTAAAATCGAGGGATGTATATGACTGTAAACGAATTTGCACAGCAACAAAATTTGACCGTTGCCGTTGCGGGCGATTTATCGCGCGAAATCGGCGGCGGCTACTGCGGCGACCTGTTAAGCTGGGTGATGTCGCGCGCACAAAGCGACGACTGCTGGTTTACGGTGATGGGCAATGTCAACGCCGTTGCCGTCAGCGTGCTTGCGGACTGCGCCTGCATTGTGCTTTGCGAAAATGCGCCGTTAGACGATGAAGCAAAACAAAAAGCCGAACAGCAAGGCGTGAATATTTTGCAGGCCTCGGAAAATGCCTATACGCTCGCCGCGGCGTTATCCAAAACGTTATGAAAATTTACGCGGATTTACATTTACATTCGTGCCTGTCCCCTTGCGGAAACAACGATATGACGCCCTACAATCTCGTCAATATGGCGAAACTGTTGGGCTTTGATATGATTGCCTTAACCGACCACAACTCCTGCCGCAACTGCAAAAGCGCGGTGGCGGTCGGCAAGGAAATCGGCTTGACGGTTGTGCCGGGTATGGAACTTTGTACCGCCGAGGAAATTCATTGCGTTTGCCTGCTGCCCGATTTGGACGCGGCAGATGCGTTTTCACAACACATTCACGGTACAATGCCGCCGGTCAAAAATCAACCCGAAATTTTCGGGGAACAGCGTGTGATGGATACAGGCGACGGCATTTTAGATACAGAGCCCCTGCTTTTAACCACGGCAAGTTCGGTTTCGATAGATGACCTTGTGCCGTTGGTGCGCTCGTTCGGCGGGGCGTGCTTCCCCGCGCATTTAGACCGTGCATCATACAGCATTTTGTCGGTGCTGGGCTTTTTATACCCCGAACTGCAATTCACCGCGGCGGAATTTACGCACAAGGCGTTTTTGCCGCAGTATCTCGATAAGCATCCGCTTTTACAGGATATGCATATTGTGCGCAACTCCGACGCGCATTATCTCGAAAATATGGTTGAGCCTGCCGAGCCGCTGGCTCTGCGTGAAAATTCGGCACAAGGTATCATAGACTATATCAACGGGATATGATAGTTGGATTGACAGTATATTCTTTCTGCGGCAGGGCGCGTTTCCTTGCCGCTTTTTTGGTTCTCACTTCCCCTCTTGACAAATGTTTCTGTCTGTGCTATTTTATACATAGATATTCGAGGTACATAGTTTTTCAAGGCATATTGCCGAAGTATATTCCGTAAAAAGGGGACAGTCCCCTTTTTACGGCAAATAAAAAAGGAGGGTGCTTTATGCGTATCCACAAGGAACTTGCAAAAGGCAGTACGGGGCTGTTGGTATTAAGCGTGCTGTCGCGGCAGGAGCTGTACGGCTATCAAATCATCAAAACCGTCGAATTGATGAGTGAAAGTGTGTTTCAAATGAATGAGGGCACGCTCTACCCCATTCTGCACGCGCTCGAAAAAGAGGAACTGCTTACTTCTTATTGGGCAGACAACCCCGACACAGGCAAGCGCCGCAAATACTACAAAATCACAAAAAAGGGCTTGCGGGAACTCGAAATGCAAAAAGAGGAATGGGAAACTTACCAAAAGGCGGTGAATCGCGTGATTGGCGGCGTACAAAACGCCGTAGGGTGAGAAATGGGGGGATTGCTTTGTTCATACCGAAATTTGAGGAATATTTGCAATATATTTGCGCGGGCATTCGCAGTCACAGAAAGCGCGCCGAAATCCACGATGAACTGCTCGGGCATTTAGAGGACAACTACGAACGCGCGCTCGCCACGGGGCACAACGCCTTAGAAGCCGAAAACGAAGCGATCACAAATATGGGCGACCGAGAGGTCTTGCGCGGCAAATTCGCTCTCCTTTACAAATTTTCGCCGCCTGAATATATGCGCTCCACCGTCAACTGCTTGATTTTCGGGCTGTTATTCGTCTGTTTCCGCGTTGATGTTATACCGCTGTTCGGCAAATTTATGCCGATAATCGGGCAAATTCTTCTGCTGTGTGCGCTGTTTCGGCTGTATCGGTTTAACAAGCCCTTGAAAGCGGCGGCGGGTATTTTTACGGCGTATCTGCTTTGTCATAACGCCGCGTGGTTTATCACGGTATACGATATGCCGCAAAACCTGTGGCGCGGCTGTTTCGCGGTTGCGGCGGCTGTGTTTTTCAATGTGTTTTGCTGTGCTTTGTATATCGGCATACAAGCCTTATGCGACAAGCAGTCGGGGTTTGGCACAGGCAACTCGTTCCTGTCTTTTTGCATTCTCCCACAGCTTTGGGTCGCCTATTGTACGGTTGTAATATCTTGGAACAGCGAGCCGTTGCTGTCTGCGGAATATGCGGATTGCAATATGCTGATACTCCTCGGGCTTATCTTCCCCGTTATCGGGCTTTGGCGCGCCAAACGGATTTTAAGCCGTGCCGAGCCGGAATTTCCGCTGGAAAGACCGCTTGAAAAGCCGGGGCGGACAGGGCTTGCAATCTGCATTGCCCTGTGTCTGCTCTTGCCGCTCGGCAGTATGGTTGCGGCGGCAACACGCGCACCGCAAACGGAAATCCATACCGTTGCAGATACCGACACCACCGCTGACGCCGACGCGGCACGCACGCATTTGCGTGCGCTCGGACTGCCTGAAACGGTTTTACGGGATTTGCCCGACAGCGAGGTTTTGCACTACCGCACGGCGCAGTATATGGACATACAAGAAAACCCGCAGTCCTCGAACGGGCGAGAAACGGGTTGCACGGCATACATCTTTTATTTAAACGGTCTACCGATAGAAGATAACCCCGAAGCAGTCAGCCCCAACGGAAGATATGTGCGCGTACTAACCGTTTTTTCGGAATTTGACGACCGAGCCGTTCATTTCCGCGACGGCATCTATTTGCCGTATTCGGAAGAACCTTGGTTTCGCTTTTCGGCACTCGCCGATACGGACTTTTTCCTACTGCTTTCGGAGAAGGACGGGCAAACCGTATCTGCCAAAGCGTTTTCACGGTGGAGCGATTTGCACGACGGCGCGCAGGGATTGATGACGGGCTACGATTTTGCATTTCCGCACGGCGTTGAAAATCGCCGTATGTACTTAGCCTCCACCGTGCTTGTTAACGACAACATCGAAAGCGGATTTTCCAGTGCCTTTCACAGCGTCAGTTGGTCCATGCGCTATTACCGACAGGTTTTGCCGCTGAATATTGCTTATCGCTGTAACAACGAGCGCGCCAATGCCGCGCTAATCGACAACCAATATAGTTTGGTTTACGGAAATCATGTAAAAGAAGTCGATGAACAGGTGATTTGGTTTATGATCGATATAACCTCTGAAAAATTCGGCGAAGAAACAAAATAACAAACCGGGCAGTCGAAAAGAAAAATTCGGCTGTCCGTTTCTGCTATTCGGGGCTTGCGCAAACCGCAAGTCTGTGGTAAACTATTAGGCGTAATTTTGTGAGAAGGTGAAACTTATGTCAGGACATTCCAAATGGAGCACCATTAAGCGCAAAAAAGAAAAGACCGACAACGCGCGTGCCAAGGTGTTCACCAAAATCGGGCGTGAAATCGCGGTTGCCGTAAAGGCGGGCGGCCCCGACCCCGCGGCAAACTCCAAACTGAAAGATGTTATCGCCAAAGCCAAAGCGAACAATGTGCCGAATGACAATATCGACCGCATTATCAAAAAAGCGGCAGGCGAAGGCAATGCGGACAATTACGAAGATGTCGTTTACGAGGGCTACGGTCCGTCGGGTATCGCTGTGATTGTTGAGGCGCTGACCGACAACCGCAACCGTACCGCGGCAGATGTGCGCCACGCATTTGACAAATTCGGCGGCAATATGGGCACTTCGGGTTGTGTTTCGTTTATGTTCAGCCGTCAGGGTGTTATCATTATCGAAAAAGAGGATATTGACGAGGACAAGTTGATGGAAGACGCGCTTGAAGCCGGCGCTTCGGACTTCCTTTCGGACGGCGATGTGTACGAAATCCGCACCGAGCCGAATGATATGGGACTTGTGCGTGACGATTTGGAGGCAAAAGGCTACAAATTCCTTTCGGCAGAGGTCGAATATATCCCCTCGACCTACACCAAACTGACCGACCCCGACGACATTCAGAATATGGGCAGAATGCTTGAAATGTTCGACGAAAGCGACGACATTCAAGAGGTCTACCACAACTGGGAAAATGAGGACGATTACGAATAATCGGTTTTTCGTTCCTTTATATATTCGTTTCCTTTACACCGTGCCATACTCGGCACGGTGTTTTTTGTATCGTACGGGTGGGGCTTACCACCGCCCCTCCCTGTAAAATACATTTTATGCATAGAGGCGAAATTGCAGTTTTGCGTGCATTTCCAAAGCAAATATAGACTTTTTTCAGCGTTTATGCTACAATGAAAAAAAGATTTTAGGGGGAACAGTTTTTGCATTTTGTTGGTTACCGTACTGCTTGCCGGTGGGATTTTAGGCTTTTACTACCCGCATTACAAAAAGGCGAAACAGTCGATTTCCATGGATACCTCTGCCCTTTCCGCAGGCGAAATCCGCATTATGAGCGCCAATGTGCGTTGCTTAAACCCGCAGGATTTGGGCAAAAAAAGTTGGTTCTACCGTGCGGATTTAATTCTCAAAAACATCGAAGCCGAAGCCCCGACGGTCATCGGGTTCCAAGAAGTCACAAAATGGCAGTACGCCTACCTTTGCGACACGCTTTCGGGATACGATTCCGTCATCACATACCGCGATGACACGCTTTACAGCGAGGGCTGCCCCGTATTCTATAACACGTCTCTTTACAACTTAAAAGACAAAGGCTCATTTTGGCTGTCGGAAACCCCTGAGGTGATGAGCAAAGGCTGGGACGCGGCGTGCTACCGCATTTGCAGTTATGTAATTTTGGAAGAGAAAGAAAACGGCAAACAATTTGTGGTCTTTAACACACATTTAGACCATGTCAGCGACACGGCGCGCATCAACGGCATTCGGGTGGTACTTGACAAAATCGCACAGTTCGGGGGGCTTCCCTCGGTCATTATCGGGGATTTGAACGCCGCCGAGGACAGCGAAACCTACCGCAGTGTGACGGAAAACTTCCTCGACGCAAAGTACCAACTCGAAAATCCGCAAATCAGCGCGACTTACCAAAATTGGGGCACGGAACTTGACCGCCCGTGCATTGACTACTGTATGATTTCCAAAACGGGCTTTACGGTAAACAGTTACAAGGTGGTACAGACGACCTACGACGGCGTATATCCGAGCGACCATTTCCCGCTTTCGGTCAGTTTGACTTTAACCGAAGAATAAGAGGTTTTTATGGAAGAGATACTGCGTGCAAAATCCTTTATGCTCAAAACGGTTGGCGCGGTTTTGGCAGGCGAAACGCCTCCACAGCCGCCGCAAGACCTTCCGTTTGATTTGGTATGCCGTTTGGCTTCTCGCAACACCGTACAGGGATTTTTATATTCTGCGCACCCCGACGGCGGAGATTTTCTGCCCGCAGACCTGTATCAAAAATTAAAAAAATCCTACCAAACCGCGGCGTTTCGGGACATTCAGCAAGAGGAAATGCGCGCCGTTTTACGGCAAAGGTTTCAAGAAGCGCAAATCGACTTTATGTTTTTAAAAGGGGCGCATTTGAAAGCGCTCTACCCCGCGCCCGAGCTTCGCTTTATGGTGGATATGGACACGCTGGTACGCACCGAAGACATTGCCCGCGCGAAAGAAATCTTACTTTCCCTCGGCTTTCAGTTGAAAACGGACAACGGCAAGGATATTATTTTTCTGAAACCGCCGTTTTTGACGGTGGAACTGCACCGCAGTCTGTTTCAGGAAGAAAACGCGATGTATGCATACTTCGCCGATGTTTGGGCGCGTGCGCAAAAAGGAGAAAACGCGTGCGAATACGAAATGACCGGCAACGATTTATATGTTTACACCCTCGCGCATTTGGCAGAGCATTATTTGGAGGCGGGCTCGTGCTTTCGACCGCTGATGGATTTATATTTACTGGAAACCAAGCGCAAAGACACGCTTGATTTTGACTATATCCGCGCGCAATTTTCCGCACTCGGCATTGAGAAATTCGCCGAAAACATCCGCCGCCTTGCAAAAGCCATGTTCGCAGGCGCGCCGTATGACGACACGCTGACGATGATGGAAAACTACATTGTACTCGGTCCGCCCGTAAAAGATGCGGCGGCGGCGGCGATTGCCGCGAGCAGCAGTTCTTCACGCGCTGCAAGAATGTTGAAATCCGCATTTCCGCCGTATAAAAATATGGTGCAACGGTATCCCGTTTTGAAAAAAACACCGATTTTGTTGCCGTTTTTGTGGATTTGGCGTCTGCTTTCCTACGCCTTTACCAAAGACGAACGAATCCGGCAAAAACGGGAACGGCTGAAAAACGAAAACCGAAAAAGCACCGACACGTTACAGCAGATTTTTGAAAAATCGGGATTATAAAAAATATCGCTTTCGGGGCGACCGAAAGCGATATTTTTTAGTTTTTTATTCCGATTTGCGCCAAACCATTTTGTTAACAATTCCTGTGTAAGACTGCACGATTTTAATGACCTTCGCGGCAATATTTTCATCCGTGTAATCGGGCACCGGTGTGCCAAAGTCCCCGTTTTTATTCATTTCCACTGCCGTGTCAATGGCTTGCAACAGGCTCTTTTCGTCAATACCCGCAAGCACAAAGGCGGCTTTGTCGAGCGCTTCGGGACGCTCGGTGGAAGTGCGAATACACACCGCGGGGAACGGTTTACCGACGCTTGCAAAAAATGCGGATTCTTCGGGAAGTGTGCCGCTGTCGGAAACCACGGCAAAGGCGTTCATTTGCAGGCAGTTATAATCGTGGAAGCCCAAAGGCGCGTGCTGAATGACGCGATTATCAAGTTGAAAACCGCTTTGTTCCAATTTTTTGCGGCTTCTCGGATGGCAGGAATACAGTATGGGCATATCGTATTTTTCCGCCGTTTTGTTGATGGCATTGAACAGGGAAAGGAAATTCTTTTCCGTATCCAAATTTTCTTCGCGGTGGGCGGAAAGCAAAATGTATTTGCCTTTTTCAAGCCCTAACTTTTCGTGAATGTCGGAACTTTCGATTTCTTCGAGATTTTTATGCAGCACCTCCGCCATAGGCGAGCCCGTCACATAAGTACGCTCTTTCGGCATACCCGCCTCAATCAAATAGCGGCGCGCGTGCTCGGAATAGCACAAATTCACATCGGAAATGATGTCCACAAGGCGGCGGTTGGTTTCCTCAGGGAGACACTCGTCTTTGCAGCGGTTGCCCGCCTCCATATGGAAAATCGGAATATGGAGTCTTTTCGCAGGGATTGCCGAAAGGCAGGAGTTTGTATCGCCCAAAATTAAGAGCGCATCGGGCTTTAACTGCGTCATCAATTTATAAGAACAGTTGATGATATTGCCGATGGTTTCGCCGAGGTCATCGCCGACCGCATTCAAATATACATCGGGCGCGCCGAGTTTTAAACCCTCGAAAAAGATTTCGTTGAGCGTATAATCATAATTCTGCCCTGTATGCGCCAAAATGCAGTCAAAATAGCGGCGGGATTTTTTTATGACCTCTGCAAGGCGAATAATTTCGGGGCGCGTACCCACAATAATCAACAATTTCAGTTTCCCGTTGTTTTGAAACTGCGCCTTAGAAAAATCGGTTTGCATTTCCATAATTTAACCACCTTTAATTTGTATCGGCGAGGCTGTCCCCGCCGCTGTTTTTTTGTTTTTGCGCGCGGCAGGCACATACCACACCGTAAACCAACAGCACCAAAAGCACCGCCGCCGCACCGCCTGCAAAATCCAGCAAAACATCCTGTACCTTCGGCCCGCGCCCCGACAAAATCTGTATGGATTCATCGGTCACGGCGAACAAAAGAATGGACGAGAGTGTATTCCACACGGCTTGCGCTGTAATTCTTTTCGTGCGCAACACGACAAGCCAAACGGCAAGTTCCGCACCGAGCACAAAAAATTCCACGGCATGCGCCGCTTTGCGCACATATTCGAGCAAAAACGCCGAAATGGTTGACGGCTCTTTTGTGCCGTTGTCCGTTGCGACGGACGAAATGACTGCGGCGACCGAGGCGGACGCCTGTTTGGAATCGGGCACTTTTTGCGCGGAATTATAAAAAATGAAGAACAGCGTTGCCGCAATCAGAAAAACGCACAGACTCTGTTTTACTGTGTTACGCATAATCAAACTTCCAATGCATATGTATCGGGTTTTTCGGGATTAAAGCACTCGTTGCACCACATGAAGGTGACCATATCCGTGTCACCCAAATTTTCAATGTTGTGCGTATAGCCCGTGGGAATATCAACGACCTCTAATTTGTCGCCCGAGACGAAATATTCAATGACTTCATCGCTGTCAATCTTACGGAAACGAATAACGCCCTTGCCGCTGACAACGAGAAATTTCTCGTTTTTCGTGTGATGCCAATGCTGACCTTTTGTAATACCGGGCTTGGAAATATTCACGGAAAACTGACCGTTGTTGACCGTTCTCAAAATCTCGGTAAATGAGCCTCTTTCATCCACATTCATTTTCAAAGGATAGGAAAATCCGTCCTTGGGCAGATAGGAAAGATAGGTACTGTATAATTTCTTGGAAAAACTGCCCTCGGTCATATCGGGCACAAGTTTATTTTCACGGCTCTCCTTGAAAGAATAAATCAAATCGGCAATTTCGCCCAGCGTAGCCTTATGGAAAACCGGTACGGCACAGAATTTTCCGTCTTTTGTTTCGTCACCTTTGAGCGCTCTCAAAAGTTCATCCACCACATCATCAATATACAGAAGCGTCATTTCATAATTGCGGTCGCGGATTTCAATGGGCAGACCGTTGGCAATATTGTGGCAAAAAGTAGCCACAACGCTGTTATAATTGGGCTTACACCATTTGCCGAACAAATTCGGAAAACGGTAGATAATCACCTTAGCACCGGTTTCTTTGCTGTATTGAAACAATGCGTCTTCCGCCGCGCGTTTGCTTTCTCCGTAGGGATTTTTTATTTCCGCCTGAATGGAGGAAGAAAACAGCACAGGGCAAGTGTTGTTATGCTTTTTGAGCGTATCCAAAAGCGTAGTCAAAAAGCCGAAATTGCCTTTCATAAACTCGCTGTCGTCTTTCGGACGGTGCACACCGACCAAATTGTAAACAAAATCACATTCGGCACAGTAGCGGTCAAAATCCGCCTGCGGCACGCCCAAATCATACCGGAAAATTTCCAAATCCGTCGGTAGATTGCGGGTTTTGTCCTTTCCGTCACGAATATTTTTAAGCGTTGCAATTAAATTTTTGCCGACAAAGCCATTTGCACCGGTGACTAAAATTTTCATAAATATACCTCTAATAGAATCATTTATTTTTTTACAACGCGTATAAAAAGGCGATAATAGGGCTCTATCGGAAATAAATACTGCGCCCAATCCATCAAAGTTCTTTTGAAAGAAATTTTCGGTTTTAAATTATACGCAATTTTTTTATACGGATAAAGTCCATCTGCTTTTAATTCCTTTAAATATTTCTCCGTTGTTTGCGCATCTTCATATAAGGCAAGCTGCATCAAAATTGCCTGTACACTTAGATTTTTCCGCTGTTCAATTTCCTTTTTCTGCGCTTTGCTGTATTTTTCCTTGTTTGATTCCGCAGCGTACTCTTTTGTAAGCAAATAAAACGATTGCAAATACTTTTTCCGACTTGCTTCGGTTTTTGTGCTGGTAACAGAGCCCTCCCACTGCCGATGATAATACGCAACACTGTCATTGTAAACAATTCGGTTCGCATTCATTTTCGCAAAGAAAATAAACTCCACATCATCGCAGGGGGAAAGTGCATCATTCCAAATAATATGATTGTCACGCAACAAAGCGGTTCTGAAAATGCGTATGCCGCTGCAAGCAATGTCTGTTGCTCGTTTTTTGGTCGGGTGGACATAATTGCCCGGTACTTTTGGAACTTCTTCCTCTTTTGAAAACGGTGCGTAACGGATGCAAAAAATATCTACATCATTCTCAACCATTGTTTGTGTCAAAAATCCGAAGCACTGTTTATCTACATAATCATCGGAATCCACAAACCATACATATTTTCCCTTCGCCGCATACAAGCCTGTGTTTCTGGCAGCGGCATGTCCGCTGTTTTCCTGATGAATAACACACACATTCTCATATTTTGCACTGTACGCTTCTAAAATCTCAGGGCTTCGGTCTGTTGCACCGTCATCAACACAAATAATCTCAAATGCATTCGGGTCTAAGTCCTGATCCAACAGAGAATCCAAACAGGGCGCTAAAAACTTTTCCGTATTATATACCGGAACGACTATGCTCAAAAGGCATTCCATAGTTTATTTCTCCCAATTCGCAAGTTCGTTTTGAATATAAGGCAGAGTTAAGAGTTTTTCTTTCACCTGCTCTACCGTCCAAAGGTCGGTGTTGTTGGAGTTGAATTCGGTTAAGGGGTTGCGTTTTTTGTCGCCGTCCTTGAAATATTTGTCGTAGTTCAAGGAGCGCTTGTCCGCAGGCACACGGTAGAAATCGCCCATATCAATAGCGTTTGCGCATTCCTCATTTGTAAGGAGTGTTTCATACATTTTTTCACCGTGGCGAATACCGATCACCTTAATTTCCGTATCGGGAGCAAAAAGTTCTTTTACTGCTTCTGCCAAAACTTCGATTGTGCAGGCAGGAGCTTTCTGCACGAGAATATCGCCGCTTTCACCGTTTTCAAAAGCGAACAAAACAAGGTCAACCGCCTCTTCAAGGCTCATGACAAATCTTGTCATAGCGGGTTCTGTAATGGTTATGGGCTTGCCCTCACGGATTTGGTCAATCCACAGCGGCACAACAGAGCCTCTTGAACAAAGCACATTGCCGTAACGGGTGCAGCAGATTTTTGTCTTTTCGGGTGCAACGGTTCTCGATTTTGCCACAACAACCTTTTCCATCATCGCTTTGGAAGTACCCATCGCGTTTACGGGATATGCCGCTTTGTCGGTGGAAAGGCAGATCACGCACTTTACACCTTCATCAATGGCGGCGGTCAGCACATTATCCGTACCCAGCACATTGGTTTTCACCGCTTCCACGGGGAAAAACTCGCAGGAGGGCACCTGCTTTAATGCGGCGGCATGGAAAATATAATCCACCCCATGCATAGCGTTTTTAACAGACTGTAAATCACGCACATCGCCGATGTAGAATTTTAACTTATCGCTGACCTCGGGCATGGTCTGCTGAAACTCGTGGCGCATATCGTCCTGCTTTTTCTCATCACGGGAAAACACACGGATTTCGCCGATGTCTGTTTCGAGGAAGCGGCGTAGTACCGTATTACCGAATGAGCCCGTACCGCCCGTAATCATCAAAGTTTTTCCTGTAAACATATGTCATTCTCCTTTTATCAGGTGTAATTTTTTACCTATTTTTTTAAACATACCGAAAATCATATGCTTTTCGGAAGTGTTCATTCCAAAGCTGAGCATACAAATTCCGTATACCAAAACCATCACGCCGCAATTTACCACGAGCCCGAGCCAACCGAATTTTGAAAGCCCGATAAGGTTAAACAGAAGTCCCGATGCAGCACAAAGCAAAAGCGACGGCAAAATCCCTTTGAAAAGTCCTTTGTAATAGCCAATAAGGCTTATTCCGATTTCTCTTTTGAACATCACATTCATACAAAGCACATCGCCGACAGTCAATGCAATCACAGAGCCGACAACCGCGCCGACAAGGGGATTCCATTTGATTAAAAAGGCAGTCAATACAATGTTTATAAGCGCAGAAACAATCTGCACGACCGCTTGGGTACGGTGCTTATTCATTGCCCACAAAATCTGATTGCCGATGGACTGCACCAGGGTAAACATCGTGGGCACCATAATCGCCACGGCAACCATATAGCCCTGCCGATAGTTTTCCCCTGCCCATAATACCATAAAATCGGCACCGTTGACAAGAAAAACTGTAAAAACCATACCAAGCATCATAAAAACGATTCTGCCGATACGCACCATTTCGTCCTGCAAGGCTTTTGCATTTGCGCCGCTTTCCACCAAACGCACCACGCCCGCCATTAAAACGCCGTTGAAATGGCCGCCGACGGTTTTAAAGTATTGCACAATCTGTGCGCCTGCACCGTACACCGCAATAATTACCGCAGAGCCCTTTGCCAAAATGCCCAGCAACACCGAATCGGTCATTGAGTTTATCTGCACGGCAATCATTTGCATAAGCACAAATGCGGAATAGGACACAGATTCTTTTACAAATCCGAAATCCGGTTTTCCGAAGCTTGGCTTCAACTTCAATACGAACAAAACATACACAGTATAAGCAATTCTTGTGCAAGTATTCGCAATAAAATATACAAGCACTACGCCTAAACTACGAAAGCCGAGCTTTAACGCAATAAATGCAAAAACCACTTTCGATAATGAAAGCAGAATGCTCAATCCTTTTGAAAAGGAAAAGCGTTCATATGCCATTAAGGTCGCCGCAAAGCTGGAGGTGCCAAGGCTAAATGATGTAGATATAACTGTAACAAACAATAACTGTCTGCCAAGATGAATTTCAGATTCCGATAAGCCCTTAGCAAATGCTGTCGGAAAAATCACCATAAGCACGGCGCCGACAATCAATACAATCACAGCGATTGCGGCGTAAAAAATCGTGGCAATGCCTAAAAACTCCTCTTGCTTTTGTTTATTGTTCTCTGCTCGGTATTTCGCCATATAGCGAATGATTGCGCTGCCCACACCCAGGTCTAAAAGCATTAAATATGCCGTAACGGAATAGACAAGCTGGTACACGCCGTATTCCGACTGCCCGAGAGATCGAATTAAAAACGGCGTGAACAGCGTTGCCGAAATCACCTCGACGAACATCAGCACATAAGAATAAATTACACCTATTTTTCTGTTCATTATACTCTGTCCTTAATTTTTCTGACCGGCGAGCCAACATAAACACCGTACGGCTCTAATGCACCGTTTACAAGTGCGTTTGCCCCGACAACAACACCGTCCGGAATCACGCTGCCCTTCAACACCATGGTGGCCGCAGCCAACCAAACATCGTTTCCGATTACAATCTTTTCGCTGGAATTTGCCTGTGCGTTGATTTTTTTATCTCTCGCAATACCGTGATTGGTATCAATAATATAGCAATTTGCCGCAATGCTGACATCGTTGCCGATGGTCACGCCCCCGTTTGCGGAAGCATAAATAATGGTATTGTTTCCAATGTGCACATTGTCGCCGATGACAATGTCACCGTCTCCCCAAAACACAACATTATTAAAGATTTTCACATTATTTCCGACTTTGATGCTGCGCGCTTTAAATCCTACATCGCCCTCAATACGCAAGCCTTTCGCCGATTCATTCCCGGTCATATATTTAAACAGCACCGTATTGACACCGCTTTTTATTTTTCGCAACGCTTTAAATAAAAATTTACAAATCTTTCTGCGCATAGGGAACACCTCTTTTTATTTCTTTTTTAAAACATCTTACAGTCATTTACAAACATTTCATCCAACCTCTGCAAAGCCAAACGACTGTCGTACCTGTCGGAAAAATCAATCGACTGTATGGCTTCTGCGACGGCTTCGGGGCTGTCTCCGTCATAAAAATACAGCAAATCGGCAACCTTTGAGGTTTCAATCGCCTTGATACGCACGGAAACCACACGCAAGCCATTGGAAAGGTAGGAAAGCACCTTTGAGGGGAACGAAGTTGCGTTAAACGCCGCCGCAGAGCTTTGTGTGGCAAAGCCAATTTGACAGCTTTGCAAAAACTGCAAATATTCGTCACCGCTTTTTTTGCCGTCAAAGGTGACGGTACATTCGGTTTTGTCGGATACTTCGGCAATCTGTGTTTGTATGTTTTCTATATCCTCCGCTCTGCCGAAGCCGATAATATGAATATGATAGTTCGAGGGCAAAAACTCTGCCGCCGCAATCGCCGTGCCGGCCCCCTTGCGCGGCTCCAATACACCGGCATACACACAATGAATTTTACCGTCGTCAAAAAGTGGTGTAAAGGATTTCGGATTTTCGTATGTTCCGTAAATCACCGCTTCGGGTTTTCCGTTCAAATTCACTTTTTGACTTAAAAGTTCAGTAGGGAACAAATAACTGTCGGCACATTGAAAGAAAGCAAGTTCTTTTTCTTTTGCTTTTTCGTCGCCGATTACATCACCGTAAATCTCTTCTACATCCAAGCAAATTTTGCAGTTTATTTTGCTGCGTAACGCCTTTACCAAATCCATATAACCGAGAGAATGGTATACAAGCAAAATATCATCTTCCGTTACATTTGTCAAAAGATAAGATTTTAACTGCTTTTTAAGAAAGCGTCGTGCCAAAACACGCTGCACGGCATTCCCCGCCGGTTTTGCGTCAAACAGGCGCAAGGTTAAATTTTCACCGAGCTGCGTGACACTGCCCGAGCAAAAGTTTTTACCGCAGGTACCTGCCGCGGAAACGATTTCCACCATATATCCCGCTTTGACAAAGGACTTTGCGATATAATCGGATTTTGTTGCCGCAGACAGCACAAAATTTCGTTTTTGCGCAGCGTGTTCGGGAATATCGAAATAACAAAGATAGTATATTTTTTTCAAGCGCGCAACTCCTCTCTATTGCCAGAAGAATACATATTCATAATTGTAAACGCTACTTGCCGAGAACAATATCACAAGCATCAGCGTGTAGATAACCGCACCTGTTTTTTTATCGAACGCCCGCACAATTTCGGGCACGGAGAGCATTAAAAACAACGAATAATACTGCACCACGCGCATTGCCGTGGGGTTAACGAATACCAACGGCAAAAACAAAAGTCCCATAAACAATGCGTTATAGTACATTTTGTAATGCGGGCACTTTTCACGAATGTATTTTAATAAAATCAACATAACCACCGTAACGGCAATATACATAAAGGTAAAGCCGTACGCACCGCGGTTTTCAATTTCATCGTATTCATAGCCAACCAGATACCCTAACACGCGGAAAATTTGGTCGTTATACAGAAACAAAATCGGCGTTGTGCAAAACACTGCCAAAATACTTTTTTTATTGACAGGAATTCGGGACAGAACGTAAAACGGCAAAAAGCAGATGGCGGATTTGTGCACGGTAAACGCCACAAGCACCACCAACAAAAACGGCAGGAATTTCCGTTTTTCGATAAGCCTTGTCCCGATAAAAACCACCAACACCGTGGCAACTGTCTGCCGCAAGCCTGTTAACGCATAAAAGCCGAACAAAAAGGAGGAGAAAATCAGGTAACTCATACAAGGCTCGGAGGAATAACGGTAAATCCAAAACGCCAAGCCGATAAAAAACACCGCCGCGACAACGACCAAATATACTTGATAATTGTCGGTGAATATCTGCACGATTTTTTCAAACACGGCGTAGCCGGGGTCTTTGCCCTCTTCATTGACATACACCACATAGAAGTTTTCAAACAATGCACTCCACGGTGTTGAAAGCGTGTGTTCAAAACGTCTGCGGTAAGAAAGCGTATCCGCACCGACCGACAGCCCGCGAAGCCCCGAAATCAAAATCCAGTTTATACTCATGAGGGCGATATATAGTTTTCGTTTTTGCGCATTGGGGCTCACGGCAAGCAAAATAAATCCCCAAAGCATGGTAAACAAGATATTGATGACGAAAATGTTCATAGCGTAGTAAATCCTTTATTGCCAAAAGAATGAATAGGTATATTGATAGACATTGGTCGCCAGCAGCAATGCCGCAACCATTGTCGCATAGACAGGTAAACGCACCTTGCGGCTGAAACACTTTGCAAGCTGCGGCACGGACAACATGAGGAACAAGGAATAATATTGCACCACACGCATGGCCGTTGGGTTGACGAACACCAACGGCAAAAACAAAAGCCCCATAAACAGCGCATTATAATACATCCGGTATCTCTCGCACTTGCGGCGGAAAATCGGCAGGCAAAACACCATAACCACCGTAACGGCAATATACATAAAGGTAAAGCCGTATGCACCGCGGTTTTCAAGCTCGGCATACTCATAGCCCACCAAATACCCGAGAAAACGGAAAATTTCCGCATTATAAATAAATACAATCGGTGTGAGAATCGTCATACCGGCAATCGTCTTTTTGTTGACGGGAATCCGCGCCAAAAAATAGAACGGCAAAAAGCATATCGAGGATTTATGTATGGTAAACGCAACGGCAACAACCAACAAAAAACGCCAAAACTTGCGTTCCTCAATCAATTTTGTCCCGAGAAATACTACAAGCACCGTAGCAAGCGTTTGCCGCAAGCCCGTTAAGGCATAAAACGCGAATAAAAAGGAAGAAAAAATCAAATAGCTTAAACACGGCTCGGCGGAATACTTTTGTATCCACCACGCCATGCCCGCAAAGAAAATCACGGCAACGACCACCAAATAGACCTGATAGTTATCGGTGAATATCTGCACGCACTTTTCAAACACGGCGTAGCCCGGGTCTTTGCCCTCCTCATTGACATACACAAGGTAGAAGTTTTCAAACAGCCGTGCCCAAGAGGTATGCGCCGTTCGCTCGAAACGCCCTTTGTAAACAAGCGTATCCGCGCCGACAGTTAAACCGCGAAGCCCCGAAATAAGCGTCCAGTTTATCGTCATCAAAGCGATGAATATTCTTTTTTTTCGCTCTGTCGGCTGTACCACGAAAAGCAGAACGCCCAACAAAAGCGTCAACACGATGTTGATGACGAAAATGTTCATAGAAAAGTCCTTTACTTATTGCCAGAAGAATGCATAAGAATATCGGTAGACATTCGTCATAACCAAAAGCACAACGACCATCACGGTATATACCGGTGTTTGCAGTTTTTTGCCGAAACAGGAGATAAAACTCGGCATTAACAGCATAATATACAGCGAAAAATACTGTACCACGCGCATTGCGGCAGGATTGACAAACACCAGCGGTAAAAACAACGCCCCCATAAATAAAGCGTTATAATACAGCTTATAGTCCGGTGTGCGCAATTTTACATACCGAAGCAGCAACAATGCACAGAGTATCACCGCAAAATACACCGTCGTAAAGCCGTATGCGCCGCGGTTGGCAAATTCATCATATTCATAACCGACCAAACTGCCAAGCAGACGGAAATACTGATTTTTAAAAAGGAATAAAAACGGAATGATCGATAATACGCCGGCGATATATTTTTTTGTAATGTCAATTTGCGATATAAAATAAAACGGCAAAACGCAAATAGAGGATTTATGGATGGTAAACGCAACAAGGGAAATCAACAAAAACGGCCAAAATCGGCGTTCTTTTATGAATTTACCGCCAATAAACACCACAAGCAGTGTTGCCAATGTTTGCCGCGTACCCGTCAGCGCGAAAAATGACCACAAAAATGAATCGAAGATGAGCATACTTAAAAGCGGCCGCGTTGAATTTTTATACACCCAAACGGCAAGCCCTGTAAAAAACAGCACCGCAACAAGCAACAGAAATATCTGAAAGTCCTTGGTAAACAGCTGTACAATTTTTTCAAACACCGCATAGCCCGGGTCCTTGCCCTCCTCGTCCACATACACGAGGTAGAAATTATCGAACAACTGATTCCACGGTGTTTTCATCGTGGTATCAAATTTTCGCTGGTAACTGAACATATCCGGGCTGACGGACATCCCGCGAAGCCCCGATATCAGTACCCATTGTATGCTCGTCAGTGCACAAAAG
This sequence comes from Ruminococcus sp., assembly GCA_004555265.1. GTDB lineage: Bacteria > Bacillota > Clostridia > Oscillospirales > Acutalibacteraceae > Fimenecus. The sequence goes on from SFIQ01000003.1 coordinate 20,570, forward strand.
ATTTTTTTACCCCTATCCCCTCGAAACACGCCTAAAAAAATCATGCCCCACACGAAGGTCAAAAGGATATTCACAACATAAATGTTCATAGAAAATCCTTATTTACTCAGCCTTACAAGCCTCTAATTCTTGATAAATCTCAATAAACTCCCGCGTCAGCTTTTTACGGCTGAAATTTTCATTGGCAAAGCGTACACAAGCATCGCTGTACTGCGCCTTGCCGTTTTTTTGTATCTCGTTGACGGCACGGAAAATGCCGTCCTTGTCCTCTTTTTCCACCACAACGCCGCAGTTCTCCCCCACAAGTTCGGGGCAGGCGGTGGAATTATAGCAAATGACAGGCGTGCCGCAGGCAAGCGCCTCGGCACTCACTTTGCCGAAGGTTTCCTGATAAGAAAAGGTCACGAACACATCGGCAAGGGAATAAAACTCTGCCAGTTCCTCTTGGCTGTTGGTTTTGCCCACGCAAAGCACATTGTCGGGCAATTCCACATCGGGCGCGGGGTTTCCCACTAACAAAATTTGCTTTTCGGGCGAAATTTTCGTTGCCAAATCTAAAAATCTGTCAAGGCCCTTTGCATTGCCCCATTGCTCGGCAACGCCCAAAATCACAAATTTATCGGTAAGCCCCAATTCGGCGCGTTTTTGCGCGCTGTCCACAGGGCGGAACTTGTCCAGGTCAATCCAAAGGTAAACGCGCTGTATGATTTTTGCGTTTTTCGCGATGGGTGAACGGCGGCATTCGTTGGTCACCCAATCGGAAATGCCCACAATCGCCAATCTCGGAATGCTTTGAAAAAGCCGAATACGGTCCTTGTGCATTTCTTCGGTGCGGTCGAGAAACCAACTGTTATTGCCCTCGTGAATTTGAGGGCAGTTGCCGCAAAGCGTTTCCCATTTATAACAGCCTTGCGTGGTATAATGCATACACTTGCCGGTAAAAAACCAACAGTCATGCAGCATAATGACCGTTGCAATGTCATTTTTTGCCAAATATGCAAGCAACATCGGCAAATGGATATAATTGGCGTGGAGATTGTGCAGATGCACTACATCGGGTTTCACTTCGTCGATATAGGCTATCAGTTTTTTTGTATTGCCTTTGGAAAAATAGCCCTGTTTACCCGAAAGGCGGGAAAAAAGCCCATGGAGTTTTATGGATTTTTCGTCGCCGATTGGATACACATTTTCACAGCCGTAGGTGCGTGAACAGGCGCAGTACGACTCCACGCCGCTTTGGTTTAAATCCTCGTTTAATTCCATTAGACTTCTGCCGGTACTGCCCAGCTTATAAACGGCGTTGATATGTAAAACCTTCAATCTATTCACTCCCCTATGGCATTTTTTAAGTCCGCCAGCAAATTTTCCTGCATCACGCTTCGTTCGTGGTGCGCTTTGCCGCTTTGCCACGCTTTTTCGGCGTAAATTCCCAAAAGCGCAGGTGTATCTTGCAATTCCGACAGCCGTTTTGAAATCTCCGACGGCGCAGTCGCCACGGCGGCACAATCATTATCTATAAAATACTGTATGGACGCGCAGGTATCACTGCCTATCGCCAAAATACAGCGGTTCGAGGCGATATAATCCACAATTTTGGTGGAGAAGGATTGGTGCACGGCGAGCCGTTCTTTTAAATCAAATGCTTCGGCGTGTACCAAAATATCCGCATCCGCTTGAATTGCACGGATTTTCGCATAGGATACGGGCGGGTGCAACGCCACACCGCCGCCGTTTAACAGTTCTTTCACCTTGTCCGCAAGGGGCGTAGAGGTGTAAATGTCCAATGTAAAGGCGTTTCCCTTGTCATTCAGTGCGCGCACGCTTTCCGAGAGTGCACACAAAATTTTTCCGCGCCCTGCACTGACATTGCCCGCATACACGAGTTTTAACGGCGTTTCGGGCGTTTTGAATGCGGGTTTGTTTTCGTCGGCAAAGGAAGCGCACTTTGTAAGCACCTTGAACTTGTCGCCGAAAATTGCCGCATATTCACGCCGCTGAGTTTCGGAAATAACATATACCGTTTTGCACCACGAAAAGACCTTTTTCATTTTCGGGCGTAAGATCAGGCGGTCAATCCAGAAAAACGGCGACAGCGAAAACTGCTTTAAAGTATAGACATCGTCGGAAACATAGCCGACAGCGGGAATACCGAAATGCTTTAAAATAAAGCGGTTGATGTCGTGGAGATAATGGGAATAGTAGACGGGAATAAACAGCAAATCGGGCTTGAAATCGTCCAAAAAATCAAGAAGTGCTTGTGATTTCCACTTGCCCGTTTTCCAAATCATCGCCCGTGCCCAATACATGGGAATACTTTTGTGGCGTTTGATTTTGTTAAACGCCGCTTCGTCATGGTCGGCGGGCGTTTCCGCCTCGTCCTCCTCGAACACTTCCTGCCCCGATGGGGTGTGTTTCAAAATGCTTTTGAGAATGGATTTTTCGGTAATTTGAAAAAACCGTGTTGCCGCCTTTGTTTGCGGCTTGCCGTATTTGCAGTAAATATTGGCGATTTCCAAATCGGGAATCCCCTCAAAAATATTGGAAAAGGAATTGCCGAAGCTGTTGTCACTGCGCCACGGCGAGTTGGATACAATTAAAATTCTCATTTTGCCCCTCACACCGTGTTGATTTTTGCGGCGATAAACGCCAAAAAGCAGGTCAGCCTGTAAAGCTTTGCCCGAATGAGTTTTAAGGACAGCCCCATATACATCCGCTGGAATTTGCCCTCAAAAAAGGGCGTTGCCGCGCCGTTTTGCAGGCAAGCCTGAAAACGGGGGTGGCGAAACATTTCGGTGCACTTTTTGCGCCGTGCTTTGTAAGCGGTATGTTTGTCACCCATCACATTGATGGCAAAAATCAGCAAATTGCGGTACAACAGCGTTTCGCGCCGTCCGGGGATATGGTCTTTGTATTTATCCGTGTCAAGAGAAGCGATAAACGCTTCTACTTGTTCGTCCATTTCCAGCACCGTATCGAAGAAATTCTCATAATAGGACGAAGAAATACTGCCCGCGCGCTTTAAATTGTAAAGGGAGGGCTTTTCATACAGGGAAATTTTCTCCGCCGCCGCAAAAAAGTCGAGATTAAAAAAGAAATCCTCGGAAATGCGCCCCGCAAGGTAGCGAATGTTCGCTTTCTTTATCAAATCCAAATTATAAAGCACGGCGGTGGAACGGCGGGCACGCCCTTTGCCGATAAGCACCTCTAAGGCGAACACCTTGGGGTCGGGGGAAAACATTTCTTTTGTGAAATGTCGGGCGGTCGTATCATTTTCGCCGTTTTCAAATACTTTTATGTAACTACCCGGGAACACGGCGTCGCTTTGCTCGTTTTCGATAATCTCCACCATATCCGCTACGGCGGTATCACTCAAAGCATCGTCCGAGTCTAAAAACACGATATATTTGCCTGTCGCTTTTTCAATCCCCGCATTTCGAGCCGTGGAAAGACCGCCGTTTTCCTTATGGATAACGGTGATATTTTCGTGTTCTGCCGCCAATGCGTCGCACATGGCGGGTGCGTTATCGGGCGAGCCGTCGTCCACCAAAATAATTTCCAGCGGCTTGTACGTTTGGCGTATGACCGACGAAACGCATTTTTGCAGGTATTTTTCGGTTTTATAGACAGGGATAACAACACTGACAAGCATCTTTTTACATACCTCTTTGCTTATTCATAATTTTACGCATAACCACGGTCATTTGGTAAAATGCGGTGTACATTTTGTGCTTTGCAAAGAAAAACAGCGGACGAAAATGCACGGGAAGTGCGTTTATATTAAAATGCGCAAACGCCTCTTTGTAAATGGGTTGGTCGAGTGCCGCATGGACCTCTTCCATACCCTCTTTTTTATTGCCCGTGCGGTAGGCATTGCCGCCGATGGGGATTATGGAAAAGCAAACACGGGAATAGAAGGCGTCCCACAAGTTTTGCAGGTTGTTGTTTTCAATAAATGCCCGCATATTGTCGAACTGCACAAGCCACAAATCCAGCGTACCTTTACGGTAGCCCGCCGTTTGTGAACCCGTGTTGGTGCGGCGGTAATAATAAATCGGCTCGTCAAAATACACCGCCGTATCGCAATAAAATGCGTACCGCAAAATGTATTCGAGACAGTCGGAATAAATTTCCTTGCGGCTGATCCAATAAATATCGTGTGCACGGACAATGGAGGTTTTGTAAAGTTTTGCCGTGTCGGTAAGCAAAGAATCCACATTCCCCGGCGTTTTTAAGCGCTCGCCTGTTAAGCCCATAACATATTCCAAGAGGCGGTTTTTTATGCCGTCCTTGTCAAAGAAAATTTCTTTTTCGGGCAAGGGGTGTTTTATAGAAGTACCGCTTGTGGAAACCTTGTAGTATGCGCCCAAAACGAAATCGGCATTGTGCTTTTCGTGCTGTGCCCATAGGTTTTCGCAGGCGTCGTCGGGCAGCCAATCGTCACTTTCCAAAAAGGTGAAATAGTCGGCAGTCACCGCCTTTATGCCGGCATTGCGTGCGTCGCACACACCGCCGTTGGGCTTATGCACCACCTTTACACGGCTGTCCTTTGCTGCATATTCGTCGCAAATGGCGGGGCTTCGGTCCGTTGCGCCGTCATCGACCAAAATGATTTCCAAATCCGAAAGGGTTTGTGTAAGCACGCTGTCAATACATTCGTGCAGGTACTCCTCTGCGTTGTAAATCGGAATAATGACACTCATTTTTGCCATTATAAATTCTCCTTATACCAGTCAATCGCAAGTTTAATGCCGTCCTCGAAGCTGTAATCGGGGTCATAGCCCAAAAGGCGTTTTGCCTTGGAAATATCGGCGTTGGAATGTTTAATATCCCCTTTGCGGTCGGGGCCGAAATTCGGTTCGATATTGACGCCCAAGGCTTTTGTCAGCCCGTAGTAAATGTCAATGAGATACTCTCTGCCGCCGTAAGCGATGTTGTACGCCTCGCCTGCCGCTTCGTGGGGGGCAAGGCAGGCTTTTAAGTTCGCCTCGATAACATTGTCAATATAGGTAAAGTCACGGCTTTGCTTGCCGTCGCCGTTAATGGTGGGCGTTTCGCCGCGCATTAACTGCTTTAAAAACTTCGGGATAACCGCCGCATACGCGCCGTCGGGGTCTTGCCGACGCCCGAACACATTGAAATAGCGCATACCGTAGGTATCAAGCCCATAAAACTTGGTGTAGAGTTTCGCCCATTCCTCGTCACAGCGTTTGGTGAGCGCATAGGGGGAAAGGAGATTGCCCTCCCGCCCCTCGGTTTTGGGGAGATTAGGCTCATCGCCGTACACGGAAGAAGACGACGCATAAACAAATTTCTTTACGCCGTTCTGCCTTGCGGCTTCCAGCATATTCAAAGTGCCCTCGATATTGTTTTTGCAGTAGAAAATCGGCATTTCAAGGCTTCTCGGCACACTGCCCCACGCCGCCTGATTTAAAACAAAATCCACGCCTTCGCAGGCTTTCATACAAGTATCTAAATCCTGAATATCGCCTTTTATGAAGGTGTAATTCGGATTGTCTTTGAACATATCCACATTTTCCTGCTTGCCGGTGGAAAGGTCGTCAAGTGCTTTTACTTTACAGCCTTTTGCAAGGATTGCCTCGCACAAATTCGAGCCGATGAAGCCCGCCGCCCCCGTGACAAGAAAGGTAGAATTTTCGGGGAATGTTAACGCCTGATAGCCCATTTTTACAACCTCCAATAATTATAGCCTGCCGCTTCGTATGCTTTGCGGTCAAGAAGGCCTTTAATATCCACAAGTACCTTTTGAGAATTGTCTCCCGCTTTGAACATCTTGTCAAAGTCGGCGGCGGAAAGGTCTTTAAACTGCTCGTGGGCAACTGCCAAAATCACAGCGTCGCAGTCTTTGATGCTTGCCATATCCACAAATCGGATACCGTACAGACGCTTTGCCTCGTCCGCATCGGCGGCAGGGTCAGCGATTTCGGCGGTAATGCCGTATTCTTTCAGTTCGTTGTAAATATCCACAATCTTTGTATTTCTTGTGTCGGGGCAATTCTCCTTAAATGTAAAACCGAGAATGGCAACCTTTGCGTTCTTAATGGAAACATCGGCTTTGATTAAGTTTTTCACGGTGCTTTCCGCAACATATTTGCCCATATCGTCGTTAATGCGTCTGCCCGACAGGATAATCTGGCTGTGATAGCCCATTTCCTCCGCCTTGTAGGTGAGGTAGTAGGGGTCAACGCCGATGCAGTGCCCGCCCACAAGACCGGGATAGAATTTTAAGAAATTCCATTTTGTGCCCGCCGCTTTTAAAACGGATTGGGTATCAATACCCATTTTGTTGAAAATGATGGAAAGTTCATTCATAAAGGCGATGTTGATGTCGCGCTGGCTGTTTTCAATCACCTTTGCCGCCTCGGCAACTTTGATGCTTTCGGCACGGTGCACACCTGCTTCCACCACCAATTCATAAACTTTGGCAACCTCGTCCAAGGTTTCTTCGTCCATACCGCTGACGATTTTGGTAATGGTTTCCAATCTATGTACCTTGTCGCCGGGGTTAATGCGCTCGGGAGAATAGCCAACCTTGAAATCTACGCCACATTTGAGCCCTGACTCTCTTTCGAGAATCGGCACGCAAACATCTTCCGTAACACCGGGATAAACGGTACTCTCATACACCACGATTGCGCCTTTTGTAAGATTTCTGCCCACAATTTCGGAAGCACCCTCCACAGGGGTTAAATCGGGGGTGTGGTCATCGTTTACAGGTGTGGGCACGGCGACAATGTGGAATTTCGCCTCTTTGAGTTTGCTTTCATCGGCGGTAAAATCCACCGTGCAGGCTTTGATTGCCTCGTTACCCACCTCATTTGTGGGGTCAATGCCGTTTTTGTAAAGTTCGATTTTCTTGGCATTTAAATCAAAGCCGACAACCTTGACTTTTTTTGAAAAGGCAACGGCAATGGGCATACCCACATAGCCGAGGCCCACCAGCGAAATTTTTTCTTCACCGTTTACGATTTTTTCATACAAGGACATGTTCTTTCTCTCCCTTTATATTCAGGTAACTGCACATATCTGCATTCACTGTATTGACATCAAATTTTTGCCTGCAATATGCGGCGCTTTTTGCGCCCATTTCGGCAACCCATTGCGGATTTTCCACAAATGCAAGCATTTTTTCCGCAAGGGCTTCGGCGTCTTTCACCGGCACCAAAAATCCCGTTTCGCCGTTTTTGACCGTTTCACGGCACCCCGGCGCGTCGGTGGTAATCACCGCCCGCCCCATGGACATGGCTTCCAGCACCGTTCTCGGTGTTCCCTCTCGGTACGAGGGCAACACATACACCGAACATTGCTTATAATAATCGGCAACCGTATCGGTTTCGCCGAAATGCTCAATAATGCCACGGTCAATATAACCTTTTAAATCCGCTTCGGACAGGGAATCCTGTATCCCTTCGCAAGCACCGAGGAGCATACAGCGTACCTCGGGGTGTTTTTCTTTCACGATTTCACAGGCTTTTAAGTATTCGCGGATACCCTTTGAGTACATCACCCTTGACAGCATAAAGAAAGTCATCTGTTCGGGGTACGGCACAACGGGGAATCGCTCTGTATTCACGCCTGAACCGTTTACAATACGGCATTTTTCTTCTGCCACCAAATGCTCACGCACAAACTGTGCTTTGTCGTCGCTATTCTGGAAAATCGCCACATCGGCACAGCGGAATGCCCGTTTGTAAAGCACAGACATCACGGCTTTAATGAGTTTTGCCTTTTTCGTTTGGGCGGTAAACGCATACCCTGCGCCCGTCACCATGGCGACGATATGCCCGACGCCCGCTTTTTTTGCGGCAATGGAGCCGTATATGACGGGTTTTGAGGTGTATCCCAATGTGACATCGGGCTTTTCTTTTTTGAACAGGTCGCAAAGCGCTTTTTGATATTCCAAGTCTTTTAGGGGGTTGACGCCGTTTTTGTTCATGGGGATTTCCACAAACCGAGCGCCCAAAGCCTCGATTTTTTCCACATTGTCACGGTTCGGACCGGTTACGATAACCTCATAGCCGCTTTCGATGATTTTCCGTATCAAATCGCCTCGAAAATTATAGGCGGTTCGGTTTTTGGGAGAGATTAAAATAAACTTCATTTTTCCGCTCTCTCTTTCAAAAAGGTTTTTATGTTTTGCAGCATTACGCTGAATAAGCGCTCGTTGTTTTTCGGGGAAACAAAGGAGTTGTGGGGCGTAATAACCACATTTTCCATTTCCCACAAGGGACTTTCTTGCGGCAAGGGCTCGTCCGCAAATACATCCAGCACCGCACCGCCGAGATTGCCGCTTACAAGCGCATCCGTCAAGTCTTTTTCCTTTACAACTGCACCTCTGGCAATGTTCACAAGAATTGCGCCGTTCTTGCAATGGGAAAAGCGTTCCCCATGGAAAAAACCACGGGTGTCTTCGGTCAGCGGTAAGGTCAGCACGATGACATCTGCCGTTTTCAGCGCTTTATCAATTTCCTGCATTGGGAAATACGCATCATACACATCGCTTTGCGGCTTTACAATATCCGCCGCTATCACTCGCATACCAAAGGCTTTGAACCGCACGGCACATTCCGTGCCCACCGAGCCGCAACCGACAATCAATGCCGTGTCGCCTTGCAGTTCTCTGACTTCCCTGTCCTTTTCCCAAAGGTGATTTTTTTGCTTTTCGGAAAAGGCGTTTAGGTGCTTATAAAGCGAAAGCACACCGCAAAGCGCCCATTCTGCCATGGGAACGCTGTAAACGCCCCTTGCGTTATAAAGCTCTATGCCCTTTTCCCGTATATAATCAAGGGGTACACGGTCGAGCCCCGCACTTGTCAACTGCACGAATTTTAGATTTTTGAATTCCGTTATATCGTGATACAAAAACAATCCGTTGCACACAACCGCGTCCACGGCGGCAAAATCGGTTTCAGGTGCGCCGCGTTCATCCTTTTGAAACACCAACTCCGCCCCCAAAGCGCGAAGGGCTTGCAACTGCGCCTCGGAAAAGGCGAATGCACCAGTCAAAAGCAGTCGCATTACTCCGCCCCTTTCGCCTGCGCCGCACGCGTTTTCTGTATCGTTGCCACAATCGTCTGCACGCGGCGCTGTGTATCCAAATGGCTTTGAGCCAATTCCTGTACCGATTTTGCGGCGGCAACCGTTTCATAAGCGCGGAACGCTTTTGCACCCGTGCGGAAAGTTGCCCGAACCTCGTCTAAATTCGTGATTTTGGAAGTGTCGCAAAACGCGCGGGACAAAATCACCATTTGCGAGCCCAAACGGTAATGCTCGTCCACGATATTCTCCGCGGGCAACGGCACATCGCCGCCGAGTCTGCCCACCCCGCCGAAGCCGTAGGCAATCCCCTTTTCACGGAATTTTTTGCAAAGTTTCTCTGCCGTGCCGTCGGCAACCAGTTGGAACATAAAGGTCATTTGGTAGCCCAAATGCAAATCGTTTAAGCCGATATGGATTTCGTCAATGCCTGAAAGCGCCAAAATATCGTCGATACAGTCAACCGCTTCGGGCGTTTCACACAAAAGACACACCTTTGCTCTGCCGCCGACCAAACGGATAAAGGTTTCGACTTCGGTCGGCGTTTTGAAAAACGGCAACATCACAATGTCGGCACCGTCTTGGATGACGCGGTCAATTTCCGCCTTGGAGCCGTCATACAACGGATTGACACGCACCAAAAGTTCGGCTGTTTGCAACGCGTTTTTTAAGGGCCGCACATCCGAGATGTCGTTATGGGAAATGACGGTGTCGAGGTGCCCTTGGCGCTCCTCTTTGCCGCGCAATTCCAAATCGAGAAAAATGCGGTCTACCGAGGCGTTCTCCGCAATTTGCGCCACCGTCGGGTTGTTGGTTAAATACATCAATTTCAGCGCCATTATTCCACCGTTTCACTTTCTGTCGCGGCAACCGTTTCCGCGTTCGGTTTTTGTACGGTCGCAACGGTATTTTCGTTGTCGGCATTTTTGAGCACCTTGAACACGGTCATAAACATAATTTTGATGTCCAGCCACAAAGACATATGGTCCACATACCAAACATTGAGTTCAATACGGCGGTTCCATTCCACATCTTTTCTGCCGTTGACCTGCGCCCAGCCCGTAATACCGGGGCGCACTTCAAACATACGCAGTTGCTCTTTTGTGTATTCGGAATAGTCCCACGGGTGATAGGTCAGCGGCGGGCGGGGGCCTATAAAACTCATTTCGCCCTTTAAAATGTTGACAAACTGCGGCAGTTCGTCAAGGCTTGTCGCACGCAGGATTTTGCCGATTTTGGTTACTCTTGCGTCGCCTTTGCCGGAGTACACACCGCTGCCCTGCCCTTCCGCGCCGACACACATCGAACGGAATTTATATATTTCAAACACCTTGCCGTCCTTGCCGATGCGTTTTTGTTTAAAGATGGCGGGACCCTCGGAGGTCAGGCGCACAAGCAATGCCAGCAAAAGCAACAGCGGCGACAAAACCACCAGCGCAACCGCAGAAACCAAAATATCCAAAAAGCGTTTTATGTAGGTATACAAGAAAAACCGTTCCCCTTTCCTTTTCGGCACACATATACATTATAAAGTATACTTTTTTTGAGTACAAAAGTCAATAAAAAGCACCGCCTGTATTGCAAAACAGCAGCGGTAAATTTTGGGTAGTTTGCACAAATAGAAAAAGCGATTGAAACCGAAATTCCAATCGCTTTTTGCCTTAGATTATTCGTCTTTTTGCAGTTGCTTTACCACCTGATTGCCGTACACCGCAACGCCTGTTATTAAAACGCCCTGTATGGCGGCGTCCACGGTAAGCCCGCCGATGCCGAATGCACCGAGCACCCCGAACAAGAGCAAAAGTAACGGAATATACTTGTCGGGAATTTTCTCGATTTTTTTCAAGACCGAACCGAGAATATTGAGTACGGGAATGATAATCAACATTTTTTCGGTGATATACTGTAAAATTTCCATAAATCAGCCTCCTTGCATAACAGTCAGCAACAGCGCCGTACCGAGCCCCGTGCCGAGCGCCGACAGCACGGCACAAAGCAGATTGTCCCAAAATCGAACAGGGCGGTTACTGACAGCTTTGATGCTTTCTTTAAGCTCGCCCAAAGTCACCAACATACTGTCGAGCTTTGTATTGGTTTCGGCGCTTGCCACGGCAAAGCCGTTCACCTTGGAGAAAAGATGTTTTACATCTTCTTCGAGCGCTGTAATTCTGTGTTCATACAAATCCTTTTCGGGCATATGCTCACCTCAAATCGGCTTTGTTCACATAGCCTGTGACATGGTTTGCCATCGGCGTTTTGCCGGCACGCTCGGGCGACGAGGTAATGCGGTATCTGCCGTTTATCTCTTTGCCGTCATAAATATAAAACGTGCCCGATTTTCGTGCTGCCGCCGCTTTTGCCGTTGCCGAAATATACAGCGGCGTATTGTGCAGCGTAACCATCATTTTCGGGGAAAACGGTGTGGCAGGTGCACTCGGCGCAGTCGGCGTGCCCGTCTTTTGATACCCGTTTAAGCCGTTTATTTGCATAATTTGCGGGTAGTTTTTATAGGCGTAATTTTTATCGACTCTGCCGTTGATCCCGTTAACCGTACCGCTTGACGTGTACTGCCAAAGCCCGTACGGGCGTGTAAAGGTTGTGGTTTCCGTCCAGTGCGCAAGCCAAATATCATATTTTTTGAAAATGTCTTCGCGCAGTTTGCTGTTGAGCCACGACAGATTCATATACACGCACACATAGTACCCCGCATTTTCCAATGTTTCGCAAAATGCGGCGACTATATCGGAAATTTCGTCTTTGGACAACGCTTTTTGCACATCATCCTCCACATCGTAGCAAATCGGAAATTCAAATGTTTTCCCCTTGATGAGCGAAAGGCAATAGGCAGCTTCTTCTTTCGCCTGCTGAACCGTTTTTGCGTAACTGTAATGATACGCGCCGACAGGAAGTCCCGCCGCTTTGGCATTTTTGTAGTTTTGGGCAAAGGTTTCGTCCGCCTGCCCCGGAAAACGCCCGTAGCCCGCGCGCAGCATGGCAAACTGCACGCCGTCGTTTTTCACCTTTTGCCAATCTATATTGCCCTGCCATTTGGACACATCAATCCCTGTGTATATTTTTTTCATAAAAATTCCTCCTGTTACAGTTTATTCTCAACCGCAGTCAGTCTTGCCTGTAAATCGCACATTGCCGCGGAAATATCCGCCTTGCACGAAAGACGCGCGCACACGGTTTGCGGCGAAACATAGGCTGTAAAGTTCCCCGCGGGCAATACAACCGCCGTGGCAGGTAAAGCTTCGGTACGCGCGGCGGTGGCATACACGATTTCAATCGGTGCTTCGGTGACCTGCGCAGAAAAATCCGCAGGTGCCGTTTCGCTCAACACACAGACGGTGCTATCCGTAATCCCGAAGAAAATGCCTTCTGTCACGCCGTTTTCGGCAACATATTCCTTATATGCCGCGTCGCTCGCAACATCGTATGCCATCACCGGATATTGCGCGCAAAGCCCGTTCGCCGCACCGCAAATGCGCGAAATACTGTCGGCAGGCAGAGAAAACAAATAGCGGTATGCTGTTTTTTCACCGTCCTGCACGCAAATCGGTGTTTCCGAAGAAAGGCACGAACTATCTAAGGAAACCTTTGCCGTGCGACGGGTCAGCGTACCGCTGACAAAATCGAAGCTGTCGGCACATTCAGCCGAAACCGCATACAGCGGCATGTCAAAATGCTGTTGTAGAATGAGGCTGTCGGCGAGTTCTGTGATCGTAAGCCCCTGCCAGTCGGATTGCAATGCGTCACGAAAGAACGCCGCAGACATATACACATAGGTTGACCGAAGCGTCGCTAAGCCGTCGTCGCCTGTGGTAAATTCTATGCGTTTGCGATTGCTGGATGCGCCCGAACGGTGGCAAAAGTAGGTTGCTGTGCTCCCAACGCCTAACGCGGAATAGCAGTATTTCGCCGTTTGGTCGGACAGCTTGGAAAGCACATAGGTCGTATTCGGCTTTAAGGAAAGAGACAGATTGGTATAATTGGCCTCTGCCGGCGGAAATACGGTATATTTTTCGGCAGAGAGCAGCCACGCAATTTCGTTTTTGCCTACTGTGACCTTTATATCGGCTACGCCGCTGACGGAGCAGTCCTCCGCCGTCACCGTGAGCGCCGTCACAGCGGTGCTTTGCTTTGCGCCGCCGAGCGACGCTTCGCCGCGCAGTTCAAAAGTCATTTCAAGCGGCAAACCGTATAATTCCGCTTGCATTTTGGCGGCGATGTCGGTGCGGTCTGTATCGGTTAACACATACATATCGCCTGTATCGCCCTTTTCGCCTTTGAATGTGCCGAGCCGAATCGCCTCTAAAAGCTGATTGACAGAAAAGGCGTGGTTTGCATCAATCAATCGGTCGGTATTTTCCAAGGCGGAAAAATACAGCCGCACGGTTTTGGCTTTGATGACCTGCTCGGTTTTGCCGTTTTCGGCGATCTGCACGATATTGAACACGCAAAGGGCGGTCATTTGCGAAGTAATTTCCACAGGCAAATCCACCGTAATTTGTCGGTTTTCGTCCGGGATTAAATATGCCGTGCGCGCCGTGCCCGAAACGGTGACGAACTCCGCATAATAGCGATATTCGGGCAAAATGAGGCTTTCTTCGAGTGTAAACACAAGCGCCGTGGCGTTGTGCTCATACATTTTGCCCGCCGAGAGAGTATCCTCAGCCGTATCGGGTGCGGCGGTCACCGCAATTTGTAAAAGATTCTGTTTCATTGCTTTCCTCCGAATTGTTGTAAGGTTTGGTAAAACGGTTGCGCGGGGTTTACGAGGCTGAAATCCATCAAAAACGGATAGCAAAGACACGCGCGCAGTTTAGAGTCCGCTTTTTGGGACAGAGAATAGACGCGTTGGCGCGAAATCCCGCAGGTGCGCGCCGCCTGTGAGACGGAAACGCCCTCGATAAACAGCAGGGTTGCAATGCGCCGTTCTGCCTCGCTCAACTCGTTTTCGAGTGCGTGCCGCACCAACCGCCGCAAAGTATCCGTTTTGCGTTGCACCACATATTTTGCCGCCACACCGCGCTTGAAATCCGCGGCTGTCAAGGGCTCAAAGCATTCGGACAAATACACATAATCCTCCCCCGACAGCAAAATCGTCGTGTCGGGCATTTGCAAATTCATAGCATTCTCCTTTCATTTGTAAAAGAAAACAACACCTATGTGCAGACCGTAATCTGCAATAGGTGTTGTAATCGAACATTTGTTCGCCTTGCACGATTTATTATAGGGATTTTTACGAATTTGTCAAGGGGAAAAATCCAATTTGTGCAAAACTTATTCGGTTGTTGTGTCGGGGGCATTCCTTTGTTCGGCAGACTGTTCACGGAACACAAATGCGTCACCGTCTACCGTGCAAAGATAGTGCTTATTTGCCTGCACATTGCCTTTGAGCATTTCCTCGGACAGGGCGTCCTCGATTTTGCTTTGAATGGCGCGTTTCAACGGGCGCGCACCGTAGACCTCGTCAAAGCCTGCGTCGGCGATTTTATCGACCGCTTCGTCGGAAAAATCGACGGTAATATCCAAAGACGCCGTGCGCTGTTTCAGGTTTTCAAGCAGACGCTTTGCAATTTCGCGGATTTCGTCCTTTTGTAAGCGTTTAAACACAATGATGTCATCGATACGGTTTAAGAATTCGGGGCGGAAGGTGTTTTTCAGTTCACCCATGACCGATTCTTTGATTTTTTCGTCATTTTGTTCGCGTTCCTCGGCACTGTCTGCAAAGCCGAATGCGGCCTGTTTTGCGGTAATCAGTTTTGCACCGACATTGGAAGTCATAATGATAATGCAGTTTTTAAAATCTACGCGCCGCCCTTGGCTGTCGGTCAAAATACCGTCGTCTAAAATTTGCAGCAACATATTGAACACATCGGGGTGCGCTTTTTCGATTTCATCGAACAGCACTACGGAGTAGGGCTTTCTTCTGACCTTTTCGGTCAACTGTCCGCCCTCGTCATAGCCGACATAGCCGGGCGGCGAGCCGACAAGGCGCGAAACGGTATGCTTTTCCATATATTCGGACATATCTAAGCGTATCATCGCGTTTTCGTCGCCGAACATGGCGGCGGCAAGCGCTTTGCAAAGTTCGGTTTTGCCGACGCCCGTGGGCCCTAAGAAAATGAACGAGCCAATCGGCTTTTTGGGGTCTTTTAAGCCCACTCTGCCGCGGCGAATGGCGCGGGATACGGCTTTGACCGCCTCCTCCTGCCCAACAATGCGGCGGTGGAGTTCCTCCTCCATATGCAACAGCCGTTCGCTCTCCTCCGTGGTGAGTTGGGTAATCGGAATCCCCGTCCAAGAAGATACAATTTCCGCAACCTCGGTTTCGCCGACTTCATCGTGGTTGTGTCCCGTGGATTTCAGCCACGCCTGCTGTTTGTTTTCCAGTTCTTGTGTCAGTTTTCGTTCCTCGTCACGCAAAGCGGCGGCACGCTCAAATTCTTGGTTGTTGACCGCCGTTTGTTTTTCGGCTTCCAGTTCCTTTTTGCGCGTTTCCAACGCTTTGATGTCAGGCGGGGCTGTAAAGGTTTGTAACCTTACGCGCGAAGCTGCTTCGTCAATCAAATCAATGGCTTTATCCGGCAGATAGCGGTCTCCGATATACCGTGCGGACAACTGCACCGCCGCCGTAATCGCCGCATCTGTGATTTTCACCTTATGGTGCGCCTCGTATTTGTCACGGATACCTTTGAGGATTTCAACAGCCTCCTCCTCGCTCGGCTCACCGACGGTAATCGGCTGGAAACGGCGTTCAAGCGCGGCGTCTTTTTCAATATTTTTGCGGTATTCATCAATCGTCGTTGCACCGATGACCTGCAATTCCCCGCGCGCCAAAGAGGGTTTTAAGATATTGGCGGCGTCCACCGCGCCCTCGGCACTGCCCGCGCCGATGAGGGTGTGTACCTCGTCGATAAACAGGATAATATCGTCCGACGCTTTGACTTCGTCAATCACCTTTTTAATACGCTCCTCAAAGTCGCCGCGGTATTTCGTACCTGCGACCATACCCGTCAAATCGAGAGAGACAATTTTTTTGTCTTTGAGCATTTCGGGCACTTCACCCGAAACGATTTTCAACGCAAGTCCCTCTGCAATGGCGGTTTTGCCCACGCCCGGCTCGCCGATTAAGCAAGGGTTGTTTTTGGTGCGACGGCTCAAAATTTGAATGACGCGTTCAATTTCGTTTTGCCGCCCGATAACAGGGTCAATTTTACCGTCGCGCGCCAATTTGGTCAAATCCCGCCCGAACTGCGACAGCACTGCGTCGCCGCCAGTGTTCTCATCCGCGTCTGCCGTGCCGTTTTGCGGCGCACGCATCATATTTTTGGATAACTCGTTGACAATGTCGTTTAAGGACGCACCGAACTGCCGCAGGATTTGTGCCGCCACGCAGGATTGCTCACGCACAATGGCAAGCAAAACATATTCCGTGCCGACCAACGGCTGCCCCATACCGCGTGCCAAAGAGGCGGCGGTTTCAATAATATTTTTACTGCGCGGGGTGAAATCGTCGGGCACAAGTTCGGTAGGCACACCAACACCGACAGTCTGTTTAATATAGGTTTCGACTTGGTCGTAGGTCATTTTTTTATTTGCCAACACCGTCCCCGCTACGGTCGAAGTATCCGACAGAAGCCCCAAAAGCAGGTGCTCGCTGCCGATGTAGGTATGCCCCAGATTTTCCGCCGCCTGTACTGCGGCATTCAAAGATTTATTGGCTTTTTCCGTAAAGCCCGTGAATTTAAACATACAAAATCTCTCCTTTCCACGAGAAAGGCAGATTTACAGTCTTTCTCGCACAATCTTGGCGCGTTCGATATCGCGTTCGTGCGCGTCTAAGGTTTTGCCCGCCAAGGTATTGATACCCGCCGGTTGTAAGGTGAACATCAAATCGTTAATGCTGTTCGCATCAACCTGCAAAACACCGCCGACCGCGCCCATTCGCACCTGTGACGCCAGTTGCATAAATTCCTTTGTATTTAAAAGTCTTGCCGATTTTAAGACGCCGTATGCACGGTAAATCGTATCCTCGGTTTCAACCGTTTTTAAAAGTTCCGTTCGCGCCACACGCTCCTGTGCCGCAAGTTGCAGCACAATGGTTTTTAGGTTTTCTATCGCCGATTTTTCGGAAATGCCCAAGGTCACCTGATTGCTGATTTGGTACAAATCCCCGAGAGGGGCAGAGCCTTCGCCGTAGGCGCCGCGAATGGTTAAGCCGAGTTTGGAAACGGTTGCCGCCAAAGTACCGACGCGGTTAAGCGCCGTTAATGCGGGCAGATGCAGCATCACCGATGCGCGCATACCCGTACCGAGATTGGTGGGGCATTCCGTTAAATAGCCGAGGTGCTCGTCGAAAGCAAACCGCAGTTTGTCATTGATGGCGGTGTCGAGTTTGTCCGCCGTATCGTAAGCATCTGCCAACGCCAAACCCGGCTTCATCACCTGCAAGCGGATATGATCCTCCTCATTGAGCATCACGCTGATTTCCTCGTCATCGGACAACAGCAGTGCACGCCCGTCGGCAGAGGATGCAAACTCGGGGCTAATGATATGCCGTTCGGCGAGCGACACAATCTGTGCCTGCGTTAAGGTTTTCATTTCGATATAGTGCAAGTTTGCGGCGGCGGGAACAGCGTCCCGCACCAACTCGTTCACCGCCACACGGGTTTTTGTATCTAACCGTGCGGGAAACGGGTAATCCGCCAAGTTACGCGCCAATCGAATGCGCGTGCTGATCACAACATCGCTTTGCTCGCCTTCCCCCAAATACCATTTAGCCATTTTCATTGCCCTCCTGTTCCAATGCTTTAATTTGGTCGCGCAAAGATGCCGCTGTTTCGTAATCCTGCAAATTCACGGCGTTTTGCAGCTGCTCGCGCAATTCGTCGATACGCGAATTTTTCTTTTGCACGGGCGAGCCGTTCGGGATTTTGCCTTCGTGTTGGGTACGCCCGTGAATCCGCTCCACGGAGGGCATCAATTTGTCATAGAATGTTTCGTAGCAGTCCGCACAGCCGACCTTGCCGCTTTTGACTATATCGTTAAAGGTACAGCCGCATTTTTCACAGCGCAACACGCTGTTGCTCAAACGACCGACGGCGGCGGGCTCAAACAGGGAACTCAACATATCGGAAAAGCCGAAGCCGAAATCCGAAAAGGCATTCGTGTAGCCAAGGGATTTTGCACAGTCGGCGCAAAGATGCGCTTCGGTGCTTTCGCCGTTGACAATGCGTTTAATATGGGTAGTTGCTTCATGTTTTTTACAATTTTGACACAGCATAACAATCTCTCCTTTACTGCATGGTGGCAAGTAACATTTGCTTAAAAACGGAGGCGCGCACGCGGTCTCGCGCGGCAGGCGGCAAATCACGATAGGTGTTGTCGCGCAACGCCGCATACATCACGGACACCTCTTTGTCGCTCAAAAGTCCTCGCGCGTGTAAATTTTGCAAATTGGCGCGACAGGCTTTTTCGTCGATTTTATCGCCGATGGAATTGATGAGGTGCATTTTCAGCGTTTCATAATTATATGTGGCACGGGTAATTTTAATGTACCCGCCGCCACCGCGACGGCTTTCGACGATGTAGCCGTTTTCGGGTGTAAAGCGGGAGGACAACACATAGTTGATTTGGCTCGGTACACAGCCGATTTGCTCCGCCAAATCGTTGCGGCGGATTTCCGCCGTGCCGGTGTCCCCGAGCATTTGCACAATTAAATCGGCGATTTCTTTGCTTAAATTCATTTTCCCATTCACCTCGATTATTGTGATGCGGTCTCGGATTTTCTTTTCAAGTTTGACTTTGACTATCTTTGACCTTTGACAAGTATTATTATACCCAAAAGGCGAGGAAAGTCAAAGGTCAAAAAAGGTCAAATTTGATTTTGGCCGTTCGTTTTTTCTGTGAAACCCATAGTTTTCTCAAAATTTCTTCTGTTTTCTCTTGTTTTTATCGTTTTTGTTTTCGGCGCAGACAAACAAAAAGGGCGACCGAACGGTCGCCCTGATTTCCGTTTGATTTTTCCGCACGCAAATTTTACGCTTCGGTGGTAACGGCAATGCCCTCTGCCTCGCGTTTCTCGGCAAGTTCTGTAAGAATTCTCTGTTTTTCTTTCCCCGAAATTTTGTAGAAAAACATCGGAATGGCGCACAACAGCAAACTGACGCCCGGAACGACGGAGACAAGCGAGAACATCGCAAACCGCTGATTTGCCGCCAGTTCCGTTGCCGCAACCACGGCGGTAGAACTGAGCATTTTTTCGGGTTCAAGCCCGATGAACATATACATTAACACAATGCCCGAGGTGGCAAGCGCATTGCCGAGTTTGTTGACAAAGCCTTGGCACGCCGACCCGAGCCCATTGTCGCGGAAGCCGGTGGTCAGTTCCATATAATCCAAGCAGTCCCCAATCATGGCGTAGGAAATGACATTGAGCACGCCTAAGGGAACACAGGAAATGAGGATAAAGGGAATGCAGATATACAAATTCATGGTAAACCAGCCGATGAGCGTGGTGAAAATGCTGGCGACAAAGCCCAACAAGCAAGTGGTAATCACGATTTTTTTATAGTCAAACTTTTTCATCAGCACGGGCATAAACAGCATCGCGCCGAACATACCCACAATCGCGCAGACCTGAAAAATCGTTTTGACCGTAGAGACGCTCGCGTCAATCGCTTCAATGCGCTGTGCTTCGCTTAGCCCCGTAAGGTCAGGTCCGATATAAAATGCATACCGCGCAACATGCACCGCCGCCGCCTGCACCATATATCTGCCGCTGGAAAGCACGCCCATCAAAATGACAAGCATTAAGGGCTTGCATTTGAAAATGCGGGAAAGCTGTGACGGCTCGCCGGGCTGCGGCTTGCGGTCGGGCAAAATCACACGCTCTTTGACATGGAAATAGGTGTTGATATACAGCAAAATGCCGATGGCAACGGTGACAATCGCCATAATCAAATATTTCGTTTTATTATACTCCAACCCGTCGGAAGTGCCGAGGATTTTGGGCAGCGTTAAACCGATGACCAAAAACAGCACCTCGGGCACGGCGGAGCCCACGCCGTTTAAGGTTCTGCCAAACGAAATCACCGAGCCGCGTTCTTCGGCGTTCGGCGTCATCACATTTGGCAAACTCCAAAACGGCACATCCGCCATCGTGTAAATCATGCCCCACAAGACATACACAACCGCCGAATAAATCATTAACTGCGATTTCGACAAATTGGGGCTTAAATACATTAAAATCGTCAGCACCGCAATCGGTATAGCCGCATACAGAATGTACGGTTTCATTTTACCGCGTTTGGTGGTGCGGCGGTCTACGATAATACCCATCAACGGGTCGTTAATGGCATCCCAAATTCGCGCAAACAGCATTAACAGCAACACAAACATCGGCGCCAACTGCAACACATTCAAATAATAGTCGCTGATGTAGCTGGACATCATCGCATAAATCATACCCTGCCCCATCGCGCCGACGGCAAACAGTTGAAACTCTTTGCGCGGCACAACATTCTCCCTTAATAAATTACACAAAAAAGAATACCATAAAAAGAGAATTTCGTAAAGTATGAATAAGTAAATTCCGTGTAAAAAAGCGCAATCGGTTTTTGCCGATTGCGCCGTTTTTATGAAATTGCGGTCTGCTTACCAATCGTAAGCGCCTGCCGGTTTGTTTTTCTCGATTTCCGCTTTTGCGGCATCGGGCATTTTTTCCGCACGGACATAAGCCTTCGCATAGGTGCCGTCTGCATATTCAAGCACCACAATATAATCATTCGGGTGAAGTTCTGCACGGGTGACAATCCCATCATAAATCGCCTGCATCATTGCCGCGTCGGTCGTTTTGTAAACGGTGGGTTTGTCGGTAGGAGCCATATCCTGCCACAGTCCTGTGATATCCGCATAAATTCCTGTACTGCTTTCGCCGATAAACTCACAGGCAAACGAATCTCCATCGGCTACCAAATGGTCATAATGGGAAGCGCGGAAACGCTCCGTAACCTTTGTGCCGTAAACGGCTTTCAGCGTTTTGTCGCCGGTCAAGGCGTTTTGATACCCGACGGATTTCAAGAATTCCACGGTATTGACCATATCGGCGGTGATAAAGAAATTCGGCACACCGCTATCGACCGTTTTGCCGGTAAATACATCTTCCTCGGCAAATACGCCGTCCTCGCTGACAACTTTGTCGTCAATCGCGGTTTCCGCGCCGTATACGGCGGTGGCATCCTCGTAAACGACTGCATCGGTCTGCGGCATAGCCGCATCTTCATCTGCAATCAAGTAAAATGTGATAAGCCCCAAACTCTCCTGCGGATTATAGTGGTTTTCGGGCGTTTGCGCCGTCAAATCCTTGTAAAGGCAGTCAAGCAAGGTCTGCCGCTGTTCAGCGGTCAGTTCCAATTTCGTTTCCGTCGTTAAAGTCTTATTGTAAAGGCGAATGTCCTCGCTTTCGCGCACGGCACGGATATAGCGGTATTCGTTATAATCGGCCATATCGCCGCCGGAAATCGTGCCGTTTAAACCACCGCTTTTCGGCGGCTCTACCTTTTTGAGTTCCTCTTTGAAAATACGGTTCAGCACACTTTGCTGATAGGCGGTTTTGTCTGCCTGCTGTAAGGCATGCAAAATGTCCTCGGATGCGCCGTAATAGTTGCGCAAAACCTGTTTGCCGTTTTTGAGGGTATACACGATTTTGACAGATACGGGATACACGCCGTTAAAGTTCCCGTCCAAAACGGTCGGGTCGGTTTTGCCTGCGTCCACCAGCATTTTGTGTATATTGCGGACAAATTCAATATCCTTACCTTCGGTGTAGTTGCCCTTCGGCGAAGTATCCGCTGTTTGCATACCGCCGATATAATACCAGTCATTTGCTTCTTGCAATTGATAGTTTTGATACGGCAGGGAGATTTGCGCCGAGGCGATGTCCGCCGTTTCGGGGATTTTGTTTGCCGCGCCGAAATAGCCTGTGGCAAAGAACACGAAAATCAGCGCGGTCAACGCCAACTGCACAGGCAAAGCAGGCAAATCCTTGACGAATTGCCGCACATTGCGAAGCAAAACCAAGCTCAAAACCGCATAAATCACAACAAATACGACTGCACCGACAGCCAAGGCAATCGCTGTACCTTTGCTTCGCAACAAATCGAACGCCATTGCAAATCCGAAAATGCCGACGAGGAAAATCCCGACAAAATTGAGCACCTTGTTTTTGCCGATAAAGCCGCCGATTTCCGCCTTTCTGCGTTCGTAGAAGAACGCACCGAAGGCGAACAGCGCCGCCGTCACAAGCAGCCAAATGATCGGCACTAAGAAGTCGGGATTTTTCCAGGCAACCAAATTGCCGCCATTATTGTAATCTGACAATTTGCCGACCACACCGCCTTGCGAGTAGGTATATAAGCCTTGCGACATATAGCGAAGCGGATTCAACTGCGCATACTGTTTCGGGAGCGTTTCCATTGTGGTTTCGCCCATATGCACATAGCTGTTGGAGAAATCGGCGCCCAAGGGTGTGCCGAGCACCAGTTTGCGGATAAACACCTGCAAGCAGGTGAGCAGAATTTCGGGGAACAGCAGTAAAATACCTGAAAACAGCACGCCCTCAAACGCTGTGCCGACGGTGGCGAACACCATGGCAGTCAGCGTATAAGAAAACGCCACCACAGAAAACATACCGAACAGCAAATAGAAAAACGCGGTGAACAAATAGCGGTTTGCGCCGAGCGCGACCAAGTTTGCAAGGAGTGCTACGAGCATCGGTACGGCGACCGACAGCCCAACGAGCGTGAGACCCGACAGATATTTCGCCGTAAAGAGCCGTGTACGCTTAATACCGAGACTGTAATAGACATTGATAGTCTTTTTGCCCGTGATAAAACGGAAGGTCGCAATACCCATTAAAAGCCCGACACCCAACAGCGCCGCAATGACAAAATAGCGCATATAGGTCATATTGTCGGAAAATAAAAATGTATATTGCTCTTTAAAATTGATATTCGTGACTTGCCCGGTTTCTTGGTTCACGCTTGTTTTTTCGCGGAAGACAAGTATCGGCGTTAAGCAAAAACTAAGGAACATCACAACCGCGTTCAGCACCGCAAACAACGCGTTATCCCGAAGCCCTGTTCGGTACGCATACCCGAAGTTATTTTGCAAAGATTTGGGTGAAGTCATAATCCGTCCCCTCCATTTCGTCCAAAAATACTTCTTCTAACGACAGCGGCAAGCTTTCGACCATGGCGGGCGACAACGCGTTTAATTTTTCCGTTGCCTCTTTTTCATCGCCCTTGACGGTGATCAGCACCATTTTGCCGTCTTTCTTATAGGATTTCACATCAATACCGAGGGCTTTGATTTGATTCTCGGTCACATCGTCTTGGAACACCAAGCGGAATTTGGCGCGGTTTTCGCTCAATTCCGAAATGGACGAGTCCAGCACCAGTTTTTTCCCGTTGATTAAGCCGAAGTGGTCGCAAAGCCCCTCCAATTCGTGCAAATCATGCGATGAAACAATAATCGACGCGTTTGTCTCCTGCATATATTCGTTAATCATATTTTTAATCAGCGCACGCTTGGCGGGGTCTAATCCGTCGAAGGTTTCATCAAACAGCATAAACGAGGGCTGTGTGGCAAAGCCCAACACGATTTCCGCCTGGCGCTGCATCCCTTTGGAAAAGCCGTTTAAACGCGCTTTGGTGTCCAGTCCGAACACCTCTGCCAACTTATGAAAGGTATCAAAACGAAACCCCGGATAATAGCCGTTGTAAAATTTCGCCATTTTCTCCATATTGGCATAGGGCTGAAAATAGATGTCATCGGGCACATAGAACATATGCTGTTTCATCAGTTCATTGTCGAACGCGTCCTCGCCGTCTAAAAGCACTCTGCCCGCTTCTGCTTTGTATACGCCCGTAATCGTTTTCAACAGCGTGGTTTTGCCCGCGCCGTTGTAGCCGATGAGCCCGTACAAAGAGCCGTCGCCGACCGTAAAACTGATGTCGCTGATTGCCGTAAACGAACCGAATTTTTTGGTTACGCCTTGTACTTCAATCATGGTTTTACCTCCTTTTACCACAAACTGTGGCGTCCTACAAGTCCACTATACCCTATCGAAGAATGTTTTGTCAATCTAAAACACCGCATTGTTACTATCTTGTAAGAATGCGGTGTTGTTTTGGATAAAATTATTAACTTTTTTGTAAGAATTTATACGCCGTACACCGATTCGCCGTCGGTTTTTGTAACCGTCACACGGCACAGTGCACCGGGCGCGGCGGTATCGCTTTCAAAATACACGGGGGTGTAATTCGCCGTGTATCCGAAGTGCAAGCCGTTTTCGGTTTTTTGTTCGCAAAGTACTTCCACGGTTTTGCCGATTTGATTTTGCAAAAATGCGGCGCGAAGTTCGGCGGCAACTGCCAAAAGTTCGGCGGCGCGGCGTTCTTTCACGGCTTTTTCAATCTGTCCGTCAAACGACGCCGCGCGCGTACCCTCGCGCACGGAATACGGGAATACATGGATTTTTTCAAACCCGATTTGCTTTGCGAATGCCACGGTTTCTTGAAAATCTTCCTCGGTTTCCCCCGCAAAGCCGACCATAATGTCGGTTGTTAAGGTACAGTCGGGAAATGCGGTGCGCAGTTTCTCTGAGAGGGCGGCATATTGCGCCGCCGTGTAATGGCGGTTCATACGCTGTAAGGTGCGGTCACACCCACTTTGCAAAGAAATGTGGAACTGCCCGCAGAGTTTCGGTAGTTTGGAAAGCGCTTCAATCACTTCGTCGGTGATGTGGTCGGGCTCCAACGAGCCCAGCCGCACGCGCAAAACGCCCGACGGCGCACACGCCGCCGCCACGGCGTCGGTAAAGCATTCGCCGCTGTCTTTGCCGTAGGCGGAAAGATTGATGCCGACCAGCACCAATTCGCGATAGCCCGCGTCGCTTAATGCCTGCGCCTCTTTTTCGATTTCGGCAATCGGCTTAGAACGCACACGCCCGCGCGCGGTGGGAATGATGCAATACGAGCAAAAGCGGTCACAGCCGTCCTCGATTTTTAAAATCGCGCGGGTACGCTCGTGAAAGCCCGCAATCGGCGCCCCGAGAAACGGCTCGCCGCTTTTGTGCTGTTCCACGGCAAACAGCCGCTGTTTGGTTTCAAAATATGCGCGCAGCTTTTGGGGTAAGGTCACATTGCTTTTGTTCCCAATCACAATATCCGCCGCCGAGAGTGCCGACGCCGCGTCGGGAAACGCCTGGGGCATACAGCCCGTCAGCACCACGGTGCTTTTGGGAAAATTGCGTTTGAGCCGCCGCACGAGTTGCCGCGTTTTGCGGTCGCTTTCAGCGGTCACGGTGCAGGAATTGACCACGAAAATTTCCGCTTCGCTGTCCTGCAAAGTGATTTCATAACCGTTTTTCAAAAGCAACTCCGTGATTTCCTCGGTTTCATACTGATTGACCTTGCAACCGAGCGTATAGCATTTGACTTTCATAAAAACCTCTTTCGCCGCTTGGATAAACGCGGACGCTTTCGACCATACTGTTCTTGGTGATAGAATGAAAAAAATTCAAGAATATTTTTGTGTATATTCATTCGGCGCACTGCTCTACTGCCTGATTGAAGTCCTGTTTCGCGGGTTTACGCATTGGACAATGGGGCTAACGGGCGGCGCGGCGCTGTTGGGCATTTACCGTATCAACGAAAAATGCAAAGCGCGCCCGCTTTGGCTTCGCTGTACGCTTGGTTGTTTGCTGATTACCTTTTTGGAGTTTTCGGTCGGGCTGCTCGTCAACCGTCTGTTCCGTTGGAATGTTTGGGATTACAGCGCACGGCGGTTGAATATATTCGGGCAGATTTGCCCGCTGTTTTCGTTTTTATGGTTTTTGCTTTGCTTCCCCGCGTGTTTTTTGTGCAAAGGGCTCAAAAAGCATTTTTGCAAATAATCACGCCGTAAATACGGATTGCAAAAAGGCGAAAGCGTCGTCAATCCAGCCTGCGGCGTCCGTGCCTTCAGCTAACCCGATGCCGTGGCCGCCGTGTTCGTACAAATGCAGTTCACACCGCACGCCCTTTTCGTCGAGCGCATTTTTGAGCATCACGCTGTTTTCATACGGCACGGATCGGTCGTCTTTATTATGCCACACAAAGGTCGGCGGGTAGTTTTCGGTCACACGATTTTCCACCGAAGCGGCATTTTGCTCGGTACGCCCCGAAAAAAGCCCCAGCAGGCGGCGGCGCGAAACGGCGTGCGTCAATTTACCCATAGTAATTACGGGGTAGCAAAGCACCAATGCCGACGGCTTAATACCGTAGACCGCGCCGTTGTATTCCCCGTCAAAGCGCGCGTATTCGGCGGCGAAAAAGCCCGCCAAATGCCCGCCCGCCGACGAGCCCATCAACGCAATTTTGGTACTGTCCAACTTCCAATCGGCGGC
Organism: Ruminococcus sp.; assembly: GCA_004555265.1. Taxonomy (GTDB): domain Bacteria; phylum Bacillota; class Clostridia; order Oscillospirales; family Acutalibacteraceae; genus Fimenecus. Next base: position 47,082 of record SFIQ01000003.1, read on the forward strand.
GTGACTGCGGATAAACTGCATTGCGCGGGCGACATCCTCCATCGGGGCGGGATAGCGTGCCGCCGCGCCCACGCGATACCACAGCACAAACGCATTGTATCCGTGCGCCTGAAAATATTCGGCAAAGGGCTTGCCCTCGTTAAAATCGGACACCATAGAATACGCGCCGCCGGGCAAAATCAGCACGCTCGGTGCATTGTTGCCGACAGTATAGCAATCTAATCGCACCGTTTTTTTGTTCGGCGTAACCTTACACTCTTTTTTCTCGTACAGCGAATACGTTTGCATACCGTAAACTTCCTTTCGCCCGCAAATTCGGTTTTATCGTATCACATTTCCGCAGGCACTGCAACTGCCTGCCGTTCGATTTTTCGCATCTTGCGAAATTCCCGAACAACCATCACGCCCGAAAGCACCGCCGCCACGGTATCGGCAAGCGGACCCGCATACATAGCGCCGTCCAAGCCAAAGAAAATCGGCAACACAAGCAAAAGCGGCAACAGGAAAATCACCTGTCGCGTCAGCGACAGCAAAATTCCCTTTTTCGCCTCGCCGATTGAGGTAAAGAAATTCGAGGAAATCGGCTGAACAGCATCTAAAAACAGCGCCATTAAAAACACGCGGATATACCGTTCGGCAAAGGCAAAATAGATTTCGTCACCCGTGCCGAACAAGCCCGTAATCTGCCGCGGAAACGCCTGAAACACAATGTAAAATGCCACGGCAATTCCCGTGCCGAACGCGAGCGCCAACCGCAATGTTTGCCGCACACGCGCATATTTCTGCGCCCCGTAATTGTAGCCGACAATCGGCTGTAAGCCTTGCGAAATGCCGATGACAAACGAAAAGAAAATCATCGTAACCTTTGAAATAATGCCCGAACACGCCAACGGGATTTCACTGCCGTACACCGACTGCGCACCGTAATAGGTCATGGTATTGTTTAAGACGATTTGCACCACCATCATCGCCAACTGATTAAAGCAATGCGAGGTGCCGAGCGAGGCAATTTTCAAGGTGTCTTGCCAATGCAAAACGAAATGCTTTTTCTGCAAGCGGATACTTTTAAAGCGGAACATATACGCCGCAACCATAACGGCGGACACCACTTGCCCGATGACGGTTGCCACGGCGGCACCCGCCATACCCATGCCAAAGCCGAAAATAAAAATCGGGTCTAAAACCGTATTGAGCACTGCGCCCGCGAGCGTACAGACCATAGAATACCGCGGACTGCCGTCGGCGCGCACGAGCGCCGTGCCGCCCGTGGTGAAAATCAAAAACGGAAAGCCGTAGGCGGTTATGCCCGTATAGGTGAGTGCGTAGGAAAGCACCTCGTCCGTTGCGCCGAACGCACGCATCAGCGGGCGCAGAAAGAGAAGTACGACCACGCTGAGCACCACGCCCACAGCCACCAACAGCACCGAAGCATTGCCGACCGCCGTTGCCGCCTCGTCCTCTTGTTTTGCGCCGAGTTTTAAACTGAATGTTGCCGCGCCGCCCACGCCGAACAACAGCGCCGACGCAACGCAAAGCGTAGACAGCGGAAACGCGACATTCGTCGCGGCGTTGCCGAGCATACCGACGCTTCGCCCGATAAAAAATTGGTCTACAATATTGTAAAGCGCGCCGACGAGCATCGAAATCACACTCGGCACAGCATAGCTGCGCAGGAGTTTGCCGATTTTTTCTTTCCCTAACGGATTCTTCGCCATAGTTTTGTTATCCTCCAACAAAAAAACCGCCGAAAAGCGGTTTGCAAATTAAAAAAACTGAATTATAATGAAGCTACATTGAGTATACGCAAAATGCGACGAAAAATCAAGGCGCAAAATGCCGAAAAATCTGCAAAAGCCGTTGCATTTTTGGGCACAACGCAAAGGGGAATGCACAAATGGACGAGAAAATTTTACAACTGCACGAAATTTTAAAAAACAGCCGTAACATTTGCGTGTTTACGGGCGCGGGCATCAGCTGTCCGTCGGGCATACCCGATTTTCGCTCGGCGGACGGGCTTTACAACCAAAAAAGCGGCTTGAATATCCCGCCTGAGGAAATCATCAGCCACTCCTTTTTTACGGCGCATACGGATTTGTTTTATGATTTCTACAAATCCAAAATGCTCTATCCCGACGCCCTGCCCAACGCGGCGCACCGCTTTTTTGCGGATTTGGAGCGAAAAGGTAAAACCGTGTCGGTTGTCACGCAAAACATTGACGGTCTGCACACGGCGGCGGGCAACAGCCGCGTTTATGAAATTCACGGGAGCGTACTGCGCAACCACTGTATGGACTGCGGCGCGTTTTACGGGGTGGACACGATAGCGCAAAGCGACGGCGTGCCGCACTGTCAGAAATGCGGCGGTGTCATCAAGCCCGATGTGGTGCTGTACGAAGAACCGCTCGACGAAAAAACCGTGCGGGGTGCAGTTAACGCCATTTCGGCGGCGGACACGATGGTCATTATCGGCACTTCTTTGGTGGTATACCCCGCCGCGTCGTATGTGCGGTATTTCGGCGGGGACAATCTTGTCATTCTCAACAAAACCGCCACCGACTATGACCGCTTGGCAGATCTTACGATTTATGACGATATTGTGCATATTGTGGAGCAGGTCAAGGCAATACGCGCGTAGTGCGAGTCACCTCGCCTGCTTGCGACATTTGTTGTCATTCTGCGCCGTTCGGCGAAGAATCTCGTTTCGCACATTCCGGAATTTGTGCTGTTTGAGATTCTGCACTTCGTTCAGAATGACATATTTTGGTTTTGTTGTGTATTTGCGGAACAACACTAAGGTTGTTCCCTACGAGTAGGGGCGAACTGTGTTCGCCCGCCCGATTGTCACTCTGCGCCGTCAGGCGAAAATCTCGTTTCGCACATTCCGAATTTCGTGCTGTTTGAGATTCTGCACTTCGTTCAGAATGACAATGCATTTTTATTCTTTGCGCACAGCGAGGCAATAATTTACATTGTCAAACGCGCGCAGAGGGGTTTCGGGGTTGGCGCGGTTGTGCAACTGAAAAAACTGCGCGGTAATTTCGTTGGGTGTCAAATGTTCATACACGCGAAAGCCGCAGTCGGAAAGCAACCGCGTAAGCGTCGGCAGGCTGTACCCGCCGTGCATTTCCTCCCCCGCCGCGCGAGCAAGCATTGCTTGTTTTTGCGCGCGAACGCCCGCCGTTTCGCCAAAGGCGTTTTCGTCCGGATAGTCGAACACCAACGTACTGCCTGCACAAAGCAACTTTTGCAGGGTGCATAACAGACGGACAAAATCCGCCGTCGACAAATAATACACAAGTCCCAACAAACTGCAAAAGGTCGGCGAATCCTCGTCAAAATCGGGGTGCTGTGCGAGGAGGTTCTCCCACCCCGAAACCGTTAAATCCGCGGCGAGATACCGCACATTTTCGGGCGGTGTAATCCCCGCCCGCGCAAGACGCGCAATTTTGTCTTGCACGGTTTTTGCACGGTCAAGTTCAAAAATGCAAAGCCGTTTTCCAAATTCCGGCTGTCGGTACGGGAAGGTATCATACCCCGCCCCCAAAAGCACATATTGCTTTGCGCCGATTTTTGCCGCCGTGCGGAGTGCTTGCTCCGAAAATACGGCGCGGCCGAGCACCGACGGGCAAAGGTATTCCGTGGCAACAAAGCACAGCGCCTGTTCTTTTGTGCCCGAAAACTGCGGCGCAAAAAACGAAATACCGTTTGCCATATGCGTCCCGACGGTGCGGTACTCTTCGTCTGACAGGAGACGGCGTGACACATCGTCTTTCAACACCCGCACCGCGTACTGCTCGTTGTGCCACGCGCGGGCAAACAGGCTGAAAAGCGCGGTCAAATTTCTGTTTTCCTGCATGATAATCACCTCATTATTCTCAATACCACATTTTTCAAAGCACTACAAGACTTGATTTTTGCGGCGATTTGTGGTAATATACAGACAGAAAAAAAGAAAAAATTTTTTAAAAGAGATGCCGTTTTTGTGTCGGCATCTCTTTTTTTGCAGGCGGATTATTTCTTACGGCGGTTTTGCATATCGGTTTCAATCCGCGCTTTCCAATCGGCGGAAATCGGCCGACTTGCCCGCATCATCGAGACGGTATCGCTGACCACATCGTAATTTAACTGCGTGCCGGCACTGTCCGAGCAATAGGTCACCGCGCGGTCGGCGCCGATACCGAAATGCGCCGCAGTTTCCACTGCGTCAATGTTTGCGCCCAAGAACAAAAATTCCCAGCCGTATTGTTCCTGTTCGTGCCGTACCATCTGCTTGACGCGTTCTGCCGAATAGCGGCGGCTCGCGTTTTCCAAGCCGTCCGTAATAATCACAAACAAAGTGTGCGCGGGTACATCCTCGGGGCGGGCGTATTTGTGAATGTTACCGATATGGTGAATGGCGCCGCCGAGTGCGTCCAAAAGCGCGGTGCATCCGCCGACAAAATAGGTCTTTTCGGTCATCGGCTCCACGGTTTGCAAATCAACGCGGTCATGCAGAACCTCTGCCGTATCCGCAAACAAAACCGTGGAAACATACACTTTTCCGTCCTCTTTTTTCTGTTTTTCCAGCATCGAATTAAACCCGCCGATGGTGTCCTGCTCCAAACCGTGCATCGAACCGCTGCGGTCCAAGATGAACACCAATTCCGTTGTGTTGTTTTTTGCGTTTTCCTTGTTTTGCATTTTCGTTTCCTCCTAAAAAAATACTGTGGCCGTAGGTGTTATCACCTTACAGCCACAGTATACTTTTTTCGGCACGCAAATAGGTCGCTTGAAAAGCGACAAATGCTTATTCGGTTTGAAACGCCTTTTCCTGCAACGCCAAAATCGCGTCCTGCACCTCTTTTGTGAGCGTCGGCACATCCTTGCCGTCGGGCAAAATGGCTTTGCCGAAATTGACATTGACTTTGAATTTTTTCATATGCTTCCAATCAAAAAAGCGCATCATTTTACGGTCGCGCGGGAAGATTTCAAAAGCGCCCTTAACATAGACGGGCACAATCGGCACGCCCGCATCAATCGCCAAAACACTTGCGCCGCTTTTCATTTCGCGGAATATGCCGTCTGCACTGCGCGTGCCCTCGGGGTGAATGACAACACCCCAATGCTCGTGCAATTTGTCGCAGAGGCTGTTCATGGTTTTCATATTGATACCACTGCGGTCTACGGGCACCATACCCGCCGCCTTAATCAACTTACGGCTGAACGGGTCATTGCGGAACAGTTCCTTTTTCGCCATACAGCAAAGTTTTTGGTACCGCGCTTTGGAAAATGCCGAAGCAATATACAAATAGTCTATTTTGGAAACATGGTTCGCACAAAGAATAAACCCTGTATCCGTCGGCACATTCTCAAAATTGTGTATCCGCAATTTATAGACAAACCGCGCCGCATTGCGGAAAAAGCAGTAGGCATAATAGTCGCTGTTCGTTTTTTTCTGCGGGTAATCGACATTCTCTTGCCCAATCGCTTCGTTTTTCGTGCCCTTGTTTTGGAGCGCCGCCACAACATCGCGCACGGTCATGGCGTCGTTATAATAACTTTCAATATTGATATGGTAGATATCTTCCAGTTCCAACGCCAAATTGATGGAGCTTAACGAGTCAATCGACAACTGTGAAAAGATTTTGGTGTCGGGGGTAATCTCCGCCATATCGGCATTCGCTACACGTGCCACAACCTGCCGCACCGTTTGGAGCATATCACTTTCATCTACCGTCTGCATCGGTAAAGGCTCGCCGGACTGTTGGGCAGCCGTCAGCGCCTGTTGCTTTAACAAATAGCGTTTCGGTTTTTGCAAAGAAGTCCGCGGAATTTCGGTGACAAAATGGGTTTTCGCCACGCGCATATACTGTGTAAGCTGTGCGCTTTTTTCCCGAACGGCGGCAGTGATGGCGTCCAGCCGTTCTTTGGCGGTGCCTTCGGGCACAATAAAGGCGTGAATATCGTCATAATCCGCGCCCTCGTGCGGCACGCCGCAAATGACAAATTCCTTGACGCCGGGCAGGTTGGAATATTTTTCCTCGACATCGTCGGGCGTCATTTTTTTGCCGTTTGCAAGCACAATATTTTCTTTGGAACGCCCCGTAATGCGCACATAGCCGTTTTCATCCTGCGAGCCGAGGTCGCCCGTCATAAACCAGCCGTCCTCGGTAAAGGCGGCTTTGGTCGCCTCTTCGTCACGGAAATAGCCCTTCATCATAAAGGGGGACTTGATCAGCAATTCGCCGCTGTCGCTGATTTTCAAAGAAACCGCCGGATACGGCTTGCCGCAGGAATCGGTTTGAATATCCTCGGGGCGGTTGCCGACGGTGGGAATATTGGTCTCCGTCGCGCCGTAGGTAATCAGAATATTAAAGCCCGTGCCGTAATAAAAATCGGCAACCTCTTCGGAAAGCGGCGCGCCCGCAGAGCAGAGGAATTGCAGACTGCCGCCGAAGCCCTCATGAATGGATTTGAACAGTTTTTTGCCCAATAAACTGCCGTTTTTGCGGCGCAGTTTCAGGCAAATCGGGAAAAAGGCCTTGAACATCACGCGGGTGACGGCTTTGGAATTGATTTTTCGTAAGATTTGCGTGCGGAACAGTTCGTACAGCTTCGGCACGCCGGGCAGCACCGTCGGGTGCACTTCCGCAAACGCCCCGAGCACCGCCTCGGCGCTTAATGACTCGATATAATGCACCTGTGCGCCCGAAAGGGCAGGCCCCAGCACCAAACAAATCAAGCCGTAAATGTGGCTGTTCGGCAACACCGACAAAAAGCGTTCTTCGCTTGTTAAATGCTGTTCTGCGAGCGTCATTTGTGTGGTTTTTATAAGACTTTCGTGGCAATGCATAATCCCCGCCGCCTTGCGCGTAGTGCCCGAGGAGAAAATGATGCAAGCGATGTTTTCATCCTTATCGGGCGTTTCGGGCAAGTCCGACGAAACCGTCGTGCGATACCCCGCAATCGGGGACGCGTCCAAAATATTGAATACGGGAAACAAAAAGGACGGGATTTCTTGAAATTTCGCCGCCGTTTTGAGCGAAAAAAACGCCGCGCGCACATCGGAACGAAGAATAAATTCCTCTAATTCCGCTGCCGCCATCGACGCGTCTATCAAAGCCGCCGTGCAATGCAATTTGCACGCAGCCAAAAATGCAATGGTCCATTCCGGGCAACTTTCTGAAACAAAAGCCACACGGTCGCCCGCCGTAACGCCTGCCGCCGTTAACCTGTCGGCAAACTTGTCCACCTGTGCGAACACCTCGCCGTAGGTATAGGCGCGTTTATCGCCGTTATCCATGGTCATGGACATGGCGCAGGCTGCGGGGCGGGATTGGTTGATTTCATAAACCGTTTCAAAAATATTCATAGGTCGCTCCGATACACTTTGCAAAATATTGGTGTTAAAACCGAACAAAAAAAGTGTACCATACGCCGCGTGAAAAGTCAAACATTATGCCTGTTTTCCCAACATTTTTACTAAAAAGCAGACCAAAGCACTTGATAGCAAGACGTTTATTCTGTAAGCGTTTTTACTTTACACTTTTCTTGTGCCGTAATTAATATTCGCTTTACGCGCCTGGCTGTGCTGTTCTTTGCGCGGCACGCAGTAGAGTTTGCCGTTTTTCCGAAAACGCGCGCCCGTTTGCTGAAAGAAAAACGGCACATTGGCCGCAATGCACTGTGCGCGAATATCCAAAATCCATTGGTAATCGCACACGCGCGCGTCTTCGCCCGACTCCCCCGCCGCCGTCACGCCGCGGATTTCAGGCGTTAAGTATTCGGACAGGTCAATCGGCGAAAGCAACGGCGAACAAATAATTTCTTTATATTTCGCTTTTGCCGAAAGCAGGTAGGGCAAACGGTAATCGGCGCGGTCTTGATTTTCCACAGTACAGCACACCACCACATTGTCGTACCCGTCGCCCCAATCGGGCGGCAGGCATTTTGCGAAACGGTCAATGCGTTTGGTGATAAACAGAAAGGTACAATCGCTGCGGGTTTTCATCATGTCCCACGCCGCCGCGCGCCAAACATCTGCTTCTTCCAACAAAAAATCGGAGGTGAAACAAGTGTAGATAAGCGTACCTGCGGGGATTTTGTAATTGCCTTTGCGGTCTTTTTTCAGGGGCAGATTAAAATTTTGCGTTTTATACACCGCGCGGCTGTCGCGGTCATATTTCGTGTCGGTGCGATAGACATAACAATGTTTGCACCCCGTACTGATTTTTTGACATCCGTGCCACAAATTCCAAGTTACCGATTGCATACGCGCGTCCTCTTACTTCAACAGCGGCTTTAAATACTGCCCCGTATAGGATTTTTTACATTTCGCAACCGCTTCGGGCGTTCCCTCGACGACCACCGTACCGCCGTTGTCGCCGCCCTCGGGACCTAAATCAATAATATGGTCGGCGACTTTAATCACATCGAGATTGTGCTCAATCACGACTACCGTGTTGCCGCCATCCACAAGTTTTTGCAACACCTCAATTAAGCGGTGCACATCGGCGGTGTGCAAGCCCGTAGTGGGCTCGTCCAAAATATAAATCGTTCTGCCCGTGGGGCGGCGCGAAAGCTCGGTGGCGAGCTTGACGCGCTGTGCCTCACCGCCCGAAAGCGTCGTGGCGGGTTGCCCAAGCTTTACATAGCCTAAGCCCACATCGTAAATGGTTTTCAGCTTGCGGTAGATTTTCGGAATATTTTCAAAAAAGCCCATCGCCTCTTCAATGGTCATTTCCAAAACATCGTAAATGGATTTTCCCTTGTATTTGACCTCCAAGGTTTCACGGTTAAAGCGTGCGCCTTTGCACACATCGCAAGGCACATAGACGTCCGCCAAAAAATGCATTTCGATTTTCACAATGCCGTCGCCCTGGCACGCCTCGCACCGCCCGCCTTTGACATTGAACGAAAACCGGCTTGCGGAAAAGCCGTGCATTTTCGCATCCTGCGTTTGCGCGAACAAATTGCGAATATCGGTAAACACGCCCGTGTAGGTCGCCGGATTGGAGCGCGGGGTTCTGCCGATAGGCGATTGATCAATATCGACCACCTTGTCGAGATGCTCTAATCCCAAAAGTGCTTTGTGCTTGCCGACGGGCTTTTTGGCGCCGTTCAATTCATTGGCAAGGCGCTTATACAGAATTTCGTTGACGAGCGACGATTTGCCCGAGCCGGAAACACCCGTGACAGCGATAAATTTGCCCAGCGGGAAATGTACATCAATCTTTTTCAAATTGTTTTCTGCCGCACCGCGTACCACAAGTTCTTTGCCGTTGCCTGCGCGGCGGGTTTCAGGCACCGAAATTTTGCGTTTGCCGCTTAAATACTGCCCGGTAATCGAATCGGGACAGTTTTTTATGTCCTCCACCGTACCGGCACAGACCACTTCCCCGCCGTGCACGCCCGCACCCGGACCGATATCCACAATATAATCGGCTGCATACATGGTGTCCTCATCATGCTCGACCACAATCAAGGTGTTGCCAAGGTCGCGCAGATGTTTTAAAGTACCGATGAGTTTTTCGTTGTCGCGCTGGTGCAGCCCGATGCTCGGCTCGTCCAAAATATACAAAACGCCCATCAGGGAGGAACCGATTTGCGTCGCCAAGCGAATGCGCTGACTTTCACCGCCCGACAGCGTCCCCGCCGAACGGGAAAGTGTTAAATATTCTAAGCCCACGCTTGACAAAAACTGCAACCGACTGCGGATTTCCTTTAAAATCTGCGTGCCGATGACCTGCTCGCGTTCGGAAAGCTGTAAGCCGTCTAAAAACGCCAGTTCCTTGACAATCGACATCTGCGTAAATTCGTAAATGTTGATGCCGCCGACCGTCACCGACAGAGAAATCGGTTTCAAGCGTGCACCGTGGCAGTCGGGGCAGTCGCAGGCTTTCATCACCTGTTCAATCTCCCAACGCGACCACTCGCTGGTGGACTCGTGATAGCGGCGCTCTAAGTTGTTGATGATCCCCTCAAATTCGGCATTGTAACTGCCCGTGCCGTACATATTGGTACGCTGCATTTTGAGTTTCTCACCCTTTGTGCCGTACAACAGCGCGTTTAACGCCGCTTTCGACAGATCACAAATCGGGGTATCTAAGGTGAATTTATACTTTTTGCCGAGCGCTTCATAGTACATTTGTGCAATGGTGCCACCCTCGGCATTTGACCAGCCGCTGGCGCGGATGGCGCCGTCACGGATAGACAGTTTTTTGTTGGGCAATACCAAATCGGGGTCAACCTTCATAAACACGCCCAAGCCCGTGCAGGTGTCGCACGCGCCGAACGGATTGTTAAAGGAAAACATACGCGGTGACAACTCGTCAATGGACGCGCCGTGCTCGGGGCAGGCGTAGTTTTGCGAAAACAGCATATCCTCGCCGTCTAAAATATTGATGAGCACCGTGCCGCCTGTCAATGCGGTGGCCGTTTCCACGGAGTCCGCCAAGCGACTGCGAATACCGTCGCCCAAAACCAAACGGTCTACGACAATTTCAATCGTATGCTTAATATTTTTGTCGAGTTTGATTTCTTCTGACAAATCATAGAGATTGCCGTCAATACGCACGCGCACAAAGCCCGAACGGCGTGCGGCGTCGAGTTCTTTTTGATGCTCGCCCTTTTTGCCGCGGGCAACAGGCGCCATCACCTGAATCTTGGTGCCGTCTTCCAGCGCCAACACCTTATCCACAATCGTATCCACCGACTGCCGTTCGATTTTTCGCCCGCAAACGGGGCAGTGCGGCACGCCGATACGCGCATACAACAGGCGCAGATAGTCGTAAATCTCGGTCACCGTGCCGACGGTGGAACGCGGGTTTTTTGAAGTGGTTTTTTGGTCGATGGAAACGGCGGGAGACAGCCCGTCAATCGAATCGACATTCGGCTTTTCCATTTGCCCCAAAAACATACGCGCGTAAGAGGAAAGCGACTCCATATAGCGGCGCTGCCCCTCGGCGTAAATCGTATCAAATGCCAACGAGGATTTGCCCGATCCCGAAAGCCCCGTCAGCACAACCAATTTGTCCCGCGGGATTTCGAGATTGATATTTTTTAAATTGTGCTCTCTTGCACCTTTGATTACAATGCTTTTACTTGCCATCAGCGGTTGCCCTCTTTAAGTTCTTTGATTTTGTCGCGCAGCATCGCCGCGTGCTCGAATTCCAACAATTTTGACGCCGCCTGCATTTCGGCGGTCAGTTTGGCAATCATCGCCTGTCGTTCGCGCGCGCTCAGACGCTTATGCGGCTTGTCGTCCGTATGGGTGGAAATTTCCAAAATCTCGCGAACATCTTTTTGAATCGTTTTCGGCGTGATGCCGTGCGCTTCGTTATACCGCATCTGTTTTTCCCGACGGCGGCAGGTTTCCTCTATCGCGCGTTCCATAGACGGCGTGACGCTGTCGGCATACATAATGACTTCGCCGTGCGCATTGCGCGCCGCCCTGCCGATTGTTTGAATAAGCGAGGTTTCCGAGCGCAAAAATCCCTCTTTGTCCGCGTCCAAAATCGCGACAAGCGACACCTCGGGAATATCGAGCCCCTCGCGCAACAGGTTGATGCCGACGAGCACATCAAACTCGCCTAAACGCAAATCGCGGATAATCTCCATACGCTCGATGGTATCAATATCGTAATGCATATATTTGACCTTGATGCCGTGGGCATCTAAAAAGTCCGTCAAATTCTCCGCCATTTTTTTGGTCAGCGTTGTAACCAGCACACGCTCGCCGCGCTCGGTGCGCAACCGGATTTCGGAAATCAAATCTTCAATTTGCCCGTCGGTGGGGCGCACGAAAATTTCCGGATCCAAAAGTCCGGTGGGGCGGATAACCTGTTCGGCAATTTGCATGCTTTTTTGCTTTTCCAAATCGCCGGGCGTGGCGCTGACAAAAATTTTCTGCCCGACGCGTTCGTAAAATTCGTCAAAAGTCAGCGGGCGGTTATCAAACGCCGACGGCAGACGGAAACCGAACTCCACAAGCGACTCCTTACGGGAACGGTCGCCGCCGTACATCCCGCGCACCTGCGGCAAGGTAACATGGGATTCGTCCACAAACAGAATAAAATCGTCGGGGAAGTAGTTTAACAGCGTGAACGGCGCCGAACCCGGCGCACGCCCCGACATCACACGCGAATAGTTTTCGATGCCTTTGCAAAAGCCCGTTTCGCGGAGCATTTCCATATCGTATTCGGTGCGCTGGCGAATACGCTGTGCCTCTAACAGCTTGCCCGCTTTGGTAAATTCCTCGACACGCGCTTCCATTTCCGCCAAAATTTCTTCTATCGCTTTTTCGAGTTTGTCGGGCGAGACAACATAGTGCGACGCGGGGTAAATTGCCACGTGCGAAACCACATTTTTGACCTGCCCCGTCAGGGCATTGATTTCGGAAATACGGTCGATTTCATCGCCGAAAAACTCCACGCGGATAGCGGTATCGTTCGAGTATACGGGGAAAATCTCGACCACATCGCCGCGTACACGGAATTTGTTACGGATAAAATTGACATCGTTGCGCTCGTATTGAATTTCGACCAATTTTTTGAGTAAGTCGTCTCGGTTTTTCTGCATCCCCTGCCGAAGCGAAATCACCATATTCCGGTAATCAATCGGGTCGCCCAAGGTGTAAATGCAAGACACGCTCGCCACGATAATCACATCGCGCCGTTCCGACAGCGCAGAGGTCGCCGAATGGCGCAGTTTGTCGATTTCGTCGTTAATCGCAGAATCTTTTTCAATATAGGTGTCGGTCGTGGGAATATACGCCTCGGGCTGATAGTAGTCATAATAAGACACAAAATATTCCACGGCGTTTTCGGGGAAAAATTCCTTAAACTCCGAGCAAAGTTGGGCGGCAAGCGTTTTGTTGTGCGCCAAAACCAGCGTCGGGCGGTTCATTTGCGCAATGACATTTGCCATGGTAAAGGTTTTGCCCGAACCCGTTACACCGAGCAAAGTTTGTTCCATATACCCTTTTTGTAAGCCCGCAACAAGCGTCGCAATCGCCTCGGGCTGGTCGCCCGTCGGCGCGTAGGGGGCGTGTAATTTAAAAATCTGCTCCGACATACACTTCTCCTATATCAAAATAGAACATTTGTTCTAATATCATACCGCAAAATCAAGGGATTGTCAAGTAGTTTTGCACGAAACAGGCGGCATATACGCGATAAAAAAGAAGGCTCAAAATGATTTGAACCTTCTTTTTTCTTCATTTAAAAATAAACTGAAATTTCGGTGCGGACGCCATGGAAAACCACTCGTCGCCCGCGACAATAAAATGGTCGTTTAATTGCACCTGCATATTTTTGAGCATATGAAACAGCTTGGCGGTCTCTTCCACATCGGCGACCGACGGTGCGGCAACGCCCTCGGGGTGATTGTGTGCAAGCAACATATCGGAAGCACCCGTATGCACCGCCGCCTCCAACAGCTTTCGAGTGTTGATTGGCGTTTCGCTCGCCGTCCCGTCGGAAATCAGCACGGTTTTTAACACCTTGCACTTGTGGTTCATACAAACTGCGTAAAAATGCTCGGTGCTTTTTCCGGCAAACAGCGAAGTAAAATACGCCCCTGCCGCCTCTGCCGATTTTAAAAACAGCGTGTCGGGATTTTGCTTACTGCGGGCATATTTTCCGTACATGGCGGGTATGAGTTTAATGAGCACTGCTGTGTTTTCGCTGATACCGCCGACCTGCATCAGGCTTTGCACAGGCGCGTCAAACACCGCAGACAGAGAACCAAAGGCGTTGATGAGCTTATGTGCCAATTCGTTGGTGTCGCGCTGGGGAACGGCATAAAACAGCAAAAGTTCCAATGCGTTATGATCTTCAAATGCATCTAATCCCTCACGCAAAAAGCGCGCACGCACCCGCGCGCGGTGCCCTGTGTGGGGTTGTTTCTCCGCCGCCACCGTTATTTGATTTTGCGGCTGCCGGGCTTGACAAGCTCCAATTCGCCGGCCTTGCAAAGCGGGCAGTCCGCCGCTTCCCACGAGGTGACATCTGCCGAATAGACCGCTTTAAACGGCACGCCGAAATCAATTTTTCCGCCCGTGCGATCCACAATCGAGCCGACACCGACAATATCGCCGCCCGCAGCTTTGACAAGTTCAATGACTTCCTTCACGGAGCCGCCCGTCGTGACAACATCCTCCACAATCAAAACCTTTTGCCCGGGCTCCACCACAAAGCCGCGGCGCAAAGTCATTTTGCCGTTTTCGTCGCGCTCGGTAAAGAAATTCTCGCAATGCAACGCACGCGAAACTTCATATGCCATTTGCACCGCACCCATGGCAGGGCCGATGACAACCTCCACACCCGCATCGGCGTATTTCTCGCCCAACGCCGCACAAAGCTCCTCGCTGTATTTGGTATTGCGGAAAATTTTTGCACATTGCAAATACCGGTTGGAATGTCTGCCCGAGGTCAGCAAAAAGTGCCCTTCCAACAGGACGCCCGCCTCTTTGAGAATTTCAACCACTCTTTCTTCTGAAAGCATTGTATACACTCCTTCTCGGATTTTCTCTTATTTTAACACAAACCGTGCCGTTTGAAAAGAGAAACAGGCGTAAAAATACGCCTGTTTTGTCAAAATTTTAAGATTTTTCGGAATGCCTTGTGCCATTTGAGCATGTACAGCGTCACCAAGCGCGAAAGCGCGACATCATAGATCACAAAGACGACATTGCCCATACCCAACAGCGCCCATACGCCCCATTTGCCGAATTCCTCCATCTCGTCCATCGGGAGTTGGAAAACATAAAGGATAATCAGATAGGCCGCAACCACCGACACATTGAAAATCAGACATTTTAAAATCCACAAAACCGCGCGGTTTTGCAATTTTCCCTCCAAAATTGCTTTGACAATCGGGTAATGCCCGAAAAAGAATACATACATCATGGCGGCTTCTTTGTCGGGCAAAACAAGCAAGGACAAAAGGCTGACTGCCGCATACACGCCGAACGCCCATTTTTTGTCAATTTCAATCACAACAATGATTAAAAGCACGCCTGCCGCCGCAGGGAGCGCATAGGTCAGCGTCGGAATCACCGCCGTTAAAAACATCATTGCGACAGACAGCGCCGCCACAATGCCGCCGAGCGCGGTTTTGGAAGAATTGCGAAATGTATTTTTCTCTTTCATATCAGCACCCGGGAATCAAATCGCCGCCCATACATTCACAGCAGCAGTCCGCGCACCAAAGCGCCTCGCAGATTTCACAGGCGGAGCACCCGCCGCCGCGCGTTTGCCGATAGCCCCCGCGCGCGTTGTTGTTGAGATTGTTAAACGCCGCCGCATATTCACGGTTTTGCGGATCCATTTGGCAGGCGGTGGACAAGTTGGTATATGCCTCGTCAAACCAGCCGCGCCGCTGTTGTATAACGCCTTTCAAAAAAAACCACTCCGCCGTCCGCTGTTCGCGCGGAATGCCGTCTAACAGCATTTCGGCGTCATCCATACGCCCGCTGTTCATTCGTGCGCGAATATCGGCAAACTGCGACGCATCGGTATATGCCCCGCCGGAATTGTAATTGCCCTGCGTGCCGCTGTAATCGGTATAGGTGTAATCCGCACGCCCCGTCGGCGCCTGCCCGCGCAACGCGCCGACTGCCGCGTCATATGCCGCGTCGAGCTCCGCCATTTTTTGCCGTGCAATATCGGCAAGCGGCCCGCCCTGTAAGGTATCGTCCTGATATTTCCGCGCCAAGGCACGGTATGCATCTTTAATTTGTGCCTCAGAAGCATTTTCGGGCACGCCCAAAACCGCATACGGATTCATCATCAAACTTCACCTCTTGTTTGCTTTGATACATAGGAATTACGGACAGCTTCTGTCGCCGCTTGTGTGCCGTCACGCAAAATATTTTCCAACACGCCGCGGTGCACCGTGCCCGATAACAGGTCAAAACTCACCGCCGCTTCGTTTTCCGTCATATACAAAGACCGTAAAATCGGTTCCTGCACTTCGTTTGAGACAAGCGCAGTTTCATCCGCCACGCCGTATTTTGCCAAAAACGGATTGTATGCACCGCTTTTCAGATCCGCGCGCATATCGTCGTAGGCATCCAAAAGATACACCCACCGCCCGACACAGTACGCCACGCGCGAGACCACGCGGCGGTTATCGTCATTTTCCAAGCCGTGTGAAAATATCATTTCCAACGCCTTTGCGGACGGGTCTGCCGCGCGGTCTGCGGAAGTACAATTTTCCGCTTCCAACGCCGCTTGATTTTGCATTGCCGTTTCAATTTGTTCGGCAAAAAACCGATATTTTTCTTTTGCTTTTTTATATTTCCCGCGCAAAAAGGGCTTACACAAGCGCGCAGCAATTTTTTTTAAACCCCTGCCGTCGGCGATATTGTCGAGCACCTTTTGGTAGGACATCAGCACCGTCAGCGCCGCCGCCTCGCGGTAACTTGCAGCGGGATTTTCACAGTAACCGCATTTTTTCAGCGGATTAAAGCGGCACCGTCCCTTTTTGTAGCACGGCATCGCCGCTTGCAAGGCACATTCGCGCAGTAAAACATAAAAGGTCGCATCATAGCTTAACAACACGCGGGAAAGCACGCCGTATTCTTTGCCGAGGGTTTTGCAAAGCGTACAGTACACCGCCTTGTATTCTTCATATTCGCGCACGCGAAGCTCCGGCTTGCAGACCTTAACATACCCGAACAAGCAAAGCCCTCCTTAAAGAATGGACGAAAGATTGCGCATAATCGCACCCGCAACCTCGGGGCGGTTCATCGTGTAGATGTGAATCCCGCCGACGCCGTTGGCGATTAAATCAATGATTTGCTCGGTGGCATAGGCAATGCCCGCCTGTTGCAAGGCTTCGGGATTGTCGCCGAATTTATCAATCATCGTTTTTAAGCGCGAGGGAAGCGTTGTGCCCGACAGCGCACAGGAACGCGCAATCTGCCGCTTGTTCATCACGGGCATGATACCCGCAAGCACCGGCAGATCAATCCCTTTTTTGAGCGCACGATATAAAAAACTGTAAAGCGAGGTGTTGTCAAAAAACATTTGGGTAATTAAGAAATCTGCGCCGCAGTCCGCTTTTTGCTTTAAGTGTTCCAAATCCTTCTCGGGGCTGTCCGCCTCAACATGCCCCTCCGGATAGCACGCCGCGCCGACCGAAAAGCCGCCGAATTCGCGGATAGCGGTAACCAATTCACTCGCATAGCGGTAATGGTCGCTGTCCGGTGTGTAATTCTCGGGCAAATCCCCGCGCAACGCCAAAATATTTTCAATGCCGCGCGCTTTTAAATCGCACAAAATCGCATGAATTTCCGCCTTGGTGCTCGAAGCACAGGTCAAATGCGCCAACGAGGGAATGTGTAAATCATTTTGAATATGCGCGGCGATTTTCGGCGTGTTCACGGATGTACCGCCGCCCGCGCCGTAGGTCACGCTGATAAAATCGGGCTTGAAACCTGCGAGGGTATCCACCGTTGCTTCCACGGGCGCATATGCCGCGTCATTTTTCGGCGGAAACACCTCAAACGAGGTGGTCAACTGTTTGGCTTGTAATTTTTCGCTGATTTGCATAGTTCAACCGTCCAAATCCATATATTTCAGCCGTATGCGCGCACTGCGGCGCAAAAACGGCATGGCAAGGAATAACAAAAACAACACGGTGGAAAACGCGTGCACCGCATTAAATGCCACCGAAGCGGCAAGCGATGCGAGTATCGCGGCTTTTTCCAACGGGCGCACATAAACAAGAATGTGCCATGTGTCTAATATCATACCATAAAGCAGCGCCGAGAACAAGCCGAAAGCGGTGATTTTCCACAGTTTATCAAGGAATTTACATTTTGTTAACAAACCCGAAAGCAGACCGACAAGCCCCCATGCCAACATTTGCACGGGCGTCCAAATTCCCTGTCCGAAGGTGAAATTCGACAACAGCGCCGCAAGCGCGCCCGTCAGCGCTCCCACGCCCGGCCCGAATGCCGCGCCCGCCAAAATCACAATCGCGGTGGTGGGTTTAAAATTCGGTATAGCGGCAAAGGCGATTCTGCCGAATACCGCAAGCGCAGTCATTACGGCGGTGCAAACCGTTCTCGACAGCGTAAAAAAGCGTCTATTTTGCGTTGGCATGTTGCACCTCCGAAAGCGATATGGGGCGCGCCTTTTCCGGCAGATACGAAAACATACGCGCCACGGCGGAAGTATACAAATCCCCGTGCGTGAAAAAGGCGCGGCTCTCTCCCGAAAACACAAAGTGCCCGTCAAACAGCAGCGCACAGCGATCCGCACATGCGGCGGCAAAATCCAAATCGTGCGTGACAAGCAATACCGCTTTTCCCGCTTTTTTCCAGGCCGCAAGCAAGGGCAAAAGTGCTTCTTTGCTTTGTTTGTCTAAGCCTTTCGTCGGCTCGTCCAAAAGCAATACATCGGGATTTTTCAAAAGCGCCGCGGCAAACGCCACACGCTGTTGCTGACCGGCGCTTAAATCGAACGGATTTTTCGGAAGTGTGCCGGCAATCCCCAAGGTTTCGCAAATGTCCGCGACTGCCGACAGGGGCGCGGGTGCTGCGGACGGCGCGTCATTGAGCAGATGAAACAGCGCCTTCGGCGTAGGCGGCGCATACGCGGCATTCAGCACTTCGCTGACCGTTTCAAAGGCAAAGCACGCCTGCGGATTTTGCGGTACGGCAGCAATTTTCAATTCGGCTGACGCCTTGCGTTTGCCGCTGTACGGTTTATATTCTCCCGTCAGCACGCGTAACAGCGTGGTTTTTCCCGCGCCGTTTGCGCCGATGACGGCAAAAATTTCCCCGCGGCTTAGCGAGAAAGACAAATCCGAAAGCACATTTTTCCCGTCACGCGTATAGCGAAATGCGGCGTTTTTGAGTTCCAAAATCGGCTTTGCGGGTGCGGCGACATGCGGTTTTACAGGCAGAGAAATGTGCGGCACGGTACTTTGCAACTGTGCGCGTGCCTGCGCTTCGGTTTTGGGTAAACTTGTGTTTTCGTCCAAAATGCCGAGCATCTGCGGTACGGCAACCGACGGCGCGGCATCAGGGTGTGCGCGTAAAAACGCATCCACGGAAAGGCAGTCGCCCAAAGTCCCGTTTTCAAGTGTCAAAACACCTGTCAAATACGGTAAAAGCGGTTGTATATTGTGTTCGGTGACAAGCACGGTCACGCCCAAACTTTGATGCAAACGCACGATTGCGCGCAGCAACCGTTCTGCGCCGACCGCGTCAAGCATGGCAAACGGTTCATCCAAAAGCAACACGCGCGGTGTGCCGACGCAGGCGGCCGCCAAATTTACCAACTGCTTTTCCCCACCCGACAGCGTTTGTATTTTGCGGGTATACAAGTCCGAAATGCCGAAAAAGCCGACGGTTTCGGCAATTTTCAGTTGGATTTCCGCCGACGGCAGTCCCAAATTCTCGGGCAAAAATGCCAATTCGTTTTGCACATAATCCGACACCTGCTGTGTATCGGGATTTTGCGCAGTATAGGCAATTTCGCGCACGGAAGTCTCATACGGCAAATCCGACAGCGGCTTTCCTCTGTAAAGGATTTCACCTTGTCGTTTGCCCTTTGGCGTGCATTCCGATTTCAAAAGGCGTAACAGCGTAGTTTTGCCGCTTCCCGAGGTGCCGTACAGCAAAAGGAACGCATTTTCGGGCACGGAAAACGAAATATTTTGCAAGGTCGGCGCTTGCGCACCGGCATATGTAAAGGTTAAATCCTTTGCAGCATAAACTTCCATTTGAGCACCTCCCACAGTTTACATATGCACGGCACGAAATAGAAAAGCAACAACGGCAAATACCAAACGGCGCCGTCCAAATATTGTGCGCCCGCAAAACGCGGGTAAATTTTGAGTTTTAACGGCGGTGAAAAGCAAGCGGCAATCGCCGAGAGCGCCAACAGTGCACAAACGCAATCCGCCATGTGCCATCGCACTTTCGGCTTTTGCCGTTTCTGCGCGCACAGCGCACCGCGCGCTTTCATGGAAAGCGCTGTTTGAAAGGCATCGTCAAACACCCACGAAAACAGGGCGGACAAGCGCAAAATCAGCCCCGTAAATCGGTGCGCTTTCTCTGTATTTACGGTGTTTTCGGTGCGCATTTGGCTATATTTCTCCAAGGTTTTCGGAATGAGGGACAGCGAAAGGGAAACCACAATCCCCAATCCCCGCGAGAACCGCGCCAAAAATGCATACACACGGTCACAGTCCAAAAACAAACAGTAAAATGAAAACCACAGCACCGCATTTGTAAATGCAAGTGCCGCGCACACAGCGTACAGTACAGCTTCAAGCGTAACCGCCGCGTCGCCGATATAGAAAAGCGCGGTCACGCCGTTGCGGTTGAACAACAAATTGAACAAAACAAGCATCCCGCCCATCGGGGTGCAAAAGCGCAGAAGCGAACGCAATTCCCGTCCTTTGCCGTATACAACATAGGAAAGCACCGCCATCACCGCAGAAATCCCCCCTGTAACAGGGTGTATCCGCAATGCGGCGGTCACCGTAACCGAAAGCATACACAACAGAAGTATGCCGGTGTGTAATTGATAAAAAAGGGTGCGGGAAGGCTCCATTACACATCCCCCTTTATGCAGGTATACGCAAATTCCACGCAGTCGCCCGCCTGCAGGGTGTAATATTTGCAGGAGACATTCGGCAACTCGCCGTTCACTTTATAAAGCCAGCCGCTTTGCGCGCCGCAATCGCGCTCGGCAAGTCCGCCGATGCTTCTGACATAGCCATCTGCACCGATACTATATACGATTTTTTGCGATTTTAAGCATCGTTTTAATACCGTCAGCACACTTTCCCCCTCCGAAAATTCCACAGCATCGCTGTCAAAATACACGCCGTTTTCGGGCACAACGCCCTGAAAATTCGGATTGTCCAAAATGCCGTACGCAATCGCATTATGACAGGTGACCGACAGAGAAACGGTTTGCGTTTGCGGGATTTCAGGGGAAACAGGTGTCTGCGTTACGGCAGGCGCGGGCGCGGCGGGCGTCTGCGTACCGGTTTGCGTTGCGGCAGATTGGGACTGTACTGCGCCGTTTGCATGTTTGCCGTCTGCCGGTGCACCGTTCGATTTTTCAGGCAAAACAAGTTCCCCTGCCGCCGTACTGTCAGGCACGGCGGCAAGGGTGGTTTCTGCATTTTCCGAAACTGCAGAGGGTACGGCTGTTTCGGGCACACTTTGTGCGCCGTCTTTTTGGCACGCACAAAGGCAAAGCAATAGGGCGGCAAGCGCCGCACAGAAAATGCGTTTACACTTCATCTTTTTTTCGGGTAAGCAAGACTGCCGCCGCACCGCAGGTCAGCAAAACCGCGCCGCCTGCAAACGGCGTACCGCCTGTTTTCGGAATGGAAACCGCAGTCGGTTCGTCGGAGTGCGTCGAAGTGGTTGTTTCGGGCACGGGGATGTCGGAGATGTCTTCCGTAGGTCTTTCATCATAGGTAAACACGGTCGCTTTTCCGTTCCCAAAACGCTCGACCGCTTCGAGCGCCTGCATCACCTGATAGGTCGTCAACGGGTCTTCGACATCGGCATAATTCAACGCACCGCCGTTTTCGGTGACAAATGCGCAAAGACCGTCTACAAGGGTGTTGCCGTTCACGGTAAAGTCGGCGGTTTCGGGATTTTTACCCCACGCGCAAAGTGCCAAAATCACCTGTGCGGTCGATTCGCCGCTCGGTGCCCCGAAAGAAAGTACCGCGCCTGTTTCGCCCTGTTGTGCTTGCAAATAGGCGAATGCGCGGTCTGCCGCGGCAGAAACCGCCTCGTTTTCCGCATACGGCGCGAGCGCCTGCAACGCCATGGCGGTGCTGTCGGGGTCGGTGTAGATGCCGTAGCCGTACAAATCCTCCGAGCAGTAACTCCAACCGCCGTCCGGCTGTTGACAAGCCAAAATCATTTCCACGATTTCTGCACGCGTGGCATCGTCAAACGAGAAATCCGCCTTAAAATCCATCGCAAGCAGCGGGAATGTAAGACTACTCAAAAAGATTTGCGCGGAATAATCGACACCTGCAAGGGCTTCGAGTAAATCGTGCCCGCCGATGCTTTTCGCATCGAGCCCGCACGCGGTCACACTCAAAACAATGCGTGCCAAATCCGACGGATACAAGGTATCAAACGAATTTTGTACCGCCGCGCCGATGTAAGCGGGATATTCTTTCGGAATATCCCGAAAATCGCGTGCCAAGGTGAACACCGTCCAATCAATCAGGCTGTCGGCAAAGGCGGTTTCGGTGTAATCAAACTGCGTGTTTTCGGGATTTTGCAGCCACGCGGCGGTTTTGTCTTTTGTCGATTTCACATCGGCGGCAAAGGCGGTTTGCGCGCACAGCGCAAAAATGAGCAAAAGCGCCGAAAGGGTTGCAGTCAGTTTTTTCAGTTTCATTTTCAAGTTCCTTTCTTTTTGTATTTTCATACGGGTGATTGTTGTGCTTTCTGCATTCCTCCTTTTAGGGTAACGGTAATAATCCGAACCACGGTTTATCGCGGCGGATTTGCCGTTACCATAGGCAAAAAAAGCGAGACGCCCGCAGTGGGAGTCTCGCCCGATGCACAACAAAAGAAAGGGGTAAACCCATTTTGATTTGCTCTGCATACTTCTCTCCCACCGAAAGAATTTTTGCAAACCGCACAAGGCAGGTCTCCTGACTTCGCACTCGAACCGCGAAAAGCCGCCTTCCCGAACAAAAAATTCAGTGGCATTCGGCTTTGCGTTGCGCGTTACAGTAGCGGGGGCTGTCACGGATTTACACCGTGTTCCCTTTTCACCCCGACAAACAGCCCTTTCGACCGTTCTCGGGACACCTTTGCGGCAAAATATATCATTTTAGTCATTCTCGCAGAATTCTGCGACAGATACGCTTTGGTCGTTGAAAAAGTATTTTCCGCCGCCGCGCACAATTTCTTTTTCTATTATAGCATCTTCCGCACGGTTTGCAAGTGCGGGATATGCAGTTTGCAAATCTGCAAATACGGTTTCGGCAGATACCGCCTTCGCACCGCACAACGCGGCAAGTGCCGCAAGCGCGGTCGGGAGTTGTGACGAAATTGCCGCACGCTGTACGGCTTTCGTTTCGCCTTTCAGGTAAGTGCCGCTGTTTGCAGTGAAAGGCGCCGTGAAAATCTGCGTGTCTGCAAAATCCGCATAGGCATTGGAGAGCAGAACGGTATATTCTGCCGACACAGCATCATGCTTTTTGCAATCGAGCAGAATTGCAAGTTTTTCACCTTTGTATTCGGAAACGGGCGTAATCCCAAGCAGTTTCGCGCCGTCCTTTGCGGCGGAAAATTCCGTCATATCGGCATACGCGGCGGGAAAATGCTGTTTTGCAAAATACAGTTCTTCCATCGTTGCCGTCGGACCGAGTACCACAGCCACGCTGTCACCGTATTTCTTTACCGTATCGGCAATTTCCGCAAGTTTTTCGGGGGACACGGGCGGCAGTTGGTTGTTCGCCGAGAATATCCCGAAACGACCGCCTTTGCAAAGCAAGCCCTTGTCGCCCGCAGGGAGCGAACGCATTACGGTTTTGCCCACAAAACGCAAATCGGTTTTGCAAAGCGCCGAACAGAAGTTGCAAACGGACGAAACGCTGTTTTCCTTGACGGGCACGCGTTTGATAACCGGCTCTTTTTCACGCAAAGCGCCTGTCGGACAAACGGTGACGCACTGCCCACAGAACATACAGTTGCTTTCTTCCAACGGCAAGCCGAATTCGGGGCTGACGATTGTATGAAACCCTCTGCCGATAAGCCCCAAATTGGTTTTGCCCATAGCCTCTTCGCAAACGCGCACGCAAAGACCGCACAAAATGCATTTGTCGGTATTGCGGGAAATCAGCGAGTTGACATTTTCCTCGTTGCGCTGATGTTTTTCGCCCGCAAACCGCGCGGGATTTACATCGTATTGGTTGGCGTAAGAAATCAATTTACATTCGTAATAATCGTGGCAACCGCATTCAAGGCAACGCAGAGCCTCTTTCTTTGCCGCGTCCTCCGAAAAACCGAGAGAAACCTCTTTGAAATTGGTTTTGCGGTCTTCGGCAGACAGTTGCGGCATTTTGGCGCGCGGCGCTTTCGGGAATTTGTCGAAAAATTCGGGCGCCGGATTGCGCTCTACAAAATACGGTTTTTTGTAGCGTGCCGCTTCGCCGTTTAAATAGCGGTCTACAATCACCGATGCCTTCTGCGCCTCACCGATTGCGGCAATCGCAATCGACGCACCGCGGTTGGTCATATCGCCCACGGCAAATACGCCCTCTTCGGAAGTGCGGAATGTTTCTTCATCGGCGGCAACGGTGTTGCGTTTGGTCGCTTCAACGCTTTCAAAGCCTTCTAAATTCGGATACTGCCCGATTGCCATAATCACGGTATCTAAGGGCAGTTCCTCGGTTGCGCCCGCAATCGGCTCCGGGCGGCGTCTGCCGCTTTGGTCAGGCGCACCGAGTTGCATTTTTTGCAGTACCGCAACCACTTTTCCGTTTTCCTCTTTGAATGCAATCGGAGAGGTCAGATACTTAAACTGTACGCCCTCTTCCTCGGCTTCTGAAATTTCCACATCTTCGGCGGGCATTTCGTCACGCGTGCGGCGATAAATGACATACACATTTTCCGCGCCCAACCGCACCGCGGTACGGCAGGCATCCATTGCCGTGTTGCCGCCGCCGACGATTGCCACGGTTTTGCCGATGTCGGCAGGTGCACCTAAGGCAACGGTACGCAAAAAGTCAATGCCGCCGAGCACTTTTTCGCTCTCCTCGCCCGGCACACGCATTTTACTGCTGCTCCAAGCGCCCGCCGCCAAAATCACAGCGTCGAAGTCTTTTTGTAAATCGGCAAGGGAAACATCTTTCCCGATTTGCACATTGTTTTTCATAGTTACGCCCAATGCCGCAATTTGCGCGATTTCACGGTCTAAAAGCGCTTTCGGCAAGCGGTATTCGGGAATACCGTAGCGAAGCATACCGCCCATTTTCGGCATGGCGTCAAACACCGTGACACTGTGCCCTTGGCGGCGCAGGAAGTACGCCGCGGTAAGCCCCGCAGGGCCGCCGCCCACAACCGCAACGGTTTTGCCGCTGTCGGGCTCAACAGACGGAACATACGGCGTTGCGCTCGCCATATCCATATCGGACGCAAACGATTTCAAAAACGCAATCGAAATAGGCTCGTCAACAAAGCGACGGCGGCACTCCTTTTCGCAGGGGTGCGGACACACTCTGCCGATGGATGACGGCAACGGGATTTTCTCTTTGATTAAACGCGTTGCCTCATTGTATTCGCCGTTGGCAATTAAGCCGACATAGCCCTGGCAGTCGGTATTCGCGGGGCAAGCCTTGGTGCAGGGCGCTTTGCAGTCGCCGTCGTGGTCGGACAAAAGCAATTCGAGCGCGACTTTCCGCGCACGCACCACGCGGTCGGTGTCGGTGTGCACCACCATACCGTCCGTCGCTTTTGTTGAGCAGGCGCGCAACAGTTTGGGCGTGCCCTCGACTTCAACCACGCAAAGCCCGCAAGCGCCGTACAGTTCCACTCTGCCGTCATAGCAAAGATTCGGAATTTTTAAATGGTTCTGTGTTGCCGCCGTGAGGAGTGTTGTCCCCTCTTCGACGGTCAATATATGATTATCAATGGTAATGGTAATTTTGCTCATCAGTGTACCTCCACGGCACCGAAGCGGCAGTTTTCAGCGCATTTGCCGCATTTGATGCAGATACTCGTATCAATCGTGTGCGCCGATTTGACCGCACCCGTAATGGCACCCACGGGGCAGTTTTTGGCGCACTTTGTGCACCCGATACATTTGTCGGGGTTGATTTCGTAAGTGACAAGCGCCGTACATTCACCTGCGGGGCACTTTTTCTCGGCGATATGTGCCTCAAACTCGTCACGGAAATATTGTATCGTGGTCAGCACGGGGTTGGGCGCAGTCTGCCCCAAGCCGCACAACGCGCCGTCTTTAATCGAATAACACAGTTCTTCTAAGAGTTCAATATCGCCCGCTTGCCCGTTGCCTTCTGTAATACGGGTTAAGACTTCAAGCATACGCTTTGTGCCGAGTCTGCAATGCACGCATTTGCCGCAGGACTCTTTCGCGGTGAAATCCAAGAAGAATTTCGCCATGCCCACCATACAGGTGTCCTCGTCCATCACGACCATACCGCCCGAACCCATAATCGCGCCCGTTGCGCCGAGGGCTTTGTAGTCAATGACGGTGTCAAGCAAATCTGCGGGAATACAACCGCCCGACGGACCGCCCATTTGCACGGCTTTGAACTGTTTGCCGCCGCGAATGCCGCCGCCGATGTCAAAAATAACATCGCGCAAGGTTTTGCCCATCGGGATTTCGACCAAACCGCCGCGGCGGATTTTGCCCGTGAGCGCAAAGACCTTTGTGCCCTTACTGCCCTCGGTGCCCATCGCGGCAAATTTTTCGCCGCCGTTTAAGAGAATCCACGCAACATTCGCGAAAGTTTCGACATTATTGATATTCGAGGGTTTGTGCCAATAGCCCGCCTGCGCCGGGAAAGGCGGCTTTAAGCGCGGCATACCGCGACTGCCCTCCAAAGACTCAATCAGCGCGGTTTCTTCACCGCAGACAAACGCGCCTGCGCCCGCTTTAATGCGCATTTTGCAGGAGAAATCGCTCCCGAAAATGTGCGCGCCGAGGTACCCTTTTTCTTCGGCTTGCTTGATGGCGTTTTCTAAGCGTTTAATCGCCAACGGATACTCCGCACGAACATAGACAATCGCCTCTTTTGCGCCGATGGCATACGCGCCGATGAGCATACCCTCAATCAGCGAATGGGGGTCGCCCTCGATAACAGCTCTGTCCATAAATGCGCCGGGGTCGCCCTCGTCGGCGTTACAGATTAAATATTTTTCGTTGCCCGCCGAGCTTCTTGCGGCGTTCCACTTAAACCAAGTCGGGAACCCCGCGCCGCCGCGCCCGGCAAGCCCTGAAATTTTGATTTCTTCAATCACCTGTTCGGGTGTCATTTCAAAGAGCACTTTACGAATGGCTTTGTAGCCGTCCGTGGCTTCGTAATCGGAAAGTTCTTCGGGGTTAATCACACCGCAGTGGCGAAGTGCAATACGGGTTTGTTTTGTGAGAAACGCGGCGTCCTCATCGGAAATCACCAAATCCGAGACGCTTTGCAAATCCCCCGATTTTACGGCGTTTGCGATGCGCTCGGCGTCTTCTGCCGTCACTTTTACAAGGCGGGTTAAATTGTTTTCTTCATCATATATATCGACAATCGGCTCTAAGAAGCACATTCCGTTACAACCCGTAACGGTTAAGGTGAACACCTTGTCGCCGTTTTGCACTTTCAGTGCGTCATACACTTTTTGCGCGCCTGCGGCAATGCCGCAGCTGCCCGCACCGACAACGACCTTCATCATTGCGCGTCCTCCTTTGCTTTTTCCCGAAGATCTGCCAAAATCGCACGGGTTTTTTCCGGCGTTAAACTGCCGTAGGTTTCCTCGTTAATCATCATCACAGGCGAAAGACTGCAACAGCCCAAACACGCCACATTTTTTAAAGTGAACAGGCCGTCTTCGGTGGTTTCGCCGTCGCGAATGCCCAACGCTTCCGTAATGGTTTTTTCAATCAAATCCGAGCCGTTGACATGGCACGCCGTGCCCTTGCAAAGCATAATCAAATACTTGCCGACGGGCTGTAAGCGAAACTGGGTATAAAATGTTGCCACGCCCATAATTTTGGCGGGCTTTATGCCCGTGCGCGCGGCAATGTGCCGGATGACATCTTGCGGGAGATACCCATAAATCTCCTGTGCGTGCTGTAATATGGTAATGAGACTTCCTTTTGTCTCTGCATATTGCGTGAGTACGGGCTCTAAAAGCGACAAATCACTTTGGACCTGACTGCATAAACACTCCATTTTGTTTCCTCCTGACTAAACTGCGGAATTATGCGTATATTATGATAATATAAAAAGCGCGTAATTGCAATTTGAATTTGTTGTCAAAAATGCAGAAATTTGTCGATTTTCTCGACAAATTTCAATGGGTGTTGTATAATAGTACGCGAAAATACGGGAGATGAAACCAATGGAACGCTTTTTTACGGAATTGCACGCGCATACAAGCGACACCAGCCGTTGCGGCGAGGTGTGTGCAAAGGATTTGGTTGCGCTGTATAAAGCGGCGGGCGCGAGCACCGTGGTGATGACAGACCATCTAAGCCCGAGTACCTTTGAAGCATCCAAAGGCACCGACCTTTCTTGGGCGGAAAAGATAGACATTTTTTTGCAGGGCTACCGCAATGCGAAAGCGGCGGCAGGCGACGAACTGACCGTACTGCTCGGCATGGAACTGCGGTTTGACCGCAAAGGCGACAACAACGATTATTTGGTCTATGGCGTCACAGAGGAATTTTTATATCAAAATCCTGACCTGTTAAAGATGCGTCTTGCCTCGTTTTCAAAATTGGCACACAAAAACGGTCTTTTGATTTTTCAGGCGCACCCGTTTCGGAACGGTATGCACATTGTCAATCCCGAATATTTGGACGGCGTGGAAATTTACAACGCCTGCGTGCGGCACAATTCGCGCAACGCGATTGCCGAAAAATGGGCAAAATTACACAAGTTGCGCGGCAGTGCAGGTTCGGATTTTCACAGGGCGGAAGATGTGGCGCGCGGCGGCATTTTGACGGACAAAAAAATCGAAACGAATGCCGATTTGTTGGAAGTGTTAAAAAGCGGAAACTTTACCGTATACAAAAAATAAATGCGATACAAAACGCCAAAAGCAGTGTTTCAAATATGAAACACTGCTTTATTTATACAACTTGCATAAATTTACCACCAAATATTTTATATTGTTCACAAAAAAAGAATTGCTTTTAGCAAGAAAGCGTGCTATAATACTGCGAAAAATCAGTATTAAAATACGGATTGACCGCAAATCGTGTTCAATTCGCTTACCAAAGGAGATGGAAGTATGACCAAAAATATACCGTTTCGCAAGCGTATTTTCTGTACCGTTTTGAGCATCTTACTTGTGCTGACCTGCGTTTGTATTTTTCCTGCATCGGCAGAAGCAGAGATTTGGGACGGCAGTACCGCCGCGGCTTATGCGGGCGGCACAGGCACGGCAGACGACCCCTATCAAATCGAGAACGGCGCACAGCTCAAAAAGTTTTCGGACGAAGTCAACAGTGGGGCAACAGCCGTTTGTGCCGTGTTGACAAAGGATATTGTGCTCAACGAAGGCACGCTGACCGCAGATACGCAAAACGCCAATATTTGGGTGCCTATTGGTGATTTTTCCAAAAAATACAGCGGCACTTTTGACGGGCAAGGCCACACCGTGCGCGGTCTTTTCAAACCGGAAATGGATTATGCGGTATTGTATATCGGGTTGTTCGGCTACATTGACGAAACGGGTGTAGTCAAAAATGTCGGCGTCACGGACAGTTACCTCGTCGGCATGACCGCCGGAAATATTGCCGCATACAATTTAGGTACAATTACAAATTGTTTCGTAGCCGCAAGCACCATCACTTCCAACTGGGGAAATTGCGGCGGTATCGTCGGCGGGAACGACAACAACGGCACGGTGAAAAACTGCTATTCCACCGCAACGGTTTGGGTGGATACAAGTGCGGGATATGACCCATCGATTTACGGCGGTATCATCGGGTATAACGGAAACACAGCCGAAGACGCCATTGAAAACTGCTATTATGACGCGGCAAAATGCGAAGGCACCTTTGTTGCGGGCACAGCCGTTGACAGCAATGCATTCGCAAGCGGTGCGGTTGCCTATTTGTTACAGCAAGCCCAGGCGAATCCTGCGCAACAGGTTTGGGGGCAAAAATCCACCGTTGCAGGCGCTTCCCCGATTTTAACTGCGGAGGAAATCTATAAAGTTCGTCCTGTTCTCAATGCCGCAGGCGAAACCGTAAGTTACACCGTACATTTCTTTGGCGATGTGAACAATGACGGTGTTGTCACAGCGGACGATTACCCGCTGTTGATTGAAAATATGTGGACAAAGCCGAGCGATAAAACCGCCGTACTGTCGGGCGATATAAACCGTGACGGCGTAATCGACGCCTTTGACGCGGCGAATTTGAATTTACTGCTGACGGGTGCATACGCGTTGCAAATTGACGAAACCGGCGCATTACAGGCGTAAAACCATACAGACAAACAAAAACAGCGTTTCGGTTTTTCCGAAACGCTGTTTTTTTCTGCTTTTTATGACGGTTCACAGTTTTTTATCCTTTTGCAACGCCGCATCCACCGCGCGGGTGACGGCGGCGTCCAAGCCGTCCGCCTGCAACGAGGCGACGCCCTCAATCGTCGTGCCGCCCGGCGAGCAAACACGATCCACAAGTTCCCACGGGTGCGCACCGCTTTCCAAAATCTGTTTGGCGCTCCCCAACACGGTTTGCGCCGCGATTTTCAAGGCGTCCGCTTTCGCCATACCGTTTTTCACACCCGCGCGCGCGAGTGCGTCAATAAACATGTAACTGTATGCCGGCGCACAGCCCGCCAGTACCCCGAACAGCGGAAAACTCGTTTCGGGCAGGCACATCACCTCGCCGAACGAGGCACAGAGTTTTTGCGCCAAATCCTTTTGGCGCTCCGTCACCGCTTCGTTAAAGCAATAGGCGCTCATCGCCGCACCGACCGTTGCATTGATATTCGGCATGACACGGACAATCGCCGCGTCATAGTTTAACAGCCCTTGTATAAACGCAATCGTTTTGCCCGCCGCAATGGAGATAAGCAACGGATTTTTTCTTTGCAAATCGTCAGAAATTGCGGGCAGTAAGCGTTCAAACACATTGGGCTTGACTGCCAGCACCACCGCATCGGACCGCGCAATCAAGTCTTTTTCGTCTTTTGCCGCCGAAATGCCGAGTTCGTTTTGTAACGCGGCGGTTTTGGCGCTGTCCAAATCAAACGCGCACAAATCGTCTGCCGCAAATGCGCCCGAACGCACCGCACCGCGCAAAATCGCGGAAGCCATATTGCCCGCACCGATAAAGCCGATTTTCATAGTATCACACCTTTAAAAACAACTGCGCGCACCGAAGACGGCACGCGCAAGCCGATATTTTTCTTATTCCACATCCGAAGTGCAGTGCGGGCATTTGGTTGCCGCAATGTCGATTTCGGATTTGCAATACGGGCAGACTTTTGTGGTCGGCGCCGCAGGTTCTTCCGTTTTTTCTTTTTTGAATTTTTCCGTTACGCTGTTAATCCCTTTGATAATCAGGAAAATCACAAACGCCATAATCAAAAAGTCAAGCGCCGTGCTCAAAAATGTACCGTAATTGAGCGTGGCCACACCCGCCTCTTTCGCGGCGGCGGCAGTAGCGAAGTCGCCCTCACCCAGCACAAAAAACCAGTTGGAAAAATCAATGCCGCCCGTTAAGAGACTGATTAACGGCATCACAATATCATTGACCAACGAATTGACGATTTTTTGGAACGCGCCGCCGATAATCACGCCGACAGCAAGGTCAATCACATTGCCGCGCATAATAAAGGTTTTGAATTCCGAAATAAAGCCTTTGCCTTTTGCCATGTTTCATTCCCCACTTTTTTGTTTTGTTTAGTATAACATACTTTCAGAAAAAATCAAACCCCTGTTAAGTCAAATTGCGGAATAAAATCCACAGTTGCCGCCGATTTTTCCTGCATAAAGCCGTTTTGAAAGCCGAAATCCCAAAATGCATCGACCGCTTTTCCGTATTCGGCACTCGTCAGGCGGCGGTTGAGTTCATGAAACGGATATGTTCTGCCGCAAGGGGTATATTGCGACATCAGGCTGATGTAGGTGTCGTGCGGCAGGTGCTGTGACAGCCATTTGAGGATTTCCACCGATTCTTTTGCATGCCCCGGCAACACCAAATGCCGCACGATAAGCCCCGATTGCATCAAGCCGTTTTCGTCGAAGCGGTCTTTTGTCTGCCGCCGCATTTCGACGATGGCTTGTTTGGCAATTTCAGGGTAATTTTCCGCCGCAGAAAAGCGTTTTGCCGTTACGGGGTCGATATATTTAAAATCGGGCAAATAAATATTGACAAGTCCGTCAAGCATTTGCAGAGCTTCAACCGAATCATACCCGCCGGAGTTATAAACCACGGGAATTTTCGGCTTATATGCACGCAATACCTCTGCCAAAAACGGCACAAAATGCGTGGGATTGACCAAATTGATATTGTGCGCGCCTTGTTGTTCGAGCGACTGCATCATTTCAATCAGGCGGGCTTTGCTGACGGGCTTTCCGAAATTGTCGCGGCTGATTTCACGGTTTTGGCAGAACACACACCGCAAAGAACACCCCGAAAAGAAAATCGCGCCCGAGCCGTTTGTGCCACTAATCGGCGGCTCCTCCCAAAGGTGCAACGCGGCGCGCGCCACCACCGCGTTATACGGCATTTTACAAAAGCCTTTGGACGGTGCGTTTTCCGTGCGTTCTGCGCGACACTGCCGCGGGCAGGCGGTACACAGCATACTCACACCCCCAACAGCGGCTGGTCAAAAGCGAACAGCGCTTCGTTGATTTCGTAAATATTGTAGTTTTTCTGCAAAATGAAAAATTCAATAATCACATCGAATTTGTTGCTGTGCGAAAGTGCAAATCCCGCTTTGCGCAACAGAGACTCCGTTTCCTGCAAATCCAATTCCAGCGCCACGGCAAAGGCGATTGCCGTTTGCTTTTTCGGCTTATAAAGACGGTCACTGCGGATTTTGGAAAACAGTTTGCGGTCGATATTCGCCTTTTTGTAGGTTTCCACATCGGTCATGCCTTTTTCGTCAATCAACCGCAATAAACTTTCCGAAAACGATTCATCCAATGCAGACAGCGCGTCGTTTAAATCTTGCGGCGGCGCGCAGGATGCGGGTATGTTTTTGAAACTGTACGCGGTTTTGCAGGCGTCCGACTCCAAAAGCATTTCGGAAAAATCTTCCGTTTCCCCCTCTAAAAGCGCGGTGGTCTCCTCAAAGGAATTGCACAAATGTTGGCGGCGCAAATACGGGTAATCCGAAAGATAATGGTCGTCAATATATTCCTGAATGGAAAAGAAAAGTTGATTGCTCAGTTGCACGGCGGCTTTGTCAAACACAACCAAATAGACTTCCATTTCGTTGTGCAGCAAAAAATCACCGATTGCCGAAATCGCCACACGCAGTGCTGTCTCTTGCGGACAGCCGTATGCCCCCGCCGACAACAGCGGGAACGAAATACTTTTAAGCCCGTGCGCTTTGGCAAGCGAAAGGGCGCGGTTGTATGCCGAATATAAAAGTTGTTCTTCCCCGTGTTTGCCGTCGTGCCAAATCGGCCCTACGGCGTGAATCACATATTTCGCGGGCAAGCCGTAACTTTCCGTCAGCACCGCGTCGCCCGTTTTGCACCCGCCGATTTCGGCACACGCCTTTTGTAACGCGAGCGCGTCCGCCGCGGCAAAAATCGCGCCGCACACCCCACTGCCGCGCAGAAGCCGCGTATTGGCGGCATTGACTACGGCATCGGTCTGCATTTTGGTAATATCGTTCCGCACAATTTGAAACGGCAAAGCGCTCACTCCTTTACACGCAAAAAAATCCGACAAACGGGTACTGCGTATATCGTACCACATTTGTCGGATTTTGAAAAGAATTTTTATTTACAGGGCAAATTCCACTGTTTTTTGCTCGCCCGCGGCGAATTGCAAAACTTGCGCCTCGCCCGTCACACCGCAACGGACGGTAATTTCTTGCGCAATGTCGGAAGTCACGGTAACCGACGCCGTTTTCGCGTTCAAATCCCACGAAAGGCTGTCCACCTCGGCGCGGGTGCGCGCCCGAAGTCCCGTGATTTCGCCGCTGTCAAAGCCGTCAAGCAAGACGGCGGGTAAAATTTCAATCGTGCCCGTTTCGGAATATAAAAGGCTTTCATGGACAATGCCGAGATAGCCGATTTCAAAATCGGTGCAATAACAACTATGGCGGTCATAATCGTGATTGGTCATCAGCGAATCATAAT
The DNA here is from genome assembly GCA_004555265.1 of Ruminococcus sp. Lineage (GTDB taxonomy): Bacteria > Bacillota > Clostridia > Oscillospirales > Acutalibacteraceae > Fimenecus. Next base: position 81,091 of record SFIQ01000003.1, read on the forward strand.
GAATTTTGTGGTTCATCAGCGTTTTGACGGCGCGTGTTAGGCTCTTGCTGTCTTTTAAGCGCGCGGCAATCAGTGAACGGTGCACCAACGCGTGGCTTGCCTCATTTTCGCTTTCTCGGTTCTCGATTGCCTGTACGCACGCTTTGCGCAGTGCTTCGTCCTCTTGCGTTTCGGCAAGCGGCCACACACAGTAAAGGTGGCTTAAATGGCGGTGTTCGTTATTTTCCGCAAACGAATTGCACGCCCATTCTTTTAATGCACCCGTTTCGTCATACAAATACGGCGGCAAGTCACAAAGCATCTGTTCCCATTTTGCGGTATTGGTTTCAGGGGCAAATTCCTTACTGATTGCAAGCAGCATTTCCAAATTACTGCGGCAGGCGGCAATATCAATCGCGGCATTGGCGACAGAAGGGCTCGGGTAATTCGACGGATTGTTTTCGGGAGAATAACTCGGCAAAATGCAATAGGTTTCGCCGTCGGCAAGTGCGGTTTTGCCCGCTTCATACCGGATATTGCCGTCTTTGTCGGTATAATATTCGGGTGTGAGCAGTTGTGCCCAATAATTTGCGGACTTTGTAAGAAGCGGCAGTAAAATATCTTTGCCGAGCGTTAAATATCCGCGTGCACGGATTGCATCCAGTTGGGCGTCTGTCAAATCCGTTTCCGTGACGGACAGCACCGAGCGAAGCGCGTCTAACGAGAATTCCTCGCTTAACGGGATTTCCATATCGCCGTAGGTCAAGTAGGTTTCATATAGCGGCAACAGCATCCACGAAGCACCCGCGTTCCAATACCGAAACGGGTACGGGTAACAGGTTTCGGTGATAACCGCTTTGTCGCCGTCGGAATTGACAGGGGCTTGCAATGCGTCCGTAAACCCGTGGGTATTCTGCGCATTTTCCTCCCAATCGGGCATTTGCCGCAACAGGAAGTATGTATAGCCTATCGGTGCGCAGGCGATGTTGCTTGTATTGAGCGCGGCAGTCTGCAAATTCACATTGGCGTCCATGGTGTATTTACTGCCCCAGCCTGCATTCCATTCGCCCGTCCACATACCGTACAGTCTGCCCGTGGAATACCCCGAACAGCAAAGCGACGCATACCGCCCTGCATAGTAAGCGCGTTGTAATAGGTCGCTATGCAGCGCATTTTTGCCGCGCTGACTTTGTAAAATTTGCTCGTTGGATTTTGCGCTTTCGCCGTCTTTGAGCGTCAGCGTGACGGCGTTATACTGCGGGATATGGAGTGCCGTGTGTGCTTTCAGCGCCGCGTCATAGTCAAATTTGCCGTTTGCGGTATAGCTTTCGGCAACCGTTTTCGCCTGTTCTGTTAAACCGTCAACCAAATCATACTGCGTCTGCGCGGCGAAATCGCCGTAGGCGCCCATACTGTCCGTGCGGTCGGACACGGTCAACAGATACACCGCGTCGGCATTTTCAATTTGGATTTGCGGGTTGCCCGCGCCCACATACTGTGTATCGGGCACAGCTTCACCCTCTGTAACTTGCTTTGAGCCGCCCTCGCAGACAATATAGGTCACAGTTGCATACCCGCCGTTTTTCAGTTCGCTGTTTTCATAATTGGGATAGTGCGCGACAAGCGCCAACATATCGCCGTCGGCGGAGGCGAGTTTTTTATACTGCAAATCGACTTCGTTGCCGCCGCCGTAATTGGCGAATGCGGAAAGATTGTCAAAGGAAAGCGTGCAATTCACCTTTACGCCGTCGGACGATGCGGTCAGTTTGGTCACGGTTACGCCGTCCGCACGGGAGGTAAAGGTAGTGCGCGCCCAAGTGCCGTTTTTATCGGTATAGCGCACGCCGACCTCGGCGGTTTCGTACTTCGTGTAGCGCATATAATCTTTGGCATACGCTTTTGCCTGCGTAATGCGCAGTGCGCCGCCCGGGTGGAAAGCATATACATCGTCATAACTTGCGTTATCCACAATATCCTCGCCCGCCACAATCGCCTGTTTCACGGTTTCCAATTCGTTTACCGTGTCGGGGCAGGTGCGCGCATTTTCGTTCGGCAGAATAAAGTGCATATTCTGAAAAATCAGCGAATCGCTGTACGGCGCGCCGGAGGTGACAACGCCCTGCAAGCCGTTGCCGGAAATCATACCCTCGCGCCACGCGCTTGTTTTATTGCTGGTTTCGGAAAGGGTTTTGTAGGTCGTGCAATACGAGATTTTTTGCAGACTGTCAAACACCTCGGTCACTTGCGCTTTGCTTGCGCCGCAGGCGGAAAGCTGTAACAGCAAGACTGCCGCAAGCAACACGCAAAGGATTTGTTTTGTTTTTTTCATAGGTATCCCCCGTTTCTATATGCATTTTATAAAAGCACAAAATGATCAAGATACACTGTTTCGTTGTTCACCAAAAGCGTGTTCTCATCAACCCAAACAGTTTCCATCGTTTCAAACTCGCCCCATTCACCCTCGTAAACGCGTACGGAGCGACTTTGCACCGTGAAAAACAAAATATTCGCTGACGCGGTTTTACGCACCTCTACAAATGTGTCCCCGCCAAGCGCACCTTGATTGCTGTCAATCACTTCGGCAACATAGGTGTTTTGCGGAGATGGCACCGTCTGCACCACCGTATTGCAGGTTATCCCCAAAAACACAACCGTAAAGAACATATCAAGCAGGAAAAATCCGCATAAAAGCATCTCGAAACCTGCCGCTAAAAACTTCCACAAGGCGCGCGGCAGTATTTTGATCAGCAAAACCGCGCAACACACCAGCAAAATGCCTGCAAACAGCCACGCGAACACCCCCGAATCGGATTTTGCGGCTTTCAGCCCACAGAAAAGCGCCGCCGTCGGTAAAAATACGGCAAATACGGTTTCCGCTTTAGAGAAAATCGGCTTTTGTATATACACAGCGACCAATGCCGCAGCAGCCAAAACCGACATTGCACATAAAAATGCAGTCGGATACCGAAAAAGCAACGCATAGCCGAACGCCCAAAGGAACAGCATTAAAACGGGCACCGAAAGCAAACATACGCAAAGCACAGCCAATAAAATACGCCAAATGTTCTGCTTTAAGCGGCTCTTATCCATCGCTTTCCCCTTCTGTCTGCAAGGTTTCCAAAAACGCTTTATCCTGCTTTGTCAATTCCGCCGTTTCGAGCAATTCGGGGCGGCGCAGTTTTGTACGCAACAGGCTTTGCTCACGCCGCCAGCGCGCAATATTCCCGTGGTGCCCCGACAAAAGCACTTCGGGCACTTCCCTGCCGTGCCACACAGGCGGGCGAGTATACTGCGGGTATTCAAGCAACGAATTGTAATGGCTTTCAAGTTCTTTTGCCTCGTCATTCGGCAAAACGCCCGGAAGCATACGGCAAATCGCGTCCATCAGCACAAGCGCGGGCAATTCGCCGCCTGTAAGCACATAATCGCCCACAGAGATTTCCTCGTCCACGATTTCCTCAAGCACGCGTTCGTCCACGCCCTCGTAATGCCCGCACAACAGCACCACACGCGGCAAGGCGGAAAGTTCCTTGACGCGTGACTGCGTCAAAGTTTTGCCTTGGGGGGAAAGATAGATTAAATGCGGCTTTTCCTCCGTTTCGGCATATAACGAACGGTAGCAATCGTATATCGGTTGGGTTTGCATCAGCATACCCATACCACCGCCGTAGGGCGCGTCGTCCACGCGGTTGTGCTTATCGGCTGTAAAGTCGCGGATATTGACACACCGAATGTCCACACAGCCCTTTTCGCGCGCTCTGCCGATGATGCTTTCCGACAGCACCGCCTCGCACATTTCGGGAAAAAGGGTCATAATATCAATCCGCATCTTCGACCACGCTCGCTTTCCCGTCAAATAATCCGATTAAGGGACGAATGCGGATAATCCCCGCATCCACATCGGTTTCGCGTACCACCTCGGGGATAGCGGGCATCAAAACCGTTTCGCCCGACGGTGTTTTCACCGACCAAATATCGTTGGCATTCGTGCCTGCAATCACTTCGGTCAGTTCGCCGTATTCTGCGCCGGTGTCAAGGTCAATAACCTTACAGCCGATTAAATCCTGAATAAAGTTTGTCCCCGCGGGCAAGTGCGCGTCCGCGCGGTGCATATAGAGAATTTTGCCGCGCAATGCCTCGGCTTTTTCCATGGTATCTACCGTTTCAAACACACCGAGCACCACATTTTTATGCGGGCGCAGTTTTAAAGCTTTTAACGGCTTTTCCCCTGCATTATCCAAATACAGCGTGGAAAATCCGCACAAAAATGCCGCACTGTCGCACCACGGCTGGATTTTCACTTCGCCGCGCACGCCGTGCGTGCCGACGATTTTTCCGATTTCCAAATACGCTTTTTTCATTGGTTACTCCAAAAAAATCAAAAAGAAACGCGCGTAGGCAAAAAAGCTCACGCGCGTTTTTTCAGTCAATATCCACTTGCACGCGAACGCCGTCTTTGGTGGCGCGTGCTTTCATCACCGTGCGGATTGCCTTGGCAATTCTGCCCTGCTTGCCGATAACACGACCCATATCGCCCTCTGCCACATGCAGATGATAGACGACATTGCCGCGCTCGTCGGGTTCGTCCACGGTTACGGTGACTGCGTCGGGCGTATCGACCAGCCCCATGGCGATGGTTTTCAGAAGTTCTTCCAAGACAAAAGTCCTCCTTATTTAATCGCGCCGCACTGTTTGAGAAGTGCTTTTGCCGTATCGGTCGGCTGTGCACCGTTTTTAATCCACTGCTGTGCTTTTTCCACGTCGATTTTGACTTCGGCGGGGTTCTTCATCGGGTCAAAGGTCCCGATTTCTTCAATGAATTTGCCGTCACGCGGGGATTTGGAATCTGCCACAACCACGCGATAGAACGGTGCTCTTTTTGCGCCCATGCGGCGCAGTCTGATTTTTACTGCCATTTGTTTTTCCTCCAAATATATAAAATAAAATATATACCAAACACATTTTGTGCCGGAACCGAATTTACATACCGCCGAAGTTGCCGAAATTGCCCATACGGCTGAAACGGCGGCGCGTGCTCTTGGAATTCATCTGCTTGAACATTTTGAGCATCTGGCGGTGTTGCGCAAGCAGTTTATTGACATCCTCCACCTGCATACCGCAGCCTGCGGCAATGCGGCGCTTGCGCGAGGGATTGATGATTTCGGGCTTCGCGCGTTCCTCAGGCGTCATCGAACGAATAATCGCCTGCACACGGTCAAATTGCCGTTCGTCAATATCGACATCGCGCAGTTTGTTGCCCACGCCCGGAAGCATCGATAAAATATCCTTCATCGAGCCCATTTTGCGCACCTGTTGGAGTTGGTCAAGCAGGTCGTTTAAATCAAATTTATTTTTGCGAAGCTTCTTTTCAAGCTCAGCGGCCTTTTTCTCGTCTAAGGATTGCTCGGCTTTTTCGATAAGCGACAGCACATCGCCCATGCCGAGAATTCTTGACGCCATACGGTCGGGGTAGAAATAGTCGAGTTCATCAAGCTTTTCGCCCATACCGACAAATTTGATTGGCTTGCCTGTGACGGCTCTTGCGGAAAGTGCCGCGCCGCCGCGGGTGTCACCGTCCATTTTCGTGAGCACCAACCCGTCAATCCCCAAGGCTTCATCGAACGAAGTTGCCACCGTGACGGCGTCCTGACCGGTCATTGCGTCCACCACAAGCAGAATTTCGTGCGGGTGCACGCTCGCTTTGATGTTCTTTAATTCCTGCATCAGTTCTTCGTCGATATGCAAACGGCCTGCCGTATCCAAAAACACATAGTCATAGCCGTGGTCTTTGGCAAGTTTTACGGCGTTTTCGGCAATCTCCACGGGATTGCCCTGCCCCATTTCAAACACGGGCACATCGACCTGCTCGCCGACCACCTGCAACTGTTTAATTGCCGCAGGGCGGTACACGTCGCACGCCACAAGCAACGGGCGGTGCCCCTCGCCTTTTAATTTGCGGGCGATTTTGGCGCAGTGTGTGGTTTTACCGGAGCCTTGCAGACCGCACATCATCACGATTGTGGGCGGATGCGAAGCGCAAGTCAAACGGCTGCCCGTGCCGCCCATCAACGATGTCAATTCCTCATTGACGATTTTGATAACCATTTGTGCCGGGGTTAAACTTTCCATCACCTGCGCGCCGATGGCACGCTCGGTGACCTTATTGGTAAAATCTTTGGCAACCTTATAGTTAACATCTGCCTCTAAGAGCGCCAAGCGCACTTCGCGCATCGCCTCTTTGACATCGTTTTCATTCAAACTGCCTTTACTTTTCAGCCGTTTAAAGGCGGCCTCTAACTTGTCGGATAATCCTTCAAATGCCATAATACCAAACCTCTGCGATTACTCGATAATACCCAGCGCCAGCGACTTAATGCGAACGGTGGTTTCGTTGATTTCGCGCGAAAGCCCGTGGTCTAAATTGTAGGCGTTAATGGCTTCGGCGCAGTCGATAATCTGCCCGAGGGTTTCTTTGATGTCGCTGAGTTTTTGTGCAAAGCCCAACTTGCTTTCCATATCGTAAAGCAAGGTTTCGGCGCGCTTAATCGCGTCACGCACACCCTGCCGAGAAATCCCCTCATTTTCGGCAATCTCTGAAAGAGAAAGGTCATCATTATAATAATAGCTTAAGAAATCCCGCTGTTTTTCGGTCAGCATTTCGCCGTAAAAATCAAGCAAAATGGTTATTTCTACATTGTTTGCCATGGATTCTCCCTTTCCTTTCCGATAAAAAGCCCTGTAAAGCCGGAGACTTTACAGGGTGATATTATACTAAACATTTTTCGGCTTGTCAAGTAGCATTTGTCAAAAAACTTACCAAACAATGACAGCGTCATGTTCATTGTTATTCTTGACATCGTCATTGCCAATCACGATACCGCCGCTGTTATTACCATTGTTGTTATTATTGTTATTGTTGTTATTGTTGTTGTTATTGTCGCTATTGTTACGATTGGTATTGTCGCCGGCGGGCTCGTTCGCTTTCTCGGAATTGGATTCGCGTTCGGCTTTTTCCGCCTCTGCCTGTTCTTTGGTTTTGGTTACCAAATCCTCCATCAATTCAATATCGCCGCTTTCGGAGGTCGTCACGGGAATTAAATCGCCATACACATTGGTAATGTATTTTTCACCGGCTTCGTCGGTGGTATATTCAAAAGGCGCATAGGTGGAATCTTCTTCAATTTTATCTTTTTTGCCGCAGGCAACCGCCCCGAATACAAACAGAAGCATTGCCAAAGCAACCGCTACAATTTTCTTTTGCATCTCAAATTCCTCCGTCGATTGTATTTCTCTTATCATAGCATACTTCCAAAAGATTTGCAACCGAGAATTATTTCAGTTCGGCAATCGTCACGCCGTCCTCTCCCTCGCCGTACACGCCGAGGCGGAATGTGCGGATATTCGGATGCGTGCGCAAATGCGTTTGCACGGCTTTGCGCAGAACCCCTGTGCCTTTGCCGTGGACAATGGTGATTTCGGTAAGTCCCGAACGCACCGCGCCGTCAATAAACATATCCAAATCCAAAAGCGCTTCTTCGGCATTTTTGCCGCGCAAATCCACACGCATTGCGCTGCTTGCGGGCGCGCGCTCGCGCGAAACTGCCGTGCGGCGGGGCGCAGTGCTTTTTTCCGCTTTGCCGCCGACAAGCCGCAGATTTTCAAGCGATACTTTCATTTTCATCGCACCCGAAAGCACTTCCGTGTTGCCTTTTGCATCGGGCACCGTCACAACCGTGGCTTTGGTGCCGAGGGTAGTCACAAGCACCGTATCGCCGACCTTTAACGGGCGCGGGAGCACATACTCGCCATCATCGAGTGTGTCAAACCGTTCGGCAGTCAAATCGTCAATCGTATTGAGGTGCGATTTCATAGCCGCTTTGGCTTTGCGTGCCATTTCGGCGGCATTTTTCTCTTTGGCCTGTTCCTTTTTCAGGCGTTCCACCTCTAACAGCAACGAATTTGCGGCGCGGCGGGCATTTTCAACCAAACGGTTTGCCTCCGCTTTGGCGCGGGCAATTTCCTTTTCCCCTTTTTCGGCGGCGTCCTGATATTTTTCCTCCGCTTTTTGGCGTAAATCGTCGATTTCGCGTTGTAAAGCAAGTGTTTTTTCTTTTTCCTGCTCCATTTCGGCACGGGTTTGCTCTAAGGTGTCCACCACATCTTCAAAGCGGCGGTTTTCCGTGGCAACAAAACCCTGTGCCGCCGCAATAATCTCCTGCCGAAGCCCCAACCGTTCGGAAATGGCAAAGGCGTTGGAGCGCCCGGGAATACCAATCAACAATTTATAAGTCGGTGCAAGCGTTTCCACCGAAAACTCGCACGAGCCGTTTTCCACGCGGTCGGTGGAAAGCGCGTATTCTTTTAATTCCGAATAATGCGTAGTGGCGGCGATTTTGGCGCCTTTTTTGCGCAAGGCCTCCAACACCGCGACCGCCAGCGCCGCACCCTCGACGGGATCGGTGCCCGCACCCAACTCGTCGATTAACACGAGCGTATTGTCATCGGCTTCACGGTCAACGGAAACGATATTGGTCATATGTGCCGAAAAGGTCGAAAGCGACTGCTCAATGCTTTGCTCGTCGCCGATGTCCGCAAGCACCTTGCCGAATACCGCCACGCGAGAGTTATCCGCCGCGGGGATATACAGCCCGCAAGCCGCCATCAAAGTCAACAATCCGAGCGTTTTAATCGAAACCGTTTTGCCGCCCGTGTTGGGCCCTGTAATCACAAGCGAATCAAAATCCGTACCCAAGCGCATATCCACAGGCACAACCTTTTGCATCGGAATCAGCGGATGACGCGCTTTTTTCAGTTCGATTTCCCCGAACGCGTTTAAAATCGGCTTGCTTGCTTTCATTTGATAGGCAAGATTGGCTTTGGAAAAAATCAAATTGAGTTCGACAGCGCTTGCATAACTGATTTTGATACTGTCATAAAATGCGCCCGCTTCGGCGGAAAGCTCTGCCAAAATACGCTCGATTTCGTCGCGCTCTTTGCTTTCAAGCACCTTAATTTCGTTGTTTGCCTCGACCACGCTTGCCGGCTCGATAAATACCGTTGAGCCGCTCGACGAGGTATCGTGCACCATACCCGCAACTTCGGCACGGTGCTCGCTTTTCACGGGGACAACAAACCGTCCGTTGCGTTGGGTGACGATTGCTTCCTGCAAACTGTTTTTGTAGGTGGGTGAACGCAAAAGTTTATCCAACTGCTCGCGGATTTTCGCGTCCTGCTGTTTCATTTTGCGGCGGATGTTTTTCAGTTCCGGCGAGGCGTTGTCGGACATTTCGTCCTCGGACAAAATCGCGGTGTTGATTTTATCCTCTAAATATTTATTGGCGCAAATGCTTTGAAAAAAATCGTCAATCGCTGTGGAAAGCCCTGCGCACTTTTCGTGCCATGCGAGAATCCCGCGCAACACGCGCAGCACCTGCGCCACCGTCAACAGCTCACGCATGGAAAGCGTACTGCCGGCCTCGGCGCGGTGGAGGGAATTGTTGACATTACAAAGCCCGCCGAACGACGGCGCGCCGAATTTGGCAATCAAAATATGCGCCGCCTCGGTTTGTTCGAGCAGACGCTCTGCCTCAAAAAAATCGGTTTGCGGTTTGAGAGACAGCGCGCGTTCGCGTGCCTCGTCGCAGGCGGTCAAATTGCCGAGTTTTTCTAAAATTTTCGGGAGCTCTAAGGCTTCAAAATGCTTGTTCATATGCAGGGTTTTCCTTTGTGTTTCTATATTCAGATGCTATATATATTGGTATTTTAACACGCGCACCTTAAAAAATCAATCGTTTCAAGACGGCGGGGGCAAGCCCCCGCCCTACCCTGAAAATTTCATTTCGTGCGTAGGGGCGGGTTTCCACGCCCGCCCGTAGATTTTGATGTAATTTTACGGAACGGTCAAGACCGTTCCCTACGGTTGTAGGGGCGATTCACGAATCGCCCGATTGTCATTCTGCGCCGACAGGCGAAGCATCTCGTTTGGCGCATTTTTATTTTGTGGCGTTTCAAGATCTTTCGCTATCGCGCAGGATGATAAATCGGAATTTCGTGCGTAAAACATGGATAAAAAATAACCGGAAGGCGAAAAGCCCTCCGGTTATTCGGTTTATGTAGCATACGCGAAACGGAAACGAATTACCGTTTAATATCGTCCCATGCCACGCCGTTGATGTGGAACAAATCGTCAAACTCGTAACGGTTGTTTTCATCTTTCGAGTGGCTCGGATACCAAACCTGTGCAAAGAACGGGTTGGTTTTGGCAATCGCGTCATAATCCCATGCTTTCTGCGGGATAAAGCACTCGGGGCACCAATGGCCGCCCAACAAAATGAGCGCGGGGCTGGCTTCAAATTCGGCGCCGCAATGGCCGCATTTCCATTTGAGTTTGGTTGCCATATCGCCTTTGGTCATCGACTCAGACAGGCATTCACCGCCGCGGAACGCCGCCGCCTGTTTCATATCGTCAATATCCAATTCGCTTTCGGGCTTCGACTCGTCATAGCCGTGGTCAAGTTTGAACTGCTCGGCGGCACTGTTATCCTTGTCAAACTTGATGAGTTCAAAGTCTTCCCATTTGGACGGGATTTTCTCCCATTCTGCTTTGGAGCCGTAATAGGCGCTCATACGCACCTCATTATTTTTGGCAACCCAATCCAGCGTGCCGAAATCGGGCGTGGAAGCAATCTTTTTCATAAAGGGTTTTGCGCAAGCCGCCACCAGGTTCTTCGGCAGATAGCGCGGAATTTTGAAGTAGAATTCAACCTGGTCAGCCAAGCGGTTGAAGTAATCCTGAATCGGCAGATTCTCACGGAAGTGTAGGAATTCTTCGAGCTTGTCGCCGTCGGCATAGAACTGCCCGTGGAAGTTCTTGGTGATGAACCAGTTGGGGTCAAACAGCTTTTCGGGACCTGCCAAGCCGAGCGTGCCCAACAGCAGGCATTCAAACTCATAGTTGGAAATTCTGTATTCCTTACCGGAACCGATGTTGAAGAAGTGATTCCAGAAGTCTGCGCCGAGGTTGCCTTTTGCGTCCTCATCGACCAAATTCGCAAGCAGTCTGCCGGAGTCCTCCACCGTGCACCATTCCAAAACGCCGTTAATCGGCACATGGAACATAATCGGGTCCATATTCTTTAAGATGTTGGGATACAGAATACCGGACTGACGCATAACCACCCAATTTTTCAAGCCGCTTTCGACAAAGGTGCGCTCTGCAACGGTTTTGGAAACCGCATAGTGGTCATAAATCGAAATTTTAATCGGGTCACCGCAACGCCCCCAATGAATGGGATAGTTTCTGCCGCCGGTTTCGGCAACCGTGCCGATATAGCAAACCTTAATGGCATCGGGGTCGGGCTGGGCAAGGACTGCCTTGCAGATGCTCTGCGCCGCGCCGATATTGGTTTTTTGGGTTCTGTACGGCTTCCAGTCCGCCGTGGGGGAAACCATGCCGCCGACATGGAGAACATAATCCGAGCCCGTGACGGCTTCTAAAATGCTGTCATAATCTGTAAGGTCGCCCCAAACAATTTTTACGGACGGGTCGTTCATATAGGGTGCGAAGAGTTTTTCGTTCTTTTCGCTTTTGCGAAGCAACAGAACCGTATTAAATTTGTCTTTCATCTTATACAGTTCTTTGAAGCCTGCAAAGCCCATGTTGCCGGACGCGCCGGTCAGCATAACGGTTTTCTTTTCTGCCATTTCTACCACCTCAAAATTCATATTTAAATATAGTATATCGTTTCGGGGAAAAAATGTCAATAAACAACCCTTGCTTTTTGCGGAAATTCTGCCGAAAATCCGCAAAAAAACACCTGCAAGCCGTTGCTTACAGGTGTTTCGTGTTTTACATGTAATTACCAAGCAATCGTAAAGTCTTTTTCAAGACCGAAACCTACTGTGGCATTGATACCGCCGGCCAAGGACGCATCCAAAGTCCAAACGAAATAATAATTCGCTGTTAAAACATTGCCGGTCGCCTTATCCACGGTAATTTTGACAGTACCGTCGGAATGACCGGTCTTCACGCTCTTGATTGCGGAAGACAAACCGAATTTTTCCGCGTTAACAGTAACAATCGACGGCATAATCACAGACATTACCTGTCCGTTATTGCCGACACCGTGCGCCGTTGCTTCCGAGGGTTCGTCATCCTTGGTTTTCACCGTGATGGTGTATGTATTCCCATTGTCGGTGAAAGTTGCTTCTTTGATATTGTCAGTTGTCAGTTTGCTTGACCAGCTCTCATTTTCAACGGGGAACATCGCATTTTTTTGGTCCACCGTCGTTGCATTCACCATGCCGGGATCCAATGACGAAAGGTCTTTTTCGCCCATATTTGCTTCAATCGCTTTATCAACCAAACCGGTAATAAAAGAAGGAATCGAGCCGGTGATACTGGTTGCCTGATTGTTCTTTTCATAATTCAAAGTCACCTGTTTTGCGTTCGGTTTGACTTTGTTAATAGCGGTATTGAAATACGAAAGAATATCCGCCTTGCTGCTGGACGCACTCAACTCTGTGACGGCTGCGGCGTTCGTATCGCCTGTTGCCGCCGCGTCACCGCTTGCGTCGCCGGAAGAAGCACTGCCATTGTTGTTCTGCACCACGGCGCTTGCGGCGGTATTGGTATCGGAAACCGGGTTCACGGTGTTCGCCCCGACAGAATTCGGGTTGATAAATGCGATATAGCAAACCGAATAAATCAGCAACACCGCAAGGCAAATCGCAAACGCTTTAAAGAAAGTGCTTGTAAAAACCTTTCTGAGCATTTGCTTGTTGGCAAGTTTTTCCGCTCTCGATTCGGGTGTGGACGGTTCTTTATTCTGTTTAGACATTTGCGAATCCCCTTTCAAATTACACGCCCGAGCGTTTCAGGCGGTATATACAAAACATTACTTCTATAATTTACAATAAAATGGCGCAAATGTCAATCCATTTTCTGTGACATTTGATAGAAAAAAGAAAAAGTCTATGGAACATAGCGGCAATATGTTTGCTTTTTTCTCGGTATTTTCACATAAAAATGTTGAATAATCAACTGAATTATATTATAATACACTTGTTCATTATTTTGCGCATACGCGCAAGCAGGAGGAATTTCAAAATGAAAGAGGAGAACGTAGACAGCCGCGTACGCCGCACCAAGCGATTGCTTCGGCAGGGGCTTACCGAGTTGTTAAAAGAAAAGAGCATTAAAAAAATTACCGTTCGGGAACTTTCCGAACGCGTGGACATCAACCGCGGTACCTTTTACCTGCATTACAAGGATATTTACGATTTGGTGGAGCAAATCGAGCAGGAGCTGTTTGATGAGTACGAAGGCATTGTGCAAAACTATACGATTGAGGACTTAAAAACACAGCCGCGCAAGATTTTCTCGGATGTATGCGGATTTCTCTATGCCAATCGGGAAATCTGCGCCGCATTGCTCGGGGAAAACGGCGACATCAATTTTATTTTGAATCTGCGCAAATTCCTGCGGGAAAAATGCCTGCGGGATTTTACCACTTACTATCAGCTTGAAAATCTGACCGCATTTAATTATGTATATGCCTATTTTGAGGCAGGTGTGGTGGGTCTTGTGCGCCATTGGTTGGAGCACCCCGAGGACGGCACAACGCCCGAGGAAATTGCCGTGTTGATTGAAAATATTTTCTGGAAGGGCGCAAGCTGTATTACAGAGTCGGTACGAAACGAGGCACAGCAAAATGGCTGATTTACTTGCAAGACTGTTTATTAAGGATTATCAAAACACCAAAAGCCCCGCGGTGCGCGCCGCATACGGGGAATTGAGCGGCGCGGTCGGCATTTGCGTAAACCTGCTGTTGTCGGCGGCAAAGTTCTTTGTCGGCACGATAACGGGCAGTATTTCCATTTCGGCAGACGCAGTAAACAACCTGTCGGACGCCGGTTCTTCGGTGGTGACCTTGGTCAGCTTCAAGCTCGCCAAAAAGCCCGCCGACAAAGACCACCCCTACGGTCACGGCAGAATTGAATACATCGCCGCGCTGATTGTGTCGTTTTTGATTTTAATGATGGGGTTTGAGCTGTTCAAATCCTCGGTCGATAAAATCCGCAACCCCTCCCCCGTCACATACAGCACCGTGGCGCTGGTGATTTTGCTGTTGTCTATCGGGGCAAAGCTGTGGCTTGCCTATTTCAACCATCGCTTGGGCAAAAAGATTGACTCCGCCGCAACAAAAGCGGTGGTTTCCGACAGCCTTTCGGATACGGCGGCAACGACGGTCGCTTTGGCGGCGCTGTTGCTGTCGCTCGTCACGGATTTCCCCGTGGACGGTTGGTTCGGCATTGTGGTGGCGCTGTTTATTTTCCGTTCCGGTGCGGAAATTTTGAAGGATACTGTCGGGCTGTTGCTCGGCAAGCCCCCCGAAAAGGAATTTTTTGATGAAATCGAACGGGAAATTCTTTCCTACGACGGCGTGGTGGGTGTGCACGACCTGATTATCCACGATTACGGCCCGGGCAGAAGTTTCGCCTCGGTGCATGCGGAAGTCCCCGCCAATATCGACATTTTGCAAAGCCATGACACGGTGGATTTGATTGAACGCGATTTACAGCATAAATACGGTATGCTTGTGTCCATACATATGGACCCCGTGGTGACGGACGACGAACGGGTTACGGAATTAAAAGAGATTTGTAAAAAAGTCATTCACGATATTGACGAACGCCTGACGCTCCACGACTTCCGTATGGTGGAGGGCCCCACCCACACCAATTTGATTTTTGACACGGTTGCTCCGCCCGATTTCCCGTTAAGTGACCGTGAGCTTTGCAACACTATTTCGGAAAAATTGAGCAAAATAGACGAAAGATATTTCGCTGTTATCACGGTAGACCACGCATTTAACTAAAATTTGTTTTTCTGCGTCTTTTCTGCGGTTTTGCCCTTGCAAAAAACGCAAAATATAGTAGAATATGAGTGTAAAAACAAATCCGATTGGATTTCATCACGCTGCACGGAGGAACAAATATGCCTGACTACACCCAAGATTTTACCACCATTCCCTACGGCCCGCTCGGCATCGTCGCCCTGCCCGGCTGTGAGGAGCTTGCCGAGAAAATCGACCGCTACATCGTAAAATGGCGTGCGCAAAAGCAAAGCGAACACAAAAACAGCATCGCATTTTCCGGCTATGAGCGCGACACCTATATTATCAACACGGGTTTCCCGCGGTTTGGTACGGGTGAAGGCAAGGGCACGCTGTCGGAATCCGTGCGCGGCTACGACATTTTTATTGTCGCCGATATGTTTAACCACGGGCTGACCTATCAAATGTACGGGAAAACCGTACCGATGAGCCCCGACGAGCATTATGCCAACTTGAAACGCGCGATTTCCGCTGTCGGCGGCAAAGCACGCCGCATTACGGTGATTATGCCGATGCTGTATGAAGGGCGGCAGCACAAGCGTTCCTCGCGTGAATCGCTCGACTGCGCGATTGCCTTGCAGGAATTGTGCTTGAATATGGGTGTGGACAACATCATCACCTTTGACGCACACGACCCGCGCGTACAAAACGCCATTCCGTTAAAGGGCTTTGAAAATGTACAGCCCGTTTACCAAATGATTAAAGCGCTTGTCAATCATGTGGACAACCTCCACTTTGACAACGACCATATGATGGTCATTTCCCCCGACGAGGGCGGCATGGGGCGTTGCATCTACTATTCCACCGTGTTGGGCGTGGAATTGGGTATGTTCTATAAGCGTCGCGATTACACACGCGTGGTCAACGGCAGAAATCCGATTTTACAGCACGAGTTCTTGGGCTCGAATGTGGCAGGCAAGGATGTGCTGATTGTCGACGATATGATTTCCTCGGGCGAATCGATGCTCGAAGTTGCCGGCAAGCTCAAAGAGTTGGGCGCGGCACGCATCTTCATTTTCTCGGCGTTCGGGCTGTTCTGCGAAGGCTTAGACAGTTTCGACCGGAAATATGCCGATGGGCTGTTCGATAAGGTATTCACCACCAACTTGGTATACAGAACGCCCGAGTTACTCGCGCGCGAGTGGTACTGCGAAGTGGATATGTCGAAATATGTTTCCTATATCATTGACACCTTAAACCACGATATGTCCGTCAGCCACCTGCTCAATCCTGCGGACAAAATCGACGCCTTGCTTCGCAAAAAAGGCTATAAAGCGTAATCCGAAAGCAAATACAAATAGAGACAAAACAGGCTTCCGACAGTTCGGGAGCCTGTTTTTTTAGAAGTACGATAATTATGGCAATAAAAAGCGAAACGCCGCAGAACAATGTTCAGCGGCATTTAACCTTTTCTCATTTCAGTTGTCAAAGGAAACTTACGCCTTGTTGAGTTTCGAAACGAGGGCGGACTTTTTACGGGCAGCGTTGTTTTTGTGAAGAAGCCCCTTTGCAGTCGCCTGGTCAATCTTTTTCACAGCGGCAGTCACGAGTACTTCTTTGTCGGCTGCGCCGGATTCAATCGCTGCGTTTGCCTTTTTGATTGCGGTTTTGAGCGCAGAGTTCATAGACTTATTGCGCTGTGCACGCTTGTTGTTCACGATAACGCGCTTTTTCGCGGACTTAATATTCGGCATACGGTCACACCTCCCTTACATTAGCGGTATATATATTACCATTCTTTTCTGAAAAAAGCAAGTTTTTTTTTGAATTTCGCAATAGTTTTTTCTGTTTTGCCCATACTAAAAGAAGATTTATTGTTTAGGAGGCGGCAAAATGGATTTTCGCACCGATTTGGCAGTGGAGAGCCGCACGCTCTGCGGCAAAAAAGAAAGCAAGAATGTGCGTATGCAAACACGCACGCGCGGCGAAGTCAACATTACGGAAATTGAGGTGTTAAACGAAGCGGGCGAACGGGAAATCGGCAAGCCAAAGGGCAAATACATCACTTTGGAAATTCCCGAATTTTCGCACGACAGCGAATTATTAGACGGGCGTCTGTCCGCCATGACCGATACGCTTTGCGACTTTCTGCCCGACCGCAACGGCGCGGTGTTGGTGGCGGGGTTGGGCAATGAGAACATTACGCCCGACGCCTTAGGGCCGAAAACCGCCCACGGCATTTTTGCCACGCGGCACATTGACAAATCCATGGCAACGCAGCTCGGTTTTCCCGATTTGCGCCCCGTTTCGGCAGTCACTTTCGGCGTTTTGGGGCAAACGGGGATGGAAACCGCCGAATCCCTCAAAGCCCTGGCAGACGCGGTACAGCCTTGCGCCGTTATCACCGTAGACGCGCTTGCCGCACGCAGTCTGTCGCGGCTCGGGAACACCGTACAACTGACCGACACGGGCATCACGCCGGGCTCGGGCGTGGGCAACAGCCGCGCGCGCATTGACCGCGAAACGCTCGGCGTGCCCGTGATTGCCGTCGGTGTGCCGACGGTGGTAGATGCGGTTACCTTAATTCGGGATTTTACGGGAGACGAGAAAAATTTACACGAAACCGCCAAACAGGAAGCGCGCGAAATGATGGTCACCCCGCGGGACATTGACACCCTCATTCGCCGCGCGTCTCGGTTTTTATCGCTTGCGCTGAACTGCGCGTTACAGCCGTCGGTTTCGCCCGATATTCTTTTAAATCTCGTTTAATATCCGCGCGCCTTTCATCATATCCATAGAACGGAAGGATATGTGCGAAAGGACTCGCTATGATGATACGAAAAAATCCACTGCACAAAAAACAAACCGGTGACTCCGCAAGCCGCATTTTGCTGTCGCTTGCCGTGCCCGCATTTTTGCTGTGCACCGTCTTTGTCGGTATGCACGGTGCGGAGCCCCTCGAAAAAGCGGCGCTGTTCAGTGCGTCGCTCGCCTTGCCGCAGGGCGCGGCAGAGGTCATCAAGAACGATTTTGCCCGTGCCGCGCAAAGCGGTGGCACTGCGCAAAGCACAACCGTGTCCGTGCCGATTGAAAACCGCGTACAGCCTGTTGCCGCGCAAAAGACCGCTTCCGAAACGGACACGCCCGCAGATATTCTTAAAATGATGCAAGAAGCCGAAACGGTGTTTGCCAATGCAGAAAAAAACGGCAATATTGTCGAAAAGCAATATGACGCGACAAACGCCACCGACACCTATGGAAATATTACGGTGCGCAACACCACGCCGTCACATTCGGTGGATATAAAGTCGGCGGTGGAAAAAAACGCGACACTGCAAATTGCAGATAAACGCGCGCCGACGGTGTTGATTTTTCACACGCACACCACCGAAAGCTATGAGCTGTTGAATTACGGTTGGTACACAACCGAATATGTCACACGCAGTAACAGCCCCGACCGTAATATGGTGCGCGTAGGCACGGCAATTTGCGAAGAACTCACCAAAATGGGCATCGGCGTTGTGCACGACACCGAAATCCACGATACCAAATACACGGGTGCATATGACCGCTCGCGGGAGCGCATTACACAGATCATGGCGGAAAATCCAAGTATTCAGGTCGTGATTGATGTGCACCGCGACGCGATAAAGCAAAGCGACGGCACGCGCATCAAACCGACCGCGGAAATCAACGGCAAAAAAGCGGCGCAGATTATGATTATTGCAGGCTGTGAGGACGGCAAGGTGACCGATTTTCCGCGGTGGGAGGAAAACCTAACCTTTGCGCTGCAATTACAAAAAAACGCCGAAACAGACTATCCGGGGTTAATGCGTCCCGTGCTGTTTTCGGCGCGAAAATACAATATGGATGTCACGCCCTGTTCCGTACTTTTAGAGGTCGGCAGTGACTCCAACACCTTAGAGGAAGCGGAATACTCCGGTCACTTAATCGGCAAGGCGCTCGGAGAATTGCTTTTAAAGTATTCGGAAAACGGATAAACAAAGGAAAGAAGTGAAACCATGAAAAATCCGGTCTTACGGCGGTATCTGTTGTGCTTATTTTTGCTGTTGCTGTTGTTTGCGGCCGTATTCGGCACGGTGCGCGCCAAAGAAAATTCGGAGTTTGCCCGCACGGGGAAACAGGCGGAACAAGTGGATATAAACGACATTGAAAAAGAATTGGAAAACCTGTTGCAACCAATCCTACATTGAAATACAAAACAACAGGCTGTATCGCGCGATACAGCCTGTTGCTTTGTATTTTTGAAGTCTACGGTTACGCTTTCAGCGCGACAGCCGCTTTTGCCTTTTCGGCGATATGCTGTGCATCCAGCCCGTAAATGTGTAACAATTCCACAGCGGGGCCGGATTTGCCGAACACATCTTCGACGCCGACGCGCAGTACCGGCACGGGCACGGTTTCGCAAACGACCTCTGCCACGGCACTGCCCAAGCCCCCGAGAATATTGTGTTCCTCGGCGGTAACAATCGCGCCGGTTTTCTTGGCGGAATCAACGATAATCTCGCGGTCAATCGGTTTAATGGTTGCCATATTCACAACGCGCGCCGAAATGCCGTCCGCTTTTAAGGCTTCCGCTGCTAACAACGCTTCGTTGACCATAAGACCCGTGGCAACAATCGTCACATCGTCGCCCTCGGTAAGCACAGCGCCTTTGCCGATTTCAAACTGATAGGATTCATCAAACACACGCGGCACGGCAAGTCTGCCGAAGCGCATATACACAGGGCCTTCGTGCTCTGCCGCCGCCAGCACGCACGCGCGCGCCTCGACATCGTCGGCAGGGTTTAAAATCACCATACCGGGAATGGAGCGCATTAACGCAATATCCTCACAGCATTGGTGGCTTGCGCCGTCCTCGCCGACGGAAATGCCCGCGTGGGTTGCGCCGATTTTGACATTCAAATGCGGATAGCCGATAGAGTTACGCACCTGCTCAAACGCTCTGCCCGCCGCAAACATCGCAAAGGAGCTTGCAAACACAATGTGCCCCGTTGCGGCAAGCCCCGCCGCAACACCCATCAGGTTGCCCTCGGCAATGCCGACATCAATGAAGCGTTCGGGAAACGCCTTTTTAAACATACCCGTTTTGGTTGCCGCCGCAAGGTCGGCGTCGAGCACCAAAACTTTGTCATTTTTTTCGCCCAATTCGACAAGCGTTTTGCCGTAGGCTTCGCGCGTTGCGCATTTTACTGCTTCTGCCATACCTTATGCCTCCAATTCTGCCAATGCGGCATTGAGTTCTGCCATTGCCTGCTCATATTGCTCGGTATTCGGTGCACTGCCGTGCCAGCCGACAGCGTTTTCCATATACGAAACGCCCTTGCCCTTGACGGTTTTCATCACGACCGCGGTGGGCTTGCCCTTACACGCCTTTGCATCTGCCAAGGCTTTTTCAATCGCGTCGTAATCGTGACCGTCAATTTCGAGCACATTCCAGTTAAATGCGGCGAATTTTTCGCCGATCGGGTACGGGGCGTTGACCTCATCCATGGTGCCGTCAATCTGCAAATTGTTGTTGTCGATAAAGGCGACTAAATTGTCAAGTCCTTTGTTGCCGGCGAACATGGCCGCTTCCCAGACCTGTCCTTCCTGCAATTCCCCGTCGCCGAGGATCGTATACACGCGGTAGTCGGCATTGTCGAGTTTTGCGCCGAGTGCCATACCGACCGCCGTGGAAATCCCCTGCCCCAAAGAGCCCGTGCTCATATCCACACCGGGAACCTTATCCATATTGGGGTGCCCTTGCAGGTAACTGTCGGACTTACGGAGTGTTTTTAAATCTTCCACAGGGAAAAAGCCTTTGAGCGCCAGCGTCGCGTACAGCGCGGGTGCGGCGTGGCCTTTGGAAAGCACAAAGCGGTCGCGGTTTTCTGCTTTCGGATTTTTCGGGTCTACGCGCAGTTCGGTATTGTAAAGCACGCTTAACACATCGCAAATGGAAAGCGACCCGCCCGGGTGCCCGGCTTTGGCGTTATACACGCCCTCCAACACGCCCATACGCGCTTTGGTCGCAAAAATTTGCAATTCCTTTTTCTTCGTGTCGGTCATCGGTTACTCCTCCTTATAATCATACATAATATATTCGAGCAAATCCGCCACGGCGCCTTTGTTGCAGTGGCACGCGTGGAATTTTGCAATTTCGTGCATTTTTTTCGGCGCTTGCCCACAGCAAGCAGGCAACCCCACGGTTTTGAGCATTTCGTAATCGTTGAAATAATCGCCGATTGCGGCGGTATGCGCACGGTCAATGCCGTACATCTCCGCAATATCCATCACGCCGACGCCTTTGTGTATACCCTGTTCGAGCATTTCAAACGACGAAACCGACGAGGACATAAAATTGACGCACGGGTCTTTGATGGAAAGCAAATACTTTTTGACTGCCGATATGAGCGGCGGCATCCCTAAGAAAATCACTTTGCCCCAATCGTCGGGCGGCACTTCGGTCGCCTTTTTGAATTTGCGGTGGGGTAAATTGTCCGCCGCGAGCATAATATTGGCAAAAATGTGTGCGTTCACGGTATATGCGCGGTCGCTCGTTAAGATTTCGACCTCCACAGCGGGGAATTTTTCGGTCACTTTTTTGACCAACGCATACCCCGCAGGGTTAATCGCGTGAAAGCGCAGCATTTTTTCGTGCTCGTAGTCATATATGCCCGCCCCGTTTAACAGCACGGCGGGGGTAGAGGCAATCGGCAGGCTTTGAAACGGTTTGCGCATGGAACTGACATTCCGGCCCGATGCCAAGGTAAAATGACCATTTTTTTCCTTTACAAATTCACAAATGCGTTCATAATTGCGCTTCGGCAGACGGCGCAGTTTGTTATTAAGCGTCCCGTCAATGTCCGAAGCAACCAGCCAATCGGAAAAATCGGTTTTGTTCGATGTTTCAGTCTTCAAGCGTTAAACTCCTTTGGAATTTTTCAAAATACGCCGGGAGCGGACTTTCAAATTCCATATATTCTTGGGTACGCGGGTGCACAAAGCCGATTTTGCCCGCGTGCAAGCATTGCCCGCAAAGCGAAAGCTCGTTCTTTTTCGGATGCCCGTAAACAGCGTCGCCCGCAAGCGGGTGTCCCAAATACGCCATATGCACGCGAATTTGGTGGGTTCTGCCGGTTTCCAAACGGAATTTCATATAGGCGTACCCTTTATACAAGGCTAAGGTTTCATAATGCGTAACCGCATTTTTGGCATTTTTATCGGTGACCGCCATTTTTTTGCGGTCGCGCGCGTCGCGCCCGATGGGTGCGGTGACGGTGCCGTTCGGGGTTTTCAAATGCCCCGTAATGATGGCGCGGTATTCGCGCGTAAACGAATGTGCCGCAATCTGTTCGGCAAGTGCGCGGTGGGCAAAATCGTTTTTTGCGACAATTAACAACCCGCTTGTATCCTTGTCAATGCGGTGAACTATCCCCGGGCGCAGCACGCCGTTAATGCCTGACAAACTGTCGCCGCAATGATACAAAAGCGCGTTGACAAGCGTACCGTCAAAATTGCCGGGCGCGGGGTGCACAACCATCCCTTTTGGCTTGTTGACCACCAGCAAATCCGCGTCCGCATACACGATTTCCAACGGAATATTCTGCGCCGCAACCTCCAAAGGTCTGACTTCGGGCGGGGTAAAGGTCAGTTTATCCTCGGCGTGCAGTTTATAATTTTTCGGCGCCGCCTTGCCGTTGACGGCGGCGTATCCATCCTCAATCGCCTTTTGGAGCGCCGAACGCGAGCTTTCAGGGAAAATGCGCGCCAAATATTTATCGAGTCGTTCGCCTGCGAAATCCGCGTCTATCAAAATATCAATCGGTTGCATTTTCGTTCTCCGATACCGGTTTTGTTTTCTTTGCGTCGCGGAGCATATCGTACAGCAAGTAAAGAATCAACGTCGCCGCACCGACACAAACTAAAATATCGGCAAAATTGAACACGGCAAACTCGATAAACAGCGGCTCGATATAATCCACCACAAAACCGCGCCCGACGCGGTCAATCAAATTGCCCGCACCGCCCGCTAAAATGAGAATTGCCGCAATATACACGGGAATCGGCTTACATTTGCCCAACAGCAAATACACAAAGCCGCACAAAAGCACAATCCCCGTAAACACGGACAAAAGCGTTGTATATTGACTGAAAGAGCCGAAGGCGGCTCCCGTGTTCTCGACATAGGATAGTTGTAAAACCCCGTCCAAAAGCGGAAAACTGCCTATCGGTTCCAAATGCACCACGGCAAGGTGTTTAATGCCTTGATCCAAAGCAACGAGCGCCGCGATAACCACGACGGCAACAAATTGGAGCATGTATTCCCCTCACCCGTTTTTATTTCTTCTTAAAAAAGCTTTTAAAGGAGACCGGCTCGTCATCGTCATCGTCCTCCGAAGCGCTGTCCTCGTCTTCAATCGTCGCATAGGCGCGGGCGGGGGCTTCTTCGGCGGTTTCTTCTGCCGCGGGCTCGGTTTCTTCCTCTTCTTCGTCCTCTTCAAAGGCGCTCAAATCCAAAGAAAAGCCTTCTTCGGCGGGTTCTTCGTCGGGTTCTGCCTCGGTTTCGGGCACGGTAGAGGAGGAAATGTCCTCATAGTTTTCAAATTCCGCGGGTTCTTCCGCCACGGGAATTGCAACAGCTGAAGATGCCTCCTCTGCCACAGGCGCTTCTTCTGCGGGGGTCTCCTCGACGGTCGGTGCCGATTTTTCCGCAGGCGCATCTGCATCTTCTTCAACAGGTTCTGTCGGCGCAGTTTCCTGTGCCGCAGATGCTTCTTTCGGCATCTCCTCGGCGACATATTCCGGAATCGCGTTAATCAAATTGAGATGCTCTTTGTAAAGCCCCAATAAATGCGCGCGGAATTCGGCGGCTTTCTTTTGCAGCATTTCAAATTCCAGACTTTCTTTCATCACCTTGCGGTTGACGGCGCCGAGAATTTCGTCGGCGTCCTTTTTGCTTTGCAACAGAACGGCGTCCGCCTCTGCCTTCGCTTTGGCAACGATTTTTTTCGCCTCGTCCTCGGCGGCGGCGCGGATTTTATCCGCGTCCTCGTTGGCGGCTTCAAGCGTGCCCGCAATGCTGTCCTTGGCGTCTTTCACGATTTTGTCCGCCAAGGTCTGTGCGGAGATGAGTGCTTTGCGAAGGGAGTCCTCCTCGTCCTTATATTTTTCCACTTTATTTGCCAAAAGGCTGATTTTTTTAATCAACTCGCCGTTTTCCTTGAACATCTGCTCATAGGAAGCGGACACCTCGGCAAAAAAGCCGTCAACATCGTCGGCACGGTATGCACCGCGGCCGGTTGCCTGAAACTGTTTGGATTTCACTGCATCGGGAGTAAGCATAACTGTAATTCCACCATTCTAAAAATATTATTTACACATTAAAAGAATACGCCGTTGTTTTCGAGTTCGTCGAGCAAATCGCCCATCACATCCACATTATAGGGCGTGATAATAAATGTACTGTTGGCAATGCGCTTAAACTGCCCGCCGTTGGCATAGGCAACGCCGGTCAAAAAGTCCACCAATCGGCGTGCAACATCACGGTTGCAGGATTCAAGATTTAACACCACGGTGCGTTTCTCATTGAGATTGTCCGCGACCGTTTTGGCCTCCTCAAAACTTTCAGGCTTGGAAAGCACCACCTGTAACTGCGCCGTCGTATGAATATTCACGACATTGTCTCCTTTTGACTCGCGTGCACGGCGCGGCGCGCGGCGCGGCTCCTCATACGCCTCCTCGCGGGCAGGTTCTGCGGTTTGAAAATCGTCGGATTCAAGTTCGTCGTAATAATCGTCCTCGGAAACATTGACCATGTTTTTTACCTTGTCTAAAAAACTCATTGTGCATCCTCCTAATTTCAATAAATACGCGGCCCGAAAATTTTAGAGCCGACGCGGATATGATTCGACCCCGAACGGATTGCCTCGGCATAATCGCCGGACATACCCATTGACAGGATATTCATAGATACATTATCTAATTTTTTTGAGCCGATGTCAACATACATATTGTATATATTCGTAAAAAATTTACAAAGTTCTGTGTTTTTTTCGCAAATCGGCGGGATTGTCATCAATCCGCAGATGTGTAAGCCCGCAACCTCGGATAATTCTGCAATGCTTTCTTCCACCGCTTCGGGCATAAATCCGGTTTTGCTTTCCTCTCTGCCGATATTGACTTCAATGAGTACATCGGTCACAATGCCCTTTTTCACGGATTGTTTGCCGATTTCGCGGCCGATTTTCACAGAGTCCACCGACTCAATCATATCGACCTCGCCGACAATCTGCCCCGCCTTATTGGACTGTAAATGCCCAATCAGATTTTTACGCACGCCATTAAGGTGCAAATTCGGCTTTTTGCGAAGCATTTCCTGCACCTTGTTTTCCCCGATTAAGGTAATGCCGCAGGCAATGGCGTGGTTGATGAACATTTCGTCCACGGTTTTTGTGACTGCCATAAAATCAATGTCCTGCTCGCTTCTGCCCGACAGCGCGGCGGCACGCGCGATTTCTTCGCGGATGGTTTTTAAATTGTATTCAATATCCTGAAATTCTTCCTCAGCCCAGGATTTTTCCGTCATATAAATCGGTCCCTTCTACAATAATTTCATCATACAGCGAAACATAGCCGCTTTTCGGATTGCCGTTGTCGTCCTTCGGCGTAACGCATACGGAATATTCCGAATCGGAATAGGCAAGTTCCACCTTTTTAAACTTGATAATATTGCCGCTGACGGTATACACGCCCTTTACGCCGTCCACCTCGCGGATGGCTTTATTATTCACCTGATACCCCGTGAAGTTCTCAAGCACCAGCCGCACCTGTTCTTTGCGAAGCGCGGCATACTGTGCATTCATCAAATTGCAGCGCAAAATCACGGCGGATTTATCCGTTCCCGCGTTTTGCACGGACACCACCTCGGCGGAAATCGTCTCGGCGGAGGTCAGCGGAAATTCCACGGGAATGCGTCTGCCCGCCGAAAGCGATCCGGCGGACTCGGCGTCAATCACGCACAAAATATACCAATTAAAACTGTCCACCAATTTGCCCATACAATTTTTTAAGTTTTCGGTGGGTGTGGGACTGCTTTGCAAAAGCGTTTCAATCTGTTCCCCGGTAATCCCCGACACGGATTCGTATGCGAAGGCGGTTTCGTACCCGTCCACATGGGCGATATAATAGCCGGGATTGTTCGCCTGTACCGTGACAAAGCCGCCCGACTGCGCTTGCAGGGCATCGCGCTGTGCATACAAGCTGTTCAATTTTTCGGTCGGTTCAATCACTGTGCCCGTGGAAAGCTGGCGCGCGGTAATGGTTTCACAAACCGTGTCTTCGTAAGTTTCCAGCGCGTCTATATCGCCGTCGGCAATCGCAACCGCATAACTTTCACAGGCGGAATACACCCGTTCATCCATCGATTCCACATCGCTTGTTTGAATGCCGATTTTGTTTTTGAGCGATTCAAAATAGGCAATGTCCGTTTCGACGCTTTGCATTTGCGAATAAACCCGCGCCGCGTTTTCCGAAGTAAAAACCACGGCAACATCGTCCCCGCGCGCAACGCGTTTTCCGTCTGTCACCAACGGCACCAGCGTACCGACTGCGTCAGCGGTGATATAGGTCTCATCCCGCACCACAAAGCCGTCGGTTGTCACGGCTTTGGAAACCGTCTTTTCCAAGGCAATTTCGGTTTTAACAGGGCTGTAATTGATTTTGAAAATTTGATAAATGCAAATGCCCACAATCAGCAGCGCCAAAGCCGCATACAGCGCCGTTGCGGATTTCTTTTTCTGCGGGTATTTTACAACCTTTTCGTTGGTATTTTTGGCTTCGCTCATAGCGTCTCCGTTTCTGCGAATGTAATCGCTTGTGCCAGCAAGGCTTGCTTTGAACAGGTATCCGCATAAATCCAATGGATTTGCGGATTGCGTTTAAACCAAGTGATTTGCCGTTTGGCGTAATTGCGTGTGGCGCGTTTTAAGTTTTCCACCGCTTCGTCGAGGGACAACACGCCGTCCAAATACGGCTTTAATTCCTTATAGCCGATGGCTTGCGCGGCGGTGTCTGGCGTACCCTGAAAAAACGCGCGCGCTTCGGCCAAAAGCCCGTTTTCGAGCATAATATCGACACGGCGGTTAATGCGGTCATACAGAATTTCTCGGTTTTCATAGGCTATACCGATGTAGCACGGCGTAAACGGCGACGGCTTTTCGCGGGAAGCGGCGAGCGCCTCGGTCATCGTTTTGCCTGTAAGGGTATAAACCTCAAACGCGCGGATAATCCGTTTGCGGTTGTTCGGGTGCAAACGCGCGGCGGTGTCGCGGTCAAATGCCGCGAGTTTTTCGAGCATTTTTTCGCCGCCAAGCGCGTCAAATTCCGTTTCCAGCCGCGCACGCAAATCGAAATCGGTCTCGGTTTCAATAAACCGTGTGCCCGTAAGGAGACTGTCTACATACAGCCCCGTACCGCCGACCAAAATCGGCAATTTTTGCCGTTTGTGAATCTCCAAAATGCACGCGCGCGCCGCTTTGACATATTCGGCGACGCTGTACGGTGTTTCGGGCGGGAGAAAATCCATCATGTGGTGGGGTATCCCCTGTTTTTCGGCTTCGGTGGGCTTTGCAGAAGCAATGTCCATGCCTTTATAAATTTGCATCGAGTCGGCGGAGACGATTTCGCCGCCCAAACGCTTTGCCAGTTCCACCGCAAGTGCGGTTTTACCCGACGCAGTAGACCCGACGACGGCGAGTACGGGAATGTTCTGCATTATTGAATCCTCCCGAACTGACGGTCGAGTTCCGCGCGCGTCAGTTCTATCAGCACCGGGCGCCCGTGTGGGCAGTAGCGCACACTGTCGTCGGACAGCAGTTTTTTGGTGAATTCGTACAGTTCGTAGTCTTTGGTATCGTTGCCCGCTTTAATCGCCGCGCGGCACGCCAAAGAATGATAAATCCAATCGAGTTTTTCCGACTGCACTTCACGGCGGTTTTTGAGCAGGTACCCCGCAATTTCGGTCACCAAAACGGTGATATCCTCTTTTTCGAGGTTTAACGGGCACGCGCGCACACGCACCGCACCCTCTCCGAAATCCTCCGCGTCAAAGCCCGCTTCGTTTAACACCTGCATATTCTCACAAAGCACGGCATATTCGTCTTTGGCAAGCGTCACCGTAACGGGAGAGAGCAACAGTTGTGCACCTTGCTTGCCGTTGTCTTTTTTGAGCGCGTCAAACAGCATTCGCTCGTGCGCGGCGTGCTTGTCGATAATCAAGAGTTTGCCTGCACATTCCACGAAAATAAACGCCTTAAACGCTTCGCCGATGAGGCGAAACGCAGGGGCTTTTTTCGGTTGTACGACCGCTTCGGCAATCGGCAAAGCAGACACTTCTGCTGTCGGCATAGGCATATCCGCCGTTTGCGCCGTTTCTTCCGTTTCATTTTTTGCAGGCTCTGCCGAAGTGCGCACCGTGAGGTCGGGCAATTCTTCGGTTTCATACAGTTCTTTTGTATCGTTTAATACATGCCGAAATGCCGCAACTTCGTGTTTTGTAGGATTTTCACCGTGAACGGGCGCGCTTACGCTTGTAAAGTTGTTTTGCTGAACACTTCTTTGCGTGGGCGGCGTCGGAATATCCTCTAATTCGATTTGCACCGCTGTGGGTTCGGCTTTGCGCAGGACGCTTTTTTCGGGGCGGGAAGTGTGCGCAGGCGTATGCGGCAATACCGCCGCAGGACGGGAACGATCCTCGGACAGCGTATTTTTCACCGCGTAATAAATTGCGTCAAATACGGCTTTTTCATTGGAAAACCGCACCTCGGTTTTGGCAGGGTGCACATTCACATCGACCGCCGACGGCTGCACTTCCAAAAACAGCACACAGGCAGGGTATTTGCCGACCATCACGGCATTTTTATAGGCTTCGTTTAACGCCGCCGCGCCCGAACGGGATTTGATATAACGGTTGTTGACAAAAAAGTGCTGCATGGAATTCGAGCCGCGCGCGCAAAAAGGCTTGGACACAAATCCGTGCACCGCGATGCCGTTTAAACTGTATTCCACAGGCAAAAGCGTTTCTGCAAATTCTCTGCCGTACACGGCGTGAATGCAGGCGTGTAAATCCCCGTTGCCGGGCGTGCACATTTGCTCTTTGCCGTCTTTGATAAACCGCACCGAAATTTCGGGGTGCGAAAGCGCAATACGGTCGGCAATTAAGGCGACGGCAGAGCCTTCGGCACGGTCGCTTTTCAAAAATTTCATCCGCGCAGGGGTGTTATAAAACAAATCCCGAATGAGAAGCGTTGTCCCGTTCGGACAGCCCGCGTCCTCGACAGACAACACCTCGCCGCCTTCCAACACGGCGCGCGTACCCGCGAATTCCTCGGCAGTTTTGGTCATCAACTCCACGCGTGACACCGCCGCAACGGACGCGAGCGCCTCCCCGCGAAAACCGAGGGTAAAAATCGCGTCTAAATCGTCCGCAGAATGAATTTTACTGGTGGCATGGCTTAAAAATGCAGTCGGCACATCGTCGCGCGCAATGCCGCAGCCGTTGTCGGTCACGCGGATAAGCCGTATGCCACCGTTTTGAATTTCCAAAGTCACTTCGGACGCGCCCGCATCCACGGCATTTTCAAGCAATTCTTTCACAACCGAGGCGGGGCGTTCCACAACCTCGCCCGCGGCAATCAACTGTGCGATTTCACGCGGTAATTTTTGAATTTTTGCCACGGCGGGCACCTCCTTTGTAAGGTTTCTGTGTAAAGTTATTTTGCTTTACTGTTTTGCCTCGTTGACAAGTTCGTACAATACGGACATGGCCTCAATCGGCGTAAGGGTATTGACATCCAGCGTTTGCAAACGCTCTAAAATTCCCTGTTCTTTTGCGCTTGCAAAACTGACTTGCAATTCTTCTTCGGACGCTTGCGCTGTCGGTATGTTCGCCGTCGGCAAGGGCTGTTCGGCGGCAGAGGCTTCCAAGGCTTTTAATATCACGCGTGCACGGCGCACCACCGTTTCGGGCACGCCCGCAAGTTTTGCAACATCAATGCCGTAACTGCCGTCCGCGCCGCCGCGGACAATCCGCCGCAGGAAAGTGATATCCTCGCCGCGTTTTTTGACAGCAATATTATAATTTTTCACACCGTCAATGTGATTTTCGAGTTCTGTCAGTTCGTGATAATGCGTGGCAAACAGGGTTTTCGCGCCCAACTTTTTGCGGTCGGCAACATATTCGAGCACCGCGCGGGCAATGCTCATCCCGTCATAGGTCGAAGTCCCGCGCCCGATTTCGTCCAAAATAATCAGGCTTTTATTTGTAGCATTTTCCAAAATTTCGGCAACCTCACGCATTTCCACCATAAAGGTCGACTGCCCGCTTGCCAAATCGTCCGACGCGCCGACACGGGTGAAAATACTGTCGCAAAGGCCTATGGACGCGGCTTTTGCAGGGACAAAACTGCCCATTTGCGCCATCAAAACAATAATCGCCACTTGGCGCATATAGGTGGATTTCCCCGCCATATTGGGACCTGTGATAATCGCAATGCGGTTGTCTTTGCAGTCAAGAACGGTGTCATTCGGCACAAACGGCACGCCGTCCAGCATTTGTTCGACCACGGGGTGCCTGCCCTCGGCAATCGAAATCACCCCCGAATCGTTGATTTCGGGGCGGGTATAGTGATTGGCGAGCGCGACATTTGCAAGGGAGCAAAGCGTGTCAAGCGTGGCAATGGCGCGCGCCGTGCGGCGGGTACGGTCATACTCGGCGGCGATTTTTTTGCGTACCGCGCAGAACACCTCGTATTCGAGCGAAATAATGCGCTCCTGCGCGCCCAAAACTTTACTCTCTAATTCTTTCAGTTCTTCTGTAATGTAGCGTTCACAGTTGGTTAAGGTCTGTTTGCGAATATAGGTGTCCGGCACAAGCGCCTTAAAGGAATTGGAAACCTCATAATAATATCCGAACACGCGGTTATAGCCGATTTTCAGTTTTTTAATGCCCGTCGCGTCCTGTTCTTTTTGTTCGAGCGCAGAGAGATACTCTTTCCCGCCCTTGACAATCGCACGCAGTTCGTCGAGTTCCGCATTAAAATTGTCTTGAATCATACCGCCCTCGCGCACCGAAAACGGCGCATCCTCGGAAATGGCGTCATGGACAAGTGTGTAAATATCCTCCAACAAATCCATATCGCGGTAAATATCCCGCAAGAGTGCGGACTCGGCGTTTTCAAGTTCCGCCTTGATGGCGGGCAGGGTTTGCAGGGTGGATTTTAACGAGAGCAATTCTTTGGCGTTTGCGGTATTGTAAACCACGCGCGTCATCAAGCGCTCCATATCGTAAATGCCCGTGAATTTTTCTGTTAAGCCTTTTAACTTTACAGGGTTGCGGCACAATTCCTCCACCGCGTTGTGACGGCGGGAAATCCCCGCACAGTCATACAGCGGGCACTCCACCCAACTGCGCAACATGCGCTTGCCGAGCGCGGTTTTGGTTTTATCGAGCACCCACAAAAGCGAACCGCGTTTTTCACGGTCACGCAGGGTTTCGGTCAATTCGAGATTGCGCCGCGAGGAAAGCCCGATTTTCATATATTTCAAATCGGAATAAAACTGCACGGTGCGGATATTGTTTAAGTCGTTTTTCTGGGTTTCATATAAGTATGAAAGGGCGGCGGACAGTGCGCACACCGCGCTTTTCTTGTTTTCATCGTTGAGAGAAGCAAACTGCTTATCGCCAAACTGCGCTTTGACGCGTTCGCACGCCGTTTCGTAGTCAAACGCCTTTGCGTCCAATAATTCGGCAGTCGCCTCTAATTTTTTGGTAATAAAGGCACGCACGCGTGAGAGCGCCGCCGCCTCTTTGTTGAGCAATACCTCGCGCGGCATAAAGCGTGCCAATTCATCGACGGTTTTTTCGTCGGTATTTTCGGAAAATGCGGTCAGGTGCACTTCGCCCGTGGAAACATCGGCAAAGCACAGCCCCATTTGGTCAAAAGACAGGCACAAACACGCAAGGTAGTTGTTTTTTGTTTCGTCGAGCATACTGCTTTCAATCACCGTGCCGGCGGTAATCACACGGATAACGCCGCGTTTGACAATCCCCTTTGCCGCTTTCGGGTCCTCCAACTGCTCACAAATCGCAACCTTATACCCGCGCGAAACGAGTTTTGCAATGTAACTGTCGGCGCTGTGGAACGGCACGCCGCACATCGGCGCGCGCTCCTCTTGCCCGCAGTCCCGCCCCGTCAGCACCAAATCGAGTTCTTTCGAGGCGGTTTTTGCATCGTCAAAAAACATTTCGTAAAAATCCCCAAGGCGAAAGAACAGGAGCGTATCGGGATACGCCTGTTTGATTTCAAAATATTGTTGCATCATCGGTGATAATTCAGCCATACTTCGCCTCGCCTTGGAAAGTTTTTACAAATCTAAATTAGTGGCAGCCGCCGCAGGTGCTGCATTCGCCGCCGCAGTTGTGTTCGTGCGGGTCACAGGTCGCGGGGTCTTCGCCGTTGACGCACATCGCGAGAATGCCCGTCAAATAGTTCATCATATCGTCCACAGCCTGACGCGCTTCTTCAAACGCCTGCATATTTTTATTGGCCATAATTTGGGTGTATACGCCCTGAAATTCCTGATTATACTGCTCCATTTTGGCGTCATCGGGCGTATCTTTTGCCGCCTCTTGCTGGTAGGAAAGTTGAATCAAACGGATTTTGCCCATTAAGGCATTGAGTTCTTCGTCCGCGTCGTTTGCCTTACGTGCCGCTTCGTAATCCAAATACACCTTGTCCTTTTGAATGGCGGCGCCGAGTTCTCTTGCTAATTTTTCGAGTTCCATACCTTACTCCTGTCTGTTTTTATTTTTTATATAAACTCTGCCGGATTCGGCAAATTTTATAACGGGGAATTTTGCAGTTCGCCTTTCACCACCCACGCGCCCACATCCGTAACGGTTACGCGGCCGTAAGTGCCGATCAGGCTTTCCTCGCCTGCAAATTCAATGACGACATTGCCGTCCGTTCGCCCGCACAGCGCGCCGTTTCGGTTTTTTGCCGTGCTTTCGACCAAAACGGTATAGGTTTTGCCGAGCATATCATTTGTACGGCGGGCGGCGATTTCCTCTTGCGCGTCGCACAGTTCTTGAAACCAACGGGTTTTCTCCTCGTGCGGCACGGGGTCGGGCATTTCAGCCGCTTTTGTGCCCTTGCGCGGGGAGAAAATAAAGGTGAACAGCGAGGTAAATTCCACCTCTCGAATGAGCGAAACGGTATCTTGAAATTCTTCGTAGGTTTCGCCGGGGAAGCCGACTATGACATCGCTTGTCAACGACAAATCGGGGATTTTTTCTTTGGCATAAGATACCAAATCCAAATATTTTTCACGCGTGTAATGCCGATTCATTTCTTTTAACACGCGGTTGTTGCCCGACTGAAACGGCAAATGCAGGTGCTTTGAGACCTTGTCACATTCGGCGATGGTGTCAATCAGTTCCTTGGTGCAATCTTTCGGGTGCGAGGTCATAAAGCGGATTTTAAAGTCGCCGTCCAACGCATTTAACGCGCGCAACAACGCAGCAAAATTCATCGGATTTTGATTGTGCTTACCGTAGGAATTGACATTTTGCCCCAACAGCGTGATTTCTTTGTACCCTGCCGCGATAATCTCTTTCGCCTCGGCAATCACTTCCTCCGGCTCGCGGCTGCGCTCCCGCGCGCGGACATACGGCACAATGCAGTAAGTGCAGAAGTTGTCGCACCCATACATAATCGGCAGCCACGCCTTTACGCCGCCGTCGCGGTACACGGGCAACCCCTCGGCGATTTCGCCGTCCGTTTCGGGCGCACAAACCACGCGCTTGCCGCCTGTGAGCGTTTGGTAAAGCAGTTGCGGCACAAGGTGCAAGGCGTGCGTGCCGAACACCAAATTCACAAACGGATAACTTTGATAAATTTTATCGCGGATATGCGCTTGCTGCATCATACAACCGCACAGCGCGATGATTAAATCGGGCTTTGCTTTTTTGTAGCGTTTAATCGCGCCGACATTGCCGAACACTCTGTCCTCGGCGTGCTCCCGCACGGCACAGGTGTTGTAAAGAATGAAATCCGCTTGTGCCACATCGTCACAAAGCACATAGCCCATTTCGAGCAGTTGCCCGATGATGCGTTCGCTGTCCGCTACATTGCCCTGACAGCCGTAGGTGTGCACAAAGGCTTTTGGGGGGGCAGTCGGATATTTTGCTTCCAATATCTCGCGCACGCGTTGAATATAATCGCGCTGACGTGCCAATTCCGTCTCGGAAATTACAGTTGTTTTTACCACAGAATTCTCCTAAATTATGCCAAATAAATCGAATGTAACCACGAGAGCACATCGTTGTAAACGGTTTCGTAGTTGTCCTCAAACAAAACCTCGTGGCGGTCACCGGGATACAAAATCACCGTCGGCTCACGCCCGGCAAGCACCAAATTGTCCGCCACGGCAAGCGTTCCCTTGCCGTTGAAACCGACGGGATCGTTTGCGCCCGAGAAAATCATCACGGGCAAATTCTCAGGCACTTTATATGCCCAATCCTTTTGCGCGCACTCGCACGCGAGCGCGTACATATCGCGGTAGCCGCCCAAGGTAAGCGGGAAACCGCACAGCGGGTCATTCATATAGTTTTCCTGATTTTGCTTGTTTTTGCTAATCCACGCAACGGGCGACGCATTTTTCTCTTTTGCGGCAAGGTTACCCGCCGCGTTAAAGAGATTGCCGAGCACATGCGCGTCCGCCTTGGCGCCGAAACGCTCGCACGCCGCCGCAAACACGGGCTGTAAAACATCCGCCGCCGCGGGCAGTTCCGCCGTGCCGCAGTAAATGACGCCGTTTAATTCATAGCCGAAATGCGCGGTATACACACGCGCGCACAAAGAGCCCATACTGTGCCCGAACAGAAAATAGGGCAGGTTCGGATATTTCTTTTTCATAATTTTGGTGAGGATATGCATATCGTCCACCAAGCGTTTGTCGCCGTTATATTCGTCAAAATAGCCGTAGTCCTCGTCGGAATTGACAGATTTGCCGTGCCCTAAGTGGTCGTTGCCGCAAACCACAAAACCGTTCGCCGCGAGAAAACGCGCAAAATCGTCATAGCGTTCAATATGCTCCGCCATACCGTGGGCAATCTGAAATACGCCGACGGGGGTTAAATCTTCCTCTTTCCAAATGAGGGTATGGATTTTATTGCGCCCCGTGGACGAGTTGAAATAGGCCTCGGTCTTTACAATCGCCATAAAAATACCTCCAAAATACACTGCGGCAGTTTTCTGCCTTTACAGATATTTATACAAATACATATAATAGCACAAAAACTCCGATTTGTCACTCCTTTTCTCGGTTTTTGCAAAATTTCGGGTTTTGTGTGGAATTTGCCCAAAACCGTAAAGAGAAGTGTCGGAAAAAACGGCTTTTTCACGACGAAAAAGCATTGCGGCAAATGATAAAATATGCTAAAATAAGCACAAATATTATGAAAGGCGGTTAGGAACATGACATATGAACAGGTCGTTGCCAAGGTAAAGGCAAAATATGCGGATGTTGACGCGTCTTCCGTGCAGGGCACGGTTGCCATTCAGGTGAATTTGGTCGGCAAAAATGTGGAAGGTATTTTCTACATTGAAGCCAAAGACGGCAAAGTCAATGTTGAGCCGTATGACTACCACGACAACAAAGCGATTGTCACCGTAAACCCGACCAATCTTTTGAAGATTTTGGACGGCAAAATGAACCCCGTGATTGCCTACACTACCGGCAAAGTTTCCATTGCAGGCGACCCCGGCGCAGTTCTGCAACTGATTGAGTTGGCAAAATAAGAAACGCATACACGGCAAAAAGCACCCCGCCGCAAATTCGGAAAACGAGTTTGCGGCGGGTTTTTTGTGCGGATATAAGGATTTGTGTTGCAGGGGCGATTCCTCTGTCACCCGTTTTGGTCATGCTGCGGCACAACCGAAGAATCTCGTTTGATAGAAATTCTGTTTGCGGTGATTGAGATTCTTCGCTTCGCGCAGAAGAACAAATTGTATTTTGTGCGTGTAGGGAACGGTCTTGACCGTTCCGCGAAATGACATCGCTTTTTGTCGGGCGAACACAGTTCGCCCCTACGAATTGTAGGGAACGACCTAAGTGTCGTTCCCTACGCTCGCATTGCAGTTTGCCCGTTCCGTTAAACACCCCCACAAACCCCAATTTGCAAGAAAGATTATGCCTCCAACCCGAAATACTTCGCGGCGTTGTTATAGGAAATATCCGTAACTACTTGCGACAGGAATTCAATATCGGCGGGGTATTTCCCCTCCTCGACCAAATCGCCGATGAGTTCGCACAGAATGCGGCGGAAATACTCGTGGCGCGGATAGGAAAGGAAGGAACGCGAATCCGTCACCATACCGACGAATTTGCCCAAAACCCCGAGATTTGCGAGCGTTTTCATCTGCTCGCGCATACCGTCGTAATTGTCGTTAAACCACCACGCCGAGCCAAACTGGATTTTGGACGGAATTTCGTCGCTTTGGAAATTGCCGAGCATCGTGCCTAACACATAATTGTCTTTCGGATTTAAGGTGAACAACACGGTTTTCGGCAAATTGCCTTTGCAATCGAGCGCATTCAAAAGCCCCGAAAGCCCTTTGGCGATTTCGCGGTCATCTATGGAGTCAAAGCCCGTGTCCGCGCCGAGACGCGCAAACATCCGGCTGTTGTTGTTGCGCATCGGGCCGATGTGCAGTTCCATTGCCCAGCCGCGGCGCGCATATTCCGCGCCCAAAAACAGCATCAGCGCGGTGCGGTATTTATCCGTTTCTTCGATGGTGAACGAACCGCCGAGCAAGCCTTTTTTGAATATTTTTTCGACTTCCGAATCGGTTGCCGGCGCATACGGCACATAGGTGAACGCGTGGTCGGACGCGCAGCAGCCGTTTTCTTGGAACCAATCCATACGCTCGCGCAACGCGTCTTTCAACTCGCGGAATGTGTGAATTTCACGCCCAACCGCCTTTTCCATTGCCGCAATCCACGGAATAAAACTCGGCAATTCGATACCGAGCGCCTTGTCGGGACGAAATGCGGGCAACACACGGCATTTGAAATTCTTTTCTTTTTGCAGCAAGACATGGTATTCCAGCGTGTCGGCGGGGTCGTCGGTGGTGCAGACGCACGCAACATTGGATTTTTCAATCAATTCGCGCGGGGTAAAGCCGCCCGCTTTGATTTTTTCGTTGCATTTTTGATAGATTTCGTCGGCGGTTTTTTCCGACAGCGGCGTTTCCACGCCGAAATACCGCTGTAATTCGAGGTGCGTCCAATGGTACATCGGGTTGCCGATGCAGTACGGCAGGCTAGAAGCAAATGCGCGAAATTTTTCTTTTCCCGGCTTTTTGCCTGTGATATAGTCCTCGGAAACCCCGCACGAGCGCATGACGCGCCATTTGTAATGGTCGCCTGACAGCCACAGTTCCGCAATATCGGCAGGCTGTTTGTTCTCGTAAATCTCTTTGGGCGACAGGTGGCAGTGCCAATCGAAAATCGGCGTTTTTTCCGCGCCTTTTTTATAAATATCCTTTGCCGTTTTGGTGGTTAAAAGGAAATCCTTATCCATAAATTTCTTCATGCTTCTCCGTCCTTTACGCTGTGAAATTCAGATGTAGATATTTTACCCCAAAAACCGAGTGCGGTCAAGAAAAAGCCTCCCGAAATCATAATTCGGGAGACTTTTGCAGTTTTGGGAAAATTACAGCCGTAAAAAGGGGACTGTCCCCTTTTTACGAAATTTACGGCTTTTTGATTTGGTTGAGTGCGGCGTTCAGCCCCAAAAGTTGCTCTTTGGTGACTTTGATGCCCGCTGTGCCCAGCAAATTTGTCAAACGAATGACGGTAAAGCCGCCCATCATTTGCATCATACCCTCGTTCATCTCAAAGCCTGCCGCCATACCGCCTGCGGCGCTCTGCATTTGCGCCATCATACCACCGAACAGTTGTGCGCCTGCGGGGCAAGCTAAAATATCGCTCAATTTGTCGTTTAAGGAGAAATAGCCGTCGGGTGCGGTGATATCGAACCAATTGAGAATGGCACCCTTTTCTTTCAGGCGATAGTCCTCGTTAAAGGTATCCACCTTGCGGATAACGCTTTCGTCCTTGCAGTCGCCTGCCACGGCGGTAAGGGTTGTTTCGCCGCTGTTGGGCACATCAAAATAGAAGAAATGCACATCGCTTGCCTGTTTGCCCAAACTCTTGCCGTTTGCGAACAGTTCCACTTCGGGGAGATTGGAATAAACGGTCACTTTGGTGGTATCCTCCACCCGATCCACATAGCGTTTGCCGCAAATGTGGACAAACGGTTCATCGGAAAGCCACGCTTTGTAGGCATAGAACGAATCCTTTTTATATTTGCGGTCAAAGGTGACAAGGCCTTTGTGGTTCTGCCCGTTTTCGCCGCCCTCGTTGCGTGCGTCCGCGCCGAAATCAAACATATTCCAAACGTGCGTTGCCCAAATATACTCTCTTGTAAAGAGTTGTTTAATCAATTCCTCGTGGTAATATGCCTGATACTCCTCGGTGTAGTCGCCCTGCGTGGGGTTGGAGGTGTGCCAATTCAGCGCCTCACAGCCGTATTCGCTCATTCCCACGGGGATATTCGGAAATTCGGCGTGGAATTTGTCAAACCACGGACCGTTCATGGAGGTGTCGCCGCCGTACCAGCCGAAATAGTGGTTGAAAGACAGCACATCGGGCACTTGCAGGTATGCGTCGTGAATATCGCACATGGAAACCACCGCTACCGTAGTTAAGCGGGTTTTATCCATTTCGTGTACCAAATCGTTGAGCATTTTATGGTTATCCACCAAATCCGCGTCCGAGCCGTTCATGGAAATTTCGTTGGAGAGCCCCCAAACCACAATGGACGGGTGGTTGTAATTCTGCGTGATCAGTTCTTTCATCTGGGAAACGGTATTTTCACGCCCTGTTGGCATATGCTTTGAAATATAGGGAATTTCCGCCCAGATAACAAGGCCGTTTTCGTCGCACAAATCATAGAAATATTGGTCGTGCTGATAATGCGCCAAGCGAATGGTATTTGCGCCCATTTCACAAATCAGTTCCATATCCTCTTTGTGGTGCTCGGGCAACAGCGCATTGCCCAAACCCCAACGGTCCTGATGGCGGGAAACGCCACGCAAGGGATAGGAAACGCCGTTTAAGAAGAAGCCTTTTTCGGGGTCGATTTTGAAGGTGCGGCAACCGAAACGGGCAGAGACAGTATCAAGCACCTCGCCGCCCTCGCAAAGCTCGGCAATAGCGGTGTAAAGATACGGGTCTTTTCTGCCGTTCCAAAGGTGAACCTTCGGAATTTCTACCGTGACCTTCGGGCTGTCTGCCGCGGTTTCGGCTGTGGCAACCGAGTTGCCCGCTTTATCAAGCACGGTGTATTTTATAGTCTGCCCTGCTTTGGCGTCCGTCAAATAGGTTTCGATTTCCACATCTGCTTTGTCGCCGTTTACGGTAGGCGTTACGGCAATACCGGGCCCGCCGTAATACGCCAAATCAAAGTGGGAATTGCTGACGGCAATCAGGTTGACATCACGGTACAATCCGCCGTAAAAAGTGAAATCCGCCATTTGCGGGTAAACACGGTCATTTTCTGCGTTATCTACCGCCACGGCAATCTGTGTGCCTTTTTTCAGTTGGTCGGTAATTTCCACACGGAAAGTTGAGTAGCCGCCGTCATGGTGGGCAAGTTTTTCGCCGTTTACATACACATCGGCAGAAGAATTTGCGCCATTCAATTCAAGATAATATCTGTCCGCTGCGGGGATTTCTTCACGGTCAAGGGTTTTCACATACATACAAGTGCCGCGGTAATAATCGTTGCCGCCGTCCTGCCCGTCAATGGCGTTCCAAGTATGGGGAAGATTTACAAAATCCCAATCGGCAGGTACTTCTGCGGGCACGGCGGACACGCCCTTGCGAAATGCCCATTTGCGGTTGATATTTAAAACTTTTCTCATTCGTTTTCGCTCCTTATCGTTTTAAAAAACTGTCGGCAGACCTGCCGCCGACAGTTTTGCTGTTTTTATTTTTCTTCGTTTTCGTGTTTGGCTTTCAGCGCCTCGACATTTTCATCGACCTGCTTTTTGTGGAGCGGATACCAGAACCACAACACGAGGGCAAGCGCTATGAAGCCGACGGCGGGCACAAGCGTGGAGATATTGTAAATCCCGCCCAGAACCTTATCGGTTTGCGCCATTCCCTGCTGTGCGGCGCTTTCGCTGTACCCGATTGCCGAAAGCAACCAGCCGGAAAGTCCTGCCGCCAAAGCCTGACCGAGTTTTCTGGCAAAGGAATAGAGTGCATACACAGAGCCATCTTCACGGATACCGTTTTTAAGCTCGGAATAGTCGATAACATCGGTGATGAGTGCCCAGCAAACCATAGAGAACACGCCAAGCCCCAACCAGCAGAGCATTTGAAGCCCCACATACACCCAAACATTTTCAGGGCGTACAACAAACATCACGACACAAATTGCGCCGGCAAACAAGTTGGAAACAATGCTGACCTCTGCCTTGCCGAATTTTTTGGCAAGCGGCTTTGCTACGACGGCGGCAACAAGCATACCGACCATCATCATTAAGGTGGAAGCGGACTGCGCTTTTGCGCTGTTGTAGTATTCGGGGAACACATAGCCCGCCATATTCTGCATGGTCAGCTGCGCCAACAGCATAACCACGGACGCAACGATAATGGAAAGCAACGCACGGTTTGTAAATGCGTTTTTGAGCATCTGCCCGACAGAGTTATTCTCGAACACATCTTCGGAAACTTCGGGGCGCACACGCTCTGTAACCATGTTATAGCAAAGCAGATAGCAGAGAATTGCCAAAACGGAGAACACGCCTGCGGCAAGCGTTACACGGCTGCCGACCAAAATTTCTTTGCCTGTTTCTGCGCTCTTTTCATATGCAATCAAGGGAAGACCTACGCCGATTACCATCCCCGCGAGCATACCGCCCATGGTGCGGAAGGTGGAAAGGGACTGACGGTCGCCGGGGTCTGCGGAAATTGCCGAAGCCATAGAACCGTAAGGAATGTTAATCGAGGTGTAGAACACCGAGCCCCAAAGGATATAAGTAATCACCAAATACCCGATTTTAATACCTTGGGGTGCGCCTGCCAATGCGCCTTGGTACATTAAGAACGATGCAATGGCAACCGGACCGCACATTCTTAAAATCCACGGTTTGAATTTGCCGTTTTTGTTGCCCTTGTGGCGGTCGCAAATTCTGCCCATTGTAACATCTGTAAATGCGTCCACAAAACGGGCAATCATCATTACCGTACCCACAACGCCTGCGCTGACGCCCATCACATCGGTGTAAAACTTCATCAAAATCATCGTAGAGAGGATAAATGTGAAGTCGTTGCCGAAGTCGCCGAACATATAGCCCAACTTGTCGCGAATCCCGAAAGGTCTGACAGCTTGTTTTTCCATAAGACTTTCCCTCATCTTTCCTAAAAATTCCCATTACAAATCATATTCTTTGTTGAAAACGCCGAATATGCTTTGTTTATATTTTAACAAATGCATTGTCTTTTTGTTAGGAATTTTTTTGCCTTTTCTCGTAAAATTTTTGTTTAATATTGATTTTTGCCAAAAATTGTACGATAATAAGAATGGTTTTTATGCAAAAGCAAGTACATTGAGAGGAGAATTGCCATGCCGTATCGCACGGACCTTGCTTTTTTACAAAGATTATTGAAAAACATGCAGATAGATGTGCACATTTTTTCCGAAACCGCGCCCACGCCCGTCGTGCTGGATCGCGGCTTGCGCAACAGCTTGCATTTGCAAATGCAAGACAACCGTCTGTTTACATCACCGTGGGAGATTGTGCCGCCGCATACAATTTACAAAGTGCAGGATGTTTTCTTCTGCCGATATTGCTTTGTTTTACTGCCGAATACCGCCGAGCGCACCGTGTTGGCGGCAGGGCCTTACCTTGCCGCAGAAATCACGGAAGCAGCGCTGTTGGAGCTTGCCGAACGCTACGGCGTGCCGGTGCATATCGTTTCGCAAGCGGAAAAATATTTCAGCAATTTGCCGCTGTTCACGGAAGAGAGCTTCTTGGAAACGCTGTGGAACACGCTCGGGGAAACGCTGTGGGGCAGTTTGGACAATTTCACGGTGCAAACGGTGACCGGCACGGTACCCGAAGAAAAAATAGCGCAGTTGGTACAAGGCTTTCCCGCCAAAAGCGACGAAGCCCTGCTGGCGGTGCAAAGTTTAGAACGACGGTATGACGCAGAACGGCGCTTCATGCAGGCGGTGTCGCAGGGTATGGCGCACAAAGCCGAGCCGTTGATTGTGAACGCCTCTAAACTCCTTTTGGAGCAACGCACGCCTGACGCGCTTCGCAATACGAAAAACTATTGTATTATTATGAATACGCTGCTGCGAAAATCTGCGGAATACGGCTCTGTGCATCCGTTTTATATTGACAGCGTTTCCTCGGATTTCGCCAAACGCATCGAACGCGTACAGTCGCCCGAGGAGTTTCCCGCGCTGCAACGCGAAATGGTCAATACCTATTGTGCGCTTGTCAAACAGCATTCCACCAAACAGTATTCCCCGCTTGTGCAAAAAGTATTAACAGTGGTGGACTCGGATTTAACCGCGGATTTGAGCTTAAAGCATCTTTCTAAACTGTTAAATGTCAACGCGAGTTATCTTTCGTCCCTGTTTAAAAAGGAGACGGGGAAAACCCTGACGGAATTCATTGCGCAAAAGCGTATGCAGCACGCCGCCTTTCTGTTGCGCACCACAAAATTGCAAGTGCAGTCCGTCGCACAGCATTGCGGCATTTACGATGTGAATTATTTTACAAAAATGTTTAAAAAATACAGCGGGCAAACACCCAAGGAATTCAGAGAACAACTGTGACGGACAAAGCCGCGCAACAGAAAAGCCCCACCGATACGAACAGTCGTATCGGTGGGGTGGAATGCATAAGGTGAGGGGAGTTGAACCCGATATGGTTTAACACGGTATATTTCCGCTTGAACTGCGTTAAAAATCTTGCCATACGGCAGTATGGCAAGATTTTGTGCCTTGTTCAAGCAAAAATCTACTCGTTTTAAACTGCTCTGCACCGAAAATGCAGAGAGTACGGATGGATTTTTGCTTTTGAGACGGCAGTCTTAAGACGGGGAAACGCCCGCTGTCTTTTTTGTATTGCCCCGCGCGCATAAATTGGGTTTGTCTATCCAACCGTAGGGGCGGTCGACTCGACCGCCCGTAAATTTTTTGTCATTCTGCGCCGACAGGCGGAGAATCCCGTTTCGCACATTCTATACTTTGTACGGTTGGAGCTCCTTCGCTTCGTTCAGGATGAAAAATCGGAAGTCGCACAGGGAACGGCATTTCCCGTCATTCAAATTTATCGCAAATGGCGTGGATTTGGTCGGCGAGGCGTGCCAAATCCTTGTTGGCTCTGCCGCGGCTGCCCGCGATTAACCGTTGCAGTCTTGCCAGCGCGGCGGTCAGGCGGTCATACACCGCGTCGGCGCGCTGTCTGCCCTCGGTTTCCTTGTGAACTTTGATGATTTTTCCTTTGGCAAGGCAAGCCCCGTCCGCCAAATCGTAGCAGTCGCCGCTGTACGGCGCGACCGCATGAAAATGGCAGGTTTCCGCTATGCTTTCTGCAAAGCTGTCGCAAACCGTGTCATTACCGTGATTGACAAACACGGTTTCGGGCGGCGTTTGCAGGTGTTGCAGCCACGAAAGCAGCATATCGCGATCCGCGTGCCCGCTGATGCCCGAAAGCGTCGCAATGCGCGCGTGCACCGCCACCTCCTCGCCAAACAGTTTGACAAACGGCGCACCGTCCAAAAGTTTTCTGCCAATCGTACCCTCGGTTTGATAGCCGACGAACAAAATCGTGCTGTCCGCCCGCCAAAGATTGTGCTTTAAATGGTGGCGAATGCGCCCCGCTTCGCACATGCCCGAAGCGGACAAAATGACCTTTGGGGTTTTGTCAAAGTTAATCATTTTGGAGTCATCCGAGGTCACCGACAGTTTTAAGTCGGGGAACTGTATAGGGTTAATGCCGTCTTTGAGCAAGGCAAGTGTTTCATCGTCATAGTATTCGGTCATACCGCCCGAATAGATATTGGTCGCCTCTACCGCCAAGGGACTGTCTACATACACGGGGAAGCCGTCGTGATTTTGGATTAAATTTTCGGCTTTAATGGTGCGCAAAAGATACAACAGTTCCTGCGTTCTGCCGACGGCAAACGAGGGAATAACCACATTGCCGCCGCGGTCAAGCGTTTCCTGTATCACGGCGGTCAGCTGCGCAACATAATCGGGGCGCTTGCCGTGCAGGCGGTCGCCGTAGGTGGATTCAATCACCACATAATCGGCGGCGGCAGGCGGCACGGGATTGCGAATGAGCGGGCGGTCCACATTCCCAACGTCCCCCGAAAACAGCACGGTGCGCGTTATATCACCCTCTGTAATTTCGATGGAAATGCTCGCAGAACCCAACAAATGCCCCGCATCAATAAAATGCACTTTCAGCCCCGCGAACGGGGAAAAATCTTCCATATAGCCATACGACTCGAACAGCGCCGCGGTCTTTTCGGCGTCCGCCACAGTGTATAGCGGCGCATACAGGGCATCACCCGACCGCTTCGCCTTGCGGTTGCGCCATTCGGCTTCAAACTCTTGAATATGCGCCGAGTCGCGCAGCATAATGCCGCAGAGTTTCGCCGTCGCGCCCGTCGCGTAAATCGGCCCTTCGTAGCCCGCCGCCACCAACGCGGGGAGTTTTCCCGAATGGTCAATATGCGCGTGCGTAACGAATACCGCGTCAATTTCACCCGGGGCAACGGGCAATTCGCAGTTTTCGTAAATATCCGCGCCCTGTTCCAGCCCGCAGTCCACCAAAATACGCTTGCCGCAGGCTTCCAAAAGCGAGCACGAGCCCGTGACTTCGTGCGCCGCGCCTAAAAATGTCAGTTTCATACTATGCACCCTCTTTTCGGTACTTCCATTGTAGCACGAAACCGAGAAAACGGCACAAAAAGAAAGTGCATTTAAAAAATTTTGTGGCTGTG
The DNA here is from genome assembly GCA_004555265.1 of Ruminococcus sp. Taxonomy (GTDB): domain Bacteria; phylum Bacillota; class Clostridia; order Oscillospirales; family Acutalibacteraceae; genus Fimenecus. Next base: position 126,072 of record SFIQ01000003.1, read on the forward strand.
CACAAGAAACGGCAGATTACATACAGCAATCTGCCGAAAGCGCGTCCAATACAGCTTCTAAATTTTCGTCGGAATATTCGATTTCCGTTGCATACTGCCGCACAAGGTCTATGGCGAGGTCAAAATCAAACCCTGCGTGTTCTTTCGCGCACGCGCGGTACAGCGCCCACAGAAACTGCACCCCATGCACACACAAAGCGATGCGTCCCGACAAATTGCCGTCATCGAGTGCCCCCGCAAGATGCCGATACAAAAAACAGCAAAGCAGATTTTCAAAAAACGGTGCGCATTCTTTTGCGAACGGTGCGGCAAATGCGTCGGGCGGTAAGGTGCAAAGGGTTTCGAGCACCGTATCCCAACCGTGGTCAAGGCGTTCCAATGCAGCGTAGAACGCCGCCCAAGCGGCGGGGCTTTTTTGCGGCAAATGCGCACCGCATTTGTCGAGTACAGCTTGCAGTCGCTGTGTCAGCGGTACAAGGCGGTCTTGCGCCGATAGAAATACCCGTTCACGAAATGCAAAAAATGCGGCTTCATCGGGGGTGGGGGTATCCGCCGCCCCGTCATCGGCGCGTATAGACAGCGAAAACGGCGCGTCCGTGCACAACAGCAACCGTGCCGCCGTTTCACAGCAAAGCCCCAAACCGATTTCCGTGCGGTCGGAAAAGAAATTCCGAAACCGCGGGTGGTCGCGGCAGATTTGGCAAAGAGCAGTTTCGCCGAGCGTCAAATAAAGGTCGCACAGATTTCGGCGGTTTAAAAACGGACAGCGCCCGTGCTCGTCCGGTCGAAACGATGCGCAACCGTCGGTGATTTCGATGTTTTGCCGTAGGGTTTCGCCGATTGTACCCGTCTGCGCACGGTAAAGTGCAAGCGTGTCTTCGTCAATATCAATTTCCCAGCCGATACAGCAGTTGTGTCGGCATTTCATGGCTTATTCTTCATATACACAGCAGTTTCCGACGGCTTTGAAAATTCTTTCAAAGCCCTTATCATAGACAAAAAGGGAATATTGATCCTCTTCGGTATCCAAATAATTGAAAACCGCCGTTTCAATTTTATCGCGTTCCGTTTCATCGGTATTATCTGCATAGCGCAGAATATAGGCGTATGTATAGGCGCTGTCGCTGATTTCTTTGCGCACCAAATAGATTTTTTCCAACGCTTCGCCGCCGAGCGCCGCAATATACGCAATTTGTGCACGGCGGGAATCCGTAAGCTCCACCAGGTGCAAATTGTCTTTCGCGCGCAGCTCGCTGATTGCTTCGCGCTCTTGTGTGTGATGCAAAAAGGCATCAACCTGTTTGCGGTATTCCTGCAATTCCTGTTTCATACCCATTCGCGCATAAAACGGTCCAAGTAAATCAAAACCGGTTTGCGCATAATTTTGATTTGCGGCGATTGCTTTTTGAATGTATTGGGCACCGCGTTTGTCATAGTGCAACAGTAAAATACCGCCGAGTGCAAAATAAGCGTGAGCCGCCTCGGTTTCGTTTTTTGCGCGAGAAATAACTGATTCGCAAATTTCCTGCATTTCGTCAAAGCGGTTTAATTGCATATATGCCTCTATAATCGGGCGGGATTCCTCCGCGGAAAGTTCTTTTTTCTCTTGTTCATACGCCTGTACTGTGGCAAGCGGGTCGAGGTATTCTTCCTTGCGCATTTCCGCGTATTCGTCCTTGTTTAAAGCATACAGCGTATCGTCTGTCTTTTTCGCCGCTTTTAGCACCTCTTTAAAGTAGAGAGTATTCTCTTCCGGCAAAGCAACGGAAAATTGCGGCTTGCCAAGCGCTTCCCAACGCTGACGGAAGGTGGGGTGGGTGGAAAGGCGCGGCGGCAATTCCTGAAACAAGAGGGTTAGCCAGAAATCCTTCCGTTTTTCAATCGCACCGCGGAACTGCATACAGTCTTTCGTGCAGGCATCTGTCGGAGCCTGTGGATTTTCAAAAAACGGCTGTGGATATAAGATGTTTTTTTCAAATAAATACAGCTCATACATTGCGATTTTGGCAAGTCCGGAAGAGCCCGAAAATGCGTCGCCTGTTTTTTCAATCTGCGCGTCTGCTTGTTCTTCATGTAAAACGGAGGATGCCGTATCGAATATGAACAATTCCGTGTTGAATACTGCCGACGGCAATGCGAACAACAGCATATTTGCAAATCCGTGAGTGGAAGCGCCGCTCATTTCCAATATATCAGAGAGGATTTGTGCACTGCGTTTTGCGCGAATGTGTTCGTCCTGCATATCGGCGAATTCGTGCAAAAACACTTGGTATAATTCTTCCTCGGTTAAAACCGCGAGCAACGGCACGCCGAGCTCTACGGAAAATATTTTGCCAAACCGCTGAATCCCCGCGTTGCAGTCATCGGTTAAGAAGAAGCGAATATCGCCGTGCACACCTACGGCATCTGCCGCACGGTGCGCAACAGCATACAACAGCGGAAAATCTCTTTCGCTTTCATATTCCGAAAAATCCGGCTTTGCTGTCAGTACGCCTATCAAAACATATATAAGGTCGGCTTGTATGTACATGGAGCAAAACATCAGCGCAATGCGACTGCTTTCAAAAGAAAAATCAGAGGCGCCATAGAAAAAAGGAACTGCCAAAGTTAAAATTGCGATGAACACAATATAAATGATGACAGCGTTTTTTAACCGTAAAAGCGCTTTTTCGGCACGGTCAAAGGCTTCGCGCAGTTTTTTCGTATTGGAAAGAATGTATTGTAAAAGTTCATCCTCTGCCATACCGTCAAAACGGTGGCGGTATAACGCTTTGCCGACCGTGCTTATCAGCATACAGCCGCCGAGCAGACCTAACGCTATGCCGAGAAAAACGCGCCCGTGGGGAAAACTTTTGTAAAGCGCAACATACAAACCTGCGCCGTACAAAGCAAGGTTAAGCACAAATGCTACGGCGTACGGAATTACGGCAACCGCTGTGTTTTTTATTTTTTCTTTCATTCAGAAACTCCTCATACCTTTTTTCTGTTCAAACTGATTGTATCAAAAGGAAAATCGGATGTCAATAAAATGGCTATTTTAGATAGACTGTTTGTTTTTCGAATCGGCATTTTTTTATTTTTCTCGGAATTTTGATATTCTTTATGGAAATAATTCGGTACAATGAAGCCAAGAACAAAGCAAAGGGTGGGTAAAATATGTCTTTTTTATTGGTGGTTATCTATATTGTCTTTATTTCGTTGGGCCTGCCCGACTCGCTGTTCGGCGTGGCGTGGCCCGTGGTGCACACGGAATTCGGCGTGGCAGAGAGTTTTGCCTCGTTTTACAGCATTATTACGGGCGTGTGCACGGGCGGCGTGAGTTTTCTTGCGGGCAAGGTATTGCGGCGGTTCGGCACGGCAAAGGTGACGCTCGTTTCCATATTGTTGACCGCCGTGGGGCTGCTCGGCATCAGTTTTGCGCCCAATCTTCTTGTGATGATGCTATTTTCGGTGATTTTGGGCTACGGCGCGGGGATTATCGACACAGGCGTAAACAACTTTGTATCGCTCCATTTTAAGGCGCGGCATATGAATTGGCTCCATTGCTTTTGGGGCGTGGGCGTCACCGTAAGCCCCATGATTATGTCTGCGTTTTTGGCAGGCGAAACGGGCGCGTGGCGAAACGGCTACCGTGTGGTGGCGGCCATGCAGCTTTGTATTGCGCTGATTGTCGCATGTTCTTTGCGCAAATGGATACGCGTTGAAAAAGCAGGTGCACCCGATGCGGAAAATGCGCCGAAAACCGCTGCGCCGCAGGAAAAATCGTTTCTGTCCTTACTGCGCACAAAAGGCGTGCTTGTGAGCATTCTCTCCTTGGGGCTTTACTGCAGTATGGAGTTTTTAATCGGCACTTGGGGCGCGACCTATCTTGTCAATGCGGCGGCACTTTCGCCCGATACGGCGGCAAAGTGGATTTCTCTGTATTTCGGCGGGATTATGCTCGGACGGCTTGTTTCGGGCTTTTTATCCGTTAAACTGAAAGATAACACCTTGATTTTTCTCGGTATTTTCGTGTCGCTTTTGGGGATTGCGCTGTTGGTACTGCCCCTCGGCACAGTATCGCTTTACGGGCTTTTACTCATCGGGTTCGGCTTCGGCCCGATATTCCCGAGCGTGATTCACGCCGTGCCCGCGCGCTTCGGCAAAGACTATTCGGCGGATATTACAGGCTACCATATGGGCGGCGCGTATGCCGTCGGCTTTTCGGTGCAGTTGGCATTCGGGTTTATCGCGTCGGCAACCACCTTTCAAATTACACCGTTTGTCCTATTGGGGCTTTGCCTGTGCTTGCTGTTTGCACACGCCGCGGCGGTACGCAAAACGGCGGAAAAATAAAAGCATTTTCATCCGACAAAATCCCTATGGTAATTTTGCGGCAAATTTGGTATGATAGTTTCAACGGCGAATTTTCCCATTTTTATTTTGGAGGACAGAATATGTTTACTTTACAATCGGCATTTCGGAAAAACGGTACTTTATGCGAAACCACGCAATTCGACAATGACGGCTTTACGCTCGCCCTTACCCAAACCGACGGGGAAATTTGCGCGGTGCTGACTGCCAAAACAGATTTGGATTTTTCGTCCCTTTCCCTGTCCTGCCCGATGGATTTTGCGGCAGACGATTTATTTTTTGCCAACGGCTACCAATCGTGGACGACCTCGCGCGAATACGGCAAAACGGACACCGCCCCTACGGTGACGCGCTTTGCGCACATTTCGCGCCTGACCACGGATTTAGCCGCTATCTCGGGCGATTATCTCTTTGCGCCCGCAAGCGGCAAAGGCGTATTTCATTCGTACACCTATTGCTATTTTCGGAAACGCGACAGCCGCGAAATCACGCTGTACGGCTCGAAAAGCGAACGGCAGGGCTTTACGGTGTTTGTTGCCGATATGCAAAACGGCGTGTTTACAGTAAGAAAAGACATTGAGGGCTTGCATCTTAAAAGCGGGCAGGTATACGAGGTATTTCGTATTGCCGAAATTTCCGGCGAATTTGACAGCGTGTTTGACCGCTATTTCTTCGACTTTATTGGCGTGCAAAAGCCCGATATTCCGCGGCTTACCGGCTACACCTCGTGGTACAATTATTTTCAAAAAATCGACGAGCACATCATTTTGCGCGATTTGGCGGGACTGGACTGTGCCAAAGACGCAGTAAACATTTTTCAGGTAGACGACGGGTACGAGTCCGCCGTTGGGGATTGGCTTACACCCGACTCCAAAAAATTTCCGCACGGTATGGGGTATATTGCCGAGAAAATCCACGAAAAAGGCTACAAGGCGGGGTTGTGGCTCGCGCCCTTTAACGCCCAGCGCAGTTCGCGGATTTTAAAAGAGCACCCCGATTGGGTAATCCGCGACAACCGCAACGGCAAGCCGTTGCTCGGCTGTGTCGGTTGGGGCGGCGCGTATACTTTTGACATTTACAACGCAGAATTCCGTGCCCATTTAAAGAACGTGTTTGACACGGTACTTCTTGATTGGGGCTTTGATTTGGTCAAACTCGATTTCCTGTACAGCCAATGTATGCAGCCGCGCGCGGGCAAAACCCGCGGCGAGATTATGTGCGACGCAGTGGATTTACTGCGTGAACTGTGTTATGACAAGCGCATTCTCGGCTGCGGTGTGCCGCTCGGCGCTTGCATGGGTATTTTTGACGCGTGCCGTATCGGCTGTGATGCAAACAAGGTGTTTAAACCGCAAATTCCCAACAAACTCGGCGTCAATCCCGAAATCCCCTCGTCGCAAAACGCCATCAACAACACGATTTTCCGCAATCATTTGGACGGCCGAGCGTTTGCCTGTGACCCCGATGTATTCTTTTTGCGCGACAACAATTTAAAATACACCTTACAGCAAAAATTATTGCTCGGCAAGGTCAATGCCGTTTGCGGCAATGTGCTGTTTGTTTCGGACAATGCGGGCGACTATGACGCGAAGACCGTTGGATATTTGAAAGACTTTTTCGCGGACAAAAAGTACAAGGTGCTTTCGGTACAGTACGAGGACGGCGAACGCATTCGCCTGCGTTTTTCGGAAAACAGCGCAGAAAAGGAACTGTATTTTAACATTTTGACCGGCGACGGCAATGTTTCGGAATGTTTATAAACAAGTAGGAGAACAAAATGGAAATCACGCAAACCCTTTCGGAAGAATTTAAGTTACAGCCGTGGCAGGTTACGGCGGTGGTCGGGCTGTATGACGAAGGCTGTACCGTCCCGTTTATTGCGCGCTACCGCAAAGAGGCGCACGGCGCACTGGACGACCAAACCATTCACAATCTGTTGGAACGGCTTGACTATTTGCGCAATTTTGAAGCGCGAAAAGCCGAAATCCGTACCGCCATTACGGATTTAGGGCAACTGACCGATGAAATTGAAGCGGCGCTCGAAAATGCGAAAATTCTGTCGGAATTAGAGGATATTTACCGCCCGTTTCGCCCGAAACGCCGCACGCGCGCAACGGTTGCCAAAGAAAAAGGCTTGGAGCCCCTTGCGGATATTCTGTTTGCGCAGGAAACAGACAGCCAACCGTTTTCTAAGGCGGAAAAATATATTGACGAAGAGAAAGGCGTTGCCACGGCAGACGAGGCATTGCAGGGCGCAATGGATATTTTGGCGGAACGCGTGTCGGACAATGCCGATATTCGCCGTCGGCTTCGCAATTTGTATGCGGTGACGGGTCTGATTTCGTCGAAAGCCGCAGAGAAAGACAAAGACAGCGTATATACCGCATATTATGATTACAGCGAGGCGGTTTCCAAAATCCCCGACCACCGCATTTTGGCGCTCGACCGCGGCGAAAAAGAGGCATTTTTAAAAGTCGGCGTCACCATGGACGAGGAAAAAGCGTTACGCGTTTTGGAGAGTGAAACGGTCAAAAATCCGCATTCGCCCTGCGCGCCGATTTTAAAAGCGGTTTGCGCCGACGCGTATACGCGGCTTTTAGCGCCCTCCATCGCGCGGGAAACAAGAAACGCGCTCACCGAACGCGCCGCGGCAGGCGCGATACGCAATTTCGGGTTAAATCTGCACGAACTGTTAATGCAGCCGCCCGTCAAAAATAAGGTCACTTTGGGGTTGGACCCCGGCTACCGCACGGGCTGTAAAGCCGCCGTGGTGGACGGCACGGGCAAGGTATTGGACACGGGCGTGCTTTATATCACCCATTCCGACGCGCAAAAAACCGCCGCCGCAGAAAAGGTGAAATTTTTTATCAAAAAATACGGCGTGGAAGTCATTTCCATCGGCAACGGCACGGCAAGCAAGGAAACCGAAATTTTCGTCAGCGATTTACTGAAATCCGTCGACGCAAAGGTGTCGTATATGGTGGTCAGCGAGGCGGGCGCAAGCGTTTACTCCGCAAGCAAACTCGCCGCAGAGGAATTTCCGCAGTTTGACTTAACGCTGCGCAGTGCCGTCAGCATTGCACGGCGACTGCAAGACCCATTGGCGGAACTGGTAAAAATCGAGCCGAAAGCCATAGGTGTCGGGCAATATCAACACGATATGCCGCAAAAGGAATTGGCGGCAGAACTCGATTTCGTAGTCGAATCGTGCGTGAACGCCGTGGGTGCGGACTTAAACACCGCCTCTGCGCCGCTGTTACAGCATATTTCGGGTATTTCCGCGGCGATTGCAAAAAACATTGTCGCATTCCGCGAGGAAAACGGGCGGTTTGAAAGCCGCGCGCAGTTGAAAAAAGTCCCGAAATTGGGGCCGAAGGCGTATGAGCAATGCGCGGGCTTTTTGCGCATTTCCGACGGCAAAACCCCCTTGGACGCGACCGCCGTGCACCCCGAAAGTTACGCGGCGGCAAAGGCGTTACTTTCCGTACTCGGTTTTTCCGAAACAGACATCGGCACGCCTGCACTGTCGTCCCTTTCCGCGCGTGTTTCCGCATTCGGCGAAGAGAAACTGGCACAGGAAATTGCGGTCGGGTTGCCGACGCTTTCGGATATTATTTCGGAACTGCAAAAACCCGGACGCGACCCGCGCGACGAACTCCCTGCGCCCTTGCTTCGCACCGATGTGCTCGAAATGAAAGATTTAAAACCCGATATGGAACTGATCGGCACGGTGCGCAATGTTATTGACTTCGGCGCGTTTGTGGACATCGGCGTGCACCAAGACGGACTTGTGCACATTTCGCAGATTTGCGACCGCTTTATCAAACACCCGAGCGAGGTTTTAAAAGTCGGCGAAACCGTCAAAGTGCGCGTACTTTCGGTCGATGAGAAAAAAGGGCGCATCAGCCTGACGATGAAACAAGTATGAAAGCGAATTTCTATTCACCGAAAAGTGAATAAGTATTCACCGAAAACGCCGTAAAATCAAGGTTTTTTCGGCAAAAAAATACACAAATTCTGCCTTTTTTACATATTTTTAGGTTGACACTTTTTTTTCGGAATACTATAATAAAAAGCGATTTGAAGTTAGGCTGTATTTTATTTCTGTGCAACGGCGGGCAAAAATGAAAACGGCTTAGCTTTTTATTTTGGAATTTTATTTTTGGAGGCTATCTCTTATGGAAAATATCGGCTATTACAACGGCAAAACAGGGTTGATTGAAGAAATGACCATCCCCATGGGCGACCGCAGCGTCTACTTCGGCGACGGCGTGTATGACGCGACCTATTCCGTCAACCACATCATTTTTGCGATTGAGGACCATTTAGACCGCTTTTACAACAGCTGCCGTCTTTTGGAAATCCCCGCCCCGATGGAGCGCGAAGAATTAAAAAAGACGCTGTACGATTGCGTAAAGCAGGTGGACGACCCCGACCAATTCGTCTATTGGCAGTGCACCCGCGGCACAGGGATTCGCAACCACATTTTCCCCGAGGGCAAAAGCAATCTGCTTATTTACTGCCTGCCCTGCCCAATGAAGGATTTGAGCCAGCGCTATAAACTGATTTCAATGGAGGACACGCGTTTTTACCACTGCAATGTAAAAACCTTAAACCTCATTCCGAGCGTGCTGGCAAGCCAGCGTGCCAAAGAGGCGGGCTGTCAGGAAACCGTATTCCACCGCGGCGATTTGGTTACGGAATGTGCACACTCCAATGTTTCGATTATCAAAGACGGCAAATTCATCACCCATCAACTTGATAACCTCGTGTTACCGGGCATTACCCGCAAACACTTAATTGAAATCTGCAAAGAAAAGGGCATTCCCGTGGAAGAGCGCGACTACACCATGGACGATTTGCGCGCGGCGGACGAAATTATTGTTTCGTCCTCGGGGGCACTTTGTATGCCCGCCTGCGAATTAGACGGCAAGCCCGTCGGCGGCAAGGCGCCCGAAATCATCAAGATTTTGCAGGACGCATATCTTGAACGCTTACATAAAGAAACCGCTGTAAAATAACAGCCTTACGGGAGGGAAACCGCTATGACGCAAAAGGAACTGACCGATTTGAACATCGGCGAAAATTTGGACGCACTTGCGAATTTAGACCCGCGCGGCTACGGCGTTTGCCGTATTTTGTATGCGGGGGCGCGCGAATACACGGGCGAGCCGATGACCATGCACGCCGCAAAGTTATTGTGTAACACCTTAAAAGAAGGCGACCTTGTCTATTTGATGACGGGATTTGTACTGCTCGACAACAAAGCCGCCGAAACCGACGGCATTGTCAGCACAATGCTGCTTGCGCGCGCTTTGGTTTTGGCGTTCAATGTCAAGCCCGTTGTGATTTGTCAGGAAGAAAATTTAGAAGCGGTCAAAAACATTGCCCGCGTCATCGGTCTGCATTTGTATTTCACAATGGAAGACTTAAAGGCGAATCCCGTGTCTATGGCGGTTGTCCCCTTTACAAAAGACAAATCCAAAGCCGAGGCGCTGGCAAACGCCCTGCTTGAAAAGGGCTTCCCCGCGGCGGTGATTGCCAACGAATTCCCCGGTGAAAACCGTGTCGGCGAATTTCACAATGCGGTCGGCAAATGCACCACGCCGTTGGAAGCCAAGGCGGACATTTTATTTGAAAAATTACAGCAGGCGGGCGTGTTGAACATCGCCATCGGTGACCTCGGCAATGAACTCGGTATGGGCGCGATTGTTGAACATTTGGACAAATATGTGCCCGGCTGTGCAAAAGGCACCTGCGTTTGCGGTTGCGGCGGCGGCATCGCCACACGTGTCGCGGCGGACAACATCATCACCGCCACGGTATCGGACTGGGGCTGTTACGGCATGATTGCCGCTATTGCCTATCTTTTGGGTGATATGGACATTATGCACGATGCAGAACTTGAAAAAGCAGTGCTGACCACTGCGGCAAAAAGCGGGATGGTCGATATGTACGGTTGGACAATTCCTGCCATTGACGGGTTTGATTTACAAACCAACATGACGATTGTCACGCTGATGCGCGAGTGCATCAAATACGCGCCGAAGCTCGAAACCAAATGCAAAAACTGGTTTGACCGCACCTTGGCACTCGGCTTTTTTGACGGGCAGTAATCTGCCCTGCTTTACGAGGTATTTTTATGCAAGAGCCTTTGATTTTACACGCAGGCGACAGCGCGCTTGTGGTGGAATTCGGGCGGGAAATTGCGGAAGACATTAACGCCCGCGTGCACGCGTTGGACGATGCCGTGCGGCAAAAGCATATCATCGGCGTCACCGAAACCGTGCCGACCTTTCGCTCGTTAACCGTGTTTTATGACCCGTCCGTGCTTTCGGGAGAACGGCTGCAAAGAAAACTGTTAAAACTCTGCAAGGGGATTTCGGTTTCTGCCGATACCGCCAAAAAAATTGTCGAAGTGCCCGTACTGTACGGCGGCAGTTACGGCGAGGATTTACAAGATGTTGCCGCGCACGCAGGGCTTACCGAAGACGAGGTCATCAAAATCCATACCGCCACCGATTACCGCATTTTTATGCTCGGCTTTTTGCCGGGCTTTGTGTATTTGGGGGGTATGGACAAACGCATCGCCTGCCCGCGTCTTGAAACACCGCGCACCAAAATCCACGCGGGCGCAGTCGGCATCGGCGGCGAGCAAACGGGGATTTATCCGCTTGCCTCCCCCGGCGGCTGGCGGCTGATCGGTACAACGCCCGTGCGCCCCTATGACAATACCCGCACCCCGCCCGTACTGTTTTCGGCGGGCGAATATATTCGTTTTGTATCGGTCACGGAAGACGAATACCGCGAAATCGAACAGCAGGTGCAAAACGGCACCTATGTCTGTAAAGTAACGGGAGGTGCCGAAAAATGAGCATTCGCGTCGTAAAACCCGGGGTGCTGACCACCGTGCAGGACGGCGGTAGAACGGGCTTTCAGGCAAAAGGCTTTAATGTTTCGGGCGTGATGGACCGCCGTGCCTACCGTTTGGGGAACTTCCTTGTGGGCAACTACACCGACGAGGCGGTTTTGGAAATGTCGATGTTCGGCGGAAGCTTTACCTTTTTAGAGTCCAATTATATTGCAATTACGGGCGCAGATATGGGCGCAACAATCGAGGGCGTGCCCGCGCCGATGTATGAAACCATTTTCGTGCGCGAGGGCGATACGCTTTCGTTCGGGGCGGCAAAGGACGGTATGTATACCTACATTGCCTTTGCCGGCGGATTAGATATACCGCAGGTGCTCGGCAGCCGCTCCACCAATCTCAAATGCGCACTCGGCGGCTTCCATGGGCGTAAACTCAAAGCAGGCGACATTTTGCCGTTTCGCAAGCCGCTGGACGATTTGGGCGATTTGCGCGTACACCGCCTGCCGGAAGAACGCTATGACAGCAACGCGCCCATACGCGTGGTGTTGGGGCCGCAGGACGATTATTTTACCGAACAGGGCATACGCACCTTTTTATCCGCCCCCTACCGCGTCACCGAACAGACCGACCGTATGGGCTGTAAATTGGACGGCGAAACAATCGAGTATAAAGATAAGGTGGATATTATTTCGGACGGCATTGTGTTCGGCAGTGTGCAAGTCCCGCCGAAGGGTACGCCGATTGTGATGCTTGCTGACCGCCAAACCACGGGCGGCTACGCAAAAATTGCCACGGTGATTACGGTGGATTTGCCGCGCTTGGTGCAAAAAAAGCCCGGCGACACGGTGTATTTCGAGGCAATTTCGGCAAAAGAAGCCGAAAAGCTTTTAAAACAGGAGCAACAGCAGTTTGAAACCTTATTATTACATTACGGAGAGGACTTAATCGGATGAATATTTACGAACATACTTCCCCCTACGAGGTACGGCAAAAAATTCGCACGGGCGAAATTACGGGGCAAACCTCGGGTATGTGTTTAGGCTACGCGCAGGCAAACCTTGCCGTACTCCCAAAAGCGTTGGCATATGACTTTTTGCTGTTTGCCCAGCGCAACCCCAAGCCCTGCCCGATTTTAGAGGTGTCGGATGTGGGCAGTCCGTATTTAAAGAAAATTGCCAAGGACTGCAATATTGCGTCGGATATTCCGAAATACCGCATTTATGAGCACGGCGAACTTGTCGGCGAATACGAAAATGTCGAGAAATTTTGGCGCGACGATTTGGTGGCGTTTTTAATCGGCTGTTCCTTTTCGTTTGAGGCGGAACTGTTGGAGTCGGGCGTTTCGGTACGCCACATTGAAGAGGGCAAAAATGTACCGATGTATTTGACCGATATTCCGTGCGAGCCGGCAGGCGTATTTTCGGGCAATATGGTGGTCAGTATGCGGCCGCTCCCCTATGACCAGATTGTGAAATCGGTCAACATCACCGCGTCGATGCCGCGCGTACACGGCACGCCCGTGCACATCGGCGACCCCGCAGCAATCGGGATAAAAGACATCAACAAACCCGATTTTGGCGAGGCGGTCACCATAAACCCCGGTGAAACCCCCGTGTTTTGGGCGTGCGGCGTTACCCCGCAATCGATTGTGATGCACTCCAAACCCGAATTCTGCATCACCCACGCGCCGGGGCATATGCTGATTACCGATGTGAAAAATGCAGATTTGAAGTTCTGAAAGGGGTGCTTTCCTTGTTAAAAGTGGATTTAAACTGCGATATGGGCGAAAGTTTCGGTGCTTACACGCTGGGGCTCGATCACGAAGTCGCCAAATATATTTCCTCTGCGAATGTGGCGTGCGGCTTTCACGCCTCCGACCCTGTGGTGATGGAAAAAACCGTTTCGATTTTAAAAGAAAACGGCGTTGCGGCGGGTGCGCACCCGGGCTTTCCCGATTTAATGGGATTCGGGCGGCGCAATCTAAACGCCAGTCCTGCCGAGGCAAAGGCGTATGTGCAATACCAAATCGGCGCGCTATGGGCATTTTGTAAGGCAAGGGATATACCTTTACAGCATGTAAAGCCGCACGGTGCTCTCTACAATATGGCAGGCAAAGATTACGCACTTTCCCGCGCGATTTGCGAGGGCATTGCCGAGGTGGATGACCGCCTGATTTTGCTCGGACTTTCGGGCAGTCAAATGCGCAAAGCCGCCGCAGATGTCGGCTTACGCTTTGCAAAAGAGGTCTTTGCCGACCGCGCCTATGAGGCGGACGGCTCGTTGGTCGCGCGCACCAAGGCAGGCGCGATGATTACCGACGAGGACGAGGCGATCGCGCGCGTCATCGGCATGGTAAAGCATGGCAAGGTAAAAGCCTTGACAGGTGAAGAAATCGAAATTGAAGCAAATTCTGTTTGCGTGCACGGCGACGGCGAAAAAGCGCTTGCATTCGTTCAAAAAATCCGTGCGGCGTTGCTTTCGGAAAACATTGAAATCGCGCCGCTTGCGCAAATTGTATGATTTTAAATAAAGAAGGTTTTTGTATGCAACTCCCCGCTCGTGTCTATGCCGAAATCAATTTAGACGCGATTTGTCAAAATGTGCAAAACGCGATGGACAAAGTCGGCAAAGATACCAAAATGATGGCAATTATCAAAACCGATGCGTACGGGCACGGCGCTGTGCCCGTGGCAAAGGCATTAAAGGAAATCGGCACTTACGCATTCGGCGTCGCCACCGTTGAAGAAGCGGTACAGTTGCGCCGCGCCGGGATAGAAAACCCCATTTTGATTTTGGGCTATGTGTTTCCCGCCGATTACGAATTGCTGATTGAAAACGACATTATGCACGCGGTATTCCAGTACGAAACCGCGAAAGCGCTGTCCGAACAGGCGGCTTCGCTTTCCAAAACGGTCAAAATCCATATCAAACTTGATACGGGTATGGGCAGAATCGGTATGCAACCGACCGAAGAAAGCCTTGCGGAAATTGAAAAAATCGCCGCGTTGCCAAATATCGAAATCGACGGCATTTTCACGCATTTTGCATGCGCAGACGAGGCAGACAAAACCTCGTGCAACCGCCAAAAGGAAAAATATTTGGATTTTGTGCAAAAACTCGATGCGTGCGGCATACACATTCCGATAAAGCATATGTGCAACAGCGCGGGCATCATTGAATTTTCCGACAACTTTTTAAATATGACCCGCAGTGGCATTATGACCTACGGGCTGTACCCTTCCGAAGAAGTCAACAAGGCAAATTTGGAGTTGCACCCCGCTTTACAATTAAAAAGCCATGTGGCGTTTGTGAAAACCGTCGGTAAGGGCTTTACCGTCAGTTACGGCTCGACATATACAACGGACAAAGAAAATACCGTCATTGCCACCGTGCCCGTCGGCTACGGCGACGGGTACCCGCGCGCGCTGTCCAATAAGGGTAAGGTTTTAATTCACGGGCAATATGCACCGATTGTCGGCAGAGTGTGTATGGACCAATTTATGGTCGATGTGACCGATATTCCGAATGTCCAACAGGGCGACGAGGTCACCTTGGTCGGCACGGACGGTGACAAGCGCATTTCCGTGGAGGAGGTCGCCGACAACGCATACAGTTTCAACTATGAATTTTGCTGCGGCATCAACAAACGCGTGCCGCGCGTCTATATCCGAAACGGCGCAGTGCAGGAAATCAAAGAATTCTTAATTTGACAACGACACCGTTTTTCGCTACAATACAGAGTAGGTAATACAGATGAAAACGGAGTTTGGAAAATGGAATTTGATAAATTTGACGCATTTGACGCGGGTATCGCGCTCGGCGGACTTCGCAACCGCAATGAAATTCGGCTTTTGGTTTGCTATCTTTTAAAAGCATTAGACAAACCTGCGCCGAAATCATTGGTGATTGACGCGATTTTAAATGACGGGCTTGCCAATTTCTTTGAGGTCAACGAGGCGATTGCCGAGCTGTTAAAAAGCGGCAATATCGACCGCGATATTGTAGACGGCGAGGAAATTTTGACCGTAACGGAACGCGGCAGAAACTCGGCAGAGTTGTTGGAGACGACCTTGCCGAAAACCGTGCGCGAAAAGGCCGTCAATGCCGCCATTAAGTTTTTCACCTTGGCGCAAAACAAGCGCGAAAATAAAATTTTAACGGAAAAACTACCCGACGGCGGCTACAATGTCACCTTTATTTTGGGCGACGAGGGCGACGAACTCATGCGCCTGACCGTATTTGTTGCCGACGGTTTACAGTTGGAAATTGTCAAAAACAATTTTTTGGAAGACCCGGTTAAACTGTATTCGAGCATTATTACGGCGCTTACAATTTAATGTGTAACAAGCAGAAAACCCCGCCCGCACAGCGCTATACTGTGCGGGCGGGGTTTTACCTGTAAATAGGTAAAAAAATAGCCCCCCTATTGGGGAACTACTTTCAAGGTGTCGGCATCGACCTATTTTCCCGGGCCGCTTCCAGCCAAGTATTTTCGGCACGAATGAGCTTAACTACCGTGTTCGGAATGGGAACGGGTGGACCCTCAAGTGCGAGATAGAGTATAGCACAGCTTCTTCGAAAATGCAAGTGTTTTTTGCAAAAAAGTTAAAAAATTTTGAAATTTTTTTCAAAATCGCAGATTTACTCCGAAATCAGCACTTTTTCTACCGCGCCGACATACATTCTGTGGAAGTCTTTCAAGGCGTAAGTGTCCATAATGGAGGGGTCTAAAAAACCCGCAGGGTCTAAATCCTGAAATGCGATTTTTTTGCAAACCAACACGGTTTTTGCCTGTTCAAATGTCACGCCGCCGAACGCGTCAGCGGGCACAAGCCCCGTCTCCTTGCATTTATCCATCTCTCTGCCGGATTTCGCGCCGCAAATGCCGAGTGCTTTTTTCTGTTCTCCGCCGAAGAAACTTAAAGTAAAACGGTCATATTTTTCCATAAATTCGTAGGTGTAGCGTTGGGGGCGCACAAACACAAACACCACATCGCGGCTCCAAAGTTCGCCTACCCCGCCCCAACTGACGGTCATGGTGTTAAAATCGTCCTTGTTGCCTGCCGTAAGCAACGCCCAATCATCAGCAATCATTTTGACGGGGGATTCTTTTAACGCCCGCATTGTGCTTTCACGAAACATACCTGTCACTCCTATGCAAAAATTCTTGTATTATCATAATACGAAACACGCGGAAAATCAATGCCGAAAATTTTTCTTTCCGCGCAAATTGACGAAGCACCGGCAATGCATGTCGGTGCTCCACTTTTTATATGATAAATATCCATGCTGCGCCGCGCACAGGCCTTATGCGTGTCTCTGCGGCAACTTGTTAGTTCCCGTAGCCGTATGCGCCGAACGGATTATAATAACTGTTCTGTGTGGTCTCTTCCGAAGTACTGCCTTTGTCCTCCACAAGTTGAACCGTTACCTCAAACTCCGAAATGGAATAATTATTTTTGGTATCCACGCGGCAAATTGTCAATGTGATTTCGTCGCCGACAGATGACTCTTCAATCATATCGGCAAGCACATTGACATTGTCCAAGTCCTTGCCGTTCGCCTTCGTAATCATATCGCCGGACTGCACATCTGTATTCACCAAAGCACTGTCTGCATTGACAGACTGAATGACTACCGTGCCCGAGGGCAAATGATTTGCGCCCACAATCATACTGTACATTTGGTTGGAGGAGGCGGGAAAATAGTTTATGCCCAATTTTGCACGGTTGGTAACATAGCCGTTTTGCACGATTTCGTCGAACACCTCTTTGACTGTGGTGCTCGGCACGGCAAAGCCCATGCCTTCATAACTTGTGCTTGCGATTTTGGAAGAATTGATACCGACAATTTGCCCATATGCATTGACAAGCGCGCCGCCGGAGTTGCCGGGATTAATCGCCGCCGTATGCTGTATACAAAGCATTTCATAGCCGATTTCACTGTTTACAGGGCGCGAAATTGCCGAAACCATACCGTTGGTAAACGAGCCCGCAAACGCCACGCCGCCGGGATTGCCTATCGCATAGACCGTCTCGCCGACGGAAAGGCTGTCGGAATCCCCAAGTTCCGCCGCCGAAAGCCCCGTCGCGCGAATGCGCAACACGCCGATGTCTGTTCTTGTATCATACCCGACAACCGTCGCGTCATATTGCGTTTCATCGAACAACTGCACCTTAACCGTACCGCCGTCGTTAATCACATGCGCGCAAGTTACAATATAGGTATATGTGCCTGTGGGGTCTTCGCCGATAATCACGCCGGAGCCTTCGCCCGCAAGCGCGGTGTTGCTGTACGCACTGCTGCTGTATACCAAAATGCCGACGGAGCTCTCCTTGACCTTTTCATATACGCCTTTGGCGGTCAGTTCCCCGTTGGCACCGGTAGAGGAAGCCGTCGGCGTTTCCTGAATTGTAGCAGACGGTGCGTTTTCCTCGCCGATTTTTTTCGGCGTATTCCCGTCCTTTGAAAAAGCAACCGCCGCCGCAACAACCGCACCGACTAAGCACACGGCAACCACAGCCAAAAAGATTGCCAAGCCCTTTTTCTTGTGCTTTGAGCCGTTCGGATTGATTTTTTTCTTTTCCTTTTGCGGCTGTGGCGCACCGTAATACACATAGTTCGGATTGGCGCCGTTTTGCCCCATCGGGCCGCTGTGATAAAAGCTGTTCGCGTAAGACGGCTGTTGTGTATTTTGCGTATATTGCGCCGTGTTGGAATACGGATAGCCGACATTCGGCTGTGCACCGTTTTCTTGTTGTGCACCGTTTACGGGCGGTGTTTGCACGCCCGACGGTTCGGCGGTATTTTGCACGGGTTCTTCCGCCGAGGATTGTCTGTCAAATTCTTCGTTCATACAGAACGCCTCCATATTGGATTCTTTACATGCCCTATCATAAAAACCACTTGTTAACCGGATATTAACGGTAATTGAAGTTTTTAAGAAATTTCCTATGCCTGCGCGTTCGGCTGTTCATTCGGAAGGGTAAACGAAAACTCCACAAACGCGTTGCCGTCGCTTTGCGCCTGAATGGTACCGCCGTGCATTTCAATAATCGTCTTACAAATATATAAACCCAAGCCCGCGCCTTTTGTGTCATAACTGCGGGATTTGTCCACCTTGTAAAACCGCTCAAATACGCGAGACAGTTCCTCGGAGGAAATGCCGGAAGTACCGGTGTTGCGAATCGACACAGTGGTGTTTTTCGCATCTTGCCGCACGCCGACAAAAATCACACCGTTTTCCGTGAATTTGACGGCATTGTCCACCAAATTGTAAATCACTTGATGCAACATATCGCGGTCAGCGTGAATGACGGTCGGCGAAAGTGCGTCTAAACCCTGAATGTCGATGTGTTTTTTCTCAATCAGTTGCTCAAAATTCAGCATGGTATTGAAAATTTCCTGACACAAATCAAACGGCTTCGGTTGTAAGCGCAGTTCGCCCGCCTCGATTTTGGACATATTCAGCATTGCCGTAACGAGTCTCGATAACCGCTTGGTTTCACCGGAAACAATTTCCAAATAGTGTTTTTCCTTTTCGGGCGGAATGGTACCGTCCAAAATACCGTCGATAAAGCCGCCTATAGTGGTCATGGGCGTTTTTAATTCGTGCGAAACATTGGCAACGAAGTTGCGGCGCGAACTTTCCTGCGTGGCAAGCGCACTTGCCATACGGTTAAACGCCGATGTAAGCTCTGCCAATTCATCACTGCCGCTGACCGCCACGCGCGGGCTGAAATCACCCGTTGCGTAGGCTTTTGTGGCTTTTGACATTTCCTTTAAGGGATGAATTAAATTGACCGTAAACAGATAGATGATGATAAAGCCAATCGCAAGCGCCATTAAAGAAGCAAACAGGAACATACGGATGACATCCAGCACATACCCTTTAAAGTTTATACTGATGGGCTCGACCGCCAACACATAGCCGGCAATTTGCCCGTTGACGCGCACCGGCTCTATTGCCGTCAAATGCGTTGTATTGAACATATCGCCCAGCTTACCGCGCTCATAATAGCCTTTGTTGTTCACCTTTTGCAAAATCTCCTGCGGGACGCGGTAGGTGTCGTGTATATTGCACCGCCCGCCCTCGGCAACCTCGTAGCCGTTGGACAAAAGCTCTTTGCATAAAATCACCTTGCCGTTCGGGTCACACATAAACACATCGGCGTCAATCGCTTCGGACACCGTTGTCAGATTGTTGCAAATAAACACCACCGAGCCCTGCGGATTGTCCCGCAGCCAAGAGCCAAGCACCTCTGCCGTGGAGGTCGCTGTATTTTTGGCATTTTCTTTGAGCAAAACGGCTTTTTGATTTGTCCAATAATTGATCACAAACACGCCGAGCGTCAAGCCCAACACCAAAAAGCAGGTAAATACCATCATGCTGAACACGGTAAAATATTTGACAAACAGCGACTGATGGCTGAATTTGTGCGCCGCGCGCTTCGCCAGCGTTTTCAGTTTGTTTTCTCGCATAACGGCGCCTTATTCCTTCGTTTCAAATTTATACCCGACGCCCCAAACGGTTTTCAGTTCCCATTTGTCGGAAACGCCCTCTAATTTCTCACGCAGCCGTTTGACATGTACATCCACCGTGCGCGAGTCGCCGTAGTAATCAAACCCCCAAACCTCGTCTAGTAATTGGTCGCGTGTAAATACGCGGTTCGGGTTGGAGGCGAGATGGTAAATCAGTTCGAGTTCTTTCGGCGGGGTATCCACCGGCACGCCCTTGACTTTCATTTCGTAATTGGTCAAATTGACTGTCAAGTTTTCAAAATTGACCTCTTTCACGGCATCGGCTGCCGCCGCGGCGCCCGTGCGGCGCAAAACCGCTTTGATGCGGGCGACCATTTCTTTGGTATCAAACGGTTTGGTCATATAGTCGTCCGCGCCGAGTTCCAGCCCCAAAACCTTGTCGAAGGTTTCGCCTTTGGCGGTGAGCATAATAATCGGTTTGTCCGAAAACTTTCGGATTTCCCGACAGACCTGCCAACCGTCCAATTTCGGCAACATAATATCGAGAATCATCAAGTCGGGGCTTTCCTGCTTAAATGCGTTGACTGCCGAAACACCGTCATTGACGATTTTGACGGCATACCCCTCTTTTTCCAAATACAGCCGCAACAGTTCACAGATGTTGGAATCATCGTCTACCACTAAGATTTTTTCATTCGGCATTTCTACCACCCTTTCGTCGTATCAAACGAGTTTATAAGAAAAGTTTATCGGAAAATTGCAAATAGGTTGTGAACAAAGAAAAAAGCATTTGTAAAAAATACCATCCGAAACCGCGCGCTCGAATGGTATTTTCGATTTTATTTGAGCGACGCCAAAAGCCCGCCTTTTTGAATGATATTTTGTATAAACGGCGGGAACGGCTCTGCTTTATAGGATTTCCCGGTGGTCAGATTCGTAATCACACCGCTGTCAAAATCCACCGCAACCTCGTCGCCGCTCTTAATTTCTTCCCCCGCTTCGGGACATTCCAAAATCGGCAAACCGATATTTAACGCGTTGCGGTAGAAAATGCGCGCAAAGTTTTTGGCAATCACGCACGAAACGCCAGACGCTTTAATGGCAATCGGCGCGTGCTCGCGCGAAGAACCGCAGCCGAAGTTCACGCCTGCCACCATAATATCACCCGTATGCACCTTGTTGACAAAGTCCTTGTCAATGTCCTCCATACAATGCGCCGCGAGTTCTTCGGGCTTTGCGGTATTGAGGTAGCGCGCGGGAATAATCACATCGGTGTCCACATGGTCGCCGTATTTATGTACTTTACCTTGAATTTTCATCGTATAGCCGTCCTTTCTCAGTCGAGTTCGCACGGGCAGGAGATTTTGCCCGTCACAGCGGAAGCCGCCGCCACATAAGGGGACGCGAGATACACCTCGCTGGTGGGGTGCCCCATACGCCCGACGAAATTGCGGTTGGTGGTGGAAACCGCGCGTTCGCCCGCCGCCAAAATACCCATATGCCCGCCGAGGCACGGCCCGCAGGTCGGGGTGGAGACAATCGCGCCCGCTTCGACAAAGATTTTGGCAAGTCCTTCTTCAATACACTGCATATACACCGTCTGTGTGGCGGGGATAACAATGCAGCGCACGCCGTCCGCGACTTTTCTGCCTTTTAACACAGACGCCGCCGCGCGCATATCGTCAATTCTGCCGTTGGTGCAAGAGCCGATGACCACTTGGTCGATTTTGATGTCGTCAATCGAGTCTACCGTGTGGGTATTTTCGGGCAGATGCGGGAACGAAACCGTGGGTTTTAATGCATCGAGATTGATTTCAATCACTTCGTCATATTCGGCGTCTGCGTCCGCTTCAAAAATCACGGGCTTTCTGTCCGTTCTGCCGTTCATATAGGCAAGCGTTTTTTCGTCCACGGGGAAAATGCCGTTTTTCGCGCCGCATTCAATCGCCATATTGGCAATGCAGAAGCGGTCATCCATGGAAAGGTTTTTGATGCCGTCGCCCGTGAATTCCAGCGAACGGTAACGCGCGCCGTCCACGCCGATTTTGCCGATTAAGTGCAAAATGACATCTTTGCCGCTGACATACTTTTGGAAATTGCCCGTAATCACGATTTTGAGTGCCGACGGGACTTTAAACCACGCCTTGCCCGAAATCATACCTGCCGCCATATCGGTAGAGCCGACGCCTGTGGAAAACGCGCCGAGTGCGCCGTAGGTGCAGGTGTGGGAATCCGCGCCGATCACGGTATCGCCCGAAATCACAATGCCCTGTTCGGGGAGCAGGGCGTGCTCAATGCCCATTTTGCCGACATCGAAAAAGTGTTGAATGCCGTATTCTTTGGCAAAGGTGCGCACCTGTTTGCAGTTTTCGGCGGATTTAATATCTTTGTTGGGGGTGAAATGGTCCATCACCAACGCGATTTTATCTTTGTTAAATACAGAGGAAAAGCCTTTGCTTTCCATTTCGTGAATGGCAACGGGCGAAGTGACATCGTTGCCCATGACCAAATCCAAATTGACTTCAATCAACTGCCCTGCCGAAACACAGTCTACCCCCGCGTGGGCGGCAAGGATTTTTTGCGTCATTGTCATTCCCATATCTATTGCTCCTTTTACTCCACGATTCCGTTGATATTGGTGTCGCCCTTTTCGAGCGCCGTAAGACCCGAACGCGACAGTTCAATAATCCCGTGCTTGGTCATTTTTTCAATGAATTTGTCGATAAGCGAAGTCAGCCCCGTCAATTCCGCCGTGATGGTGGTATGGCCGATGTCCTTGACCTTGCCGCCGAAACCGTTGATGGTTTTTAACACGGCGGTACGCTGGCTGTTGGTCGCGTGCACCTTAATCAGCAACAATTCGCTTGAAATAAGTTTACCCTCGTTGAGTTTCACGACTTTAATCACATCTTCGAGTTTCGATAACTGCTGTTCCACTTGCATAAACTTATGCGGCTCCACATCGGAGACGATGGTGATGCGCGAATACAGCGGATTTTCGGTTTCGGCGACCGTAAGGCTGATCACATTGTAGCCGCGGCGCGCAAAAAGGCTTGCCACGCGCAACAGCACGCCCGTGCGGTTATACACAAGTGCCGAAAGAAAAATGCGTTCCAATTTGTTTTCCTGTTTGATTTCTGCCATTTTGGATACCTCTTATTCTGCGGAGAACTTAAAAATTGTTGTAGAAATAAACGGGTGGTCGGGTGTAAACGCGCAGGGAATAAATTCCGCGTGATTGAGCGCGTCAGGGAAATACTGCGTTTCCAGACAAAATCCCTGCCGATAGTTTAAAGGCTTACCCGCTTTCCCAATTTGCGTGCCGTCCATATAATTGCCGATATACAGTTGCACGCCCGGCAAATCGGTGTAGCCGCGCATGACGCGCCCTGTTTTCGGCTCGTACACGCGTGCGAACTGTTTGACGGTCCCGTCATAATTCTCGATTTGGAAATTGTGGTCATACCCGATACCGATTTTGAGTTGCGCATCGTCGTGATTGACATCTCTGCCGATTTTTTTCGGCAGTCGGAAATCGAACGGCGTGCCCGCAACAGGACGGATTTCGCCCGTTGGGATACAGTCGGTATCGGTGGGGGTGTACGCGTCGCAGAACAACTGCAAAACGTGCTCGGTAATCTGCCCGCCGTCGAAGCCTTCTAAATTAAAATAAGCGTGGTTTGTAACATTGATTGCCGTTTTGCGGTCGGGCACACATTCATAATGAATGGTGACGGCGTTTTCCGCATCAAAGGAAAATGTTACCGCATTTTGGACATTGCCGGGGAAGCCCTCGTTGCCGTCCGCGCTGAAATAGGTAAACCGCACGGCATTGTCGCCGACAATTTCACTTTCCCATACGGCTTTGGCGTATTCGTGGTTGCCGTGCAAAGTAAATTTGCCGTTAACATTTTTGGTAATCGGATACTTTTCGCCGTCTATGGTAATGCCCTTGCCCGCAATGCGGTTGGCAACTCTGCCGACGGTGCGCCCTTGCGAATCGGTGCAAAGTTCCTGCCCCGCCATGGTGTCAAAGCCGACCAAAACATCGGTAAGATTGCCGTCGCGGTCGGGCACGACGATTTTGTTTAAGGTTGCGCCGTAAGCGACAAGTTCAATATAGGCGCCGTTTGAATTGGTTATGGTAAACGACGGGACTTCTATACCGTTTTCGGTTGTACCGTACACGGTCTTTTCGATTTTCACCTGTTCCACCCCATTTTAAAACTGTTTTAATAAGTATAGTATTCACACGGCGGATTGTCAAGAAAATCGATGGGTTTTTATTGACTTTTCGCCTGTTTGAATGTATGCTTACAATAGGATTTTATCAAAAATACCGACCCCATTTCACGCAAAAGGAAGTGAACGCTTTGGACGCGTTTTTAACACAGTTTGAATATCTCACCCGCTATCTGCTTGCGGGAATTGCAGTGTTTATTGTTTTGCGGTGCGTGGTGTCGCTGTTCCGTCTGCGCCCGCGAAGAGAAGTCTTGGCAACGCTTATAAACCTTGCCGACGACAGCGAAATCGAAATTGAAAATTGGGAAACCTCTGTCGGGCGCAGTCGCTCGTGTGATATTGCGCTTCGCAAATACGGCACGGTATCGCGCTTTCACGCGGTGTTGGCACTTCGCAAAGAGGGCTGGTTTGTCTTTGACACCGAATCGAAAACGGGCGTATATGTCAACGGCGAGCAAATCCGCCGTTCTGCCGAAGTGAAAGACGGCGACACCATATCTTTCGGCAACGCGGTCATGCGCTTTCAGTCGAACGGCTACGGCGAAGAAAGCGGTGACGGCACGGTTCAGGACTTCACCTCTGCCGCGCGGCTGGTTAATTTGGCGGACAACAGCGTGTTTTATTTGCACGGCAGTTGCCTGTTCGGGCGTGACCGCCATTGCAACATCTGTTTACCCGTGCGCGACATTTCCCCCGAACACGCCGAAATCTATTTGGCGCGCGACGGCTGGACGGTTGCCGACTTAAATTCGGAAAGCGGCACATACTTAAACGGCGAACTGGTATTCGGCGCGTACCCGTTGTATGACGGCGATATTGTCTCCTTGGGCGAATACAGTTTTATGTTCAGAGAATAAGAGGAACAAGAGATGAGCGAGAACAAAAAGAAAAAACGCAGAAAGGCATACCGCAAACCCGTGAATTGGCTGTTTTTACTGCTCTTGATGACGGTTTTTCAGGTTGTCTGTATGTTGCAAATCTATATTAACGGCACGCAGGAAAGCGATGTCACGCTGTTTACGGTGTTCGGCGTGTATATTGCCGCGGAATGGATGTACTTCTTCATTTGCGGCATTCTGTTGCGGCGAAAAAGTTTTGAAATCGAGTTGATAGCCTTTTTCTTAACCGGTATCGGGCTGTCGCTTACCACCAGCGTCTACCCCGACAAGGCGTACACGCAGTTGGCGGCGGTGCTGATGGGTATCGGCGTGTTTGCGGTGATGCTGTGGGTGTTAAGCGACACCAAGCGCGTCATTCGACTGCGTATGCCTGTTGCCGTGCTTGCGATTTTGGCGCTGGTCGGTACACTCGTTATCGGCACGGAAATCAACGGTGCGAAAAACTGGATTGTATTGGGCGGCGGCGCGCTGTCTGTGCAGCCGTCGGAACTTGTCAAAATTGCATTTGTGTTTGTCGGTGCGGCAACCTTGGAGCATTTACAGTCCACGCGGAGTTTAACCAAATACCTCGCCTTTGCGCTTGGGTGCATCGGGTGCCTGTTTTTGATGAAAGATTTCGGCACGGCGTTGATTTTCTTCTTTACCTTTATTGTCATTGCGTTTTTGCGCTCGGGCGACATCAAAACCATCTTTTTGGTATGCGCGGCGGCAGTTTTGGGTGCGTTTGGCATCATCACCTTTAAGCCGTATGTGGCAAAACGGTTTGAATCGTACCGTCATATTTGGGAATATGCCACCACCAGCGGCTACCAGCAGGTGCGTTTGCTGATTTATTCCGTCAGCGGCGGGCTGTTCGGGCTGGGGCTCGGCAACGGCAAACTGCGGAATGTCTACGCCGCGACCGAGGATTTGGCATTCGGTATGGTCTGCGAGGAATTCGGTATCATCATTGCCTTTGCGGTGCTGTTATCTTTCGTCGCATTGGTGGTATACAGCATTCGCTACGCGCAGGCGGCGCGTTCCTCGTTTTATTCGATTGCGGCGCTGGCGGCTTCGTCGCTGTTGCTGTTCCAAGCGGCACTGCATGTGTTCGGCGTGACCGATTTACTGCCGTGGACGGGCGTTACCCTCCCCTTTATTTCGCGCGGCGGTTCGAGTATGATGTGCTGTTGGGGCTTAGCGGCATTTATCAAGGCGATTGATGTGCGCACCTACAAACGGTATGACAAGGTCTTGAAAGACGGTAAGGAGGCGGCGAGATGAAAACCATTTCCAGACGCGCGTGGATTTTATACGCGTTGGTGCTCGCGTTCCTTGCGGGGCTTTGTATCTTATTTTATACCTTTTTTACGAACGCCGACAGTTGGGCAATGAAAAAGGCAAACCGCCATTTGTATAGCGGCAGCACCTTAACGGCGGCGGGCGCGATTACCGACGAGACCGGCGCGATTTTGGCGGATACGGCAGACGGTCAGCGCGTATACAACGAGGACAAGACCGTCCGCACCGCCACCTTGCATGTGGTCGGCGACGCCGAGGGGTACATTGCCACGGGCGTACAGACATCTTATAAAGATACGCTGACCGGTTATAATTTTGCCGACGGCATTTATGACATTAAAAAATACGGCAAGGGCAATGATATTCAACTTTCCGTAAACGCAGAACTGTGCGCCGAGGCTTATGAAGCGCTCGGCAAAAACAAGGGCACGGTGGGCGTAATCAACTACAAAACCGGCAAACTCGTTTGCGTGGTGTCAAAGCCGTCGTTCGATATTCAAAACAAACCGACCGAAAATATCAACAACGACAAAACCGGCGCGTATGACGGCGTGTATTTAAACCGCTTTTTCTCCGGCGTTTACACGCCCGGCTCGACCTTTAAGGTGATTACCGCCGCGTCGGCGATTGACAACATTGCGGATATTGACAGCCAAACCTTTAAATGCAAAGGCAGTTACCCGATTGACGGCGGTTCGGTGAAGTGCCTCGACACGCACGGCACGGTAAGTTTTGAACGCGCCTTGAATGTTTCGTGCAACAGCGCATTTGCGCAGATTGCCTTACAACTCGGCAAAGAGAATTTGCAGGCGACTGCCGACAGTCTCGGGTTTAACCAAAGTTACTCGGTCGGCAACATTCGCCTTGCCAAAAGCAGTTTTGATGTCACCGCCGCTTCGCAGTTAGACCTCGGTTGGGCGGGCGTCGGGCAATACACCACGCTTGTAAACCCCTGCCATATGCTGATGATTACAGGCGCGATTGCGAACGGCGGTCAAGCGGTTAACCCCTATTTGGTCGAGAAAATCACCACCCAAACGGGCAAAACCGCTTTCGAGGCAGAAGTCACGGCGGGGCAACAGATGTTCTCTGCCAACACGGCGCAAAAATTACAGGAAATGCTGCGTTCCAATGTGAAAAACTACTACGGCGACGGCAAATTTAAAAATTTGGAAATGTGCGGCAAAACGGGTACAGCCGAAGTCAGTTCCGAAGATGGCGGTGCAAAACCGCACGCGTGGTTTATCGGCTATTCCGCCCGCGAGGATTTACCCTTTGCGATTGTGGTCGTGGTTGAAAACGGCGGTGGCGGCAGTTCGGTCGCCATCCCCGTGGCAAATAAAACCATGCAAAAGGTTGCGGATTTGTACGGAACGAAATAAGCAGTCGGGCGGCATGGTTTTGCCTTTGCCCAACCATGCGAATATAAATATAGAGCAAAATTGGGGGTTGTATTTGTCCTCCTGATCGAAGCGAAGAATGGCAAAGCCCCGTAGGAAACAGCAGAATTACTGTCACCTACGGGGCTTTGCATTTTCAAAAGCGCTAAAAAGCGCATTATTGTATGTGTACCGCGTCGAGCGTGTCGTTTGCCGCCGCGCCGTCAAACCGCACAAGCGAAAGATTTTCGCAGTGTTCGGCGTCGAGCGCATAGGCGTATTCGTCGCAAACTTTGCCAAAGCGTACCTTTGTCTTTTCAATGGTCACATGGTCGGCATACCGCAAAAAGAAGCCTGCGTTTTTGTGGCTTTCCACGCCGTAATCTATGCACGGGCGCAAATCGTACAGCCCGCACGCCCATTTGGAAGTCTTTGTCACTTCCACCTGCACATTTTCAAAGGAAATATCCTCTAAATGATTGTCCGCGTTGCCGTGCAAAAGCACGCCGTTTTCGCCTTTGCAGGTGATGTTTTTAAAACGGATATTTTTAATTTTTCCCGATTTCGTGTTGCTATCACGGTTAAATGTGGTCAACACAATCGGCTCTGCCGTGCCCCACCAATCGGGGCAAAAACGGCGCGTTTCAATGATAATGTCGGAATACGAAACATTTTCCACATTGCCGCCGTCGCGGATTTGAATGGACAGCCCGCGGTTACTTCTCGAAATGATGCAGTTGGAAACGAGCACATTGCGAAAATCGCCCACGCCCTCTGTGCCGATTTTGATTGCCGCGGAAGTAGAAATGAGCGTACAGCCCGAAATTACAATGTTCTCACACGGGCCGTATTCCGCGTTGCCTTTTGAGGTCTTTAAGCAAATACAATCGTCCGCGCATTCCACATGGCAGTTTGTAATCCGCACATTCGAGCAATGGTCGGGGTCAATGCCGTCGGAGTTGGCAACATCCAAATCGTTCAAAATGCGGATAGAGTCAATGCGCACATCGTCACAGCCCGCGGGGTGAAGTGTCCAAAACGGCGCGTCCGTAATGGTGACATCGCGCACGGTGATGTGGTTGCTTTTCTCAATATAAATCACCGTCGGACGCGGATAAAAATCGCCCGTAACATAGTATTGATCTTTTCGTTTCACGAAACTGTGCCCGTTTGCGTCAATTACGCCCTCACCCGAAATCGTGCAACCGTCCGCCTCAAAGCCATATAAAAATACAAAAGACGGCTTGCCCGTTACGGGGTTGCCGACAAGCGCGGTTTTCGGGTCATTGATGTGCGCGCACGGGCGAATATAGCCGTTTATATCGGCGGTGGCTTTTAAGCACGCGCCTTTTTGCAGATGCAATTCGACATTATTTCGCAATTGCAACGCGTCGCTGTAATAGGTTTTGCCGCTTGTGAGCACCACCGTACCGCCGCCGTTTTGCGCCGCCGCGTCGAGCGCAGACTGTATGGCCTGAACATCATTTTGCACGCCGTCGCCGTGCGCGCCGTAGTCCTCGGGATAAAAATAAAGCATAACAACACCTTCGGAAATTCAAAATTCAATCTACTATACCACAAACCCCGCCGCAAGGCAATAACTTTTGCGTTGTGGCGGGGACTTTTTCTCGTTTCGGCGGGGTGTGCATGATTGTCATTCCGAGATGTTCGCCGAAGTATCTCATTTCGACATTTTTCTTTTTCAATCGAAACGGTACGGTCGTTCCTTGCGCACGAAATACGCTTTACAGGTCAAATGCCAACGGCAGTAACTCTTGCAGGGTATGTGCTTCGCAGTCCAACGTATCATCACCGAAAATCACCTGAAAATCGGGCGCGCAAAACTCCGACAATACCTGACGGCACACGCCGCACGGCGTACAAAAATGCTGATATACGCCGTCTTTGTCGCAACCGACCACCGCCAACGCCGCAAAATCCGTTTCGCCCGCGCTGATTGCCGAAAACAGCGCCACACGCTCGGCGCAGACCGTCGGCGAAAAACTTTTGTTTTCAATATTGCAACCCAAATAGACCTTGCCTTGCTTTGTCAAAAGTGCCGCACCCACGCGAAACCCCGAATACGGCGCATAGGCGTTTTTTTGCGCGTCCAGCGCACAAGTGACCAATTCTTGCGGTGTCACAAAAACCACTCCCCTTTTTGTGTTCTCTTTTATCATACCGAAAATTGCACAAAAATTCAACCCGTCCCACGGTCTTTTTGCGTGTCCCGCACCATATCCATAAAGCAGAACGATGTGGGAGGGATTTTGATGGAAGTATTACGGTACGGTGCACGCGGCACGGCGGTTTACTACTTGCAGTTGGCGCTCATACGCGCGGGCTATACAGACCTCGCTTTGGACGGCGTATTCGGCGGTGCTACGGCGGAGGCAGTGCGCGATTTTCAGCGCAAAAACGGACTTTCACCCGACGGCGCAGTCGGCAAACGCACTTGGGCGAAACTGTATCCGTATTTAAAGGGTTACACCACACATATTGTGAAAAGCGGCGACACGCTGTTCGCGCTTTCCCAACGCTACAATACGCCGCTCTACCGTATTTTGCTTGCCAATCCGACGGTCAACCCGCAAAATATGCAAGTGGGTACGCGGGTACAAATCCCGTTTGATTTTCCGCTGGTGCCGACGAATGTCCCCTATTCCTCTATCCTCACCGCGTGGATTGTGGAGGGGCTTTCGGTGCGGTATCCGTTTTTGGAAAGCGGCAGTACCGGCAACAGCGTAATGGGAAAATCCATTTCCTTTTTGCGCATCGGCACAGGCGAAAAGCAGGTGTTTTACAACGCATCGCATCACGCCAATGAATGGCTGACTACGCCCGTATTGCTCAAATTTGCCGAAGAATATGCCGACAGTTACGCCTTGGGAGAAAAACTCGGTGATGTACTCGCCGCGCGGCTGTTTCGGGAGTACAGCCTGTATTTGGTGCCGATGGTCAATCCCGACGGCGTGGATTTGGTGACGGGTATGCGCACAAGCGGCGGGTATTACAACCGCGCGCGGCAGATTGCCGACGCCTACCCCGAAATACCGTTCCCGAACGGCTGGAAAGCCAATATTGAGGGTGTGGATTTGAATTTGCAGTATCCCGCGAGTTGGGAAGAAGCGAAACGCATTAAATATGCGCAAGGCTTCCGCACGCCTGCCCCGCGGGATTTCGTCGGCACGGCGCCGTTGGTCGCACCCGAAAGTTTTTCGATGTTCACCTTTACGCGCACGCACAATTTCCTGCTGACGCTCTCGTACCACAGCCAAGGGGAAATTATTTATTGGAAATATCTCGATTACGAGCCGGCGCGCTCTCGCGAAATTGCCGAATATTTCGGCGAGGTCAGCGGCTACGCAGTGGAGGAAACGCCTTATGCTTCGGGGTTTGCGGGGTATAAGGATTGGTTTATTGAAACCTATGACCGCCCCGGGTATACCATTGAAATCGGGCGCGGGCAAAGCCCCCTGCCGCTGTCGCAGTTTGCCGAGATTTATAAAGACAATTTCGGCATTCTGCTCGGCGGTATGACGCAGATTTAGGCATAAAACAGGGCGGGCACTGTGTGCCCGCCCGATTGTCATTCTGAGGCGTTGCCGAAGAATCTCGTTTCCAATGCGCTTTGTGTACTTTTTGAGATCCTTCGCTTCGCTCAGGATGACAAATTTGGGTTTGTAGGGCAAACGCATTCTATTTCTTGCGTAGGAGGCGACGACTCGGCGCCCCGTTGTAGGGGCGGGTTTCCACGCCCGCCCGTCGATTTTGATGTGATTTTGCGGAACAACACGGAGGTTGTTTCCTACTCGTAGGGGCGAACTGTGTTCGCCCGCGTAATTTGATATAATTTTACGGAACGGTCAAGACCGTTCCCTACGATTGTAGGGGCGATTCACGAATCGCCCGCCGTTTCCGCCCCTTCGAGAGGGAGCATAAGCGGCGGGAGCAAGCCCCCGCCCTACTCTATTATAACAGACATTTCCCCTATCAGGGGAATCACCCCCGCCCTACCCTAATCCTGTATTTCGTTCGTTCCAAAAACACCCCTACAAACCCAAATTTATGCATAAAAATGCACACCGAAAAAATTTCGGTGTGCGCATTTGGATATATTCTTTTTAACTTGCGGCGTTTTGCGCTTACAGCAACTTTGCCGCGGCGGTGTCCATATAGACTTCAACATCGTGATGAAACTGCAAAATCGACGCGGGACAACTCGGCGCGACCTGCCCGTCAATCATCGCTTTCATCGCGTCGGCTTTCGCACTGCCGGTGGCGATCAGCACAATCTTTTTCGCCTGCATAATTGAGCCGACACCCATGGTAAGCGCGTAATGCGGCATCGGATTTTCATCAAAATATTTGGAATTTGCCTCAATCGTGCTTTCGGTGAGTTTCACCTTAAACGCGCCTTTGGTGAAATACGAGGACGGCTCGTTGAAACCGATATGCCCGTTTCTGCCGATGCCCAAAAGTTGAATATCCACCCCCGCATGGCTAAGCGCCTCGTCATAGCGCTTGCACTCCGCTTCGACATCTTGCGCGTTGCCGTCCAAGAAGTGCACATTTTCCTCTAAAATATCGGTGTGGTCGAACAACTCTTTATGCATAAAAGTATAGTAACTGTTTTTATCCGACTTCGGCAAATCCACATACTCGTCCAGATTATAGGTGCAAACCTGTTTTAAACTGACATTTCCCTTTTGACATTCGCCGTAGATATACTGATAGGTCGGCACGGGCGACGCACCCGTGGCAAGCCCCAAAACGATATTCGGCTTTTTCTGTATCGCTTCTACAAACAATTTGCCGACTGCCTCGCCGATTTGCGCGGCGTTTTCCATAACTGTGATTTTCATACGCTCACCCACTTCACATTTTGAAACCATATTGTACCATATTTTTCCGCATTTGCAAACGGTTTTCAAAAGTTTTTCGCTTTCTTGTCAAATCCGCCGAAAAATGCTATACTGCATATAACAGAGAAAAAGGAGTAGCGGTATGCTGAAAAACGGCATTGACTTAATAGAAATCGAACGAATTCGGCACTCTTGCGAAAATCCGACATTTATAAACCGCGTATTCGGGGAAAAGGAGCGTGCGCAATTCTCGGCGCAAGCACACCCCGCAACACATATGGCGGGCGCATTCGCGGCAAAAGAGGCGTTTGCAAAAGCCCTCGGCACGGGAATTCGCGGCTTTTCGCTTTGCGAAGTCGAGGTTTTGCACGATGCCCTCGGCGCGCCGTATTTTGCGCTTTCGGGGCAGGCAAAAGCGCTTGCCGACGCGCAGAATTTGGAATTCGCGTTGAGCATTACCCACACCGACACCCTCGCGGCGGCGTTTGTCACCGCATACAGAAAAGGAGAAGTCTTATGATGCGTATACTTTCCGCCGAGGAAATAAAAGCCGTGGAATGTGCCGCGGATAAAAACGGGATTTCGTTTTTGCGACTGATGGAAAATGCCGGTGCGGCATGTGCCAAGGTCATCCGCTCTAAATTTGACCGCACCGAAAAACGCGCGGTCGCCGTGTTGTGCGGCAAAGGAAAAAACGGCGGCGACGGCTTTGTTGCCGCGCGAAAACTGTATGAAAACGGCTACAAGGTGCAGGTGTTTTTGGTGATGGGCGCGCCCACCGCCGAAAACGCCAAGGAAATGTATTCCCGCTTGACGGACTGCGGCATTCCGATTTATTTCTATGACCGCAATTCCGAAACACACCGCAAACTATTGCAAACTGCCGATATTTTGGTGGACGCCGTGTTCGGCACGGGATTTGCAGGCGTATTGCCGGACAGCTTGCAGGAATTATTTGCCTTTTTGGAAACCGCAAACGGATATACGGTTTCGATTGATTTGCCGAGTGGACTTTCGGCAGATTCGGGCGAATTTTTAAGCCGTCCCGTAAAAGCGGATTTGACCGTTTCGGTCATGGCGCTGAAAAAAGCGTTGGTCACACAGCCTGCAAAGGCGTTTGCGGGCGAAATTCAAGTGGTTTCCATCGGAATTCCCGATCAACTGTATAAGCCGTATGAAAAGGTGTTTGCCTTTACAGATGAAGATGTCGCAGAATTGTTCCCCGCGCGACGCGCTGATGCGAACAAAGGCGATTTCGGCAAAGCGCTTGTGGTGGCGGGCAGTTACGAAATGCCCGGTGCGGCGTTGCTCGCCGGCGGTGCGTGCGTGGAAAGCGGCGCAGGACTGGTGCGGCTTGCGTTCCCTGAAAGCGCATATGCGGCGGTGACGGCGGCAGTGCCCGAAAAGGTTTTACTACCCTTACCCGCCAACCGCTTCGGGCGGATTTCGATGCAGGGCGAAGCAAAATTGTTAGACGCGCTGTCAAGGTCAACGGCTTGCCTCATTGGTTGTGGGCTCGGGTTGGATTATGACACCGAAGCATTGGTGAAATCCGTTATCCGCAACACACAAATCCCGCTGATTTTAGACGCGGACGGCATAAACGCCGTGGCAAACGACATAGATATAGTACGGGAAGCAAAGGCACCCGTTATTTTAACGCCCCATCCGGGCGAAGCGGCGCGGCTGTTGGGCTGTACAGCAAAAGAGGTCCAGGCAAACCGCACGGACGCCTGCCGGACGCTTTGTGAAAAAACGGGCGCTGTGGTCGTGTTAAAGGGCGCGGGCACCGTGATTTCCGCAAACGGCAAGCAGTTCTCCGTCAATTTGACGGGCAATGCCGGTATGGCAACCGCCGGGTGCGGCGATATGCTCGCGGGTATGCTTTTGGGCTTTTTGTGCATTGGGCTGTCGCCCTTAGAGGCGGCGGTTGCGGCGGTACATATCCACGGGCTTTGCGGCGACGCGGTAGCAAAAGCAACCTCAAAATGTGCCACCACGCCCTCAAAAATGCTCAAAGTCTTGCCAAAGGTGCTTTCCAAATTTGAATAAAGGCGGGATGCACCGTAAAAAAACGATCGGTTCTATTTGTGGCAACATTGGCTTTTCTGCTTTGTTGCGGATGTCAATATTCCGATGTAAAAAATACGCTGACAATACCGTCGGCATTTACGGCAAAAGCCGAGATTACCCACAGTGTGTTTACTTGCAGCGCGGATTTGACGCTCTCTGCCGACGGCACAGCGCAAATGGTGCTGACAAGCCCTGACGCTTTACAGTCGCTCACCGTCACACAAAGCGCAGACGAATGTCAATTTTCGTTTTTGGGGATTGCAGTAAAAACGCCCGAAGAATTGCTACCCGACACGGCGTTTGCCAAGTTGTTCTTCTCCGCCATACAAAGTGCCAAAGACGGCACGCGGTGCGTGAAAACCGTGAACGGCGACACCGCGACTTACAGCGGCATGACCGACGCGGGCGACACCTATACGCTCACCCAAAGCCGAGACAGCGGCGCACTGGTATCCCTTACGATGGAAGGCCGGGATTTTACCGTCACTTTTTCGGATTTTCAAGCGGCGTAAAAATACAAAGCAAAAAGAACGGACAGTTCGCTGAACTGCCCGTTCTTTCTATACTTTCAAATTATTCCTTCACCATATGCACATTTAGGTGGTTATAGGTCATTTCGACGCCGTTTTTGTCGAACGCAATTTTGATTTGCTCTAACAGGGCAAAATACGCGTCCCAATACTGTTCGGTCTTTACCCATGCGCGCACCACATAGCGAATACTGCTTTCATCAAATGAAAGCACAGCGGCAAACGGCGGCGCGGGGGTATCCGAAAACAAGCCCACCGCCGAAACCGCTTCCAAAAGCGACTGCCGCACCGTTTCAATCGGCGCGTCATACGAGGCGGAAATTTCCAAATCCACCCGCCGCTTTTCCTGCTGGGTATAATTGACGATTTTCGTGGCAATGATTTTGCTGTTCGGCACATAAATCATTTTGTTGTCAATTGTGGTAATCCGCGTGTGGATAAGACTAATCATTTTGACCGTGCCGCTGACATCGTCAATCTCGACATAATCGCCGATTTTAAATGGCTTGGTGACAAGCAACATAATCCCGCTTGCGAGATTGGAGAGAGAATCCTGCACCGCGAGCGATGCCGCCAAGCCGACCACGGAGAATGCCGCCAACAGAGAGGTAACGGACACGCCCAAGGTGTCGATCACCACCATGGCAAGCAGAAAATACAGAATCAGCTTTATCGCGGCGAGCAGAATTTTCCGAAGCGTTTCGTCCATATTCACGCGTGAAAGAATACGCGTAAACAGGCGCATCAAAACGCGCAAAATCAAGTAACAAACCACAAAAACAACCACGGCGGACAAAATTTTGCCCACCGTGAAATTGCCGACGGAATAGTTTAAAATTTCGGAGATTTTTTCCATAGAAATACCTTATTTCGCAAACAGAACGGTTGCCGCCATAATGAACTGCGCGGCGTAGTATAATGTATGATTTAAAATGACATTGAACGAGGTGTTTTTCCCCTCGCCGAAGTACATTCCCGACAGCACCAAATCCGAAAGCAGGAACAAAAGCCCGCCGACGGACATCACCGTCCACATTTTTTCAAAGCCCGTAATCACGGCAAGCGTCATGGACATGGTCATCGTCAGCGCCAGCATAAACGAATAGAGGAACACAATCCATTTGAATTTGCCGTAGTGCATTTTGAGGAGCTTTTCCATCAAAATCGCCACAAGCGCAATCACCAGCGCCGCCGCAAACGCCACGATCAGTGACGCGGGGGTGTACGGCCCGACCTTAAAAACCGCCGTCACAAAGCAGACATGCCCCAACAGGAAAAAGATAAAGCCCGAATAGAGATACGAGTCCTTATCCTGCAAATAGATCCATTTTAAATCGAGCCAAACATCGCCCAACAGACCGAATACCAAGCCAAAAGTCATCCATGAGCCGAAATCGAGAAACAGCCGGTTTTCATTGGTTGCGGCAATCGCCGTTGCAATAAAGCAAAGACTTGCCACCGCTTTGGCATACAGCGCGGCAATCCCGCCGCGTTGCACACGCAACACCAAAAACACCGCTGTGGCGAGAATACCGACAATCAACAAAGCCCAATACACAGAATCCCTCCGATTTGCTTATTTCATTACATAATATACAATATTTACCGTCGGAATTCAATAGATTTTAGAAAAATTTAATAGTCATCGGTTCCCATCTGTAAAATAATCCGCCGCCAAACGGTTTTTGACAAACGGCGCCGCCATTTGCTTGTGCGCGATATGCAACGGGTGATTTTGGAAGTTTTGCAATGCCTCTAACGATTCAAAGGTCGCGTAAAATACGAAGTCGCAGTCTGACCCCACGACATTTTCGCCGATTTCACAGGAGAGCAGCCCGTCGATTTTTCCTTCCAAATTTTTGACGGACGCAGACAATTTTTCAAGCACTTCTTGGCGATTCTCGTCATGCACCGCGTCAGAGAACTGCCAAAATAAAATATGTTTCAGCATTTTCTTCACCTCATGCTCCATTGTAACACAAAAAAAGCAAAAATAAAGTGTTGACAAATGAAAAATTTTGTGTTTTAATTTGATAAACCGTTGAGACGGAAGTAAAACTGCAAACCGAATTTTCAGCGAGCGTGCGGCGGTGAAAGGCACGCAATCACGAGGCAGACAAATGGTCCGTTGAGGGTGCATTGAAAAGATGCAACGGCACTTTCCCGTTACAGAAAGAGGAGTATGTCAGTATTCCGTAAAGGTGGGCGGCAAATGCCGTCAATCAAGGTGGTACCGCAGGTTTAGAATTTCAACCTGTCCTTGTTTTTGGCAAGGGCAGGTTTTTTATTTTGAGCTCGGGGCGGCGCAAGCCAAATCGGTTTCACCAACTGACGAAAAATATGATTTTTTCGGAGGAAAAGAAAATGAAAAAAGCACTCTCTATTGTATTGGCACTCGTCGTGCTGCTCGGCGTATTCACCGCCTGCGGCAAAGTGGCAGACCAAGGCGCGGCGGACACATCCCCGCGTGACACCGACAAGGTGTATAAGGTCGCGGTCGTACAGCTTGCGGACAACGGCGCGTTCACCGAAATGCGCGAAGCATTCATCCAAAGAATGCGCGAGCTCGGCTATGACGAAGCCAAGATGATGTTCGAAATTCTCAATGCGCAGGGCGACCAAAGCAATCTGCAAACCATTTGTGCAGGGCTCAAAGACGGCAACTACGATTTGGTGGTGCCGATTGTCACGCCGGCAACCGCGGCGGTTGTCAACCAGGAATTGAATGTTCCCGTGGTTTTCATTTCCGTGACCAATCCCGTGGCGTCGGGCATTTTGACCACGATGGAAGCGCCGGACAAAAACGCAACGGGCACTTCCAACATTGTCCCCGTTGACCGCATTTTCACACTGGCAAAGGAATTGACCCCCAATGTAAAAAACATCGGCATTCTCTATTGTTCTGGCGAACAGAATGCCGTGCAGACTGCGGAAAAGGCAAAAGCCTATCTTTCGGAAAACGGCTACACCTACAAAGAAGTCACCGTGGCAAATTCGTCCGAGGTTGCACAGGCGGCACAGTCCTTGGCGGGCGAAGTCGACGCCATTTATGTACCGATTGACTCCACTGTGCAAACCGCAATGACCGAGGTGGTCAAAGCGGCAACCGACAAAAAAATCCCCGTGTACGGTTCCGACCCCGTTATGGTCAAATCCGGCGCGTTGGCGTGCGTCAGTTGCAGTAACACCCAGCTCGGGCAAAAATCCGCCGAAATGGCAGATGAAATTCTCCGCGGCAAAAAGGTTTCGGAAGTCCCCGCCGTGGCCATGGAAGAATTCCAATATGTCATCAACAAGGCAACGGCAGACACACTCGGCATTTCCGTGCCGAGCGGCGACAACTATATTGTCATGGGCTAAGCCCTACATTTTTTCGGGCAGTCTTGCGGCTGCCCGAACTTGTATTTTTTTGGTTTAGGTGATTTTATGACGATGGTCAGCAGTGCCCTGCTGTTGGGGCTGCAATATGCGTTATTGGCGCTCGGGGTGTATATCACCTTTCGGGTGCTGAATATTCCCGATTTAACCGTGGACGGCAGTTTTACGCTCGGCGCGGCGGTTTCGGCGGTGCTCTGTGTGGCGGGGCATCCGTTTGCGGCGCTGTTTGTCGCAACGCTTTGCGGCGCGGCGGCAGGCTGTGTAACGGGCTTTTTGCAGACGAAAGCGGGGATTCACCCGATTTTGGCAGGGATTCTCACCATGAGCGGGCTTTACACCGTGAATATGCAAATTATGGGTATGCCCAATGTGACCTTGCTCGGCAAACCGCGGTTTTATGAATTTTTATTTACGCTGTTCCCGAACGCCGACAAGAATTTGCTTAAAACCGTTGCTGTTTTTGTGATTTGCGCGGCGCTTATCCTGCTCCTCATCCTCTTTTTCCGCACGGTATTCGGGCTTTGTATTCGCGCCACGGGCAATAACGAGGATATGGTGCGTGCGTCCTCCATCAATACCAATGTCACCAAAATCGCGGCGCTTGCCATTGCCAATGCCTTGGTGGCGCTGTCGGGCGGGTTGATCGCCCAAACCGGCGGCTTTGCAGACATCAACGGCGGCAGCGGTATGATTGTCGTCGGGCTTGCGTCGGTGATTATCGGCGAAGTGCTGTTCGGCAAACGCTCGCTTGCCGTCGGACTTCTCTCGGCGGCGGTCGGCTCTGTGTTGTATCGGTTGATAATTGCGCTGGCGCTGAAAACCAATTTCTTTACCGCAGATGCATTAAAGCTTTTGTCGGCGGTGATTGTCGGCATTACACTTGCCACGCCCGCCATACGCAAAGCGCTGTCGGAAGCGCGTACAAAAAGGGAGGCGCGCAAACATGCTTGATGTACAACATATCACCAAAACCTTTTTAAAAGGCACCCCCAACGAGCACACCGCACTTTCAGACCTTTCGCTGCATTTGCAGGACGGTGATTTTGTCACGGTGATCGGCTCAAACGGCGCGGGCAAATCCACGCTGTTCAACGCGGTGGCAGGCACGTTTCTCTGCGACAGCGGGAAAATACTGCTCGACAACGAAAACATCACCTATCAAAAAGAGCATCTCCGCGCCAAAAATATCGGGCGCATTTTCCAAGATCCCATGAAGGGCACCGCGCCCGACCTGACCGTGGAAGAAAATATGGCGCTCGCCTACGCAAAGGCGACGCGCAACATTCTTTCGTCGGCGCACCGCAAAAAGGATATGGACTATTTCCGCGAAAAGCTCGAAAAGCTCGATATGGGTTTGGAAACCCGTATGCGCACCAAAATGGGGCAGTTATCGGGCGGGCAACGGCAGGCGGTAACGCTCTTAATGAGTACGATGGTCACGCCGAAATTATTGCTTTTGGACGAACACACCGCCGCGCTTGACCCTGTCACGGCGCAAAAGGTGATGGAGATTACCAAAGAGATCGTGAAAGAACACAACATCACCACGATGATGATTACCCACAATATCAACCAAGCGTTGCAAACAGGCAACCGCACCATTATGCTGGCAAGCGGCAAAATCGTACTCGATTTGCAAGGCGAGGCGCGCGAAAAAATGACCTTGCCCGAACTTTTGGAGGCGTACAAAGAAAAAGCGGGAAAGGTGCTTGACAATGACAGAATGCTATTGTCGGAAGAATAAAAACGCATATACAGGAAAAAACAGGCTGCTTTTGCAGTCTGTTTTTTTGCCTTTACGAACGGTGAAAAAAATGCTATACTGAAAACATATAAATATGAGGAGAGTATTTCCCTATGAATTTTACGCCAATCAATCAAAACGGACTGTACGAGGGCTTTGCGCTGATTACCAAGTCCGAAAAAAAGGTGACCGCCAAGGGCAAGGACTACTTGGATTTGACCCTTTCTGACAAAGACGGTGAAATCTCTGCAAAATATTGGGATTACAACGAATCGGTGCAGGGGCAGTTCCCCGCCGAAACGCTTGTCAAAGTGCGCGGGACGATTTCGCAGTACAACGGCGCGGACCAATTCCGCGTGGAGCGTATTCGAAAAGCGACGGACGCGGATGACGTCAATATGGCGGATTTTGTGCGCTCGGCTGCGTACAGCGGCGAATATATGTATGCACAGCTTTCGGAATGTGTAAACGGCTTTGCGGACGCGGATTTCAAAAAACTCGTGTCCTATATGTTAGAGCAAAACAAAGAAAAACTCCTGTATTGGCCGGCGGCCTACCGCCTACACCACGCGTTGCGCGGCGGTCTGTTGATGCATACGCTGTCGATTGTGCGGCTGTGCGAGGGCGTTTGCAAGGTGTATCCGTTTGTAAACCGGGATTTGCTGTTGTCGGGCGCGATTTTGCATGATATTGCAAAGTTGTCGGAATTCGTCGTCGGCGACACGGGCATCGCCTCAGGGTATTCTGTCGAGGGGAATTTAATCGGGCATCTTGTCATGGGCGCGCGCATGGTGGACGAAGCGGCAAAGGCACTCGCCATCCCCGCGGAAAAATCCATGCTGTTACAGCATATGGTGCTTTCCCACCACGGCGAGCCGGACTTCGGCGCGGCAGTGCGTCCGCTGTTTTTGGAAGCGGAACTTTTGTCGGAACTCGACTTAATGGACGCGCGTGTCTACCAAATCCACGACGCCACCGCACCTTTGCAAAAAGGCGCGTTTACAAATCGTATGTGGGCGCTCGAAGACCGAAAAATGTATAACCACGGCCTTTCGGACAATGACAAACAGGTACAGTTGTAATCCGTAAAACTAAAAAATACAATATGGATTTTGGGAGGTTGTTCGTATGCGAAATCACGAAGTAACGGCAAGGCAAAGGCTTTTGAATGTGGACGGGTCCTTAAAAGAGCCGGGTTTTTCACGGCATCTTTACCAAATCTATGACCGCCGAGACATCAAAGCCCCGAAATTCCGCATTAAGGAATGGGATTATTATTTGGTGCTCTGCGACGATTACGCGGTGGCGTTTACCGTTTCCGATGACGGGTATATCGGGCTGCAATCGGTGTCTTTGCTCACCTTCGGCGACAATCCGTGGGAGCACACCGAAACCGTACTGACGCCGTTCCCGATGGGCAAATTAAAGATGCCCTCGACGAGCGAAACGGGCAATGTGGTTTACCGCGACAAACGGCTGTATCTCGCGTTTGAAAAGACGGCAGGCAAGCGGCACATTGTGTGTCAGTTTAAAAATTTTTATGAGGGCAAGACCTTTTCGTGCGACATTGTTTTGGAACAGCCCGAAATGGACACCATGGTGATTGCAACGCCGTGGAAAGAGGATAAAAAGGCCTTCTACTACAACCAGAAAATCAACTGTATGCGCGCAAGCGGTGCGGCGCAGTTTAACGGAAAAACATACACCTTCCACCCCGAAACCGATTTCGGCACGCTCGATTGGGGGCGCGGCGTTTGGACCTATGACAACACTTGGAATTGGGGTTCGGGCAATGCAGTCGTGAACGGCAAACCGTTTGGCTTTAACATCGGTTACGGCTTCGGCGACACCGCGGCGGCAAGCGAAAACATGCTGTTTTATGACGGTGTGGGGCACAAGTTAGACGATATTACCTTTCATATCCCCGCTTCGTCTTACACCGACCCGTGGAAAATTTCTTCAAGCGACGGGCGGTTCGAGATGGATTTTGTACCGATTTTGGACCGCGCGGCGAAAATTGATGTCAAAGCGATTGTCACCGACCAACACCAGGTGTTCGGCAAAATGACGGGTACGGCTGTTTTAGACGACGGCACAGCGCTTGAAATCAAGGATTTAATGTGTTTCTGCGAGCGCGTACACAACAAATATTAAAAGGAATTATTAAAAATGGACTGGACAGAAGTAAAAATCGAAATCCCCGCAGACTGCATTGACCGTGCGGCGGATATTGCCAATATGGTTGTCCCCTACGGGATTTATATTGAGGATTACCGCAATTTGGAGGCGGAAACTTGGGAAATCGCCAACATTGATTTGATTGACGAGGAACTGTTGCAAAAAGACCGCACAAAAGGCTATGTGCACATTTACATTTCTCCCGAGGAAAATCCGCAAGAAGCGGTGGCGTTTTTGTCCGAACGCTTCACGGCGGCGGGAATTCCGCATAAAATCGATTTGAGTCTTTGCAAAAACGAGGACTGGGAAAACAACTGGAAAGAATTTTTTAAGCCGATGAAAGTCGGGGAAAAACTGCTCATTCAACCCCTGTGGATTGACGAAGTTGATAACCCCGAACACCGCGCGGTACTCACCATTGAGCCGGGGTTGGCATTCGGCACGGGTGGCCACCACACCACACGGCTGTGCTTGGAAACGCTGGAACGGTATGTAAAGGCGGGCGACGCGGTGCTTGACACGGGCTGTGGGAGCGGGATTTTGGCGATTGCCGCCTTGCTTTTGGGCGCAAATAAAGCCGTCGGCGTGGACATTGACGAACTTGCCGTAAAAACCGCCATAGAGAATGGCAAGCAAAACGGCTTTACAGAGCCGCAGTATACGATTTTGCAAGGCAATCTTGCCGACAAGGTCACGGGTGCTTACGATGTTGTGGTTGCGAACATCGTTGCGGATATTATTATGCTGTTCGCGAAAGATGTCGGGCGGTTTTTAAGACCGAACGGTGTGTTCATCACCTCAGGGATTATCGACACGCGCGAACAGGAGGTGCGCGCCGCCCTTGAGGAAAACGGCTTTGCCGTGTCGGAGCGCAACGAACAAAACGGCTGGATTTGCTTTGTGTGTAAAAAGGCGTAAAGGTTTTTCTGTTTTACGGTAGTGGCACACAGCACGCGCGCGACATTTTACATTTATTTATAGTTTGTTCATTGACTTTTGCTATGGATATGGGTATAATATCCATATAATCTTATTTAGGAGGATATTCTTTATGAAAAAAGCATTAAAAGTTATTGCCATTATCGCCGCGATTGCAGGTGCTGCATTCGGCGCTTATGTTCTTGTTAAAAAGTATGTTGACAGCAAAAAAGTTGTCATCGGCAACGATGCGGAAAACTATGTTTCCTGCTCCTGCTGTGATGAAACCTTCGTTTCCGAAACGGTTGCG
The DNA here is from genome assembly GCA_004555265.1 of Ruminococcus sp. GTDB lineage: Bacteria > Bacillota > Clostridia > Oscillospirales > Acutalibacteraceae > Fimenecus. The sequence goes on from SFIQ01000003.1 coordinate 169,574, forward strand.
TAACGATACAAAATGCACAAACGGGTTGCCCGCGGAAAGGCAACCCGTTTTTTTGTTTTCTTCATTTGCTTTTCGGACGGGCAATCAGCGACACCACAAGTCCCGACAGCATTGCGGCGGAAATGCCCGCACTGCCCGCCGAAAGCGGGCCCGTCAAAACGCCGAGTAACCCGTCCTCGCGTATGGCGTCCTTTGTGCCCTGCGCCAATAAATTGCCAAAGCCCGTCAAAGGTACGGTTGCCCCACAACCCGCAAAATCCGCAAGCGGCTGATACAGCCCCACCGCGCCCAGCACCACGCCCGCAACCACAAACAACACCAAAATGCGCGCCGGTGTGAGCTTTGTGCAGTCCATTAACAGTTGCCCGATCGCGCAAATCGCACCGCCCACCAAAAATGCTTTTAAAAAAATCATACTTGCTTCCTCCCGATACTACATTTTGCCGAAAAGTTTGTTTTATGCACAAAAATGTGGTAAAATACTGATGAAAATATCGTTTTGAGGTGATTTACTTGAACAGTACCTTTGATTGTTATACGCTTTACAACGTCGTGCAGGTGCCGTGCATTGCGTTCGGCACTTGGAAAATGCCCAACGAGGTTGCCGCCGCGTCGGTTTCGTGCGCGCTCCAAAACGGCTACCGCCACATTGACACGGCGGGCGCTTACCAAAACGAAGTCGGCGTCGGCGAAGGGATACGCAAAAGCGGTATTGCGCGCGACGAGATTTTTTTGGTCAGCAAACTGCCCAATGCCGACCACGGGTACGAAAAAACGATTGCCGCGTGCGAGCGGTCGCTTCAAAAACTCGGCGTAGACTATTTAGACGCTTATCTCATTCATTGGCCCGTGCTTGTGGAAAATCAAGACCATGTCGAAGCGGATTTGTGCGACACCTGGCGCGCATTTGAACGGCTGTATCAAGACGGTAAACTGCGCGCTTTGGGCACGAGCAACTTTTTGGAAGAACACATTGACCTGTTAAAGGCAAACTTCAAAAACTACCCGATGATTAACCAAGTACAGTTACACCCGCAAAATCCGCAGGACGAAATGGTCGCCTACTGCAAAGAAAACCGCATTTTGCCCGAGGCATGGAGTCCGCTCATTCAAGGGCAGGCGTTTAAGCGCGAATTGCTTGTGGAGACCGCCGCAAAATACAATGTTAGCGTGGCGCAGTTGTGCGTGCGTTGGATTTTCCAAAAAGGCGTTGTACCCGTGCCGAAATCGACTACGCCCGAACGCATCCAAAACAATGCGGACATTTTCGGGTTTACGATTTCCGACGACGATATGGAAAATATCGCCACCTTGCGCAAATACGGGATGATCGGTGACCCGCCGAGCGTCCCGCGCACACATCAGGTCGTTGGGTTTTAGAGTCCCTTTTCAGCAAACCGGAGAACACGATAAAACGGTACGGCGCACGGCTGTTTGAACGCGATGGGCGTTTTTCCGCAGGCGGAAGATGTGGTGAATGAAAACAGTTGATTTTTTGAAAAAATATACGAAAAAGCGGAACGAAGGATTTCCCTCGTTCCGCTTTTGCTTGCTCGTTTTTCGCGTATCAATACAGTTCTTCCCCGTTGATATACAGGTCAAGCAAGGACGCGTCAAATGCATCGACCGTGCCGTCTCCGTTCAAATCGGCGGCGGCAAGCTGCGCTTTGTCGGTGATTTTCGCGGCGCCGACTGTCGCCTTTGCCACTTTTGCATAATCGGTTGTATTGACGGCATTATCCACCACCACATCGCCGCGCCGCGCAACCGTATAAGTGGTTGTTGTGCCGCCTTGCGTGACGGTCACCGTGCCGCCCGTTGTTGTGCCGCTGACGGAAACCGTACTGCCGTACGGCGCGATAAACGCCGTGCTCAAGCTTTGGCTTTTCCCGAGCAGTACAATCCCGTCTGCCTTGCGCACGGCAATGTCGGTATTCGCTCTGCCGAGGGTTTGCGCATACGGCGTTTCACAAAGCGTGGGATAGGTCAATACAAAACTGCTGTTGATAAAGTGGTCTCCCGTTGCGATATGCGCATCGGCAAAGGTGGTGCTATCATTGTCAAAATAGCGATTGGTGCTGTTTGCACCGACCAAAAAGAAATCGTAAAAAATCGAAGATTGGTCATCCCAAGTCAAATCCACGGCGTACCATTTGCCGTCTTCCATTTTGACATAATTCCACGCATGCCCGCCGTCGCCGGATTTACCAACGACAATCACACAGGGAATTCCCTCGCGGTCGCAAAGCATTTTAAACGCCTCGGCATAGCCTTCGCACACGGGCAAAAACGGCTCTAAAAATACACTTGTCGGTTGGTGCGCCGTACCGTTGGTGAATTCATAATCATACGAAACCTGCTTTGCAATCGTATCGTGAATGGATTTCACTTTTTCATAACGCGTGTACCCTTTGACCTCAAACGCATCAAATGCCGCCATCATACGGGTATAATCGTCTGTCACCGATGCTTTATCGGCATACACGGCGGTATCATACTGCATTGTACAAGTAATGCTTGATACGGACAGTGTGTATACGCCGCCGCTCACGCGGTAAGAATAACTGTAAGATAATTTATACGCGCCCAGCCAAAACATTTCAGGGTGGTCATCTATCAACGCGGCAACACCGCCCTGTACTGCGAGAACGAGTTCGGTTTGCGCTTCCGCAGTCAGAAGTATACGGCGTATCGGCAGTCGAGGCAAAAAAGCGATGTGCCGTGCCCGAATTGTCCATCGACGGCGCCGCGGTGCGCGGGTCAAACTGTACGGCTTGCGTGTACCCCATATCCACCGTAATTTCTGTGGGCGTTTCTGCGGCAGCGCAAAGAGAAAGCACACCGCTTGACAGCAACAGCAACAACGCCGCCAGCAAACTCGTCAACTTTTTCATACCGTGTTTCACCTGTTTCTATTCAAAAAAGCAAATCAAAAAAGCAAACGGCGTTCACAAATAAAGACGAACACCGTTTGCCGAAACCTCTTTACGCCGCTAAAACCCTTGCACCCGAAGCAGCCTGCAAAATCCAACGCGCATCTGTTGCATTCACTCTGCCGTCGCCGTTGACATCGGCGCAAACCCGTTGTTCCGCGGTAAGCGTCCGCATACCGGAGGAGACCTGCAAGACCCAACGCGCATCCGTTGCATTTACCCTGCCGTCGCCGTTCACATCACCGCTGCCTGCCGCACCCGCCGCCGGGCGCACAACCGTATAGGTATCTACCGTTACACCGGACTTGATAACCGAAATCGTTTTGCCGTCCGCCGAAGTCCGTATAGAAGTGCCGGGCGCCGCGACAAACGCATGGTCAACCGTCTCGTCATCATACAAATACACGGTTTTCGCGGCTTTATCCACCAATGCGCCGGAATTGCTGTTTAAGAACATCGGCAAATATGCCGTCGAGGACAGCGCGGGGCAGGTCGCAGTATAACCGGAAAAAATATTGCCTGTATACGGGTGCTCGCTTGCAAAGGTGTTGCCGTCAAAATGAACATCCTTGGTCTGTGACCCGACCAAGAAAAAGTCATAGTCCACTTCATTGTATGTGTCTTGGTCATCCCAAGTCACATCGACGGCGTACCACTTGCCGTCCTCCATTTTTACATGGTTCCACTCGTGGTCAGAGCTTACGGCGATAATACAGGGGATGCCCGCCAAATCGCAAAGGATTTTGAACGCTTCGGAATACCCCTCGCACACCGACTGATGCGGCGCCAAAAAGACGGAGGTCGCGTAATATGCGGAATCCTTAAAATCATTATCATAGGTTGTTGCCTGCGCCACCCAATCGTGCAGGGTTTTGAGTTTATCAAACCGCGTTGCACCCTCGGAAACCACGGCTTTTGCGGCGTTCATCATCGCCGTGTAGTCCTGTTTCACCGCAGTCCAAGAAGCATACCCGGGCGGCACGCTCAAGGTGATATCCACCTGCTCTATCGCAAAACGATAGGTATTCCCCGACACCTGTACATAGCTGAACAATTCTTCGGTGCCGAAGGAGTTAATCCAGAATTGCTCGGGGTGGTCAAACACCGCAGCCGTAAACGCGCCGAACAAGGATTCGAGATACGCGTCAATGATTGCATCGGGAATTTCAAAATTGCCCGCCGCATCCATCGTGGTCACAAATGTATACGGTTCGGGAAGTGTGACCGAAATTACATTTCCCAAAGCCGTTGCCGAAACCACCGCGTTATACATCGCTTTTCCGTTCGCGTCCAAATTGCTGTAATAGGTAAACGGCGTATTCGGGTCTTCGGCATAGAGATTCACTTTTTGCCCAAATACGGCCTGTCTGGCCGCTTCGGCGGCCGGCGGCGGATTGGAACGGTCGATAGAATAGGTGTGTTGTTCCCCGCGTATTTGCAGTTTCGGCGTATCCAGCGCCGACGCCCCGATGCACAGCGTACTGCACAGCAAGACAAAGGTCAATAAAATACTGATCGTCTTTTTCATAAATTTTCCCTCTCTGTTTTTATGTTATGCAATCGTTACCGATTTTGCAGCAATGCAGACAGTTCATCCATAAATGCGTTAATATCGCGGAAATGACGGTACACCGACGCAAAACGCACATACGCCACTTCGTCAATATCCTTTAATTTATCCATCGCAAGTTCGCCGATATGTAATGAAGTCACCTCGCGGTCGAGCGAGTTTTGCAAACTTGCCTCAATGTCGTCCACCGCTTTTTCCAAGGTATCCATCGCCACGGGGCGTTTTTCGCACGCGCGCATCATACCGCGCAACAGCTTGTTGCGGTCAAACACCTCACGGGATTTATCCTTTTTTATCACCAAAATCGGCACGCTTTCAATAATTTCATAGGTCGTAAACCGCTTGTTGCATTGCAGGCACTCGCGACGGCGGCGAATACGCTCGCCCTCGTCGGTCGGGCGCGAGTCAATGACCTTGCTTTCTTCATAGCCGCAGAACGGACACTTCATACAAATCACTCCAAAACTGACGCAATATATTGTGTATTTAATTGTATTATAGCAAATAGACAGCACAATGTAAAGCAGAAAAAACCTTTACAGCCATTTTTTTAATGCATTTTGTGCGGCGGCGATTTGCGCGGGCGTTTCGTAGCCGTTTTCATACAGCTCGATAATATAATCTCCCGTGTATCCCTTTTCGTGCATCACCCGCAAAAAGCGCTGAAAATCGAACTGCGTGTTTTCACAAAACGGCACAACGCAATCGCGCGTTTCGGTATAATCGCTGATGTGCACATGTTGGATAGAATTTGCGAATTTCTCCACAAACACATAGGGGTCAATCCCCGTGCGGCGTGCCTGTTTGATGTCGAGCACCATCGCAAAATCCGCGCCCAGCGCATCGCGCATTTTTTCTAAATAAGCGGGGCTTTCCGAACGGTAGTGCACCACATTTTCCTGGCAGAGCGTCAACCCCTCGGCTTTGGCGAGCTGCTGCAAAATGCCGAAGCGTTCAAACACCTGCTCGTCGGGAATACTGCCCGGAATTTTTGCCCCGTGCATCACCAAAAGCGTGGCGCCGAGCGTGTGCATCCCGTCAAAATAGCGGCGGAATTCCGCCAAACTCTCTTGAAAGCGGCGTTCGTAGGAACTGAAATAGTAATACGATTCCGTAAACGACGCGTAGGTGTGAAAACTTTTCACACACAAGCCGTACTGTTTTTGAATCTCCGCAAAGCGGTCAATATAGGTTTTATCCAGCTCATGCGGCGAATTGATGAAAATTTCAACACAGTCCGCGCCGAGCTCACCTGTTTTTGCCAGTGCAAGCTCCGTTTCCAACGGATAAAAGCACGCTGTGGAAATACCGATTGCCATAAAGATCACCTGTTTGCCAAAAATTGTGCGTTGCGACAGAGAAGATCGCCTGTTACCATTATTGTAATAGGGAGGTGCATAAAAATGCAAGCACTATTTACCGAGTTTCGTAATTTTTTGACCGATTTTTGCCCGGCGGCACGAAAATTCTTTCGCTACGGCATACCGACGGCGTGTGGGCTGCTGCTGTCTTCGGTTGTCTGCCGTTTTTTCTTGGGTACAATCGGGCAGTATGATAAAATGCTGCGCTTGTCCGCAGAGTTGTTTCTTTGCGGCAAAGAATTGTTTTGCGCCGTGCTGTTTTCGGTTTTGCTGTTACAACTTTTGCATATGGCATATGTTTGGGACTACGGTGAGCCGCCGCAAAAATAAAAACCGCCCGAGCAACGAATGCCACGGGCGGCGCAAAAGCAAATCTGCAAACGCGAATTATAATTATAAATGAATTGCTTTTGCTGCCCTTATCTTTTGCGCAAACAGCGAAAATATGCAAAAAAAGCAGCTTTCTGAAAAAAAGATAAAAAAAGGCTTGCTTTTTTCGGCGCACTGTGATAGAATACCAAAGCACTAAAAAATCTATCGCTTACGAACGGAGGTCAGAAAATGGGCGCTCTTGAAATTGTCCTCGGCGTTTTGTTGATTTTGGCATCGCTTGCCATTATCGTCATTGTTATGATGCAGAAAAGCCGTGAAGGCGGTCTTTCCGGTGCGATTGCAGGCGGCTCTGACACCTTCTTCGGAAAAAATAAAGGCAGAACGCTTGAAGCGCGTTTGGCAAAAATTACAAGATACCTTGCCATTGTGTTCTTTGTCCTTGCGTTTGCCGCAACGCTCTTGATGCTGTTCTTCTAAGTCGCAAATCAAAAGTTGCAAATAAAAACACGGCGGCAGTTTCGCCGCCTGTAATATGATCCACTAGCTCAGTTGGCAGAGCACTTGACTTTTAATCAAGGTGTCCGGAGTTCGAATCTCCGGTGGATCACCAAAAAGGAACAGTCCGACACAGTCGGGCTGTTCTTTTTTTCGTTGCGGAGATTCGAACTCCATCGTCCATCTTTTGCGTCAGCAAAAGGGACAGATAATTTTTTATTTGCGAAGCAAATCGACAAGGCGCAGCCTTGTCGAATCTCCGGTGGATCACCAAAAGAAAACGGATACGCTTTTGCGTGTCCGTTTTCTTTTTTACTTGCAATGCGGAGATTCGAACTCCATCGTCCATCTTTTGCGTCAGCAAAATGGCAAAAAATTGGGGTTTGTCTATCCAACCGTAGGGGCGGTCGACCTCGGCCGCCCGATTGTCATTCTGAGCCGACAGGCGAAGAATCTCATCTCGTATATTTTGTGCTATTGGAGATCCTTCGCTTCGCTCAGGATGACAAATTGGGGGTTGTAGTGATAATTATATGCGGTAGGGCGGGCGATTCGTGAATCGCCCCTACAACATTTCCGCGCACATCAATTATTCATTTTTTATTATGCATTTGTTCCGGGTCGTCGAGACGCCGACCCCTACAAACGGGGCGCCGAGTCGTCGCCCCTTACGCGCGCATTGTATTTTGCCCGTTCCGTTAATACCCCCACAAACCCCACTTTCCATTTTAGCCCATTTTTTCCGCAATGCCAAAAGGCAGGCGCTGCACTATTCGCCGTTCGCAAATGGCGCGGCGGGTTCTTCCAGCACGGCGCCGTCTTTCCAAAAAATGCCGTTGTCTGATTTCACATAGGGCTTCAACGCATTTAAATCCAACTGCAAACAAACAGCCAAACGGCATACCGTCGACAACTGCGGGTCGGCTTTTCCGTGCTCGATGTTGTAAATGTGGCGCATACTCACATCGACCATACGCGCCAATTCATATTGACTTTTTCCGACGCCGGCTCTCGCCTTGCGCACGGTTTTTCCGAATTCATCTTGCAGTGACATAGGTATTCCCCCTTCATACAGATACCGGTTTCATTTCTGTTTTCCCCCACCGCAAACATCAAGAGGTCTGACAAAGCTTTGTCAGACCTCTTTCGGCGATTGCGTATTCCCGTGAAGATTTACAGCCGGACACGCCGGCACAATGGTTGCCGAGACAGACAACTCGTTGCCGAAAAAACGCCGCACCGCAAAAGGCCGTTTCAAACAATACTTTTACCTTTATTCGGTTGCTTTCGCGTGCGCTTGGGCGATTTTCCCGTACAGCATTAAGACGCCTTCAAAACATACGGCAATACCAACCGGGCTATATAGGGAAGCCGCGTTGCCAATTATCCCCCCAATAAAAGCCGCAGTCAGCACGGCCAGGATAACATAAGAAATTTTTCGGTATTTTCTTTTTTCCTTTTCGTTTAACCGTTTTTCCGGGGTATCCAAAGGGGCAAGTGCAAGAATCACGCCTGCCGCAACAGCAAAGCAAATGCCGTAAGGCACCCGCAACGCGTTTTTCATGGAAAGCCGAATCAGCACAATGCACAGCAATAAGGAAACCGAGGAGAAAAACAGACATCTTCCCTCTGTTTTGGCATGATGCCCGCCGGCAAACTGCCGAATCACGAGATAAGACACAAAGAAAAGGAAACTTTCCAACCCGATACCGCAAATCAGCCCGGCTGTCAAAGACAGGCAAAAATAATACAGCACGGAAAGCAGTATGAAAAAGCCATAAACATACAGCTCGCGTTCCGCCGCATCCACCGTATTGTGACGGATGAGGTAGGACACGAGCCGCTGTGATAAATTACTTATCATTTTCGACTTTGCTGAACTTCTTGAGCGCCGCCGGTGCCTTCGGCTGATAAATGCCGACGCAAGTCGTCTGGTTGGCATCGCGCTTCAACATTTCGGTCGCCGCCGATTTCACGCCTTGAAGAACAACAGCCTTTACGCGTTTACCTTTCATTACAGTCTCTCCTTCCTGTTATTTTTAACCCGTTTGACACCTTCATTTTATTTCTTATTTCGCAAAAAAGCAATGCAAAATGCAGTTTCGTCTTTTTTCGATACAAAAAAGCAATTATTCAAAATTAAATTGAATTTTTAAAAATGTATTTACTTTTTTTGCTGTTTTATCGCATTTTCGACGAAATGTTATTTACTATTCGCCGCCAAAGTGTTACGATACAAACAGAGGTGTACGCAATATGGAAACAATCAGTGAGGAAAGCGCAAAACAAACCATCGGCTTACGGATTATGCAACGGCGCAAACAAGTCGGTATGAAGCAAAAGGAGCTTGCAGAGGCGCTCGACTTGACGGTCAACCAAGTTTCAAACATCGAAAACGGCGTCAGCTTTCCGCGAATGGGCAGCTTTTTAAAAATCTGCTCGGTACTGCAAGCGTCTCCCGACTACTTTCTGTCGGGCACAATTCATCACAATATTTCGGAAAATATTTGCGATATGCTGTCGCTTTGCTCTGTGGAAGAACAGCAAATCATTTGGTTACTTTTAGACACATTTTTACATCGAAACAGCAAAAAAGATTTGGAAAAACAGTAAATTTATGCTATACTGATTATATACGTTATTCCGTTGCTCGATTTTCAGGGAGGAATTACCATAAAAATTTTGATTTGTGATGATGACAAATCGTATATTGCCGACATTCAAAAGCACATAGAGTTCTTTATGGAGGGGAAGAACATTTCGGTGCAGTACGACATTTACGATTCCGGCGAGCCGCTGTTGACTTCAACCGAATCCTATGATATGGCGTTTTTAGATGTTGAAATTAACGGTATCAACGGTATTGACATCGGGAAGGTTTTAAAGAAAAACAATGAAAACATCGTTCTGTTTATTGTCACCGCGTATGACAAATACTTGGATGACGCGTTGGATTTGAATGTACTGCGGTTTTTGCAAAAGCCCATCAATAGCCAACGGTTTTATGCGGGGCTCAGCCAAGCCATACAGCGGATTGATAACAGCACGGTGGAGGTATTGGTGCGCGGCGGCGACGAAAGCATTGTCACGGTGCCGATTCAGGATATTCTGTATGTGGAAATTGTGGACCGCAAAACCAAGGTGGTGACCAAAAACCAAAGCTATCTTTCCAAACAGAATATCAAATTTTGGCAAGAACGGTTAATTGCGTCTTTCTTTTACCAAACGCACAAAAGTTTTATTGTCAATTTGAAATATGTCACCAGCTTCCATCGGGATTCGGTGCAAATGCAAAACGGCGATACGGTTCCCGTGGCCTTTCGCAAGCAAGCCCAATTCCAAAGATATTTCATAGACTATTTCAGCCGAAATTAGTGCGGCAAACACGGAGGGGAAAGCCTTGTATACAATTTTAAATGCGGCAGTATATGTTGCGGAGCTACTGATTGTTTACACCTATATCTCCGACATTTTCACAAGAAAATATCAACCGGCTGTCACACTGCTCATCGGGTGCGCACTGTTTACAGTGCCGTTTATTGCCAATGAGCTGTGGAACAATTCTGTCATAAACATTGTACTGTTTTTTATGGCAACTGTCATTTTTTTGACACTAACCTATAAAATTCACCTGTCGCACGCAATGCTGCACGGGTTGGTTTTAACCTGCATTATGTTGGCGACGGAGCTGATCTGTTTTTATACCGTTTCAAAGGTCTTTGACAGCGGCTCCTTTTACGCCTACCGAGACAGCTCAGAGGTGTATATGTTAGACGCTGTCACCAGTAAAATTCTGTTTTTGCTGGTTTGTAAAATATGCAGCCGTTTTAAAGCGGCGAAAAAAGCGGCGTATCACAAGTTGCCCGCCTCTTATTTTGTGTATGTCACATCCTCTTTGGCGCTCACCATCTGTTTGATTATCGTGAACGGCATTTACGCCTTTCACCACGCGTTTCAAACCTTGATGGTGGTATTGGCGGTAACGCTGCTGTTCAGTATGATTTTTATTTTTATTTCTTACGAACAGGCCGCCGTCCGCAATGAGGAGCTGGCAGAGTTGCGCGCTGAAGGACAAATTCAAAAGATTGATGAAAAATACTATCAAATCCTGAAACAGCAAAACGAAAATCTGCAAACCTTTGCGCACGATGTCAAGCACCATCTTTCCACCATCAGCAGCCTGTCGGACGATGCGCAAATTCAGCAATATGTCCATTCGATTTATCAGGATTTGGAACATTACACGGTCATCGGCAAAACCAAAAATAAAACGCTGGACATTATTATCAGCGAATACCAAGCGCTTTGCGCGCTGAAGCACCTCACCTTTGAAACCCAAATCCGCACCGCAAATCTGCATTTTATGGAAGCGGCTAAGTTGACGGCGTTGCTGACCAATTTGCTGGACAATGCCGTGGAGGCCGCCGAAAAATGCAAGGACGGCAAAATTTATTTATCTATTAACCGCTCCGACCATTTTGATGTTTTGACCTGCATAAACAGTTGCTGTGTGCGCCCCGAATGTCACGGTTCGGGCTTTAAAACCACAAAATTGGATAAAAAACTGCACGGCTACGGCACCAAAAGCATTGCAAAAATCGTAAAGCTCTACCATGGCGTGATGCACCATCAATATGACGAAGCACAAGGCACCTTTAAGGTGACCATTCTGTTTCCGCAGGAAATCGAGACCCAAACGGAATCGCACTCGGCGTAGCGTTTGCAGTCTTTTTATATGGTGGAGACGGTCGGGATCGAACCGATGACCTCCACACTGCCAGTGTGGCGCTCTCCCAGCTGAGCTACGCCCCCATATATGCAATTTTCCTCGCGGCAACCGTGCCGCACGTTTGCGTAGGCTATTATAGCATATCCTTTTTCGTTTCGCAAGCATTTTTCAGAAAATTTTTTGCGTTGTTTTCTCTTGTGCATTTCGCATAATCTTTTCTTTGAAAAATTGTCGGATAGTCCGAAATTCGCCCGCCGCCCTACCGTTTTGGCATAAAATATGCTATACTTTTAAAAATTCTTTTTTCAAAGAGGCGTTTTTATGGAATTTTTAACCAATGAATTCACCTATCCCTCCGCTTCGGGGCTTTGCGATATATTCGCCCAAAGCGCCGCACCCGCCGATTTCGGTGCGGTGAAAGGCGTGGTGCAAATTGCCCACGGTATGGCGGAGTATTCCAACCGTTACGCCCGTTTCGCCATGGAACTTTGCAAACGCGGCTATGCGGTCTATATCAACGACCATTTGGGGCACGGCTGTTCCGTGGGGAACGAGGAAGAACGCGGCTATTTCGGCGAGGACGGCGCCAACAGTCTTGTGGAAGATATGAAACAACTGACCGACATAGCGCGGCAGGAATACCCCAATCTCCCCGTATATCTGTTCGGCCACAGTATGGGCTCGTTTTTGGCGCGCAAATACACCGCCAAATACGGGCACACCTTGGACGGCGTGATTTACTGTGGGACAAGCGGTGCAAACCCCGCAGCAGGTATGGGTATCGCGCTTGTCAACTATATGATTAAACGCGAGGGCGTGCTGTACCGTTCCGCCTTTGTGGACAATATGGCGTTCGGCACTTACAATAAAAAGACCGCAAAAAACACCAAATTCGACTGGCTTTCGCGTGACGAAAAAGAAGTCAACAAATATATTGAGGACGACAACTGCGGTTTTTTATTCACCTTAGGGGGTTTTAAAACGCTGTTTTCGCTGTTGAAAGAGATTTCCGGAAAGGTTTGGTACAACACCGTGCCCGCCGATTTGCAGATTTTGCTGATTGCAGGCGACAAAGACCCCGTCGGCGAATACGGCAAGGGTGTGACGGAGGTTTACAAAACCTTGCGCAAAACCGGCCACACCAACACCGTGATGAAACTGTATCCCGAAGCACGCCACGAGTTGCTCAACGAATTAAACCGCGAAGAGGTCACCGTGGATATTCTGCGCTGGTTGGACGCACGCACCGAAAGTGCGGCGAACGACGCCCCCGCACCCACCGACGAAACGGCAGACTCCGACGCCGAAATCGGTGACAAAGCCTGATGTGCTGTTGTCAAAATTCACAAAGCAAGGGTGCAAAATCCGTTTAACTTGTCAATCTCTCCAATCTTGAAAAATCATAGGATTTTCCCTTGATTTTCTTTGTCAAAAAAAGTAGAATAGCAATGTGATTTTTACTGACGGAGGTATCGGCTGTGCTGAATTTGTGCACGAACGGGCATAACAATTTCATCAGCCGAATGCTTACGGCGGGGTTGTGCGAATTCTACGAACGAGTTGCGCAAAAAATGAAATACACAAACAAAATCTGTCTGTCTGCGGCGTAGTGTAACCTACGCCGTTTTGTGTTTTTTTAAAGCATTTTGTGAGGTAAGATGTATGAAAAAAGTAGCCATTATTATGGGGTCGGACAGCGACCTGCCGATTGCCGAAAAGGCGGCGGCACAATTAAAGGAATTGGATATTCCGTTTGAGGTGCATGTGATGTCCGCGCACCGCACACCCGACGAGGCCGGCAATTTTGCAAAACAGGCAAAAGCAAACGGCTTCGGCGTGCTCATTTCGATTGCCGGTATGGCGGCGCACTTGGGCGGCGTTTTGGCGGCAAACACCACCTTGCCGATTATCGGCGTGCCGGGCAAATCTTCGTTTGAAGGCTTAGACGCGTTGCTTGCCACCGTGCAGATGCCGTCGGGCATTCCCGTGGCGACCGTCGCCGTAAACGGCTCGAAAAATGCGGCAATTTTAGCCGCGCAAATGCTCGCCCTCTCCGACAGCGAATTGGACGACAAACTCGTCAAAATGCGTGCAGATATGGCAGACGAAGTCCGCGCAAAAGATGCAAAGATTTCGGCGCAGTTTGCACAGTAAATCCATTCAAAAGCAAAATGAAGAATATTAGAATAAAAGGAGTTCAGTAAAATGGAAAAGTTAGAACAGCTTTATGAAGGCAAAGCCAAAAAGGTCTTTAAAACCGACGACCCCGAACTGTTAATTGTGGATTACAAAGATGACGCCACCGCCTTTAACGGCGAGAAAAAAGGCACGATTATGGGCAAAGGCGTGGTCAACAACCGTATGACCAACCATGTATTTGCAAAGTTGGAAGAAGCGGGCGTGCCCACACACCTCGTCCAAGAACTGTCCGACCGTGAAACCTTGGTAAAAAAGGTTTCGATTGTCCCGTTGGAAGTCATTGTCCGCAATGTGGCGGCAGGCAGTTTCTCCAAGCGCATGGGCGTCGCAGAAGGCACAGAGCTGCTCTGCCCGATTTTGGAATTCAGCTATAAAAACGACGACCTCGGCGACCCGTTCATCAATGACGATTACGCGCTCGCTTTGGGGCTTGCCACACAGGAAGAAATTGACACCATCAAAGCCTACACCCGCAAGGTCAACGAATTCTTGAAAGGCTATTTCCTTGCGGCGGGTATGAAACTCATCGACTTCAAAATCGAATTCGGTAAAACGAGCGACGGTACCATTATTCTTGCCGACGAAATCTCGCCCGACACCTGCCGTTTGTGGGATGTCCACACCAACGAAAAACTCGACAAAGACCGTTTCCGCCGCGATATGGGGAATGTCGAAGAAGCCTACAACGAAGTGTTCAAGCGCCTCGGACTTGCGTAAGAAAACGGGAATCTGATTACAAAGAGGTATACTATGTTCGATACCATTCACGAAGAATGCGGCGTATTCGGTATTTACAGCGAGAAAACCACCGATGTCGCCATGAGCGCATACTATGCGCTGTTTGCGTTGCAACACCGCGGGCAGGAAAGCTGCGGCATTGCCGTCAATGACGACGGCGTCATTTCCTGCCACAAAAGCGCGGGGCTGGTCAACGATGTGTTTAAAAAGGATACGCTTGACGCTTTGGGGCAAGGGCAAATGGCTGTCGGGCATGTGCGCTACGGCACCACGGGCTCGGGCGGCATTGCCAACGCACAGCCGATGGTGGTGAACCACATCAAGGGCAGTATGGCTTTGGCGCATAACGGCAATTTGACCAACTCCGCAGAACTGCGCGAGGCGCTCGAAATGAACGGCTCAATTTTCCATTCGACCAGCGACACGGAGGTTATCTCCTATATCATCACCAAAGAGCGCATTTCCGCGCCGTCTATTGAAGCGGCGGTCTTTTCGGCAATGTATCGCTTGAAAGGCGCGTATTCCTTAATCATTATGTCCCCCTCCAAACTGATTGCGGCGCGTGACCCGTTGGGCTTCCGCCCGTTGTGCATCGGTAAAAAGGACGGGCAAATTCTTTTTGCTTCGGAAACCTGCGCGCTCAACACCTTAGGCGCAGAATATGTACGCGATGTGCGCCCCGGCGAAATTGTGGTGGTCGACAAATACGGTATGCGCTCCATTGAGGGGCACTGCACCGACTGCAAAAAGGCGCTTTGCGTATTTGAATATATCTATTTTGCCCGTCCCGACTCGGAAATCGAGGGTTGCTCGGTACATTTGGCGCGTCAAAAAGCAGGCGCGTTTCTTGCAAAACAGCACCCCGTAGAGGCCGATGTCGTCGTCGGCGTGCCGGACTCCGGCTTAGACGCCGCCATGGGCTATGCCAAAGAATCGGGCATCCCCTACGGTATGGGCTTTATCAAAAACAAATATATCGGGCGTTCGTTCATTCAGCCTACGCAAGCCCAGCGCGAAAGCGATGTACGCATTAAACTGAATGTCGTCCCCTCGACCGTCAAGGGGAAGCGCGTGGTCATGATTGACGACTCGATCGTGCGCGGTACAACCTCGGCGCGCATTGTCAAACAACTGCGTGAAGCAGGCGCGAAAGAGGTGCATGTGCGCGTTTCCGCGCCGCCGTTCCGGCACGCGTGCTATTTCGGCGTGGATATTGACTCGGCGGAAAACTTAATTGCCAACAGCCACTCCGTAGACGAGATTTGTGAAATCATCGGCGCGGACTCTTTGGGCTATTTGAGTGAAGAAAATGTTTTGCATTTGGCGGACGGCTGTCCGTTGGATTTGTGCGCGGCTTGCTTTAACGGGGATTACCCCGTGGAGCCGCCCAAGGAAAATGCAAAATCCAAATTTGAAACCAAACTCAGTGAAAAACACACGGGAGGCGACGAATAATATGGAAAGCAGTTTTTCGGAAAGCTATAAGGCGGCGGGCGTGGATATTACCGCCGGCTACAAATCGGTGGAACTGATGAAACAGCATATCAAACGCACCTTAACTCCGGGCGCGATGTCGGACATCGGCGGCTTCGGCGGGCTGTTTTTGCCGGATTTAACGGGGATTCAAAATCCCGTGCTCGTCAGCGGCACGGACGGCGTCGGTACCAAACTCAAAATTGCGATGCTTTTAGACAAGCACGACACCATCGGCATTGACTGCGTGGCTATGTGCGTGAACGATGTCATTTGCTGTGGGGCAAAACCGCTGTTTTTCCTCGACTACATTGCCTGCGGCAAAAACATTCCCGAAAAAATCGCCGCAATCGTTTCGGGTGTGGCAGAGGGTTGTGTGCAGGCAGGCTGTGCGCTCATCGGCGGTGAAACGGCAGAGCACCCCGGTATGATGCCCGAAGAGGACTATGACCTTGCAGGCTTTACCGTGGGCGTTGTGGATCGCGACAAGATTTTTGACAACAACACCGTGCAAGCGGGCGATGCGATAATCGCCCTGCCCTCAACGGGTGTGCATTCCAACGGATTTTCGCTCGTGCGCAAGGTGTTTGATGTAGAAAATAAAGATATAAACATTTATTCCGACGAATTGGGCAAAACCGTGGGCGAAGCACTTTTAACCCCGACCAAAATTTATGTGAAACCCGTCTTGGCGCTCGCTGAAAAAGTGAATATCAAAGCAGTTTCGCACATTACGGGCGGCGGCTTCTATGAGAACATTCCGAGAAGTTTGCCCGACGGGTTTACCGCACAAATCGACCGCAAAGCGCTTCGGATTTTGCCGATTTTCGACCTGTTGCAAAAGACGGGCAATATCCCCGAACGCGATATGTTCAACACCTACAATATGGGCGTCGGTATGAGTTTAGTTGTCGACAGCGACAAGGCAGACGAAGCGTTGCAAATCCTAAAATCCAACGGTGAGGACGCCTATCTGATTGGTGAAATTACCAAGAGCGACGCAGGCGTGGTGATTGCGTAATGAAAAACATTGTAGTCTTGGTTTCGGGTGGCGGCACAAATTTGCAGGCGCTTATAGACGCCGAACACCGCGGCGAAATCCCGAACGGCAAAATCACCTGCGTAATTTCTTCCAAAACGGATGCATACGCATTGGAACGCGCCAAGCAAAACAACATCAAAACCCGCGTGCTTGTGCGCAAGGATTTTGCGGACATTGCATCTTACAGCGCGGCGATGCGCGATTTGCTTCTCTCGGAAAAAGCTGACCTTGTTGTCTATGCGGGCTTTATGACCATTTTGGACGAGCAGGTTTGCAATGCTTTCAAAAATAAAATGATCAATGTCCACCCCGCACTCATTCCGTCTTTTTGCGGTAAGGGATTTTACGGTCTGCACGTACACGAAGAAGCCTTAAAAAAAGGCGTGAAAGTTTCGGGCGCAACCGTCCACTTTGTGACGGCGGAATGTGACGCAGGTCCGATTATCCTGCAAAAAGCCGTGGCGATTGAGGAAGACGATACCCCCGAAACCCTGCAAAGGCGCATTATGGAACAAGCCGAATGGAAAATTCTCCCGAAGGCCGTCTCCCTTTTCTGCGACGGGAAAATTTCCGTTGAAAATGGAAGGACATTTCTCCATGAATGAGGAACGGTTTACAGGGAAAGCGCAACTGTATGCGAAATACCGCCCAAGTTATCCCGATACGCTTGTCGATTGGATTTTTGCACATACACGCGCGCAAACGGTGGCGGACATCGGCGCGGGAACGGGCATTTTTACAAAATGCCTGCTGAAAAAGCCGTGGCAGGTAACCGCTGTGGAACCGAATGCAGATATGCTGTCGGAATTGCGGCAAACCGTCGGTGACAGTGTAAATATTGTGAAAGCCTCCGCCGAAAACACAGGGTTAAACCCCGATTCCGTGGATTTGATTACCGTTGCACAGGCGTTTCATTGGTTTGATAAGGCAAAATTTCAAACGGAATGTAAACGCATACTGCACAAAAACGGCAAACTTGCCGTGATTTGGAACGAACGGTTACAAAGCGGCATTGCCGAAACGCGCAACGAGATTTGTATGAAATACTGCGGCAATTACCACTCGGGGTTTGTACATACGGGGTACGCTGACTTTGACGGTGACACCTTTTTGCGAAACGAGTATTTTCGCACAGTGGATTTTTTCAGCGTGAAAAATCCGTATTTTATGACCAAAGAACAATTTATCGGAGATAATTTATCCCGTTCCTATGCTTTAGCTGAAAGCGATGCGCATTACGCGGATTTTATTTCGGAACTGGAAGCGGCTTTTGATACATATTGTATAGACGGCGTTGTCGAGCAATCCTATTTGTCCACTTGTTATCTCGGTACATTTTAATACTATTTTTGAAAGGACTCTATGCTATGGAAATCAAATCTATCGCACAAGAACTGAACAGTCTCCCGTATCACGGCAGAGGCATCATCATTGGGAAAAGCGCCGACGGCACAAAGGCTGTGACAGCATATTTTATTATGGGCAGAAGCGAAAACAGCCGTAACCGCGTATTCGTCCCCGACGGCGAGGGCATTCGCACACAGGCGTTTGACGAATCCAAAATGGTTGACCCGCATTTGATTATTTACGCACCCGTTCGCGTGCTTGGGAACAAAACCATTGTCACAAACGGCGACCAGACCGATACGATTTACGATTTGATGGACAAGCAAATGACCTTTGAACAGGCGCTTCGGACAAGGGAATTTGAGGACGACGCGCCGAACTACACGCCGAGAATTTCGGGAATCATTCACCTGGACGACGGCGAAATGAACTTTGCTTTATCGATTCTGAAATCGGCGGACGGCGACGCATCCGCTTGCCAGCGTTACACCTACGCGTATTCTAACCCCGTAAAAGGGCAGGCAAAATTCATTCACACCTACAAATGCGACGGCAATCCGTTGCCGAGTTTTGAGGGCGAACCTAAAACCTTGGAACTGCCCAGTGCGGATATTGATACCTTAACCGATTTGATTTGGAACAATTTAAACAGCGACAATAAAGTTTCTCTTTTTGTGCGGTACATTGACATTGCAACCGGCAAGTACAACACAAGAATTGTCAATAAAAACAAATAACGGAGGGCGAATATGAAAGAATTGGAACTGAAATACGGCTGTAACCCCAACCAAAAGCCGTCTAAAATTTTTATGCAAGGCGAAAAAGAACTGCCCATCACCGTTTTGAACGGCAAACCCGGCTACATCAACTTTTTAGATGCGTTTAACAGTTGGCAACTCGTCAAAGAGTTAAAGGCGGCGTTGGGACTTCCCGCGGCGGCATCGTTTAAGCATGTCAGCCCCGCAGGCGCGGCAGTCGGTCTGCCGCTGTCGGACACCTTAAAGAAAATCTATTGGGTAGACGATTTGGAACTTTCCCCGCTTGCTTGTGCGTACGCGAGAGCGCGCGGTGCGGACAGAATGTCCTCGTTCGGTGATTGGATTGCGCTTTCCGATGTGTGCGATGTACCCACCGCGAAATTGATTGCGCGCGAGGTTTCTGACGGCATTATTGCCCCCGGATACGAGCCCGAAGCACTCGAAATTCTCAAAGGCAAACGCAAAGGCACATATAACATTGTCGAAATCGACGCAAAGTATGTGCCCGCCCCCGTCGAACACAAAGATGTGTTCGGCATCACCTTTGAACAAGGGCGTAACGAACTAAAAATCGACGAAAATTCGCTTGCAAATTTGGTGACCGAAAATAAAAATCTCCCAAACGAAGCCAAACGCGATTTGGTGATTGCACTCATCACCTTAAAATACACCCAATCGAACTCCGTTTGCTATGCCAAAGACGGGCAGACCATCGGCGTGGGCGCGGGGCAGCAGTCGCGCATTCATTGCACACGCCTTGCGGGCAACAAAGCGGACATTTGGCATTTGCGCCAGCACCCGAAAGTGCTTGCGCTCGATTTTATGGATACCATTGCGCGCCCCAACCGCGACAACGCGATTGATGTGTATATCTCGGACGAATACGAAGATGTCATCGGCGACGATGTGTGGCAGAACACCTTTAAAACCCGCCCCGAACCGCTGACAAGAGAAGAAAAGAAAGCGTGGCTCGCACAGTTTCATGATGTTTCGCTGGGCTCGGACGCATTCTTCCCGTTCGATGACAACATCGAGCGCGCCAGAAGAAGCGGTGTTTCCTATATCGTACAGCCGGGCGGCTCTATCCGCGACGATATTGTCATTGACTGCTGCAACAAATACGGCATTGCCATGGCATTTACGGGCATTCGCCTGTTCCACCATTAAGAAAATTTCCGCTCTCGAAAACGGGGGCGGAAAAGTCATATCAAAACAAAGTTGTAAGAGGTAACGCGTATGAAAATTTTGGTTGTCGGCGGCGGCGGCCGCGAGCACGCCATTATTCAGAAACTGAAAGAAAATCCGCAGGTGACGGAAATTTTCGCCTGCCCCGGCAACGGCGGCATTGCCAAAGATGCCACCTGTGTGGACATCGGCGCAAAGGATTTGGAAAAAATCGCCGATTTCGCCGTGGAAAATCAAATTGATTTTTGCGTGGTTGCGCCCGATGACCCGCTGGTGCTCGGGTGTGTGGATTTGCTTGAATCCAAAGGGATTCCGTGCTTCGGCCCCGATAAAAAAGCGGCGATTTTGGAGGGCAGTAAGGTTTTCTCCAAAAACCTGATGAAAAAATACAACATTCCGACCGCGCGATATGAAGTATTCGACAGCGCGGCGGCGGCAATAGACTACATCAAAGCGCAAAACGAGTTTCCCACCGTCATTAAAGCGGATGGGTTGGCTTTGGGCAAAGGCGTGATTATCGCCGAAACGCTCGATGCGGCAGAAGACGCCGTGAAATCCATTATGGAGGACAAAAAGTTCGGTGACAGCGGCAACCACATTGTGGTGGAGGAATTTTTGACAGGCCCCGAAGTTTCGGTGCTTTCGTTTACCGACGGCAAAACGGTTGTGCCGATGGTTTCTTCCATGGACCACAAGCGCGCGCTCGACGGCGACAAGGGCTTAAACACCGGTGGTATGGGCACGGTGGCGCCCAACCCCTATTACACAGACGAAATCGCCAAAGTTTGTATGGAAACGATTTTCCTGCCGACCATGCGCGCGATGAACGCAGAGGGCAGAACCTTCAAGGGTTGTTTGTACTTCGGGCTGATGCTTACCCCGAAAGGCCCGAAAGTCATTGAATATAACTGCCGCTTCGGCGACCCCGAAACACAGGTGGTTTTGCCGCTTTTGAAAACGGATTTGCTGACCGTAATGCAGGCGGTGCACGATGAAACGCTGTCCGACTTACCTGTTGAATTCGCGAAAGACAGCGCGGCTTGCGTGATTGTCGCTTCGGGCGGCTACCCCGAAAGTTACAAAAAAGGGTGCCTGATGGATTTAGGCAATGCCGAAAACTTACCCGATGTCACCGTGTACCACGCGGGTACGGCGCTTTGTGACGGCAAACTCGTCACATCGGGCGGCAGAGTGTTGGGCGTGACCGCCACGGGCGCGGATTTGCCCGCGGCGCTCCGTAAAGCCTACGAGGCCGTAAACGAAATCACCTTTGACGGCGCGTTTTGCCGAAAGGACATCGGTGCGCGCGCATTACAGGCGTTAGAAAATTAAGGGAGGCGCAAAATGGTTTACCGTATTTATGTGGAAAAGAAAAAGCAGTTTGCCGACGAGGCAAAAACCCTGCTTTGGGATATTCGTTCGCTGTTGATGATTGACAGTGTGACCGATGTGCGGCTGTTTAACCGTTACGATGTGGAAAATATCGACGAGGATTTGTTCAAAGCGTGCGAAAAAACCGTGTTTTCCGAGCCCCAACTCGACAACACCTATGCGCATCTGCCGCAGACGGACAGCGCCGTGTTTGCCACGGAATATCTGCCCGGGCAGTTTGACCAGCGTGCAGACTCCTGCGCACAGTGTATTCAAATCGTATCGCAGGGCGACAAGCCGACGGTGCGCACCGCGAAAGTTTATATGATTTTCGGCAAAGTCACGCCCACAGAACTTGCCGCAATTAAAAAATATGTCATTAACCCCGTGGAAAGCCGCGAAGCGTCGCTGGATCGCGTGGAAACCTTGCATATGCCGTACACCGTTCCGACCGAGGTGGAAACCTTAACGGGCTTTACTGCCCTTACCGAAACGGAATTGGCGGAATTCGTACAGAAATACGCCCTTGCGATGGACAATGCGGACATTGCATTTTGTCAGGACTATTTCAAAAGCGAACACCGCGACCCGACCATTACCGAAATCCGTATGATTGACACCTATTGGTCGGATCACTGCCGCCACACCACCTTTTTGACCACAATTGACGGTGCCGAAATTGAAGACCCGTCCGTGAAAGCGGCATATGACCGTTATGTTGCCATTCGCAAGGAATTGGGACGCACCAAGCCGCAGAATTTAATGGATTTGGCGACCATCGGCGCACGCTATTTGAAGCACACGGGGCAACTGAAAAATTTGGACGAGTCCGAGGAAATCAACGCCTGCACCGTGAAAATCAAAGTCGATGTAGACGGCGTTGACGAAGACTGGCTGTTCTTATTTAAAAACGAAACCCACAACCACCCGACCGAAATTGAGCCGTTCGGCGGCGCGGCGACCTGTATCGGCGGCGCGATTCGCGACCCGCTTTCCGGCCGCGGTTATGTGTATCAGGCCATGCGCGTCACCGGCGCGGCAGACCCCTTAAAACCCGTGAAAGACACCATGACCGGCAAACTGCCGCAAAGAAAACTCGTCACCACTGCGGCGGCGGGGTATAGTTCTTACGGCAACCAAATCGGTCTTGCCACAGGGCAGGTGGACGAAATCTACCACGAGGGCTATGTTGCCAAGCGTATGGAAATCGGCGCGGTGGTCGGCGCGGCGCCTGCGAAAAATGTTCGCCGTGAAGTGCCCGCCCCCGGCGATATTGTTGTGCTGTTGGGCGGCAGAACCGGCCGCGACGGTTGCGGCGGCGCGACAGGCTCGTCTAAATCGCACAATCTTTCTTCACTGGAACAATGCGGCGCGGAAGTCCAAAAGGGTAACGCTCCCGAGGAACGCAAACTGCAAAGACTGTTCCGCAATCCAGAAGCAACCAAACGGATTAAGCGCTGCAATGACTTCGGCGCAGGCGGTGTTTCGGTTGCGATTGGCGAATTGGCAGACGGCTTACACATTGATTTGAACAAAGTTCCCAAAAAATACGAGGGCTTGGACGGCACGGAACTCGCGATTTCCGAATCGCAGGAGCGTATGGCGGTTGTGCTCGCACCCGAAGATGTGGACGCATTCTGCGCGCTTGCGGCAGAGGAAAATCTCGAATCCACCGTGGTGGCAACCGTGGTTGCCGAACCGCGTCTCACCATGGAATGGAACGGCAAAACGATTGTCGATATTTCCCGTGAATTCTTAAACTCCAACGGCGCGGAAAAGCACACACGCATTGCGGTTTCCGCTTTCCCGACGGTTGAAAAACAAGTCGAGGGCAAAACCAACGCGGAAAAATTCCGTGCACTCGCTTCGGATTTGAATGTCTGCTCGAAACGCGGACTTTCGGAACGCTTTGACTCGACCATCGGCGCAAACACGGTGTTGATGCCGTTCGGCGGCAAATATCAGTTGACGCCCGCGCAAAGTATGGCGGCGAAAATCCCCGTATTGCACGGCGACACCAAAACCTGCTCGGTGATGGCGTGGGGCTACAACCCCTTTATCACCGAGAAAAACCAATACCTCGGCGCGTATCTTGCGGTGGTGGAGTCGGTTTCCAAGTTAATCGCCACAGGTGCTGACCTTGCAACCTGCTATCTCACTTTCCAAGAATATTTTGAGCGTATGACCGAGGACGCGTCCCGTTGGGGCAAGCCCGCGGCGGCGCTGTTGGGCGCGTTGACCGCGCAGTTGGAATTGGGGATTGCCTCTATCGGCGGCAAGGACTCGATGAGCGGCACATTTGAAGATATTGATGTACCCCCGACGCTCGTGTCCTTTGCGGTGTCCGTCTGCAACAGCGACAACATCATCTCCCCCGAATTCAAACTCCCCGGCTCAAAAGTCTACTACATTGCGCCGAAGAAAAATGCAGACGGCACTTTGGACACCGAAAGCCTGCTTTCCGTTTACAAAACCGTGTCGGATTTAATCGCGCAGAAGAAAGTGCTTTCCGCCTTTACGCCCACCTACGGCGGCATTGCCGAGGGCTTGATGAAAGCCGCGTTCGGCAACCATATCGGCTTTAAACTCGACCGCGCCTTCGCGCAAGACGCTTTGTATGCTTACCATTACGGCGCGTTTGTATTTGAGGCGGCAGAGGAATTGGAAGGCTTCACGCTTTTGGGCGAAACCACCTATGACTACGCGCTGAAAATCGGCATTGAAACGATTGATTTGCAAGAAATCTGCGACATATACGAAAACAAACTCGAAAGCGTATTTGCCTGCAACATCGAAACGGACAAAACCCCGATTGCGCCGCTTCAATACAAAGCCGAAAGCCGTGTTGCGCCGAAAATCGGCGTGGCGCGCCCGAAAGTGCTTATCCCCGTATTCCCCGGCACAAACTGCGAATATGACACCGCCCGCGCCCTCACCCGCGCAGGGGCTGACCCGAAAATTATGGTCATTCGCAACCTGTCGGCAAAAGATATTGCGGATAGCGTAGCCGCATTCGCAAAAGAACTCAGCAGTGCACAAATCGTGTTTATCCCCGGTGGGTTCTCCGGCGGCGACGAGCCCGACGGCAGCGGCAAATTCATCACGGCGTTCTTCCGCAACCCCGCAATCAAAGAAGAAGTCCACAAGTTGTTAAAACAGCGCGACGGCTTAATGGCGGGTATCTGCAACGGCTTCCAGGCGCTTATCAAATTGGGTCTTGTGCCGTACGGCGAAATTATCGAGGCAAACGCCGACACGCCGACTTTAACCTTTAACACGATTGGCAGACACCAATCGCGCCTTGTGAACACCCGCGTCGCGTCGAACAAATCCCCGTGGCTTTCAGGGAGCGAAGTCGGCGACATACACACGGTTGCCATTTCCCACGGCGAAGGGCGTTTCGTCTGCCCGAAAGACCTCATCGGCACACTGATTGAAAACGGGCAAATCGCCACACAGTATGTGGACGAACACGGACAGCCGACCATGAACATTCGTTACAATCCCAACGGCTCACTGCTTGCGGTTGAGTGACAATGTTTACAAAAATGTCGAGGGCAATAAAGATAACGGTATGTTCAAAAACGCGGTGGCGTATTTTCAGGTTTAAGATTGATTAAACGATAAAACGACCGAGAGGCAGATGCCTTTCGGTCGTTTTTCGTTTAAACGGTTATTTCCCGATTCTTAATCCCTTGAAAAATATATCCTGTATCAATCGAATCGTAAAGCTCAATAAAAAAGTTATCATTCTCTATCCCTCTGCTTATCCATATCAAAACCGATTTGCCAAAAGCACATATCCATCAATTTCATCGGTGTATATAAATCCAACGGAATTTCCGTTTTCGCACAAGCGCTGTTGATAATGTTTTCATATTGCATAAAGTAATCCCACAAGCCGGTCAAAGATTTTGCGTTGAATGTTGCTGAAATCCCGTATTTCTTGACCGCATTTTTAAAATAGCGGTCATAAGCCGGTACGCAACCGAATATCCCCAACAAAATTTTTGTGACCAATGTTTCGGAAACTTTGTGTTCCCCATACCCTGTACGCACCACTTCTGCCGCTTGCATCACCAAATCAATATTCGGTATATTTTCCGTAAAAAGTGCGGCATACTCTACGGCACAAAGCTTTGCAACAACCTCTTTATGTATCAAATAGTCATTTTGAAATAAAAAAGAATTACGAAGCATTCCCCAACTTGCTAAATACCAAGCCAAATGCAAACACAAATATTCTGTTTTAGACGGGTCAGACCAATTTTCGGCAAACGCACGCCGACAATGCTCCCAAGACAAATAGCGAGTATGTTCCCCCTGTTTTGTTGTGCAATAATACTTTTGCATTTCCGAAACAGCAGTTTGTATATCTAATGTGCAAATTTGCGGTTTTGAACGGCGGTTTCTCGTTGGCGTGTTTTGTTTTATAACTTCGTTTTTTTCGGATTTTTTTATGAAAACAACACACTGCTTTTGTATATCCGCAGATACAGTATACCCTGCATTATACCAACTCTTACTTTGACTATGGTATGCACCGTTATCCCAACATGCTGGGTACTGAAAAGCCGATTCCGGTAGTTTGTTCATTCCGCAAATTTGTGCAATTTCCGCAAAAGATAATTGCAATCTTTCTTTCCCGCAATCGCACAAATAATCTTGTAACGCCTGATATTTATAAGTACGCATATAAAGTTCCTCCCCGTTTTTCATAGTTTAGCACGATTGCTTTTCATTGTCTATCAAACCCTATGCACAAAGTCCTGTTTTTTGGACTTTTGTTAACGCCTATACACACCCGTCATTTCCGAAAATTCGGAAACGGCGGGGTGCTTTTTTAATTTTGTATATGCTTACCAATTTTCCACATAGCGGTGCAGGGCGTTTTCAATGCCGCACGCAACGCTGTTCGGGTCGTCCATCAGTTTGTCACAGCCCACGCGGAACACCATCACGCCGCCAGCGCCGGTGCACAGAACAACCCCCTGTGCGTTTTGGGCGCTTTGAAAAAAATATGTTTTTTCCGAAAAAAAGTTTTTTCGCACCCTTGATTTTTACCATGACATTCTGTATAATGAATAGTGTCACACTTCGGCGTTGTGGTGGAAGCACACCGACGAGGTGTGTTTTTGTATTTTTGAGGTATTTTTACAAGGCACCGAAAACACAAAATACAGATGTGCAGGAGAAAGAGAAAGTGAAAATCGGTTTTGACAATGACAAGTATTTAAAAACGCAATCTGCCCATATCCGCGAGCGCATTACCTCGTTCGGCGGCAAGTTGTATTTGGAATTCGGCGGTAAAATTTTTGACGATTACCACGCCTCGCGCGTGTTGCCGGGTTTTTTGCCCGACAGCAAAATGAAAATGCTGTTGGAACTGCGCGACGAAGCGGAAATCATTATTGCCATTTGCGCCAACGATATTGAAAAAAGCAAGGTGCGCGGCGACATCGGCATTACTTATGACCAAGATATTTTGCGTTTGATTGACATATACACCTCGTTCGGGCTTTCGGTCTGCGGTGTTGTCATGACGCAGTTCGGCGGGCAGCAAAGCGCCGTTGCATTTGAAGAAAAACTCAAAAAACTCGGCGTGCGCGTATACCGTCACTACACGATTGAGGGCTATCCTGCCAATATTCCGCTGATTGTCAGCGACGAGGGATTTGGCAAAAACGATTATATCGAAACCACGCGTTCGCTTGTGGTGGTGACCGCTCCGGGGCCGGGCAGCGGCAAAATGGCGGTTTGTCTTTCGCAACTGTATCACGAGCACAAACGCGGCGTGCAGGCGGGCTATGCCAAATTCGAGACCTTCCCGATTTGGAATTTGCCGTTAAAGCATCCCGTCAACCTCGCCTATGAGGCGGCAACCACCGATTTAAACGATGTCAATATGATTGACCCCTTTCATTTGGAAGCCTACGGCGAGACAACGGTCAATTATAACCGCGACATTGAGATTTTCCCCGTGCTCAACACAATTTTTGAACGGATTTTCGGCACTTCGCCGTATAAATCCCCTACCGACATGGGCGTCAATATGGCGGGCAACTGCATTATTGACGATACAGTTTGCTGTGAGGCGTCACGCCAAGAGGTCATTCGCCGCTATTACAAAGCCTTAGTCGCCGCAAAAAACGGCGAAGCGGTACAAAACGAGATTTTCGCCTTAGAAGTGTTAATGAAGCAGTTGGGCGTGACGGCGGAATACCGCCGCTGTGTGCAGCCCGCGTTGGCGGCAACTGAAAAAACAGGACAACCTGCCGCGGCTATGGAGCTGCCCGACGGAAAAATTGTTGTCGGCAAAACAAGTAATCTTTTGGGCGCCTCCTCCGCGCTGATTTTAAACGCACTCAAAGCGCTGGCGGGTATCAATTCCGAAATTGACTTGGTGTCCCCCGTGGTCATTGAACCGATTCAGGACTTAAAGGTCAACCATTTGGGCAACAAGAATCCGCGACTGCACACCGACGAGGTGCTGTTGGCGCTCTCCATTTCCGCGGCGACCAATCCGACCGCCGAAAAGGCCATGCAAGCGCTCTCACTCCTGCGCGGATGCGAAATGCATTCTACCGTCATTTTGTCGGAGGTGGATTTGCACACCTTTTCAAAACTCGGTGTGCTTGTCACCTGTGAGCCGGCGCGGCAAACCAATTCGCTGTATCACAAATAATCGCAATATGCAATATTAAAATGAAATGGGTAAATCACTGCAATTTTTGCAAAAGGGGACTTTTTTATGGCAGCAAAGTACATTTTCGTCACAGGCGGCGTGGTTTCGGGTCTCGGCAAGGGCATTACCGCCGCTTCGCTCGGCAGGCTTTTGAAGGATCGCGGGCTTTCGGTAACGGTTATCAAATTAGACCCGTATTTGAACATTGACCCCGGCACGATGAACCCGATTCAGCACGGCGAGGTCTTTGTGACCGACGACGGCGCGGAAACCGATTTGGATTTGGGGCATTACGAACGGTTTATTGATGTTTCCTTAACCAAAAACAGTTCGTGCACCTCGGGCAGTGTGTATTACAATGTGCTGTCTAACGAACGCAAAGGCGTTTACGGCGGGCAAACCATTCAGATTATTCCGCATATCACCAATGAAATCAAACGCCGAATCGCCTTAAACGAGGTCGAAGGCATTGATATTGTGTTGGTCGAAATCGGCGGCACGGTGGGCGATATTGAAAGCCAGCCGTTTTTGGAGGCCATTCGCCAATTCGCACAGGAGCGCTCCGGAGACTGCATGTTTGTGCATGTCACCTTGGTCCCGTTCCTCGGCGCGTCTATGGAACTGAAAACCAAACCGACACAGCACTCCGTCAAAGAATTGTTGGGCATCGGCATTCGTCCCGATGTGATTGTGTTGCGCACCGAGCACGAAATTGGGCAGGATATTAAAGACAAAATTGCACTGTTCTGCAATGTGCCGTCACGCAATGTGATTGAAAACCGCGATATGCCCACGCTGTACGAAATCCCCGTAGAACTCGAAAAAGAAGGCATTGCCGATATTGTTGTGGAGCGTTTGGGGCTGCAATGCGGCGAGCCCGACCACACGGATTGGCTTCGTATGATGCAGAAAAACGCCACCTTGAAAAAGCAGGTCAACATAGCGCTTGTCGGCAAATATGTGGAACTGCATGACTCATATTTGAGCGTGAACGAGGCGTTAAAGCACGGCGGGTTAGACCACGATGCGCGCGTACACATTGATTGGGTGGACTCCGAAACCATCACCGATGAAAATGTTGCGGAAATCCTGAAAGACGCAGACGGCATTCTCGTTCCCGGCGGATTCGGTACGCGCGGTATTCCCGGCAAAATCTGCGCGGCAAAATATGCGCGTGAAAACAAAGTCCCCTACCTCGGCATTTGCTTGGGATTGCAAATCGCCGTCATTGAATTTGCACGCAATGTGCTGGGACTCAAAGACGCCAACACCACCGAAATCGACCCTGACACCGCAAATCCCGTGATTTACCTGATGCCCGACCAATACGATGTCACCAATCTCGGCGGCACGATGCGTTTGGGGCAATACCCGTGTATGCTGGATGAAAACTCCAAAGCCTATGCGGCATACGGGCAGCAACTCATTCACGAGCGCCACCGCCACCGCTATGAGGTCAACAACGATTACCGCGAGGCGTTGGAAGCAAACGGTATGCACATCTGCGGCGTTTCGCCGGACAAACATATTGTAGAAATGGTGGAACTGCGCGACCACCCGTGGTTCGTAGCGTCGCAGGCACACCCCGAATTCAAATCCCGCCCGACGCGCCCGCATCCCCTCTTTTCGGGGCTTATCGGTGCCGCCGTGGCATACAGAGAACAGAAAAACAAATAAACAGCGCAAACAACGCCCACAGTCCAAAAGACTGTGGGCGTTGTTTTCATAACGGATTTAGATCCCTTACTGCACACCGTTTTGATATTGCTTATACATTTTATCGGCTTTTGCAAACGCCATAACACCGGATACGCCGGCGAGGATCCACAACCAGCCGCCGAAATTTCCGGTTATCGCCAATGTATATGCAACCTCTACCACGGCGGCAATCAGCAATAAAATTGCACATATTTTGCTTTTGCCTAAATGCATTCCAAGCGCCAAGCCCAATAAAATCGCAACATCAATTAACCCGAGTGGATAGCCTAAAACAAGGTTTGCCACCGCAGAAATTCCGGCGCAAGCATACGCGAGAATCGAAGCGCTTCGCAGGGATTTTCGCACCTCTTCCGGCGCAAATCGGGTAAGAAAGTCCTTGAAATCCACGCTCCTGTTGCCGCCCCGCAATTTGTACAGAATTGACTGTTTTCCGGTATTTGCGCATTACATCTTGGACACAACATAATTCTTTCTCCTTTTCTTAAACAGATTGCATATACGCCGTCTATCTTCTCAAGGTTTCTTGAGCGGATATATTCGGCGGTAACTGAAACCGCATTCCATCCTGTAAAGGCTGTGCACCGAATTGCATACACAACGCTTCAATCTGTGCAACAGTCTTTTTCAACTGTGCACGCGGAATGGATAGTCCAAATGTATCCAAGCCGATTTCTCCTACAAAAGCGCCCGGAACAATCGCATATTTCATCCATGCTTCTACACGAATGCCGCCTTGGAAAAAGGTTATTTTCAAGAATTTCGGCGCAAGGAAAAAACCGTTTCCTTTTTGAAAAACCTGTTCCCCATTCACAATGGCCGACTGGAATTGGTTGGAGCGCAGATATTGTTCTGTCGCATTGCGCAACGGCTCAATCGAGCCGTTATACATAAAATCTTTTACTGTTCTCGGCATATGGCATCTCCCGTTTTAATGCAAATATTGTCCGTTTGCATCTTGAAAACTACCGCAAATAATAATCAACAAATCAATAAACCACCCGATACCGCCGAATCCCAATGTTAAAAACCATAAAATGCCTGTGCCGACCTTACCGACATAAAAACGGTGCACACCCAATGTACCGAAGAAAAAGCACAACAGCCCGGCTGTAGTTTTGCTTTTCGTTGAATATGCCGGTTGGGTATTGATTACCGTCACATTCGGCGTGCCGCCTACTACGGTCGCCTGTTGCCCGGAGACCGTTGTTACAACGGTTTGTTGCCTATCCGTGGCGACAGATGCCGCAGTGGGACTGCTTTTTTTCTCCGATTGTGTGCCCGGAAGATTCTTTTCTACTTGAATTAAATATGTGCGCACCAGCATATAGGAAACCACAGCACTGATGATTGCCGCAATCGCAATCGCAATGAATCGGGATATGCTTATCCAAGCAACCGAAACCGATGTAATAAAATTATTTACCAGCCATACAATTCCGCTGCTAACAGTTATCCCCAAAATATTGACTCCGTTACGGATAACACACGGTAACGCAAACACAGGCAAAGTCAACTTCTGAATGCAACTCGTACCGCGCTGTATGGCCGCTTTATACAGCCCAAAACCGATTCCCAATTCAAGAACGATAAACAAAAGAGAAAACAAGCAAGAGAGTGCATTGCTTGCAAAGTAATCCGTATACCCAATACTTATCTCTTGTGCCAGCAATGTTAGTATTCCATTCGGCGCGACCGTAGATATGATATACAATAGTGTTGCTAAAATAACCGTAACCGGTGCAAACCAAGCACTTGCAGCAAGCGGTTTTTCCACGGGTGTAACCGTGTTTTGGATAACAACAGTGTTGGAGTTCTGCAACGGCATTTCCGTATTGGCAGGTGGTACGGGGCAGGTGTTTGTAACTGCCTGTCCGCATTTTCTGCAAATTCCTTCCGGCGGCAAAATCGCCCCACAATTTGTACAGTATTGCATAGTATCCCCTCCGAGGTGTTATGCCGCCTGATGCGGTTCCATCGTGGACAGCACCTGTTCAACATGGATAGAATATAATAATATTATACAATAATAAGACAAAGAAAAACAATTCTCTAAAAGCGTACACTTTTACGTTTTTGTGTTTGCCGAACAAGCATATTGTGGAAATGGTAGATCTGCGCGCATAACAACGCCCACAGTCCAAAAGACTGTGGGCGTTGCGTTTATCTATTGCATTTTATACCGTTTCGTCGGTGATAACGCTGCATTCTTTCAAAAGCATTTCCGTCCGTTTGGTATTTTCGCGCGGAATGACCGTAAAGTTCTCTAACTTTACATTTTCCGCATACCGTCCGTACAGCCCATAAGCGTTTAAATTCCGCATACGGTTGCATTCGGGGTAGGTATCGTCATACGCGGGCACAAACGGGCGGTAATCGTAGTAGTCCTCCCCCGGTGCATACTGCAAGTTGAAATCGGTCAGTGTGATATTCTGCACGGTCAAGTCCTTTGTACCGGTGATAATCACGGGAATTTCTATGCCGTCTGCTGTAAGGGTTTCTACCTTTACTTTTTGAATTGCGCCTGTATTGTCAAAATCCCGGTCTCGGTTGCGATTGTTGAGGCGCACAAACAACGGACAGGCAACACCGCGCATTTGGATATTCCGAATTTCCACATGTTCGACCTTTGCGCCGTCGGCGGATTCAATCGAAATGCCCGAAACGCCGCTCGGGTAAATATCGTCCATGAAGAATTCGCAGTTTTCCACCGTCACACCTGAAATATCGTAGCTTGTTTCCGTGCCGATTTTAAACGCATTTGTGCAAGAGGTGACCTTACAGTCGCGCACGGTCACATTTTCCATCATTACCTGTTTGCCGAGTGATTTGCTGTTTTTCAGCACAATCCCGTCGTCACCCCCCTGTGCAATCACAATGTGACGGATTTGTAAACTTTGCAAATTTGCGCAAAATGGTTTGAAATCGTCCGACAGATATGGTATGATAATATAGATATTATGCAAGGAGGTATCGCCTTGAGTGATTTGAACGATTTGAACGGCTTGTCTGCCGATATGCCGCAGGACGCGCCCGTACAGCCCGTACAGCCCGTTGCGCCCACAGCACCGGTGGCAGAGGAGCAAGCCCTACACGATGAAATGGAAGAATTGGCAAAGGTGTTTCAAGAGGAGTTAGACCGTGCCAAAGCCGAGGCCAAAGAAGTTGCGGAAACCGAACCCGTTGACCCCGAAATCGAGCTTTCCGCCGAACAAATCCCTCCGACGACTTCCGAAGCACCTGCCGCGAACGAGCCGATTCCGGAAGAGGAACTTTGCGACTGCTGTGGGGAGAAACGGCGCGGCACAGCCGAAAATCCCGACTCCCCCTATTGTACGGAATGCGACGCGGGCTTGCGGCACTATCCGTTCGACTTTTTGAATATCTTTTTTGCGATTGTCGCCATTTGCTTTGTGTTCTACGGCGGATATGTCTTTGCTGACCACACCGAAACCTTCGTTGCCGTGCACAAGGCAGACAGCTTGCGTGCGGAAAAGAAAATGTATTCTGCCTTGGACGCATACTCTGTTGCGGCAAACACCATGCTCAACAACCATATCAACGGTGAGCTTGTGTATAAGCGTGAAATTTTGTTGGCCGCCGATTTAGGCTATGTCAGCGGGCTTTCCGAGCCTGCCGCCAATATACACGGTTGGGAGCTTTCCCTGCCGCATTTCCGCGCAGCGAAGAAAACCTTGGACAATGCCGCTGAAATTACCGCGACCGCACAAGCGGTCAGCACGCTGTTGTCGCCCTATGAAACCACCGCGGCGCAGGATATTCCTTATGACACGTTGATTGCACAATTAGAAGCGTTGAAAACCGCACCGGTGACCGCCACACAGGCGGACGAGACGGAAACAGAAGATACGACCGGCGTTGCCGATGCGTATGACCCGCAGGCACAGCAGTACAGCACCGCCATGCTGTCGTTCTACAAATACTATGTTGCACTGCTGTGTAAAAAAGATTTGGAAACACAAATCGCCTTTTTGGAAGAAATTCAGACCGCCGCACCGGATATGGTTTGGCTGTATGCACCGTTGCTTGCAGAGTTGTATGCAAAAACCGACCGCGATATTGAACCGATGTGTCAACTGATGGCGGACTGCAATGCAGAGGATAATTCCCCGGCGCTTGCTCGAGTGATTCGCTTGCGCATTCAAGGGCAATACGAAGAAGCAATCGCCTTGTGTGATGACACGCTTGCCGTTTCTGCCGATTTGGAGACGGAATTCTATCGCCAAAAAGCGTTGATGCTTTTGGTGCAGGGACAATACAGCGAGGCGTACACCATCGTCAATGATGTATACGAAAACAGTTCTCCCTCTTTATTAACCGTATATACCGTTGCGCTCAGTGCGGCGGCCGCCGGCGAAGAAACCGCCTATAACGAGGTCATCGAAATGCTCACAGGGTACGGCTACCCCATTCCCGCAGAGGTCACCGGCTACAAAGACGGCTCGGTAACCATGGAGCAAATCTTGTGTGAGGGGGATTACGATATCTCATGAAAATTCTCTATTTGATTGTCAAATATATTACGATTATCGGCACCTTTTTGCAGGCATTCTTTGAGCATTTGACCTGCCGCATTTATGAAGTTTTGATTGAAGACGGCAGATATTTGCGGGCAAACGAAATGTGCGGGCACATTGAGCACGAAATTATCCGCAAACGCTCGGTTTCGTTTGGCGTGTGCTTTTTCCCATTCCTGTTTAACCTCTTGTTGGGGCTGATTACGGTCTCTGTGGGCGCGGTGAACATTTATTATCTCGGAGAATTCTTCACGAGCAGCGGCATTGTTCACATTGCCAACTTCCTGTTTTTATGGATGGGCATTTCTTGCCTGACCAATTTGTTCCCACAGTGGGAGGACGCCTTGACCTTAAAAGAGGAAATCTACGGCAAAGGTAAATCCAATTTGTTTGTCAAAATCATTGCCGCCCCGATTTTCGCCGTGCTGTATGCCGGCGCATGGTTGCAAAAATGCGGCATTACGCTGTTGACCTCCGTGGCGTTTTCGTTCGCCGTACCGTACATTCTCCGCGCGATTGTCCCCGCACTTTACGCCGCATTGCTATAAAGCATAGAAACTGAAAAAGGCTTGCAGAGATTGTGTCTCCGCAAGCTTTTTTAACACACTTTTACTGCTTGGCCGTTTTTTCGATTGTACCGATAATAAACGGCACAACCTCGTCAGGCGCAATATCCAACACCTGTGCGAATTCCTGATACAACAGTTTTTCTGCCTGTGCCATCGCCTCGGCGTCGGCGCGGTGGAAGCGTCTGCCGCTGTTTTCCGTTTCCGTGCGTTTTTGGTACAGCGTTTTAATCAGCGCAATCAGCTCTTTGTGGTCGCCGCGGCGTAAAATCTTCGTTTGCACTTCTTTGCGCAGATTGTCATTCTCAATCCATTCTCCTTGCTGTGCGGGCATTTCGCGAACAAGCGCCACAACCTCGTCTGCCGACAAAAGTTTTCGTATATGTACCTTATCGCTGTCCACAGGGCAATATATTACCGTGTTGTCGCCGTATACCGGACGCAAGACATAATATTTCAGCGTTTCTCTGCCGAATTTTTTATCACAGATTTCCGTAATTTTGCAAATTCCCGACTGCCCGTACATCACGGTATCATTCACAGCATACATTCTAAAAAGCCTCCGCATTCCGATTTCTGCACTTTTATTGTACACTTTTTTTCGGGCGGATGTAATAGGCTTTTTTCACAAAAAAGATTTAGAAACACCCGTAATTTGACAACCAAGCCGGAAAATGCTATATTGAAATCAGTATAAAGTGACGAGAGGGAGTACTTATGGCAAAGAAAATCGGAAAAATTATCGGCATTGCATTGGCGGTTGTGTTGGCTGTCATTTTCATATTCGGAATTCTTTTTGTTGCGCTGTGGGCGGCAGATGACCGCAAAGACCGCGAAGCTTTTGAAAAGAATTATTTGGCAAATATGCCGCAGGAAACGGTTTCCGCGGAAGTTGCCGCACGGATGAACAGCAAAACCTATGTGCCGTTAGACAACTGTTGGCATACTTTCGCCCGTCCGACCAAGCGGGTGGATAATTTACAGTTAAACGATACTTTGTCGGAAAATCAGTACTATTGGCAGTTGAATGACAGCGAAACTTTGACCTTATATGCGTTTTATGACGCCGAGAACGGGCATGGGAATGTTGAAGAACAGTTATGCATCGACAGTGCCGCGCTCCCGAACCCGAAAACCGATACGGTTTTGCGCATAGAGTTGTGTGAGAATGCAATTTCGTACAACAGTGATTCTTCTCTGTCTGTAACACAAGAGGACATCTGCATTACGCCGAATTTGACGCAGGAAGAACTGCGAACGATACAGGAACTTCTGTACACCGAGGATGCCGTTCTGCAAGTTACAGAATTCACGCCGGATATGTTCGTATTTTCAGCAGACAGAAGCATGGGGCCGGCATATCAGTATATCCGTTGGTATTTTGCGCAAGAGCCTATGCTGTTTCAGGAAAACGGCGTTCTTTTACAAGATACGCAAGGTGCATACTATGTATCCACCGGCGTTTACAGCATACAAGACCCCTATCAAGGTGATACGCCGGTTACAAGTTGGCGCACGCGCGCTCTGCGCAAACTGCCGGACAGTCTCAGCCGAAAGATTGCGGAAGCATTTGCACAGCAAGCAGGATAAAACCGTCTCGTTGACAGAAGCAAAAAATTTGTATGGAAAATATTTGCCCCAACCCCGCCCGTGTCGAGAGAAAATCAAAATTTTGCATTGACACGGGCGGCAGAGTTTGTTATAATAACATTCGCTGAAAGAAAGGCGCAACCGGCGTTTCGCTTTTTTCGGAATTCGGAGAGATACCGAAGTGGTTATAACGGAACGGTCTTGAAAACCGTCGTACGGCAACGTACCGTGGGTTCGAATCCCACTCTCTCCGCCATATGACAGTTTGATAGACGAAAATCTATCTTTTCTATATATGTCCGTTCTGCGGATTCGAACCCGCGAGGGTTTCGGCGTAAAGAAAATATGCCGGTGGCATATTTTTAGCCGAAAGCGGCGAGGGCGGTACCGAAACGCGTTGCGTTTGGGTGTCCCGAGCTATCAGTATGCGAGGGCGTATGCCCGAAGCAGACGGTCGAATCCCACTCTCTTGCGCCTTTGACAGTTTGATAGACGAAAATCTATCTTTTCTATATATGTCCGTTCTGCGGATTCGAACCCGCGAGGGTTTCGGCGTAAAAATTGCATAATCGTAAAACAAGTTACAACATGGAGAAGTACTCAAGTTGGTGACGAGGCGCCCCTGCTAAGGGCGTAGGTCGGGTAACCGGCGCGGGAGTTCGAGTCTCCCCTTCTCCGCCATATTGGAACGCAAGCGTTGATACGATACTTGCGTTCCTTTTCTTTTTATTAAAATCGGCTTGGCACAAGGCTTTTCGGCACTTTTGTAAATGAGATTTGTTTCGTTGTATCAAAATTCACCTCATCAAAGTCTAAGTTGAGTAACCCCAACCCGCCCTATTTTGAGTATCTAAAATTACAATGAAACTTTTCTCAAAAGAATAATTTCATTGTGGGGTGGATTAGTTTCATTGTGGGATAAAAGTTTCATCGTGACCAAAGAATAGTTTCATTGTAATATATTGTCATACCGTGCCGACTATGATACAATAAACTAAATGTGTTATTGGAGGGTAAATCTTATGGGATTTTTAAACTTGTTCCAAAAGCAACAATCTCAAGATAATAAGTCATGGAAACTTCATTTCATGAATGAAATTCAACAAGATCCGGAATGGAAGACCAAGATTGATGATGAGCGAAGAAAGCAATCAATTTTTGACGGAATTAAACAGAACGAGGATAGTGCAAGCAATTGGAAAAACATCATTGCTGACAAATCCCCCCTTTTTGATTATGGGATGTATGGCGGGAAAAGTGGTGCGATATTTCCAATAAACCTTCGTTGTATCTGTTTCCAACATGGAGATGACATCTATGATGTTGAATATGTGTGTATAGATTTGAAATCTGGAAAACCATATCTCTCCGTTGAAAAAACTTGTGGTGGTCCAGGTGGATCCTTGGTAACAACTTATCAGCAAAAAACTCTTTCTTGGGACTTTTTCGCTCAATATGCTACGCATATTTCTGATGAACTCCGAGATTATTACATTGGAATCTCCGAAAGCAACTGGCAAGAGTATTTAAATCCAAAATATGTATTTTTTAAGCTGTGAACTTAGCACATAATATAGTCCTCTAATTGACCAATAATTAGGATGGTTGCATCACCTTTTCGGTTACATTTCAATGCAACTTTGCAACCCAATGCAACTCGTATCAAAATATAAGTTATAATCCAAAAAAATCCGTTCTCACAGAGGACGGATTTTTTTATTTTTATTGTGCATGGTGCATACAATCAGATATTTGCAGAAAATCCTGTATCAGATCGGCGCATTGGTGCGCAAAGCGATGAAAATGTTCTTATGAAAAAGACAGAATACCGACCAACATCTTTGAAAAAGCGGCTTACTTCACAATTTGAAGTGTAAGCCGCTTGCTTTTTCGCGCAGCATTTTCGGAATCAGTTCCGCAATATAGGCGGCGGCTTCGACGGGCGGCATTCCAAAACGGTTGATGTTGGACACCACCGTATAGTCGCTCTCCCCCGTAATCATCACCGCGCCGCTTTGCGCCGTGTCCGGCGTGATGTGCGCGGCTTGATATTCTTGCCGTATCAGCGCGGCAATACCCGCGGCGTCAATTTGCCCGTTTTCTAAAAGCGGTGTAAAATACACAGGGCTTTCATATATAATTTCCTTAGACGCAATTTCTGCCTGCGGCGCTGTACCGAAACCGCCGGTAACCGTAATCCTGATTCGACTGCAAATCAAATGGGTTGTGGTTGTGCCGATGTCCAAACCAACACTGAAAAGGATTTCTTCCTGCATATGTTTTGCTTTCTGAAAATCAAAAGACTCCGCACCGGCAGGTACGGAGTCAAGCCTCATTGCCTGTTATTCTGCGACGGGAGAATCGGCTTCTGTCATCTTTTTCTTGCGGTGAATAATGAAGCGGTTGCACGGGTAAGTCCACAGCGTCGGGATTGCCATACCGATAAGCTTAATCACCAAATCCCAGAAGTTGCCCACCAAATTGTGGCTTTGGGCAAAGGTGGTCATGGCAGAGCCAATCCAACCGTTGGCAAAAATCGTAAACACCACCATAATCGCATACAAAATCATACTGACGGTGGGGTTGGCGTCTGCCTTAAAGGTGATTTTGCGGTTTAAAATAAACGCAATCGCGTAGCCGACGGTGGTCGAAATCAGATATGTGTATAAATACCCTTTTGAGGTAATTCCAATCATATTGAGCGTCGGGTTGGTGATTGCCTGCGCCGTCAGCGAAGCAAATACAAAATTGAGCAGCAGCATATGCACGACCAACTCAATCGCGGACGAGCCGCCGCCCGCAATGGAGAATTTAATAAATTTCCAAATCTCCGCGTGTTTTTCGGTAAAGCGTGTAAATGCATTTTGTTTCTTTTCGGTTGCCATACTCTTTTCTCCCTCGGTTTATAAAAACTTGATCAGGCACACAATCACGGCAATGACCGCCGCAACCGCCGCAACGCCTTTGACAATCATCGGGATTGCCGCATCCACCGTGGCGGGCGCTTTGCTCGACAGGTAATCGTATATCGGGCGCGTTACCTTTGTGCCGACCAATTCGTCAAAGGTGCGGGTATAAGTTTCGTAGGTGTCGGGGGTGTTCTCGTTTAACATAAAACAGCGCACACCGCGTTTGGTGCGATTCCCGTACACATTAAAGCCCGCCGACTGCGTGAAGCCCAAATCCATATTTTGATACCGTCCGACAAAGCTGTTTTTGTGGTCATGCCCGACGAATACCGCCAGAACATCGCCGCATTCCGACAGTGCCGCAAATTCGCCGCTGTTTTCGTCGGGGATGGACGGCGGCTCTAACAGCATATCGCCTGCGCGGCAGGTGTCGCCCAGCACATAAAACTCATTTTTATGCGTGCGGAACGCCTGAATGGCGCCTTTTGTGCCCTTTTTGACCTGCTTTAACACTTGATAGTATTCGGGCATCGGAATATGTTGAAACACCAAGGACGGTACAAAATCGCCGTTTTTCGCTTTGAGCGCGTCGCGCGTTTTTCTGTACCAAGCGATTACATTTTTGCCGAATGCCTCATAGCCGCCGCCTTTTTTGTCCGTACCGCTGTCGAACAGATATAAATTAAACACATCGCGACCCGAGCCGTCCGAGGCTTGTATGGGGATATTGTATGTCCCGCCGCCGACCGTCTCGTCCAAATCCCCCACACAGGTCGGAAAGGATTTGTATATATGTGCAAATTGGTCGTTGTTGGAAATGCCGACCTGTCGGTCATGATTGCCGAAGGTCACCGCAAAGGGGATATTCCGCTTGGTCACGGGTTCCAGCAGTTTTGCGATGGTTTCTTTTACCGCATGTTCAAGTTCTGCGCCCTTGCCCTTATAGGTCACGCCGTAGCCTTTGATTTGGTCGCCCGTATAGACCACCAAATCGGGCTTTTCCGCTTCGACTGCCGCTTCAAGCAACGCCAGCGTATCGGGTGAAACGGCGGGGATTTCCTGCATATCGGTAATCTGCATAATTTTAAATGTACCGTCTTTGTGGAACTGCATAACAGCCTCCGTATTCTCCATTACTGAAAAAGGGGACACAGGCAATTCGATTTGCCGTGCCCCCGTTGACGCAATTTATTGTAACACGCAGACCGACAGGTGTCAATGCATCCTGCGAGAAAAACCGCGTAAAAAAATTGTCAAAACACTGTAAAATTTGTCCTTACGCGTCCAAAGCAATGATTTTTTCGTTCTTTTCTTTGCCTTTCCAGGTATACATAATCTGCGGATTTTCAAAAATGCTGTCGAGTGCTTGTAAAAACGGTACAATATCGCCGAAATCGAGCGCACGGTGGTCAAAAGCAATACAAATCGGCAAGACCTGCCGCGCTTCCACATGCTTTTCGCCGAATGCGTCGGCAACGACAACAGGCTTATCTTGAATGGCCCCCACGCCGAACGCCGTGACCTGTGGTGGGATAATTTCCAAAAGCGCCGCCGCACCGCGTCCGGCACGGTACACCGAGCCGAGGTTGGAAACCGTCACCGTGCCCTGCTCAATGTCGCGTTTGGTCAGGCGGTCTTCTACAGGGATGCTTTCATATGCTTTTTTCGCCGCGCCGTGCAGGGTTTTCACCTTGTGCTTGCCGGTTTTTGAGCCGATTAAACGGCAAACCGCCTGCCCGATTTTGCCCGCCTTTAAAGCCGTCAACGTATTGTCCAAAGACACCTCAAACATTGCTTCGTTGAGGTCGGTATTCTCCGCGCGGCGGTACACATCTTGAATATAGTCGGTCATTTCGTCTAAATTCTTTTCTTCAAAGTCGTGCAGATTGACAGTCATCATTTCGCCGTTCGGCAAAATCATCGGCATGGAAATGTCAATATTTTTAAAGGTGTCAATCGAGCCGCGTACGAGTTTGCGATTGAAATGCATATGGGCATTCATGGCGGGCGCGGCTTTGAGCCCCTCGCAAATAACTTTAAGTATCAGGGTGTTTACGGAAATTTTATCCGCGCCGCTGCGGTTTAAATTGAGTTTTTTATAGGCTTTCATAAATTCGGTGACATCGGGCTCATACATATAGGTGACATGCGGAATGGTCTCCCAACTTTCCGAGGTCATATTGGCGACGATTTTTCTTTGGATTCCGAAATGGGTGGTGTTGATTTTTTTCATTGTGGTTTGCTCCTTTTTCTGTGTGTTTTCATCGTATTCGATACATGAGAAAAATATTTTAAAACGCGTGCGTCGGCTTTTCCTTCCGACAGCAAGAGCATACCAAAATCCGTGTCGGTTGCGCCATACATTCTGCTTTGCAACGCCTGAAATCGGCGGAAACTTTTGGTTGCAATGGGCGAAACCGCACGCAAAAGCAAAGAAAATCAGTCTGTATTGCAAACACAACACAGACCGATATACACTTCTCCCCATTTTGCAAATGCCCACATTTTACGGTGGGCAAAGACGGGCACAATAACCCCATACGAAAATTTGGGTTTGTAGGGATAAATTTATGCGGTAGGGCGGGGGCTTGCCCCCGCCGTTAATTCACCTCAAACTCCGCGGCGGGGGCAAGCCCCCGCCCTACCATGGAAATTCAATTTCGTGTGTAGGGGGCGACGACTCGGTGCCCCGTATCCCCTCCCTCTTAGAGGGTCGACTCCCTCACAGCGTGAGGGAGATGTCGCGCAGCGACAGAGGGAGACCGCCGCTGTCAGCGGGTGGCTTTTACCGTAGGCAAAAGATGGAGGGAGAGAAA
Organism: Ruminococcus sp.; assembly: GCA_004555265.1. Lineage (GTDB taxonomy): Bacteria > Bacillota > Clostridia > Oscillospirales > Acutalibacteraceae > Fimenecus. The sequence goes on from SFIQ01000003.1 coordinate 211,928, forward strand.
CGGAAAAATCTCTCCCCCAGTCAAATGCTGCGCATTTGACAGCCTTGCCCTCTCGCGGTACCCGATTTTGTTTACGGCTTGGAGCG
>SFIQ01000001.1 GCA_004555265.1 Ruminococcus sp.
GAAAGGAGGCGAACTGATGACTTATCAAAAATTATTAGAGCAGGTCGCAAAGGAGCACAACACTACTCCGGAAGAAGTGGATGTTGAAATGCGAACTGCTTTGCATATGGCTGGATATGATATTGACCCTGCCTTATTTATTTCTCTCGCTGCAAGCAAGGTGAAAAAGACTATACATCGTAATTAGTATAATTTGTAGTCTATATCATTCCTTCAAAATTAGTATCATAATTTTGTTAGGAGTGATACTTATGACTATAGTTGAAGCTACAAAATTACGAATTGAAGAATTATGCAACGAAAGAGGTTTGAATTTCTGTCGTTTGGCAACCATTTCAGGTGTACCATACACAACTGTCAAATCAATCGTTTATAATCAAAGTAAAAATCCAAGCATAACCACGATTAAGAAAATCTGTGACGGTTTGGATATAACAATAACTGAGTTTTTTGATACTGAAACATTCAGAAATCTTGAACAGGAAATCAAATGATTTAAGCCGACTTTGAGTCGGCTTTTTTCTATCTTATAATATAATTTTCAGCACCTGAAAGATAAGCTGCATAGTCAACTCTAATGAGATTGTAATCATTAGGCACCTCAGGATGATGAAAGGCAATATGCCCGATATAGCCCACATAGTTTATGGTAAAATCCTTGTTTAAGGCATAAATATCATCCCATTTTCTCTTTGTGGGCTTCTTGCCATCACCAAAGCGAAAGCCCTCTGACTCGGCATTTTGCAAAAATATTTTTGCAAAAAAACGCTCCTTAAAAAATATTTCCAAAAGAGTGTAAAAGAAAACTCCCATCGTTATGATGGGAGCAAAGAAAGGAGTGTTAAAAGCACAAACACAACGCCCATCATTCAAGCATTAGCACCTTACAAACGCAGGTTGCTGTGTGGTCAACGGGCTTGTCCCTCGCACACTCTTTATGGTAATTGCATTATAACACAAATTATTCTGTTTTAAATATTACTTTCATTTATAGTACATAAAACAGTACATATATGTATTAAAGCCAATAATCGTTCATTATTCTTATTCTTCTGAATTGTAAAATTCATCCAACACATAGGTCTTTACAGGCGTTATATATAACTCATATTTTATAACTAATTTTACTAAATCATTGCCGTCAATTAATGTTATTGGCGAGCCTTCTCTTGCAGCAATTCTTGCTGCATTTGTAAATCTGCCATTTGTAATAAAAACACCATAATCTGCTTGAAACTTATTCATGGCACCCAAAAATTGATTTATTTCAGGTTCTGATACGGGAGCAACATTATATCTTTTGCATTGTATAATCACCCTCGTTGTTCTAAAGTCATTTGCATCTGTATGGTATCCGTATCCGTCAATTCCACCGTCATTGCTTATTTGAACACCTTTTTCGGTAAATTCAACGCCCATACGGTTTAACAAAGCTCTTGAAAAAGCTTCAAATTTTTTTGGAGACATTTTGGAAATAGCGTTCAACAAGATCTCTTTGAAATCGTCCTTTATCTTCTCTTCCGGAGGCGTTTCCTCTTCATTGTCGTTTATATCGATAACTTTATTCTTTTTGTTGTTTTTACTCAATTCTTCCCAATGCTTTTTTGAAGTTTCGATAATCTCTTTTTGAACATCAAGAGTGTCTACATCAACTTCCAAACCCTTTTCAGTTAAAGTTATCGGAGAGGTATCTGTGTATGTTACAAAATCATTAAAATACAAATCTTTAATCGCAAAATTAAATTTGAAATTAAACTCCTTATATGTGTTTCCAGTTTTCTTCGACTTCTTTTCAAGCTCAGAGTATTCTGCTATTTGGTCATCTAAATCAGAAATCCTCTCTTTGATTTCCGAGCGTTCTAATTGTCCTCCTGCTTCTTGTAAAACTTTCAAGATAGGTTTAATCAAATATGCGATTTTACCTTCCGAAGATAAAGTCTTTAAATTCATAATCAATACCTCTATTCTTATATGTTAAACCAAAACTTCCCACTTGCCGTAGCGTTTGCCGTCAACTCTGCGGATATATTGTTTCTCTTTCAGAGAGTCAATAATGCGCTTTATACTTCTGACGGACTTTCCTGTTTGTTCTGCAAGTTCGGTTTGCTTAACAGACGGGTTCTTTTTTATTAAATCTAACACGGCAAGTTCTTCTAAAGTGCACTTCAAAGTGTCAATTTGGCACTTTGGAGTTTCGCTTTTGGCACTTTGGGAAGTGTTCTCATCCGCAAAATCAACGTGCATATAGCGATTTTTTAATTCGTAGTTTGTACCGAGCAGAAGATTTGAGAAAAACAATTCCAAAAACTTTGTGGTGGAATGAATACCTTTTTGCAAATCGTTATAGTTTGCTCGAACCAGTGCGTTACGGAAATACCAAGAGTTTTCACAGAACGCATCGTTATTGACACGGAACCCAAAGGTTTTCATATACTTAATCATAAACACGGCGGTGGCTCTTGTGTTACCCTCACCGAAGGGATGAATCTGCCAAATATCCGATACAAATTTTGCAAGGTGTTTCACCGATGCTTCAACCGACAGTCCCTCATAGGAGAACTGCTTTTCGGTGGCAAAATCATAATCCAAGGTGTCTTTTATGCTGCCCCAATCAGCGTAGATAACCGTTTCGCCATTCAGTATCCATTCCTTTTTGGAAATGTTATACTGACGGATTTATCCGGCGTGGTTAAATACACCTTCAAACAATCTGCGGTGAATGGTAATCCACTCAGCGGGAGAAAACTGAAAAGCTTTTTCGCCTAAAAGCTTGGTTATTCTTGCAGATACAATATCCGCCTCTTTTGTTTCGTTTTCCGTTTCGGTGCGGGTGGTTCTCTGCTCGTAATAGCTGTGGATACGCTTCTGAGCTTCATCAATGGTAATTTTGCCCTCAATGTGATCCTTTGCGGTATCCAGCAAATATTCGGAGGTTTTCAACCCGTCAACCGCCTGCAAGCCGATAGCAGTTTGCCAAGCTTCGCTTTTTTCGGCTCTGTCCGGTTCGCCCTGTCTGATATATTCTTCAAGTTCAAATTGCCAATTCTTGTCGGGCATATTTGCACCTCGTTTCGTTTTAGTAACTTATAATTTTTGCAGTGGTATTTATTTTTCTACAAATACATTCATGGGCTTTGAAAGCAACTCTTCTTTTGTGGAAAGTGTGTACCATTTTTTAATATAAGAATCATTTAACAACTGCTTGTCAGCCTCAACTAAAGAAATAAATAAGTGTGTCAATCCGTCCCAATCTTTGATATCTCCCGGAGGATAAAGAGTCCATTGTAATTGCTCTAAAGTCCAGTTGTTTTTTATTGAATTATGCAGCATTGATGTAGTTGCATAGTTTTCTTCACTATCAGCACCGCCTAATGCGATAGGATAGATATGGTCTAATGTAGGAATGAGTTCCCAATATGCATTATGACATTTATCCATTTTCCAATGTGGATGGTACGGAAAATCATTTGGAAGATAAAAAGAAATCACTTTTAACAACCCGGGATTAATCAAACGCTCTCCGCTATACCTATCTATAAAGCCATCTTTAATATATTGCTTTATTTTTTGTGTTTCTGTGTATGTTCTCTTTGAACGTTCTAAAAAGGTAAAAGGATATTCATTGTTGAGAATTTCTACAGCCTTTATGCTATTTTGATTCAATAATTGAAGTGCAACTTTCTCAAGTGTATCTTTTTTCAAAAATTTTATCCTCCGAATCAAATTAAGCTAATTCATAATTATAATCATTATATCATAAAACATTAGTGACAACAAGTTATATGTTATTGCCGTTCATTATTTTGGACTTTGGTAAAGTTAATCACTTACTACACATCAATAACCCTTAAATACTGTTCTAATCTTTCGGTGACATATTCTGTGATGAGGTTTGTCATTGGCATTGCGTTTTGATTTCTTGAATAGCTATCGAACGCATCGTAATAACGCTTTCGGTCGGAGAATTTCACATTTATCGGTGGGTAGCCGTTCTGCATCAACTCAAAATTCATCAGCAATCTTCCTGTTCTTCCGTTTCCGTCAATGAAAGGGTGTATGCTTTCAAATTCAAGATGAAATCTTGCTACTCGCTCAATGATGTTCATTGTGGCTTTTCTTTTCTCATTTTCAGCCAACAGCTCCGTGATTTTAGGCTCAATCATATATGGCTGAACAGGCTCTGTGAAAGCTCCCATAATCCTAACCGGAACCCGCCTATACACACCCTTATCCTCCGGCTTGTTCATCAAAACCAAGGAGTGTATATTCTTAATTACAAATTCCGTCAGCGGCATTTTGTTGCTTACAATATCCTGAACATACAAAAATGCATTCTTATGTCCGACTGCTTCCAAGTGGTCCTTTAACGGCTTTTGGTCTATCGTTATACCCTCCAGCACCATAGCAGTTTCCTGAAGCGTTAGAGTGTTACCCTCAATAGCATTTGAATTGTAGGTAAACTCAATCATAAATTCTTCATTAAGCCTTTCAAGCTCACCCTGAGTAAGCGGTCTGCGAGTGTCAAGTTCTGCCTTTAGCTCCTCGATTCTTTCAAAGGAAATTGCTCGCCTTGATGCCTTTCTTCTGCCATCGGCAGGCTTTTGTGCATTCTCCGGTATCATATAAAGATTACCCTTGCGAATAACGCCCTCTATCTTATTTTCTTGGCAGAGAATGCGAACTCGCCTTGCCGACAAGCCCCATTTTTCTGCCGCCTGTGATACCTTAATGTAATTCATAATATCATTCCTTTTTTTGATGATTATGGGAATATTATAACGCAAAATAGGAACAATATCAACTGTTATTCAGTAAAAAGCATTACTTAATTGCTGACTGTGTTTATTGTTTGAGTGTAGTTGGATGTTTCACTAAGTCCTGTTTTGCGTACAGTGGTAATGGGTATTATTTACAAGCAAATAAAAATGTGATAATCTTAAGTTACCATAAAGAGTGAACGGAGGTTATGTTATGAAAAATGATAGCTTTTTTCATCCGTTTTCAACACTGATAGACAGTTGCTTTGACAGCAATAACGACGGCGAATTAACAGGCTGCGAAACTGTTTTTCGTGATGCTGTGTTATTTGAAATGTATGACAAGGCAACAACTGACAGTAGCCCAAGCAACAGTTATTCTTCAAATCAAAAAAATTACAAGATTCATACACCGATCAACACGACAAGTGATAGCGAGCAGTACGATGCTCCGAGTGACAGCACAGTTTTATGGTCGAGTATCGGAGTAATTGCTATTATCATCGGTGCATTTGCAATTATTCTCAGTCAGGAAAAGCGAGATGATTTCCTAAATGCTATTGTGATGTTCTTTTCCGTTGCATTAAGCGTTGGCTTATTAAAAATCACAGGCGTTATGTCACCAAAGGAAAGGGATAAAAGACAGGATGAAGATACATCCTATTATGACGCAGTGAATAATTGCTTTAATTATGAGAGTGATGATAGGAATGAGTAGATAAAAATTCAAGCCGATGACTTTGACGAGGCACACAAAAAGCACGAGGAAATGGGATGCATTTGCTTTAAAAATCACGAAATGGGAATTTATTTCATCGAAGACCCCGACGGCTATTGGCTCGAAATTTTACCGTAAATTCCATAACAACAAAACCGAGAGTGAATCAATTACTCTCGGTTATTTAATCGTTCAGCATCATATCAACATCAAGTTTACGGTGTAGTTGATTTTATAATGCTTGTCCGGTTCGGGGACTTGTTTGAGGTTATGGGCAGTTGTTTTGCCGAATGCTACGAAGCAGTAGGCTTTGTAGGTGCAAAGGGTCAATTGTGTGTGCTCGACAGGCACGGAGGAACTCGGTCATTTGGAAATGATTGGGGCGATCGTTTATCAATTGACGCGAAATTTATCAATGGAAGAAATCAAGAAAAGTGGGTATGATACCTATTTTGTGGATCATACCACCGGTGTATATCCGCTGGCGGCAAGCGGTATGCCGTTTACGGCAACGTATTTACAGTCAAAAGGCGACGTAATCACCGATTTGCACGAGAATTTGGCGGCGGAGCAAAAAGCGCGTACCACATATGACAACATCTTGCGCTTGGTTGACGACCCCGATGTGCGCGAGCCGATTAAATTCCTGCGGGAGCGCGAAATTGTGCATTATCAACGTTTTGGCGAGGGCTTGCGGCTTGCAACCGATAAATTGAACGAAAAGAATTTCTATGCCTTTAACCCGAGTTTTGATAAGCATTGTAATCGGAGGAAATAAAAAAACAGGGACTGCTTCTTTTTGGAAGCAGTCCCTGCAACAATTTACAATGTTATTTTCCAAACACCATCATCAAATAGCCTGCGGCGACGGCAGAGCCGATAACACCGGCAACATTGGGCCCCATAGCATGCATCAACAGGAAGTTCGAGGGGTTATATTTTCTGCCCTCTACCTGTGAGACACGCGCCGCCATCGGGACAGCGGAAACGCCCGCAGAACCGATTAAGGGATTGATTTTGCCTTTGGTAATCACATTTAACAACTTTGCGAACAGTACGCCGCCAACCGTAGAGAACATAAATGCCAAAAGCCCGATTACAATAACCGCAATCGTTTTGGGGTCTAAGAAGGTTTTGCCCTCCGCGGTTGCACCTACGGTGACGCCGAGCAAAATGGTAACGATATTGCAAAGCGCATTTTGTGCGGTATCGCTCAAACGGTCGGTAACACCGCTCTCTTTAAACAGGTTGCCGAGCATCAGCATACCGAGAAGGGGAGCAACCGACGGCAAAATTAAAACACAGAGAACGGTAACCACAATCGGGAAAATGATTTTTTCCGCTTTGCTGACCGTGCGCAACTGGCTCATTTTGATTTCGCGCTCTTTTTTGGTGGTCATTGCACGCATAATCGGCGGCTGAATTAACGGAATTAACGCCATATAGGAATATGCCGCAACGGCAATCGGCCCTAATAATTGCGGCGCTAACTGAGAAGTCAGCCAGATTGCCGTGGGACCGTCTGCACCGCCGATGATGGCAATAGCCGCCGCTTCCTGCGGGGTAAAGCCTGCAAATCCGGGAATTTTGCCGCTGAGTATGGCAATGATAAAGGCAACATAAATACCGAGCTGTGCCGCCGCCCCGAGCAAAAGGCTGATGGGATTCGCCAGAAGAGGACCGAAGTCTGTCATTGCGCCGATGGCAAGGAAAATCAAGCAGGGAAATATGCTGGATTTTACGCCCGAATAAATTAAGCGTAATACGCCCGTATCATACCAGTGCGCGCCCGCGACCACTTCGCCTTCATACGAAGACAGCATCAGCGGGTCATACATAATGGCGGGGTAAATGTTGACGAGCAACATACCGAACGCAATTGGTAACAACAGTAACGGCTCGTATTTTTTTACAATGGCAAAATATAAAAGGAGAAAGGAAACCGCAATCATCACCCAGTTTTGCCATTCCAAGGAAAGAAAGCCGGATTCCTGAAAAATTTCTACAAGTGCATTTACAACTGACATCTTTCTGCCTCCTTAACCGACGAAGGCGAGAACAGCGTCAGTTGCAACGGTACTGCCCTTGCTTGCCGCCACCTTGGTTACGGTGCCGCTGACGGGTGCTACAATTTCATTTTCCATTTTCATCGCTTCCAACACAAAGAGCACGTCTCCGGCAGAAACGGATTGCCCCTCCGAAACATTTACGCTCAAAATGGTACCGGGCATGGGGGCCACAACCGGTGTGCCGGTGCCGGTAACGGCGGGAGCCGCCGGGGCTGTGGGCGTTGCCGCGGGAGCAGGTGCGGCCGCAGGGGCGGGGGCAACAGGCGCCGCGGTGGGTGTTACATTGGTTACGATAGCTTCGCTTAATTCGTCAACCTCGACTTCATAATCTTTGCCGTTTAAACTCACTACATATTTCATTTTGATTACCCCTTACTTTTCAATAGCTTTAATGGATTTGAATTGCAGACGGTTCAGCGGTATGCCGCTCTCGTGGCTGACAATCGCCATAATGACTGCGGCGGTTTTTTCGTCTACATCGTATAAGTCCAACTGCCCGGCAGAGCAAGTCTCCGGCAGAGGTGTGCCCGTCTGTGCGGCATTCGTTTTTGCAGGTGCGCTTTCCGTTTGTTCTGATTTCGGCGTAGGGCTTGCTTTCTTTTTGGTTTTGCTTTCTACGGCGCGAACCGCTTTTGAAAGCAATAACACCAAAACAGCCAGCAACGCAAGAATCAGCAACACAACTACAAAGCCCGTGACAGATACATTCAGTGCTTCACCGATTGTAATGCCGTCTTCGTATTTCAGTTGTTGCAGAATATCCATATCCGTCTACTCCTTAATCCATTTTTTGAATTGCATAGGTGAAGGTGTTCTTCTTTTGCTCATCGCGTTTGTCAAAGAACGCTTCCGCCTGCGTCGGGAATGCAATATAGGAAAGCACATCTTCGTCGCTGTGCGCTTTTTCGCCGATTTCTGCTTTTGCTTTTTCAAAGCCGGGCTCTAAGGTGTCTGCAAAACGGCAGGTGATGGGCTGTTCATCGCCGAGCACCTTTTTTTGCAAATCCTTGTCGATTTCGCCGGGGGCTTTGCCGTATTCGCCGCGAATATATGCCTTCACTTCTTTGGAAATGTTTTTGTAGCGTTCACCGGCAAGCACGTTTGCCGTAGCCTGTACACCGACCATTTGGCTCATCGGTGTAACCAACGGCGGGTAACCGAGATCTTTACGCACTCTCGGAGTTTCCGCAAGTACTTCGGGGAACTTGTCCATTTTGTTTTGCGCGGTCAACTGTGCCACAAGGTTGGAAAGCATCCCGCCGGGCACTTGATAATTGAGCGCGTCGGTGTCGGTCGAGAGCACAACAGGATTTAACTGCCCGCTCTTTAAAAATTCATCTTTAATCGGCTTGAAGAAATCGTTAATTTCTTTCAACACGTCCATATCCAAATCGACTTCGTAGCCTTCTTGTTTCAGGGCGTATGCCATCGTTTCTGTCGGCGCTTGCGAAGTACCGCCGGAGAAAGAGGAAATGGCGGTATCAATTATGTCACAACCGGCTTCCACTGCTTTTTGTAAGGTAAGCATACCAAGCCCGGTGGTGGAGTGCGTGTGGAGGATAATCGGTACTTTTACATTTTCTTTCAATGCTTTTACGGTATCATACGCTTCCTGCGGACCCATAATGCCTGCCATATCCTTAATGCAAATGGACTGACAGCCCATATTTTCCATGTCTTTTGCGAGCTTTACATAGGATTCCAAATTGTGAATCGGGCTCTTTGTGTAGCTGATGGCACCGGAAGCGATTGCGCCGTTTTTAATGGTTTCGTCAACCGCGACTTCAATATTGCGCACATCGTTGAGTGCGTCAAAAATTCGGATGATGTCAATGCCGTTTTCAACAGATTTTTTGACGAACATTCTGACAACATCATCGGGATAATGCTTATACCCAAGCAAATTTTGCCCGCGCAGTAACATTTGCAGTTTGGTGTCGGGGCATTTTGCGCGGATTTTACGAAGGCGTTCCCACGGGTCTTCGTTTAAATAGCGAAGGCAAGAGTCAAAGGTTGCGCCGCCCCAGCATTCCAACGAATAATATCCCGCCTTGTTCATGGTTTCCAAGATGCCTTCAAAGCGTTCATACGGCAGACGCGTGGCAATCAGGGATTGGTTAGCGTCGCGCAAAGCGGTTTCGGTAAATTGGACTTTCATAGTCAGTTCCTCCAAACATTTTGAATTGGGGAAAATATAAAACCCAAATTTTCTCCAGTTTAATATGAATTATACAATATATAGTTTTTTTATGCAATACCAAAAACATAAGTTGTGAATTTTTGGGAAAAAGACAAAAAAATCGGCAAATCGCGTAACTCTTTTTGTCAAGAATTTAACGATTTGCCGATTTTAAAGACAAAACCTGTTTTTTGTTCTCACGAAACTCGCGGTAAATCCACACGGAACTCAATATCCATGCCAAAAGCACGGCTACAAAAAAGTCAATTCTGCCAAGCGGAAAAAAAGCGACAATACGGAAAAACCAAGGTGCATAAGCATCCGTATATAAAAGTATCCATTCTGCCACAATAATGCTACGAGCAAAGGGGAGAGCGGCAACAACGCTGTAACAAAGACAGGCAATTTGCGGCGCCCAATGCTTCGGCAGACGAAGCATACCGAACTTTCCGAGCGTCGGATCGTCATAGGTAATATCCGAAAGATAGCGCTTCATATTTTCGGTTTCGGCAGACAGTCGCGGACGGTATCTGTAAAATGCATACCACCCCATAAAAATATAAACAACCAGCGTCAAAGCGTTCACAAAAAGCAGTGTGCCCCAACCGAGGGCGTATTCCGCAACCAAGGGGTTACCCTCCATTTCCAAATTCGGCGTGGCAAGGTATGTTAGCCCCAAATCCGCAACTGTCATTTCACAGTAAAATATGGTGAAAAACCAAAACCGTATTCTGTTTTTATCCTGATGCCCCATTAATCCAAGTCCCGTGCAACGCGATACCCTCGGGCGGTCGCATCGGCAATTCTGCCGGTTTTTTCCGCATCACCGATGCAATAAATCCGCGCGTAACGGCTCTTTAAAAGCGTGTATAAAGCGTTATCCGAGCGAACACCCAAAGAAAGTACCACAAAGCTTGTGTCAATATTCTTCTTTTGTTGTGTTTTTGTGTCCTGAACCTCAATGCAATCTTCATGAATTGCACATAATTTGTGTGCGGGTAAAAACGCCGTGCCCGCCGCCAAAAGGCGCGGCATACAGTCGTCAATATGCTGCATCCAAGTGCCGGGTGCAATGGAATCCGCCATTTCCACCACCGTCACTCGGTTGCCTTGCGCGCAAAGCAGTTCGGCGGTTTCAAGGCCGGTCATCCCCGAGCCGATAACAGCTACCTTCTGCTTAGACAGTTGGACGGTTCCGTCTAAAATTTCGGTGGTTGTGCATACATTCGGTAAATCCACACCCGGAATAGAGCGAGGTTTGACGGACGAAGCGCCTGTGGCGATGATCACTGCATACGGAGAAAGCGAAGCAATCAATTCGGGTGTAGCCTCAGTATTATACCGAATTTCGGCACCGTTATGCAAGGCGGCGGTAACCAAATCTTCGATACACCAGTTTATTTTATCCTTTAAAGGCGGCTTATTGGCAAGCTGTAACTGTCCGCCGGCTTCGGGTTGCTTTTCTAAAACAATCGGTTTAAAGCCGCGTCTGCCTAAGGTTTCCGCAGCAGAAAGTCCCGCGGGGCCTGCGCCGACAATGACAACGGTTCTGCCGTTGCCATCGCGCGAAAGCACTTCTTTTTCGTGCCCTAATTTCGGGTTGACGGAACAGTTTGCATGCGAACCTTTGTAAGCGTTGTGTTGCATGCTTTCCATACAATATAGACAACAAATGCAGCGTTTAATTTCATTTGCTTTACCCGCTTTCGCTTTATTTGCCCAATGCGGGTCTGCAATATGCGGTCTGCCGAGGCACACAAAGTCCTGAATACCTTCTTCGAGTTGTGCTTCTGCCTGTTCGGGAGAACGGATTAAGTTCGCTGCAAGTACGGGAATGGAAATTTCTTTTTTGACAGCCGCCGCCATATATTTACGCCAACCGGGCTCGAACGAGGTCGGCTCTAACCAGTAATTGTATGTATCGTACCCCGCCGAGGAAACATCAATGGCGTCCGCGCCTGCCTTTTCGATTTCTTTTGCCATTTTTACGCCGTCTTCGAGTGTGTAGCCGACATCGGGTTTGCCGATTTCTTTGTAGCACTCGTCCACAGACAAACGCACAATAATCGGGAAATCTTTACCGCAGGCAGTCTTAATCCCTGTAAGAATTTCCGTAATGAAGCGCAAACGGTTTTCAAAACTGCCGCCGTAGCAGTCGGTACGCTGATTGGTGTAAGGGCTTAAAAACTGTTGAATTAAATACCCGTGTGCGGCGTGCAGTTCTACACCGTCCGCGCCGGCTTTTTTTGCACGCACCGCGCCGTCAATAAATTGTTGAATAATTTTACGGACTTCCTTAACGGACATTTCGCGGTTTAAACTTTCCGCAGAATACGCGCGGTCACAGGCGGAGGGGGAGGAGGTTTTCAAAACCAAGTCCTTTTCCATCAACTTTTTGCCCATAGGGGCAACTTTATAAAACAGTTTATCATAGCAGTTTCCGATTAAACGGTGCATCGCAATCGAAACCGGCACCGTGCCCATCATCAGCCCGAGGTTTTGCCGCCCCGGGTGGTGGAGCTGAATAAACATTTTCGTGCCGTGGCGGTGTACGCGGTCAATCATTTCCTTTAAGGGGGCAATGTGGTAATCGTGGCTGATGGCAAGTTGCGCGAACGCCGAAGCGCCGCTGAAATCGTTGACACGGGTAATTTCCGTGACAATCAAGCCTGCACCGCCGATGGCGCGTTCTTCGTAATAATTCATCATGGTTTCGGTTGGTGTGCCGTCAAATTGCCCGAAACCAAGCATCATAGGGGGCATCACAATGCGGTTTTTGATTTCGACATTGCCGATTTTGCCAGGGGTAAACAGTTTTTCGTAAGCCATTTTCTATTCTCCTTTTGATTCGGAAAGGGTAATCGGTGAAACCGAAACTTTTGTAATACACGGTGCGGATGTGGTTTTGCCGTTAAATTGATAACTGCCGTCATTTGAGATGGAAAGTGTGTTTTCGCCCGCTTCAAGATACACGGTGATGACCTTCGTTTTCAGGGTGTCCCAACTGTATGTGTTACGGAAATAATAATTCCCGCGATTTTCACCGTTTACGGAAAGCGTAATGTACCGTTCCACCAAATCGACATTGTAATCGTGTACGCCGCCCTCCTCATTGTTGGAATAGGTGACCGCAAATTGATAATATCCCGCCTGCGGGGCGGTGTAAGTGATAAAGGCGGTGCCGATTGCGTCGGAACGGATCCCGTCAATATAGGTGTTCAATGTCGAACTTAACATCGCGGTCATTGTGCTTTTCGCTGCGGGTATTTCTAATTTTGCACTGCCTGACAGAGCAAAATCTTCTGCCGAAAAAACTTTGGTATTTTCAGTTTCACCGGCAGCATACCAACGGAAATCCGTGATCGCGGCATTACCGGTATCCACCGCAATACTGCTTATCCCTTTGCGTAAATAGACGATACAGTTGTGCGTACCGTCATTTGTTGTTGTAAACGACATATTTTCAATTCTTTTACCGTTTACGGTGAATGTGCGCGGGGCAGTAACACTTGTGAATTGTAGTTCGTAGTACCCGTATGTATCCGGTAAAACCCAAAATGCAGTTTGATTTTCCGTGGATTTACCGCTGTTCACCGCAGTGTACGGTTGTTGCAGGATATACGCATTGTTACGGTCGGTTTCTTCTGCTGAAGTTACATCTAAAAAGTCAAACGAGACCGTTTGATGTAATTCTTTATTTTCAGGTAAAGTAAACCGAATCGTGTGCTTGCCTTGTTTGAATTCTGTTGTATATTGCACTGCATTTGTAAAATCGTCTTTTAGGGTAGAGGAAAGGGGTAAATATGTAAGCGTTTCTTCTCCGTCGACGGAAACAAGTAGTTCGATGTCGGTGCGTTCCCCTTTATCCGCCGGTGCTCCGTCCGCGTTATACTGTATATTGTTTGCGCCGTTACCGTATACCAGATCTAACGAATACTTTCCGTCCTTCGGTATCGTAACGGTAAACTCCACGCCGCTTGTTTCGGCGCTGTTTGCTTTCACCAAAGTGTATTCCGATGCGGCATACGCAACATTGCTGTCGGCTTTTGCTGTACCGAACAGTGTGGCATTTTCCGCTTCATAACGGGACATCGGGGTTTCGGTTTCGGGGATTTCCTCCGAAACAGCGCCCATACCGTCCGCATACGGGGTTACGGTGATGTGATAACACTGTGTATATAAAATATTATCTAAATCTATACGAAGTTTGCCGTCTGCAACATCAAAATACTTTGCAAATTTAATTTTCGGCGCGAAAACTTCTCCGGAAAGGCCTTTGTAATCCACATATTCTGCGGTTACCAATACTTTTTCGGCAGTTTTAAAGCTGTCGGTTTTATCTAAGTTCTCCAAAACAATCGTGGAATCGCGGTTACTGCCGCCGGCAAGAATTTGGATTTCACCTTTTTCTTCGTCAATGGTTGAAAGCCCCGTGAATCCTTTATATTTTAATCCTTTGGACTGACGGGTTAAAAATTTACCCATATTGCTTTGAAAAAGGTCTTTTGACACGCTTTGTACGGTTTCGCCGGACATTGCGTTGTACCAAAAATATGCCCACCAATTGCTGTTGGGCGTCGTGTCATCCGCCGCCACATCCGAAAGATTGTTCGCGAGCCGCCAGTAGGCAACACAGCCCTCACATTTTACGGTCTCAATGCGCGAAATCCACTTAACGGACTCCCCGGGAATACCGTTTGTGGACATTAACCCGTATTCCGTAATGCATACAGGCATTTTTTCAATGCCGAGTTCATGGCAAAGTGCGTCGTAGTCTGCAAAATGCTCTTCCCACATATATAAGGAGTTTGTGCCCAACTCATGCCAAATCATGGTGTCGGGAAGACAGTTTTCCGATTTGCAGTATTCTAAAAATTCTTTTATGTATTCCGCGTTGTAACCGCAATATCCCGGACCGCCGATTTTGGCGTCCGCATCGATGGAACGCACAAGCGCGTATGTTGCTTTCCAGGCTGCATAGGTTTTTTGGCGGTTTTCGTATTCTTTAAAATCACCGTACCATTGCCCGTTATCCATCTCATTATATATGCAGTAAACCACTTTATCGGCATACGCTTTTTGCGCGGTTTGTGTCACCGTTTGCCTGACGCGCTCGTGGTATTGCTCTAAGGAATCGAACTGATAATACCAGGTGTCATACATATCCTGTGTGTAGACAATAATTTCTTTGCCGCCTGCCGAAAAGAAGGTGTCTGCGACTTGGTCAACATCCCCGACAGGATGCTGTAATCCGCCGAGTGTTTTGGTAGAGAGTGTGGAAACACCGATGCTCTCTGCCATTTCTTTGGACGGAATATCAGGCTCGGCAAAGCCGTACAAAAAACCGGAAGCGCCGTTTGTGACCAACCCTGTTTTTTGCGCAAAATCGAAGGTGGTTTTCGGTCGGTTTTCGGCGTAAATACAGCCGACAGTAATCCCGATTGCCGCCACGATGCAGACCGTTGCTGTCAAAATAGCGGTTACTGTTTTCTTGGTGCGTTTTGTCATAGGCAACTTCCTCCGCGCGTGATTGCGTTCTTACGGCTATTTTACCATAAATAAACATACAAAACAACTGTAATTATACTTTTTTCTCTTTGAAAAACAAAGTATATGTGCCGACGGCAAGCAAAAACACGGCGAATAGCACAGATATATATTTTGTGTCTAAATTCTTCAAAAACACCGTTCCGATGGCCACGCCGACACTGCCGCCGAGTATCAAAGGCAGAACCAATTTCCATTGTATAATTTTTTGCTTGTCATAAATCATTACCGCCGTTACGGCGCAGGGAATAAAAAAAAGCAAATTTATGCCCTGTGACACAAGCTGCGGCAGATGGCGAACCATCGTTAAATATAAAATCAGCACACTGCCGCCGCCGAGCCCCATAGCACCGACCACAGCCGACACAATCAGTGCCGCCGCATCTAAAAAATTTACAGATTCCACAGCATTCTCACTCCCGCCCAAATCATAAATACCGCAAACATTTTGCGCAATACTTCGGATGACATTTTTTTAAATACCAAAGTTCCGAGTACCGCCCCGACAGCAGCAAAGGGAACAATCCAAATTCTCGGAAAAAAATTGACATACGCCTGTTTTGCGTATATAATAAAACTAAATATCGTCAGGGGTAAAATGACCGCTACGGCGTTTGCCTGTGCCCCCTTTTGGTCACATCCGCACTTTTTTAAAATCGGCACGGCAAGGATGCCGCCGCCCGCACCGAATAGAATGTTGACAACCCCGACCAGTACACCCAAAAGCGCTAAATTGATTTTTTTCATTGTTTTCACCGTATTTATAGTTTGATAACGGGAGCTGATTATTCTATGCAAACCAAATTTAAGTCCGGCGTCAATCTGTTTCTTGTGCTATTTATGGTTGTTTTTCATATTGTACTTTTGTTGTTGTTGACTTCGCCGATTTTTGCAGATACAAAGGTTGGTTTGCGTTTTGGCATCTTTTTGCTGATTATCGATGCAGTTTTGATTTTGCCGATGCCGTTTGTCACTTGCTATGAGGTGCGTGAAGAGTATTTATACATACGCGATTGGCCGTTGCGTGTGTTCAAAATTCCGTATGGGGATATCATCTCTGTGGAGGATGGCGATTTTGAGGCAAAGCACAAAAAAATCGTGGCGCTTTCCATGAATCGAATCGCGGTCGGCTACCGTAAAGAGGTACAGCATAAAAAGCAAGAGCCGGAAACGGTAGAGGAATATATCTATATTTCGCCGTCGGATATGAACTCCTTTTTATTGCGATTGAGTGGTAAAATGCAAATCGGTGAGGAACAGGCGAAGAAAAAAGCCGAGGAACTTGCCGTAAAGCAGGCGGAACATAACCGCAAAAAGAAAGCGGCACAGCAGGCGCGCAAAAAAAAGAAAGAAGCAGAACAGCCGGAAATCATTGTGATGTCCGGGAATGTGAAAACCGGTGCTGTGGATATAACCGAGGAAGAAGCGCCGAAAAACACCGAAAGTACCGACACGGACAGTTGATTTTACCTTGAAAATATGCTATTCTGTTGCCGTAAAATGAACTTGAAATTGGGTTGTTCACAATTTGAACGCCCAATTTTTTTGAGGAGAGAATGCCCCCTTATGAACTATATCGTGATGGATATGGAGTGGAACACCGCATACTGTAAAAAACTCGACGGTTTTATGAATGAGATTATCGAAATCGGCGCTGTGAAACTGGATGCAGCTTTGCAGGAAATTGATTCTTTTTCCGTAATTATCAAATCACAAATTGGCAAACGGTTACAAAGTCGCGTAAAAACATTGACGCACTTAACAAATGACGATATTGCAAACGGTATTTCCTTTCAAAACGCTATTATGCTGTTTACCGCTTGGCTCGGAACGGAAGAAAATACGTTTTTAACATGGGGCGACGGGGATATTCGTACGCTGATTAAAAATTGCGAATACTTTTTAAATACCGCCGAATTGCCGTTTGTGCATCATTACTGCGATTTACAAAAATATTGCCAAAGTTTTACCGACGCCGCGTCTTCCGGGCAACAGTTGGGGCTGTCGGTTGCCGCGGAAAAACTCGGTATCAATCCGGATGATTATCCGCACCACAGAGCGCTGGATGACAGCCGTCTTTCGGTTGCCTGTCTGAAAAGTGTATTTGACGCGGATGCGTTAAAAAAATATACGCGTCCATGTGACCGCGAGTTTTATGCGCGTTTGGCGTTTAAACCGTATTATATTCGGGATATGCACAACCCTTTGGTGGATAAAAAACAATTCCGCTGTGTTTGTAATTTGTGCGGCGGAAAAGTAAAAAAGGAAAAAAATTGGAAATTCAGCAACAATTCGTTTCGGGCGGTATTTTACTGTCCGAAGTGCGACTATCGATTCCGTGTTGCGGTGCGGTATAAACAGTTGTATGACCGCCTGGAGGTACGCAAAACCTTTACGGAAGTCAAAGAAGCCACGCAGGAGACCAAAGCGGAAAATACCGCCGTTTCTGCGGACGGAGAGCAGTTCATTGTTGAGGAGATGTCATCATGCTGAATCAATTTTCAAGAACACAACTGCTTTTCGGAAAAGAAGCCATGGAAAAACTGGCTTCATCCCGCGTTGCAGTGTTCGGCATCGGCGGGGTCGGCGGTTACACCGTAGAAGCGCTTGTCCGTTCGGGTGTCGGTGCGGTTGATTTGATTGACAATGATAAAGTATGTCTAACCAATCTGAACCGTCAACTTTTCGCCACCCGTAAAACGGTCGGGCAATATAAGGTAGATGTTGCCGCCGAACGCATGGCAGAAATCAATCCGGATGCCGAAATCCGTACATATAAGACCTTTTATACGCCGGAAACAGCGGAACAGTTTCACTTTTCCGAGTACGATTATATTGTCGATGCCATTGATACCGTCACCGGGAAAATTGCACTTGTTCTGAACGCCGATGCCGCCGGAACACCGATAATCAGTTCCATGGGTGCCGGTAACAAAGTGGACCCCACAGCGTTTGAAGTGACGGATATATACAAAACATCGGTTTGCCCGTTGGCAAAAGTAATGCGGCATGAACTCAAGCGCAGAGGAATTAAAAAACTGAAAGTCGTTTATTCTAAAGAAGAACCGATCACCCCGATTGACGATATGGCAATCAGTTGCCGTGCGCATTGTATTTGTCCGCCAGAAACGGCACGGAAATGTACGCAACGCCGACAAGTACCCGGCAGCAATGCCTTTGTGCCGTCTGTTGTTGGACTGATTATTGCAGGTGAGGTCATTAAAGACCTTATAAATTATCCGAATACATAAAAATAACCGTCGGAAAATCCGACGGTATTTTTTATATCCTATTATCTAAACGCTTTAAACCACTCTGACGCGGATAATTTCGTCGAGGGATGCAATCGCTGCAATCGCATCTGCGGAAACATCCGTATCGGTGTCAAGCATCGTGTATGCGTATTCACCGCGGGATTTGTTGACCATATTGTCAATGTTGATATTTTCGCTCGCAACGGTCGAAGTAATCTTACTAATCACATTCGGCACATTCTTGTGAATAATGGTAATTCTTGCGCATCCGCTTCTCGGAACGGAAACGGTAGGCAGATTTACGGAATGGGTGATATTCCCGTTTTCGAGATAATCGCGGATTTCGTCCACCGCCATTACCGCACAGTTGTCCTCAGATTCAGGGGTAGATGCACCGAGATGGGGAAGCACCAATACGCCGGGTGCGCCGAGCAGTTCGTCATTGCCGAAGTCGGTGGCATACGCCGCGACTTTACCGTCATTGATTGCCGCCAAAATATCCGCGGTGTTCACCAAATCCCCACGCGCAAAGTTGAGGATACGCACATTGTCTTTCATTGCGGCAATGGTTTTCGCGCAAATCAATTCTTTGGTATCGGGCGTCAGCGGGACATGCAGGGTGATATAATCACTGTTTGCGTAAATTTCATCGAGCGAAGCCGCATGGTGTACCCCGCGCGAAAGCGACCAAGCCGCGTCTACGGATAAGAACGGGTCATAGCCGTATACTTCCATACCGAGAGAGAGTGCCGCGTTGGCAACCAAAACGCCGATTGCACCCAAACCGACTACACCGAGAGTTTTGCCTTTGATTTCAGGCCCCGCAAAAGCGGATTTGCCTTTTTCAACCATCTTCGGAACTTCTGCACCGTTGCCTTTTAAGGTTTTTGCCCAATCTATTGCGGCGGGAATTTTACGCGAAGACAAAAGCATTGCGCAAAGCACCAATTCTTTTACAGCATTTGCATTGGCGCCGGGGGTGTTGAATACAACAATGCCCTGTTCACTGCATTTGTCAATCGGGATATTGTTGACGCCGGCACCGGCTCTGGCGATTGCCAAGGTACTTTTTGCCAACTCCATATCATGCATAGACGCCGAACGCACCAAAATCGCGTCGGGATTGGCTTCTTCGCCTGAATGTGTGTACGTTTCGGGGAAATTCTTTAAACCGGTTTCGGAAATTTTATTGAGTGTTAAAATCTTATACATTGCTAAAATACCTTTCCTTAGGAATTGGCTTTTTCAAATGCAGCCATAAAGTCAACAAGCTTTTGTACGCCTTCATACGGCATAGCGTTGTAAATGGACGCGCGCATACCGCCGACGGTGCGGTGACCCTTCAGGTTGATAAGCCCTGCCGCCTCTGCCTCTTTTACAAATTTGGCATTGAGCTCGTCGCTGTCGGTGACAAAGGGCACATTCATCAGCGAACGATCCTCCGGCACGACTGTACCGCGGAACATTTTGCTGTTGTCCAAGAAATCATACAGCAATTTGGCTTTTTTCACATTGCGTTCTTTCATCGCTTCCAAACCGCCGTTTTCTTTGAGCCATTCCAAAACCAATTTGCAGATGTAAATGGTGTAGCAGGGGGGCGTATTGTAAAGCGAATTGTTGTCCGCATGGATTTGATAATTGAGCATGGTCGGCGTGATGTCGCGCGCTTTGCCGAGCAAATCCTCGCGAATGATGCAGATGGTAAGACCTGCGGGCGCAACATTTTTCTGTGCGCCGCCGTAGACCATGCCGAATTTGGAAACATCCAACGGTTCCGAGAGGAAACAAGAGGAAATATCCGCAATCAGCGGCACATCGCCTGTATCGGGCAGTTCATGATAAACCGTACCGTAAATCGTATTGTTCATGCAAATATAGAAATAGTCTGCATCGGGCGTGAAATCGGCTTTGTTGAGTTTCGGGATATACGAGAAGGTCTTATCCGCAGAAGATGCAACCGCTTTAACTTCGCCGTATTTCTGCGCTTCTGCAAAGGCTTTTTTTGCCCATTGACCGGTAATGACATAATCGGCTTTACCGCTGCCGTTCAGGAAATTGAGCGGAATTGCGGCAAACTGCGTGGAAGCACCGCCCTGTAAAAACAGAACTTTGTAATTGTCGGGAATGTTCATCAGTTCTCGCAAAAGGCTTTCGGCGCCTTTGATGATGGAATCATAGATTTTTGAGCGATGACTCATTTCCATCACGGACTGGCCGCTGCCCTCATAATCGAGCATTTCGGCAGCCGCTTTTTTCAGGACTTCCTCCGGCAGCATCGAAGGACCTGCCGAAAAATTGTAGACTCTGGACATTATAAATACCTCCAAATTTGGTTTTTTTACGGTTTGGATTGGATTATAGCAAAAGGGAACCGGAAAAGTCAATGAATTGACAACAAATTAACAATCTTTTTTTGAAAAAATTTATTAATTTTAAAAAATTGTAAATATTTTTAACAAACTCACCAAAGAATTTGACGAAAAACCGAAAATCTTTTCACTTATACCGGTTGCAGAACGCACGAAAATAATATATAATTGAAACTCAAATATTTTGTCTTATTCTTTTTGGAGTTGATACATAATGAACCCCTTGGTGAAGGATGATTTTATTCTACCGACTGTCGCATTGCGCGGTTTGGTGGTTTTTCCTGAGATGACTTTGCATTTTGACATCGGCAGAAAGAAATCCATTTCCGCCGTCAAAAACGCAATGCTCAACAAGCAGGACATTTTTTTGATTACGCAGATCGATATGTCGGAAGAGGTCGGCGGCAGACGCTCGCTGTTTGACATGGGTGTTGTCTGTGAAATTAAGCAGTTGGTGCGCTTGCCTTCGGGCGAGTATTACCGCGTTGTTGTAGAGGGTAAGTACCGTGCGCAACTTTTGGAGTTGGTGGAGGAAAAGCCGCATTTGGTTTCTTCGGTTCGTGCGCTCGCAACGAAGGAGAGCCGCACAGCCTCCATTACCGAAGCAGACGCGATGATGCGCTATGCAAAATCCCTGTTTGAAACCTATGCGTCTATCCAGCAAAAAATTGCACCTGACATTATTTTAGGGGTGCAGTCTATCCATTCCGCCGGAAAACTTGCGGATTACATCGCGGGCAATCTTCCGTTAGAGTACACATCCAAACAGTTTGTGCTAGAAGAACTCGGCGCTATGAAACGTCTCGAAAAACTGTGTGTGGTGTTGGCGCGTGAGATTGAATTGCTGGATGCGATGGAAACCATCGAGGATCGTGTGCAGGCACAGATGGATGACAATCAGCGGGAATATTATTTGCGTGAGCAGCTCAAAGCCATTGCGGAAGAACTCGGAGAAAGCGAATCGGCACTCTCCGAGTCGGAAAAGTACCGTGAACGCATTTTGGCGCTGCATTTGGAAAAAGAAAGCGAAGAAAAACTCTTGCAGGAATGTGACCGTATGGCGCGTATGCAGCCCACAAGCCCCGAAAGTGCGGTTTCGCGTTCCTATTTGGATGCGGTTTTGGCTTTGCCGTGGAATCAATATTCCAAAGAGAATTTAAACCTTGAAAACGCGCGCAAAATATTGGATAAAGACCACTATGGTTTGGACGAAGTCAAAGAACGCATTCTGGAACTTTTGGCGGTGCGTAAGCTCTCACCCGATGTGAAAGGGCAGATTATTTGCCTTGCAGGCCCGCCCGGCGTCGGAAAAACCTCCATTGCCAAATCGCTTGCAAAAGCCATGAATCGTGCATATACCCGTGTTGCCTTGGGCGGCGTGCATGATGAAGCGGAAATCCGCGGGCACAGAAAAACCTATATCGGGTCTATGCCCGGCAGTATTATCACCGCCGTTACGCGTGCAGGCACAATGAATCCGCTGGTTTTACTCGATGAAATTGACAAACTGGCAAGTGACTATAAGGGCGACCCCTCGTCAGCACTTTTAGAGGCTTTAGATCCCGAGCAAAATAATACCTTCCGTGACCATTATATTGAAATTCCGTTTGATTTGAGCAAGGTTTTGTTTGTCACCACTGCAAACGATGTTTCCTCGATTCCTGCGCCGCTGTTAGACCGTATGGAGGTTATCGAGTTATACAGTTATACGGCGGAGGAAAAATTCCAAATTGCAAAAAAGCATTTGGTCAAAAAACAGCTTTCGGAAAACGGCTTGAAACCGTCACAGTTGCGGATTACCGATGACGCGTTACGCCTGCTCATTGACGGTTACACGCGCGAGGCAGGTGTTCGCAAACTTGAGCGTGTGATTGCAAAAGTGATGCGTAAGCAAGCGGTAAAAATTGCGGACGGCTATGACAAAAAAATTACCGTCCGTGCCGCAGATTTGGAACCATTGCTCGGTGCACGCAAATATAAGCGAACCGCGCTTGACGATGACGCACAAGTCGGGGTTGTCAACGGTCTTGCATGGACTTCGGTCGGCGGCGAGTTGCTGACGGTGGAAGCGGCTGTTATGGACGGAACCGGCAAGCTCGAACTGACGGGCTCGTTGGGCGACGTGATGAAAGAATCCGCAAAAGCCGCGTGCAGTTTTATTCGTACCAATGCCAAAATGCTTGGCGTAGATGGGCAGTTTTATAAAGAAAAAGATATTCACATTCATTTTCCCGAGGGCGCTGTTCCGAAAGACGGCCCTTCTGCGGGCGTGACGGTTACCACGGCGCTTGTGTCTGCACTTACAAATCGCCCTGTTCGCAGTGATGTTGCCATGACGGGCGAAGTGACACTTACGGGCAAGGTTTTACCCATCGGCGGTTTGCGTGAAAAATCCATGGCGGCATATAAAGCGGGGATTACTACGGTGTTTATTCCGGAAGAAAATGTGCCCGATTTACAAAAAATCGACAAAACGGTGTCGGACAAAGTCAGTTTTGTCCCCGTAAAAACCGTCTCGGAGATTTTGGACGCCGTTTTGTTGCCGAGCAAAACCGTTTTTGAAGAGGTTGCAGTACCAAAACAAGATGTACTGCCCGTGAAAAAGCCGACTGCCGTTCGGGAATCGGAAATGTGTTAAGAAGGAGTCTGTATGAATTTACAAGATGCGGCATTTGAAGCCGCCTACGGTACGTTTGCGCAGTTGCCGACTTCGGATTTGCCGGAAATCGCGTTTTCCGGGCGTTCCAATGTCGGAAAATCCTCTTTACTGAACCGTTTATTTAACCGAAAATCATTGGCGCGCGTCAGCTCCGTACCCGGTAAGACCGTCACCATCAATTTTTACAGCGTCGGAGATGTGCGGTTTGTGGATTTGCCCGGATACGGGTATGCAAAAGTGCCGAAAGCCGAAAAAATACGCTGGGCCGAAATGATGGAAGGGTATTTTAACTCCGACCGTAATATAAAATTGGTGGTACAGCTTGTGGATATGCGCCACCCACCGACCAAAGATGATTTGCAAATGCTATCCTTTTTGCGTGAGAACAAAATTCCGTATGTTGTCGCGCTGACAAAAAGTGATAAACTGAATAAAACGGAATATGCACAACGGTTGAAATCTGTGCAAACGGAGCTTGATTTTATCCGGACGGAATGCGTAATTCCGTTTTCAGCAGTTACCGGCGAGGGTCGCGAAGCGCTTTTAGACGCGATTCGATCCGTTCTGCCGGCGCAATAAAGAAATAAAAATGTATGTAAAATTCCCAAAGGATGTGTATTGATTTTATGACAAAGACCCCATTTACCACGAAAGAGAAGTTGGAAGAAATTGCATCGGTTTACCCGACACCGTTTCATATTTACGATGAAGCGGGTATTCGCAAAAACGCCGAAGCGTTAAAGCAAGCGTTTGCTTGGAACGAGGGCTTTAAAGAGTATTTCGCCGTGAAAGCGACGCCGAATCCGTTTTTGATTTCCATTTTGCGTGAATACGGTTGCGGTTGCGACTGCTCCTCGAAAACCGAATTGATGCTGTCAAAAGCCATCGGCGCTACGGGCAATGATGTGATGTTTTCCTCCAATGACACGCCTGCTGAGGAATTTAAATTTGCAGACGATATGGGCGCAATCATCAATTTGGATGATATTACCCATATCGAAGTTTTGGAAAAGACCTTGGGAAAACTGCCGAAAAAACTTTCATGCCGCTACAATCCCGGCGGGGTTTTCAAAATTTCCAACAGCATTATGGACAACCCCGGTGACGCAAAATACGGAATGACCACCGAACAACTGTTTGAAGCGTTCCGCATTTTAAAAGCAAAAGGCGTTGAGGAATTCGGTATTCACGCGTTCCTTGCCAGCAACACGGTGACCAATGAATATTATCCGACGCTTGCGAAAGTGCTGTTTGAAATTGCCGTCAAATTACAGCAGGAAACCAGCGCAAATATCAAATTTATTAACCTTTCCGGTGGCATCGGCATTCCGTACCGTCCCGACCAAACGCCGAATGACATTTTGGCAATCGGCGAGGGCGTTCACCGTGTATTTGATGATGTGCTTGTGCCCGCAGGGATGGGTGATATTGCAATCTATACGGAACTCGGCAGATTTATGATGGGTCCTTACGGCGCATTAGTCACGCGTGCGATCAACCAAAAACATACGCATAAAGAATATATCGGCGTAGATGCCTGTGCCGTGAATTTGATGCGTCCGGCGATGTACGGCGCATACCACCACATTACCGTGATGGGCAAAGAGAATGCCGATTGCGACCATATGTATGATGTAACGGGCTCCCTTTGCGAAAATAATGATAAATTTGCGATTGACCGTATGTTGCCGAAAATCGACATGGGCGATTTGTTGTATATTCACGATACGGGTGCGCACGGCTTTGCTATGGGGTATAATTATAACGGAAAACTAAAATCTGCGGAAATTTTACTCCGTACCGACGGTAGCTTTGAACTGATTCGCCGTGCGGAAACGCCGGCAGACTATTTCCGTACATTTGATTGTTTCGATTTTTACAAAAAAGTTTTAGAGAACTAATCTGAGGGTGCAATTATGGCGTTTACCCATTTACATTTGCATACCGAATACAGCCTCCTCGACGGCGCTTGCCGCCTCGGGGAGCTTTGTGCTGTTGCAAAGGATTTGGGGCAAACGGCACTTGCCATCACCGACCACGGCAATATGTTCGGTGCGGTGGATTTTTATAAAGCCGCCAAAGCAAACGGAATCAAACCGATTATCGGCTGTGAGGTATATGTTGCCGAGCGCAATTTGACAGATAAAGTCCACGGCCTGGACAGTCAGCGTTACCATTTGGTTTTACTTTGTAAGAACGAGACAGGCTATAAAAACTTAATTCAAATGGTGTCAAAGTCCTGGGTGGATGGCTTTTATGTACGCCCACGCGTGGATAAAGCACTGTTGGAAGAATATCACGAGGGCTTGATTGCGCTGTCTGCTTGCCTTGCGGGCGAAATTCCGCGAAAGTTATCGGTAAAAGACTTTGAAGGCGCAAAAGAAACGGCGCTTTGGTACAACCGCGTTTTCGGGGCGGGGAATTATTATTTGGAATTGCAGGATCACGGATTGCGAGAGCAAAAGGAAATTTTGCCCGATTTGCTCCGTCTCTCCCGTGAAACGGGGATACCGCTTGTGGCAACCAATGATGTACACTACATTCAAAAAGAGGATGCCAAAGTTCAAAAAGTCTTGATTTGTATTCAAACCAACCATACGATTGATGAAGACACAGGGTTAGAATTCGGCACGGACGAATTCTATTTAAAATCCGAAGCCGAAATGCGGGAACTCTTTTCGTATGTGCCCGAGGCGATTGAAAACACCGCCAAAATTGCCGACATGTGCAATGTGGAATTTGAATTCGGCAAGACCAAACTGCCGCATTTTGATGTTCCGGGGAATCAAGACCATTTTGCCTATTTCCGTGAAAAATGTTACGCAGGGCTTTATAAAAATTACGGTGGGAATGTACCGCAAACACATATTGACCGTTTAGAGTATGAATTGTCCGTTATTCGGCAAATGGGCTATGTGGATTATTTCCTGATAGTCGCTGATTTTATTGCCTACGCGAAATCAAAAGATATTCCCGTAGGCCCCGGAAGAGGTTCAGGTGCGGGGAGCATTGCCGCTTACTGTATGGGCATTACGGGTATTGACCCGATGCGGTACAACTTGATTTTTGAACGATTTTTAAATCCGGAGCGCGTCAGTATGCCGGATATTGATGTGGACTTTTGCTATGAACGCCGTGAAGAAGTGATTGACTATGTCATTCAAAAATACGGGAAAGACCATGTGGCACAGATTGTCACATTCGGTACGATGGCGGCGCGCGGTGCCGTGCGTGATGTCGGCAGAGTGTTGGGATTGCCGTACAACACCGTGGATTCCGTTTCCAAGCAAATACCGCGTGAACTCGGCATTACGATTGAAGCCGCTTTAAAAAAGAATGCGGAATTGAAAAAGCTGTATGATGAGGATGTAAAAATCCGTGAGTTGATTGACACGGCAAAAAGTGTGGAAGGGATGCCGCGGCACGCCTCTACCCATGCGGCGGGTTACACAGTTTACGATGACAACCATTGAGGAACTCGGACTTCTCAAAATGGACTTTTTGGGGCTTCGCACGCTGACGGTCATCAGCGATGCGGAAAAAATGATTCGGAAGCGTCAGCCGAATTTCAATATAGAAACCGTTCCGCTGGACGATAAAAGAACCTATGCGATGTTTTCCAAAGGCTTGACCTACGGCGTGTTTCAGTGCGAATCTGTGGGGCTTCGCAGTGTTTTAACGCGTTTAAAACCGCAAAATATTGAAGATATTATCGCGGTTATCTCTCTGTATCGTCCCGGCCCTATGGATTCGATTGACGATTATATCGAAAACCGTCACCACCCGGAGCGGATGCACTATAAAGCACCGCAGTTAAAAGAGATTTTGGATGTCACCTACGGCTGTATGGTCTATCAAGAGCAGGTGATGCAGATTTTCCGTTCCCTTGCAGGCTACTCATTCGGCCGCGCCGATGTGGTACGCCGCGCCATGTCCAAGAAAAAGCATAAGGTTATGGAGCAGGAGCGTGAATACTTTATTCACGGGCAAACCGATGAACACGGCAATACTGTTTGTTGCGGTTGTGTGGCAAACGGCATTTCGGAAAGCGCGGCAAATAGCATTTTTGACGATATGTCCTCTTTTGCATCTTACGCTTTTAACAAGTCACACTCTGCGGCGTATGCGGTTGTGGCATACAGAACCGCTTACTTGAAATGTCATTATCCGTGTGAATTTATGTCCGCGCTGTTGACAAGCGTAATTGACGATACGGCAAAAATTGCCGCGTATATCGCTGACTGTACGCGAATGGGTATTCGCGTCCTGCCGCCGAGCGCAAATGCAAGCGTGCTCGCCTTTGCGCCGACAGACCACGGCGAAATTCGGTTTGGGCTTTTGGCGATTAAAAATCTCGGAAAAGGCTTTATTCGCACGATTACCGAGGAACGCGCGCAAAACGGCAACTTTACGGATTTTTATGATTTTTGTAAGCGCCTATACGGGAAAGAGTTTAACAAACGCGCGGTTGAGGGCTTAATCAAAAGCGGCGCTTTGGATAACTTGGGGTTAAACCGTCGCGAAATGCTGCAAAATCTTCCGGATATTCTTGCAGGCTTGGAAGGGGAATCCCGGCGTAATTTGGACGGGCAGTTGGATATTTTTTCCATCGGAGAAACAGAACCGATTGCCTATGCGCCGAAATATCAGCATTGTGCGGAATTCCCGCCCGCGGAGCGACTGCAAATGGAGAAAGAAGCAACGGGGTTGTATCTGTCGGGTCACCCCATGGCGGAGCATGTTACACTTTCCGAAAAACTGCATGTTGCGCGTATTTCCGATTTGTGTGATGCGGGGGATGACCAATTGAGCCGCATTACGGACGGTTCACCCGTAAAATTGCTTGCTATTGTGACCGCAGTCAAAAAGAAAACGACCAAAAATGATACGACAATGGCTTTTGTAACGGTCGAAGATTTGTACGGCAGTATCGAACTTTTGGTTTTTCCCAAGATTTATGCGCAGTTTTCGCATCTTTTGCAAGCCGGAAATATCCTGCTTGTCGATGGGCGTGTGTCGTTACGGGAAGAGGAGAGCGCAAAGGTCATTCCTGACCGCATTGCTCCTTGTCCGAATGCGGATTCTATCGGCGAATCGACGCCTCTTCCGTCCGCTCAGGCAGAAAATCCGACGCAAAAAAAGCAACCGATTCCGCACGAAATTCAGACAGGTTTGATGTTGCTCGTAGATACTTTAAACAGCCCGCAGGATCGAAAGGTAAAAAATCTGCTTTCCGTTTTTGAAGGAAATATTCCTGTTTATTTGTATTATAATGACACAAGAAAAAAGTATGTTTCCGCAAGGGGCGTTGATGTCAATCCTCCTTTGCTGAACGAACTGAAACTGCTTTTGGGCGAAAAAGGCGTAATGTTAAAATAAAACAGTCTTTTTGTTAGAAAGGAAGATATCCACTTGACATTATTGCTGTTTTGTGTATTATAGTATTTTGATGTATACAGAATTGATTTTTTGAGGTGAAGGATTATGAAAACCATCGGTGTGTTAACAAGCGGCGGCGACGCGCCCGGCATGAATGCGGCTATTCGTGCAGTTGTGCGCGCAGGCTGTGAAAACGGATTCCGCGTTATGGGGATTCGTCGCGGCTACAACGGTCTTATGTACGGCGATATGTATGAGATGAATTTGCGCAGCGTTTCCAATATTATTAACCGCGGCGGTACAATTTTGTATTCTGCAAGAAGCCCTGAATTCAAAACCGAAGAGGGTATGCAGAAGGCGATGGATGTTTGCAAAGAAATGCAAATGGAGGGCATTGTTGTCATCGGCGGCGACGGGTCGTTCCGCGGCGCGCGTGACCTTTCTTTGCGCGGTGTACCCTGCGTCGGCATTCCCGGCACGATTGATAATGATATTGCTTGCTGTGATTATACCATCGGGTATGACACCTCCATGAACACGGTTATGGAAATGGTGGACCGTCTTCGGGATACTTCCGAGTCGCATGACCGTTGCTCCGTTGTTGAGGTTATGGGCAGAAAAGCAGGGTATATCGCCTTAAACGCGGGTATTGCCTGCGGTGCGACAACCATTTTAATTCCCGAAGTACCGTTTGATTTTGAAAAAGATGTCATTGAGCGTATGCAACGCACGCAAAAGGCCGGTAAGCGTCACTTCATTGTTATTGTGGCAGAGGGTATCGGCGGTGTGCAGGAAATGGCGGCACGTATAGAGAAAGAAACCGGCGTTGAATCCCGCGCCACCATTCTCGGTCATGTACAGCGCGGCGGCTCGCCGACCGTTCGAGACAGAGTTATCGGCAGTCAAATGGGATACAGAGCCGTTGAACTGTTAAAAGAAGGCATCGGCAACCGCGTAGTGGCAATGCAAAAAGACCAAATCGTAGACTTCGACATTTTTGAAGCGCTGAATATGCAAAAGAGCATTGATTTGGATTTGTATAAGCTCGCGCATGAAATTTCCATCTGATGAAAAATATTGTTTTAATCGGCATGCCCGCTTCGGGCAAAAGCACCGTTGGCGTTATTTTGGCAAAAACGCTCGGTATCGGCTTTTGCGATACGGATTTAGTGATTCAACAGCGGGAAAAGCGTTTGTTGCAAGAAATTATTGATACGGACGGGATTGCACATTTTTTAGATGCGGAATGTGCGGCCATTCTCTCGCTGGATTGTGAAAACTGCGTCATTGCCACCGGCGGCAGTGCTGTTTTTCGTGATGCGGCGATGCAAAAGCTTCGGCGAGACGGAATCATCCTGTTTTTAGATGTTTCTTTGGAAACCGTCAAATCCCGTTTGAACAATATTAAAACGCGCGGGGTGGCGGCGACAAAAGGCAAAACCATAGATGATATTTATTATGAGCGTTTGCCGTTTTATGAAAAATATGCCGACATCACGGTGTCCTCTGATGCCAAATCCTCGGAAGAAGCGGTTGCAGATATTTTACTGGCTTTAAAACAATTTAAAAAATAAAATTTTAGACTTTACGGTTGAATTCTAAAATTCACCGTAAAGTCTTATTTTTTCCGTTTATATTTTTTCACATTTCGCACAAAGTATTAGTGCGGTTCAAAAAACCGCGTGCGGAGGTGAAAAATGAAGAATTTATTCAAGTTTTTCAGCCTTTTCAGTCTTGTTGCTGCCTCTGTCATATTTGCTTTGGTCTTTTTGGGAGATAAGGTGTATCCCGATACCATCCGCCTGTTGGAGAATCAGGAGATAAATGTCAACGGCATTTACTCGTTGCAGAATTGCGAATCGGAAAGCACAGTGCTTTCTGCGAATTCTGCGTACACGGTCTCCGACGGCTCCGAAGGTGCGGAAAGTTACCGAGTAAATATTTCGTTGCTCAACACCATTCCGGTGAAATCTTCGACAGTTACGGTCAGCAAACGGCAATATGTCGTGCCGAGTGGTGAAGTTTTCGGCATTAAAATCTTTACAGACGGTATTTTGATTGTCGGTATGGATGATGTGCCAACCGCAGAGGGGATTGTGAGCCCCGCAAAGCGTGCAGGTCTAAAAGTCGGCGATGTCATACTCGCGATTAACGGGTGCACTGCACAAAATGTGTCGCAACTCAGCGCCGCGGTACAGACGAGCACCGACAGTATCACTTTAACCGTGCGCAGAGATAAAAAAGTGTGGCAAACACAGCTTTCGCTTGCCGTTTCCTCGAACGACGGAACACAAAAAGCGGGCTTGTGGGTGCGAGACAGCACTGCGGGCGTCGGTACCATGACTTTTTATTGCAAAGAGAACGGTATATTCGGCGGACTCGGTCACGCAATCTGTGACTTGGATACCGGTGCGGTCATGCCGTTTGGACACGGCGAAGCCATAAAGACCCAAATCAGCGGCTGTTATAAAGGCAGTGCCGGCATTACCGGTGAGCTTTGCGGTGTGTTTGAAGAGGAACGCCTCGGCACACTTTACAGCAACGGGGAAACGGGTGTATTCGGCGTGTTGGAGGCGTACAACGAAAGTGCATCCGAAATGCCTGTGGCAACAAAAAATGAGGTAAAGACCGGCTACGCACAGATTCTTGCAACGGTTGACGATGCAGGCCCACAGTATTATGATGCCAAAATCGTTAAGGTTTACCCAAATTCTGATGAGAACGGTAAAAATATGATTGTCGAAGTAACCGACAGCGCTTTGATTGAAAAGACAGGCGGTATTGTACAAGGTATGAGCGGCAGTCCTATCATTCAAAACGGTATGCTTGTCGGTGCGGTGACGCATGTATTTGTCAACAATGCATTGCAAGGCTACGGCATATTTGCCGAAACAATGCTGAAAGATGCCGAAACAATCAACGAACAGACGTTGAAAGCGGCATCGTAAGCGAAAGGATGTATAACTGTTTTTACGGTTATGCATCCTTTCTTTTTAAGGTTTTCTGTATAAAAATGAAAAAAATAAAATTATTTTCAAAAAATCCATTGCCAAATATTAACTAATATGGTAAAATATGGCAGAAATCAAAACAGGAGGTCAATTTTATGGAGAAAACACTCAAAATTCTATTTACAGAGGAAGCAAACGAATTCGGAAAGCATTGTACATCCGTTTTCAAATCGTACGGGTTTGAGGTTCGGCGCGTGTCGAAAAACGGCAGTGAGGTTTTGCGGCTTTTGGAGCTTGAAAAGCCTGATGTGCTGGTCATGGACGCGATCATGTCCTCGGTGGATGCGCTCGGTGTCTTACAGCAGATGTCCAAAAATCCGAAAATCAAAAAACCGTTGGTGATGGTTGTATCCGGCGTGGACAATCAGCGATTTGAGAATGAAGTACTTACGGCGGGCGCTGACTATTATTTCTTAAAACCGTTTGATGTCTCTATGATGGCCGAGCGCATTCTGCTTATGGCGGGCGACACACAATCACAGGTGAAAAGCAATGCGCAAGCGCACTTTAACAATTCTGATTTAGAAGTGCTTGTCAGTGAAATCATGCATCAAATCGGTGTGCCCGCACATATTAAGGGCTATCAATACTTGCGGGAAGCCATTATTTTGTCCATAAATGACACAGAAATGATGAACTCTGTCACAAAGGTGTTGTATCCCACCGTAGCAAAGCGATTTTCAACAACTTCTTCCCGGGTTGAGCGTGCCATACGCCATGCGATTGAAGTTGCGTGGGATAGGGGAGATGTAGATGTACTCAGCTCCTATTTCGGCTACACCATTCAAAACAGCCGCGGTAAGCCCACAAATTCAGAGTTCATAGCCATGATTAGTGACAAACTGCGCTTACAGTTAAAAATCAGTTAAAAATCAGTTTAAAATACTTTTGCGTATAAATAATCTCTTTTTTCATTCGCCTTACCGCTTGTAAGGCGAATTTTTTATAAACCAAAACAAAAGATTGCGTATCAGGCAGATTTATGATACAATATTTTGCGCAAAATAATTCGCACACCCTGCGGAAATACTAAATACATATTTTCAAAGAGGTGTGCCATATGAAAAAACCGAAAAAACCCATTGCGTTTTCCACTTTTATGCAAAATGCGGAATATGCACCGTTTGACGAGGAAGAAAATGCGGATGCAGAGCATTCGACTTCTTCGATTCGGCAAATTGTTGAAACCGGCTCCATTACCGTCGAAAAAAACGGACACAGTATTCATTGCTTAACTATAATCGGTCAAATTGAAGGGCACTATATTTTGCCCCCGCAAAACAAAACCACGAAATATGAGCATGTGATTCCGCAGTTGGTGGCGATTGAGGAAAGCGACGAAATTGAAGGCTTAATTGTCATTTTAAACACGGTCGGCGGCGACATTGAGGCGGGTCTTGCGATTGCAGAGCTTATCAGCGGGATGAAAACCCCAACGGTTTCTTTGGTGCTCGGCGGCGGGCATTCTATCGGCGTGCCGCTTGCGGTATCAGCAAAGCAATCGTTTATTGTTCCGTCTGCGACAATGACGGTCCACCCGGTGCGCATGAACGGATTGGTATTGGGCGTGCCCCAAACTTTTTCCTATTTTCAAAAAATGCAGGAGCGCATTGTGGATTTTGTATCGAAAAATTCCAAAATGCCGCCGGAAAAATTCCGCGAATTTATGCTTGCAACCGGGGAACTTGCAACGGACGTCGGCACGGTTTTAGACGGAAATGCCGCGGTGGAATGCGGTATGATTGACCGTTTGGGCGGCCTTTCGGATGCATTGGACTGTCTATACCAAATGATTGCAAATCGCGAAAAAGAGGATATATAGAAAAATCGGAGGAACGAAAAATGGCAGGAAGTAAAAGTTCGCAAACAAAAGCAAAGCGCCAACCGAATCGAAACGCGGCGGCAGAAAAAAGCGCGGAACGCGCCGCGGCGCAAAAGCAAGTTGCGGCAATCATTTTGTTTTGTGTTTCTGTATTTTTAATTTGTGTTACACTTATTCCGGGCGGCGGCCTTTGGGGCGGTATTCGTACGCTTTCCTTTGGCCTCTTTGGATTTTCAGCTTTTGTTGTGCCGTTGTTGCTTTTGTATGTCGCTGTTATGACTACGCTTGACAAGGCGGGTACAAAAGTCGGTTTTAAGGTTGCGGAGGCCATGGCGCTGATTGTTCTGCTTTGCAGCGCTTTACATATTTTCAGGTTTTCCGGCGAGGTCGATTTCTTTACGGATATTGCCGACGCCTACAATATATATCGTATTGACGGCTCTATGCTCGGTAGTGGTGCGGTCGGCGCTGTTTTCGGCGGTTTGATTTTACTTGCCACCGGCAGCGGCAAAGCGGCGGCAATCGCCATTGTTATCATCCTTTTGTTCCTTTGCATCATGTTGATGACCGGTACAACACTTATCAAACTGTTCCGCGGTGTTGCAAAGCCCGTGCAAAAAGCCAATGCCTACCGAGAAGAAAAAATTGAGCAGATTACCAAACGACAGGAACGGGAATTTAATGTCGATGTTGATTTAGGGCCGGAACCGATTGCAGCAGATGAAAAAGTCAAAAAGTTCCCGAAAAAGAAAAAGACGGATGACGCGCAAGTTGCCGAGGTGATTGAGGAAGCAGACTCACTGACGCCCGCCCAAGAACCCGTATCGCAAAAGCCGATACTTTTGGATGACATCATTAACAAAATGAAAGGCGAGGAAACGGCGAAACAAGCCGTGCCTGAGGACGGGATTATCCCGATTTCCGCTGAAAAATTCACAAAAGATGATAAAAATGCCGTTTCGCCTCCCGATGCGGACGGCAATCTCAAAGCATCAGTGAAGCATATTGAAGACGGCGAAACAGAACAGGAATCGGACAGCGAGGCGCCGAAAAAAGCATATGAAAAGCCGCCGCTTACTTGCCTTGCCGCACCGAAAAACACACGCAATTTAAAATATGAGGACGAATTAAAGGCAAATGCCACCAAACTGGTGGATACATTAAAGAGTTTCGGCGTGGAAACGCGGATTGTGGATATTTGCCGCGGCCCGTCTGTCACGCGCTATGAAATTCAACCGGCGGCAGGCGTGAAAATCAGCCGTATCACCAATTTGGCAGACGATATCGCCTTAAATCTTGCGGCGGGCGGTATTCGTATTGAAGCCCCCATTCCGAACAAGGCGGCGGTCGGCATTGAAGTGCCGAATAAAAACCGCGCAACGGTTACTTTCCGTGAAATCGTAGATACAGAGCAGTACAGAAGTGCAAAATCCAAATTGTTTGTGGCGCTTGGTAAGGATATTGCCGGCAATTGTATGTATGCCGATCTTGCGAAAATGCCGCACTTACTTGTGGCCGGTACCACGGGCTCCGGTAAATCTGTGTGTATGAATGCCATGATTGTCAGCATTC
The DNA here is from genome assembly GCA_004555265.1 of Ruminococcus sp. GTDB lineage: Bacteria > Bacillota > Clostridia > Oscillospirales > Acutalibacteraceae > Fimenecus. The sequence goes on from SFIQ01000001.1 coordinate 35,337, forward strand.
TTTACAACGCAACACCCGATGAAGTCAAACTGTTAATGATTGACCCGAAACAGGTTGAGTTTACGGTGTATAACGGTATACCGCATTTGATTGTTCCTGTGGTTTCCGACCCGCGAAAGGCATCGGGCGCACTGGCGTGGGCAGTGACGGAAATGCTGACGCGTTACAAAATGTTTTCGGACAACAATGTGCGTGACATCAGCGGGTATAACAGCATTTGTGAAAGCATCGGACAGAAAAAACTGCCGCAGATTGTCATATTTATTGATGAGCTTTCCGACCTTATGATGGCGGCGCCGCATGAGGTTGAGGACTCCATTTGCCGTTTGGCGCAGATGGCGCGCGCGGCGGGTATGCATTTGGTGATTGCTACCCAGCGCCCGTCGGTGGATGTCATTACAGGTCTGATTAAGGCGAATATCCCGAGCCGTCTTTCCTTAAAGACTTCCTCACAAATTGATTCCAGAACGATTATTGATACCGTCGGTGCTGAAAAACTGCTCGGCAACGGCGATATGCTGTTTTACCCTGTCGGCATTGCCAAGCCCATTCGTATACAAGGCTGTTTTCTGTCGGATAAAGAGGTAGAAACGGTTGTGGACTTTATTAAAGGGCAAGAACAGACCGAATACGATGACGACGTTATGCAAGAAATCGAGCGTCAAGCTGCGGCGGATAAGAAAAAGAATGGCGGTGCTGTCGCCTCCGAGGAGGACGGCGAAAGTGAAGCAGACGAGATGATTCCGAAAGCGATTGAAGTTGTGGTAGACGCACAAATGGCTTCGACCACACTTTTACAGCGGAAGTTAAAGCTTGGCTATGCGCGGGCGGCGCGAATTATTGACAATTTGGAGGAGCGCGGCATTATCGGCCCGTATGAGGGTGCAAAGCCGCGTAAAGTGTTGATTTCTAAACAGCAATGGTACGAAATGAATGCGTTGGCGCAGGGCGGCGCAACGCACGACTACTCTGAAAGTGATACGGACGCCGTTGTAAATGATGCCGAGGAATAATATGCAGTTTTTACCGATTTCAAAAGAAGATATGACTGCGCGCGGGTGGGAAAGCGTTGATTTTGTCTATGTCAGCGGCGACGCGTATGTGGACCACCCAAGTTTCGGCGCGGCAATTATCACCCGTGTGCTCGAAGCAAACGGCTATAAAGTTGCGATTTTGGCGCAACCGAGAACAGACAGTATAAAAGACTTTATGCGGTTTGGGAAACCGAAGCTCGGCTTCTTTGTTTCGTCCGGCAATATAGACTCCATGGTGGCGCACTATACGGTTGCAAAGAAAAAACGCAGTACCGATGCATATTCTCCCGGCGGAAAAATGGGCTTACGCCCCGACCGCGCGGTGATTGTGTACTGCAAAAAAATCCGCGAAGCCTATGGGGATATTCCGATTGTTATCGGCGGATTGGAAGCGTCCTTGCGCCGCTTCGCGCATTATGATTATTGGGACGATAAAATCCGTCCTTCTATTTTGTTTGACTCTGGTGCGGATTTACTCTCCTACGGTATGGGGGAAAAGGCGACTTTGGAAATTGCCGCACGGCTTGCGGCAGGGGAGTCCATTCACGAAATGCACGATATTCGCGGAACCTGCTATGCCGTGCCGGTTGCTGAAACACCGTATTGCACGGAATGTCCGTCCTATGAAAATGTGTTAAAGTCCAAACGCGAATATGCTGTCTCTTGCCGCATGGAGCAAGATGAGCAAGACCATATCCGCGGCAAACAACTTCGACAAAAGCACGGCAAGCAAATGCTTGTGCAAAACCCGCCGATGGCGCCGCTGACACGGGAGGAATTAGACGCGGTTTATGCACTGCCTTACTGCCGCACTTATCACCCCATTTACGAAAAAGACGGCGGCGTGCCCGGTATTGAGGAAGTAAAATTCTCGATTACGCAAAACCGCGGTTGCTTCGGCGCGTGCAATTTCTGTTCGTTGGCGTTTCATCAAGGGCGGTATATTACCTCTCGCAGTAAAGAATCTGTTGTTGCAGAGGCGAGACGCATCACCGAAATGCCCGATTTTAAGGGGTACATCCACGACATCGGCGGACCGACAGCGAATTTTCGCTATCCTTCTTGCGCAAAACAGGAAAAAGCAGGACTTTGCAAAGGCAAAAAGTGCTTGGCGCCGTCACCTTGTCCTGCGTTACAAGCCGACCACAGTGAATATTTAGATATATTACGCACCGTTCGTGCACTGCCGAAAGTCAAAAAGGTGTTTATCCGTTCGGGAATTCGCTACGATTATATGTTGTGCGACAAGGACGATACCTTTTTTTGCGAGCTTGTGAAGCATCATATCAGCGGACAGTTAAAAGTTGCTCCCGAGCATTGCGCAGCGGCGGTGCTTGACAAAATGGGTAAACCGCATATTGAAGCCTATTTGCAATTTTCAAAAAAATATTTCGATTACACAAAGAAAATCGGTAAAGAGCAATATCTTGTGCCGTATTTGATGTCCTCGCATCCGGGTTCTACCTTGCAAGACGCCGTAGAATTGGCGCTGTTTATTCAGCGGGAGCATCTGCACCCCGAGCAGGTTCAGGATTTTTACCCAACACCGGGAACCATTGCCACGGCAATGTTTTATACGGAGTTAGACCCTTACACCTTACAGCCTGTCTATGTGGCGAAAAACCCGCATGATAAGGCAATGCAACGGGCACTGATGCAGTATTTTAACCCCAAAAACCGTGCTTTGGTCGAAGAGGCGCTGAAAAAAGCCGGCAGAACTGATTTAATCGGCACTTCGGAAACGTGTTTAATTCGTCCGCTGCACCCACAAAAGACGGCGCAATCTGCGCATTTCCGTCCAAAAACAAACAACACCCGCAACGGAGGCAAACGCAATGGCAAATCACGCGCACGCAAAAAATAAAAAAGTTCGCAGTATACAAATTGCCGTACTTGCCGTTTGTGTTTTGTTTGCCTTGTTGGTAACATATGCGCCGAAACTTGGCTTGCCCACATTCGGGGACTTGTTTCGGGAAAGCGGTGTAAATCAAGCGGTCGACGCCAAGGACTATGCCTTTTCGGCACATTATATAGATGTTGGTCAGGCAGACTGTTCCCTAATCATTTGCGGTGAGAATACTGTTTTAATCGACGCGGGCGAAGTGGACAGCTACGATACAATTCACGCCTATCTGTCATCGCAAAATGTATCGGAAATCGACTATTTGATTTTAACGCATGCCCATGCAGACCACATCGGCAGTGCGGATGAAATCCTCAAAAATTATACCGTGCAAAATGTTATACTGCCGAAATATTCCGAAGAAAATATGCCAACCTCAAAAACCTATGAGGATTTGCTGTACGCTTTGGCTGACTGCGGTGCAAAGGTCATTGCCGCAAAGCCGGGAAACAGTTATTCTCTCTCCGCGTGCAGTTTTACAGTGATTGCACCGAACAAAGACTACGAAGAATTGAACAATTCTTCTGTTGTTGTAAGATTTGTGTACGGAAACACCGCCTTTTTATTTCAAGGTGACGCCGAAAAGAAATCGGAGCAGGATATTTTGGACGCAGGGTTTCCCGTTTCGGCAGATGTTATCAAACTCGGGCACCACGGTAGCAATACCTCTTCTTCGTCCGGATATTTAGCGGCGGTACAGCCAACGCTCGCCGTGATTTCCTGTGGGGAAAAGAACGCTTACGGTCACCCGAGTGAAAAGATTTTATCTCGTCTTGATGAACTGAAAATTGACTACCGACGGACGGACAGAAACGGAAATATTGTTGTAACTTCTGACGGCAATACCGTTTCCGTAGAAACGGAGAAATAAAATGGTTTTTTTTATTGTTGATCGCCTTGAAAATGATTTGGTTATTTTGGAAAGTGAAAATAAAACATTTCTGCAAGTACCGCTTACGGCGTTTTCCTCTCCCGTATCTGAGGGGAGCGTAGTGCTTGTGGGAGCAGACGGTAAATACTATGTAGACGATGCAAAAACAGCCGCGCGTAAAGCAAAACTGTTTCAGCTTCAAAAAAATATTTTCGCAGATTGAGAAAAAACCCTTGCAATATGCAAACTCGGGTGGTATAATGCTATCGCAATTCACACGCACGGGGATTCCGACAAAATTGCATTTTATGTCTTGTCGGTAAGAGGAACTGTGCGGCGGCAAAAATAAGGAGGAATTTTTTATGTCAGTCGTATCCATGAAACAACTGCTCGAAGCAGGCGTACACTTCGGTCACCAGACCAGAAGATGGAACCCCAAAATGGCGGAGTATATCTTCACCGAAAGAAACGGTATCTACATCATTGATTTGCAGAAAACCGTCAAAAAACTTGAAGAGGCGTATATGTTCGTACGCGACATCGCGGCAGAAGGTGACGAAATCCTGTTCGTCGGTACCAAAAAACAGGCGCAGGACTCCATTAAGGAAGAAGCACAGCGTTGCGGTATGCCGTATGTCAACGCGCGTTGGCTCGGCGGTATGCTTACCAATTTCAGCACCATTAAAAGAAGAATTAAGAGACTAGGTCAACTTCAAGCCATGAAAGCTGACGGTACTTTCGACATTTTGCCGAAGAAAGAGGCCGCAAAGCTTGATTTGGAAATTGAAAAGCTCGAAAAATTTATGGGCGGTATCACCGAAATGAAAAAACAGCCCGCTGCTATGTTCATTGTTGATCCGCGCAAAGAAAGAATTGCCGTTGCAGAGGCAAAGAAACTCGGTATTCCGATTATTGCTATCGTTGACACCAACTGTGACCCCGATGAAATTGACTATGTTATTCCCGGTAACGATGACGCTATCCGTGCTGTGAAACTGATTGCAGGCGCTATGGCGGATGCGGTTATCGAAGGCAGACAGGGCATGCAGGGTGCTGCGGCAGTCGAGGAAGAAGCTCCCGCAGAGGAAGCTGTTGCTGAATAATAGAAAACACCATATGCCCGCGCTTTTACGGTGCGGGCATACTTTCAAAACAGATTAGGAGGAATTTTTTATGGCATTTACCGCAAAAGATGTGCAGGCGTTGCGCGAAAAGACCGGCGTCGGTATGATGGATTGTAAAAAAGCACTTGTTGAATCCGATGGCGATATGGACAAGGCTATTGATATTTTAAGAGAAAAAGGTTTGGCTTCTGCTGCAAAGAAAGCCAGCAGAGTTGCGGCAGAAGGTGTTGTTGCCGCATACAGCGACGCGACCTGCGGCGCTTTGGTAGAAATCAATTGCGAGACCGACTTCGTTGCAAAAGGCGAGCCGTTTGTTGCGCTTGCAAACAAGGTTGCAAAAACCGTTGTTGCGGCAAAACCCGCTGATGTGGACGCTTTGCTGAAAGTAAAAGCAGTTGACTCTGACAAAACCGTCGAAGAAGAAGTACAAGAGGTTTTCCTTGCGCTTCGTGAAAACATGAAAATCCGCAGATTTGCTTTGGTAGAAGGTCATGTATCCACTTACATCCACGCAGGCGGTACGGTTGGTGTTATCGTATCGTTTGATACTGACGATGAGACCGCTGCAAAAGACGAATTCGCCGAAATGGGCAAAAACATTGCTATGCAGATTGCGGCAATGAGCCCTGAATATATGAGCAAAGAGGACATTCCGGCAGATGAGCTTGCGAAAATGCAATCCATCACGGTTGACAGCGCTTTGAATAAACCTGATTCTTTGCCGGTTCCGATTCTCAACAGCCTTATTGAAGAGGCGAAATCGGGCAAATGGAGTGCAGAAGACACTGCAATTTACGAAGGTCTTGACCAGAAACAGAGAAAGAATTTCGTAAACTTCATTTCCAAAGAAGCTTATGCAACTCTTGCGGAAATCGCAGTTTCGCACAAAGAAGAAATCTCTGAAAACAAAATCTTCACCGGTCTTGTGCAAGGCCGTGTTGCAAAACAGATTAAAGAAATCTGCCTTATGGAACAAGCCTTTGTTCGTTCCGACCTCTTTGACGGTACGGTTGCAGGTTATGTGAACTCTGTGGCAAAAGCGCTTGGCGCCGACATTAAAGCCGCTTCTTTTGTTCGTCTTGCAAAGGGCGAAGGTATTGAGAAGAAAGAAGACGATTTCGCCGCTGAAATTGCAAGCATGTTGAAATAAGGCAAGTTTTATACGAGTTTATTGAAAGCACATCGGATTTTCGATGTGCTTTTTTCTTGCCAAACCGTATGAAATGCATTATAATATTTCATGTGTCAACCTCATATATACTATGGGGTGGTAAAATGCGCAAAATTCAGTTGATCAAACTCGGTGCGGGAGGATTTATTCTTGCATTCTGCTTGCTGTTTTACACCTATGTTTACCATAGTGCGCAACCCACCAATGCGTCTATGCCAAAAAAGGAATCCGTTGTGATTATTGATGCAGGCCACGGCGGGGAGGACGGCGGTGCGGTTGCAGCCGACGGCACAGTGGAACAGCTGATTAACTTACAAATTGCAAAATATTTAGAAGCACAACTGCAAGTTCTCGGTATTAAAACGGTAATGACACGCACAACAGAGGACTCCATTCATAGTTTAGATGCGGATTCGACGCGCGAACGAAAGGTTTCGGATATCCACAATCGTATGAAGATTATGGAAGAAACAGACAACGCCGTGTTTGTCAGCATTCACCAAAATAAGTATGAAAGCAGCTCCCAATGGGGTACACAAGTTTTTTATTCTCCGAACACGACTTCGAGCGCCGCGCTTGCCGACTGTATACAGAAGTCGGTGGTCAGTACCTTACAACCCGATAATAAGCGCGAAATCAAAAAATCGGGCAGTTCGATTTATCTGCTGTATTATGCGAAAAAAACAGCCGTTTTAGTAGAATGCGGTTTTTTGTCCAATCCGCAGGAAACCGCGAAACTCAAAGACGAAGCGTACCAAAAGCAACTTGCGTTTTCTGTTGCTTTGGGCATTTTGGAATATATGAATTCGTAAATAAGGAAGTTAAAAAATGGCATTGAAATCAAAATCGGTCTATGTATGTTCTGCCTGCGGGCACGAGACCTCCAAGTGGTTCGGGCAATGCCCCGCCTGTCAGGAATGGAATACGATGGAGGAGGAAGTGCGTGCGGTGGAGACGGGCACGCAAAAGAAAAACCGTGCAATAAGCTATGAAAATCGCGCATCTGTGCAAAAGTTAAGCGAAATTTCTGCAAATACCGAACACCGATTTGACACGGGGCTTCGCGAACTCAACCGCGTGCTCGGCGGCGGACTCGTGAAAGGCTCTTTGGTACTTTTAAGCGGTGACCCCGGGATTGGTAAGTCCACCTTACTGTTACAAATTTGTGAGCATTTGGGAAAAAGTATGTCTATATTATATGTTTCCGGTGAGGAGTCGGCGCACCAGTTAAAACTGCGCGCGTCTCGTCTTGGCGTAACAACGGACAACCTTTCTTTGCTTTGTGAAACCGATGCACAGTATATTTGCGAGACCATATCGGCAGAAAAACCGGATATTGTGATGATAGACTCTATTCAGACTATGAATATCCCGGAGTTGAATTCTTCTTTCGGCAGTATTACACAAGTTCGGGAAACAACCAATCTGTTCATGCGAACGGCAAAGACGCTGAATATTCCGATTGTCATTGTCGGGCATGTCAACAAAGACGGCAACATTGCAGGCCCTAAGGTGCTCGAACACATTGTGGACGCCGTGTTATACTTAGAGGGGGACCGTAACTTTTCTTACCGTATTTTGCGCGCCGTAAAAAACCGTTATGGCTCAACAAATGAAATCGGTGTGTTTGAAATGGAGGACAAAGGCCTTTACGAGGTCGAAAACCCGTCGATGATGCTGCTTTCCGGCAGGCCGAAAAATGTTTCGGGCGTCTGTGTCGCTTGCATTATGGAGGGGTCTCGCCCGATTTTGGCAGAAGTGCAAAGTTTGGTGACACCCACGGGATTCGGCACCCCGCGCCGCATGGCAACGGGTGTGGATTACGGCAGAATGTCTATGCTTTTGGCTGTGCTCGAAAAACGGGCCGGGTACTTTGTCGGCAATATGGATTGTTATGTGAACATCGTCGGCGGCTTAAAAATCGACGAACCTGCCTGTGATTTATCTGTTGCGCTTGCCATTGTTTCGGGGTTGAAAGATGTTCCTGTGCCCGAGGATGTGCTCGCATTCGGCGAAATCGGTTTGGGCGGCGAAATTCGCGCCGTCAGCGCGTGCGAACTTCGTATTCGTGAAGCGGAAAAATTAGGCTTTAAAAAGTGTGTTGTCCCGCGGTATAATTTAATGAAAATCAAATCGAATTTGAAAGCGAATATTGAAGTGGTCGGTGTCAGCAATATCCGTCAGGCATTTGAGGCGATTATTTAATGCTTACCCCTGTATTGACACCGTATTTGCCAACAGGACAGACTAAGGTTTTGATTGTAGGTGAGGGGGCTCGCGGTTTTTCCGATGCATTAGATGCCCTCGGGCTGTCTCTGTTGTATACCGCGCCGATTGCCGTATTACCGGAAAATCTCGCAACGCATGCAGATTTGGCGGTTTGCCCAATGGGGCACAACCGATTCTTTTTGGACCGTTCGCAGACCGAACTTTTTGCAAATCTGCAAGCGCACGGATTTTCAGTATCTTACGGAGAAAGCACCGCTTCGCGCGGCTATCCCGCCGATGTACCGTACAATGCTTTACAGCTCGGTGAAAATTGTTTCCTTTGCAATGAAAAAACAGTAGATAATTCTATTTTTCATTATGCAAATGCACAAAATTGTGCTATACTGAACTGTAAACAGGGCTATACAAAGTGTTCTGTTGCCCCGATACGGCAAAATGCTGTGCTGACCGACGATAACAGCATTGCCAAAACCCTTCAAAAAAACGGATTTGATGTGTTGCTACTTGAAAAAGGCGACATTCTGTTGCAGGGTTTCCGCTACGGTTTTATCGGCGGCTGTTGCACAATGCTTTCCCCATCCGAAATACTGTTTTTGGGGGATATTCGTTTACACCGCAACGGCGACGCCATAAAAGCCTTTTTACAAAACTACGGAATTACACCGATTTGTATTGAAAAAACGCCTTTAACGGACATCGGCAGCCTAATTCCGCTGTTGCAGGAGAGAAATAGAAATGCGCAAACAAAAATGGTCTGATTTTTTCGGTGCCGTGTGCGCCGCGACGACGGTGGCTTTGGTTGCCGCAAGTGCCAAGCATGTGCAAAAGAAATACGGCGTCCGAAATGTCAGCACTTTAATGGATTATAAAAAGATTGCAAATTATGCCTTTGAAAAATTGATTTTGGACAATGACAAATTATCGGAATTTGTCGGTACAAAATTGGCAGAAGCAAAGGCAGAGGAAACGGAGAAAACAATATGAAAAATTTTCAAGGTGTGTACGCCGCGCTGATGACTCCTTTTTCGGCAGACGGCAGCGTGAACTACGAAGCGTTAAAGACGCTTGCAGATCACTGTATTGACGCAGGGCTGACGGGATTATATGTCGGCGGCAGTACAGGGGAAGGCTTTTTGCTGACGGAAGAGGAGCGTATGGAGGTCTTTCGCGTCGTCGGTAAGCATGTCGGGGGCAAATGCAATTTGTTTGCGCATGTTGGCGCTATCTCAACCGACAGTGCCATTCGCATGGCAAGGGTTGCTGAAAGCAGTGGCTTTGACGCTGTCAGCGCAGTTGCACCGTTCTACTATTCCTTTCCGTTAGAAGCCATCAAAACCTATTACGGCGACATTATGCAGGCAACTTCTTTGCCGATGCTGATGTATAACTTTCCGAATGCAGGCGGCTTTAACGGGATGCTCGATGTCGTGAATGCATTTATACAGGACGAAAAGTTGCTCGGCATTAAGCACACCTCGCAAAACCTGTTTGAACTCGAACAGTTTAAGCATTTATCGCGGGATTTATTTGTGTTTAACGGCTTTGATGAAATGTTGGTTGCAGGGCTTTCCATGGGTGCAGACGGCGGTATCGGCAGTACATATAACTTTATGCCGCATATCATTTTAGAAATATACCACAGCTTTCAAAATGGGGATATTGCCGCCGCGCAAAAAGCGCAGGAAAAGGCAAACCGTATCATTTCCGCCATGATTCCGTTCGGCGTTTTCCAGATGGAAAAGGAAATTCTTAAAAATCTCGGTCTGCCCGTCGGGGAATGTCGAAAACCGTTTTTGCCCCTTTCACAAGAGGGGAAAGAAAAAGCAAAAGAAATTGCCGCAATGCTGTAAAAGAGGGGAATTCCGTGGCACATATCAGACAAAATAGTTTAATCATCAGTTGTCAAGCCGTAAAAGGCGAACCGCTGTATGGCTACAATATTATGCATTTAATGGCAAAAGCCGCAAAAGAGGGCGGCGCAGACGCGATTCGGTGTAATACTGTTTCCGACATCAACAGTATTAAAGCAGAAACAGGCCTACCCACGATTGGCATTATTAAAGCCGTATACCCGGACAGCAATGTGTACATCACGCCGACTTTAAACGAAGTCAAAGCGCTTTTGGAGGAAACCGACACCGAAGTCATCGCGCTGGACGCAACGCTTCGCCCGCGACCGAACGGTGAAAAAGTAGAGGATTTGGTTGACTACATCCGCATCAACAAGCCGTCTGTGGAAATTATGGCGGATATTTCCAATATGGAAGAAGCGAAATATGCTGATGCGCTTGGCTTTGATTATATCGGCTGTACCATGCGCAGTTATACGGAAAGCACAAAAGGCATTGCCATTCCGGATTATGATTTTATCGCCGAAATGGTGCAATCTCTGCACGCAAAAATTATTGCAGAAGGCGGTATTTGGGAGGCAAACCAGCTTCGTAAGGTTTGGGAAGCAAATCCGTATGCGGTGGTTATCGGCTCAGCAGTAACAAGACCGAAGGATATTACCGCAAGGTTCCGAAAAGTAACCGATTCGGCATTGAAGAAGTAAAAGAACAAAACAGAACAACCCCGTGCACTTTTCAACGGAATGTGCACGGGGTTGTTTTTGCGGAATGATTATTTGTTTTTATGCTCGTCTTTAGAGTTCGGTTTGCGCGTGTCCTCCACGATAATATCCAAATCCAAAAATTCGGCAATTTCGCTTTGATCTGCAATCGGCAAATCATCCGTTTCCGCACCGTTTGACCATTTTTCCGTAATATGCGGCTTATAGAACAGCCATTCACGGCGGCGGCAGATAATCAAGAAGGTGGCAAGCACGATGAAAATACAGGTGATAATACTGCCGACTTGCAAGCCCCTCGAAGCGTAACGCAGAGTGATCGTGTGCGTCCCGGCGCCGACGCGGAACGCCAATAACCCGTCGGAAACAGAGAGGATATCTGCACTGTATACCCGCTTACCGTCTACATACACAAACCAATTTGTGTCGTACGGAATGGAAGTATACACAATTTCATTTTCTGCGGCAGTCAGCGACCCGACAATCTCTGTGTCCGAATACGAAGTAATCGAAAGGCAACCGTCATCTGCGAGGACTTCATAGCCTTTCTTAAATGCCGTCGCATCCAAAGAATAGGCATAAAACTCTACCGTGCCGGCAGTTTCACCGTTTTTAATCGGAATGTCCACAAAAATGGTTTCACCGGCAGGGCGAACGCCGATATCTAAAATATACCCTTCGGATGTGCTGAATGTTTTGGAATACAAGTTCGCGGAAACGGTTGCGGAATCCGTTTTAGTGGATTTTACATAAATATAGACATTTTCCGTACGCTGCGGGGTTATTTCCATCGTAAAGCTCCCGCTTGCCGTGGAATCTTCTTTGGTAAAGCTGATATTGCCCGACTCCACATCTGCGTCTAAAAATTCCATAACATTGTTATAATCAATATAGTCTACCGTCAACTTGCGGAAAACATTATCGACGCCTGTCGCGTAGTAAAACCATTGCTGTTGCGCCAAAAACGGGTTTTCGGCGTCTTTGGAAGCCCAATCCGCCGTATCCGCCCCGCAGGCAAAAGCAATCGGTAAATCATAAAGGTTCTTATATGCCGTGAATTTTCCGCTTGAAAACAGTTCTTTATAAAGCAACGGATTCATATCGGTGCTGTCATTGTCAACGATATATTTTAGCCCAAACATTGCATTGTAAACCGGTGTTTGCAGACGGTAGGTATAGCTGTTGATATAATTTCCGAACATACCTACATCCTGCTGAATGTTCGCAACCTTTTCATAAGCCATGGAAGAGAACACGGAAACACCGTTATAATTGTACCAGCTCGGGTCCATTCTTGTACGCAAGTCTGTCAGCTCCATACGGTAAAATGAACCGTCTTGTTCGTCCAACTTTGTCTTGATTTCGCGAAAATCCGCATAATCCGAAGTGTAACTTTCTTTTGACTGATTTGCGGAATAGTGGTCGGTGTTGCCGAGTGCGATTTCCGAAATTACACAGCAGAATAACAGAATTGAAACCACAGAGGACATCAACTTTTGATTGCGGAACAAATACAAGACTGCAACATAAATCACTGCAAAGACCAAGCTGACAAGCAGAGAAATATCGTCAATATTTTTGGAAGTGATTTTTTCAACCAAAACAATAAAGCCGACAATGCCGATACCGGTGGCTAAAATCTGATTCCCGCTGAATGATCGTATACGCAAAAAGGATTTATAAGCGATTTGCAATAAAACAAAGCTGTACATAAAGGAAAAACGGTACGGTAAGTCATTCGGGAAGTGGAAACCGTGCCAAAAGAAGTTCAAATAATTGAGGTTAAAGCTGAAATACAATACCGCCAGCAAACAGACATAGGCAACCTTTTCGCGCACGGGGATTTTTTTGCAAAACAGAAACAGCGGCACCAAAACCAAAGTGAGCATACCGCAGTAGACATTCGGCAAAACATCCGAACCGCTGCTGCGGATCGTCGGCTCATTCGCCGCCAAATGATTGGCGAGAAAATCAAATACAGCAAAGTACTTTTTATAGGTTGTGGGGGCGGAGCCGCTTGTGGCAGAGCTGTTGCTTAACACCTCAATCAACGGCAACAAAAGTACGGCAACCAGCCCGACGGTAACTACGGAATAAAACGCAAATTTCCAACCGCTGCAAAAGAAAACAGAGTTACGCAGTTTTTGCATGACAGATGGTTTTTTCGGTGCATCGGTAAGCGTTTCGCGGAATTTTTGCGTCAACGAATAATTGGCAAAATAGTATGTCAAAAAGTACAAAACCGAAAAAATACAGACCATATACGCCATATAGTAATTGGTGATAAAGCATAAAATCAAAGAAATGCAATAGGTTTTCGCTTTTCCTGTGCGTATAATTTGTTCAATGCCCAAAATCACAAACGGGAACAGATACATAGCGTCAAGCCACATCACATTCCAATAATACGCCACAAAATAGCCGCAAAACGCATACAACACGCCGAATGCCGCCGTTGCCGCGTTGTGTTGCCGCAGGGACGCCTTCAAATAGTAGGTAAAAGCGCATGCGGAAAGTACAGCCTTAATTACAATCATCGCGGCAATCGCTTCGGGAATATTTTCATGCCCAAACAGTAAGATAATCAGCGTGACAGGGCTGGAAAGATAGTTGAGAAAATTCCCAAGAAAACTGCTGCCCAAACCCGATTCCCAAGAGTAGAGTAGGGAACCGCCGGAGGTAATACGGTCATACAGTTCTGCAAATAAAGGTCCGTATTGATGATACAAATCCATTCGTAAAATGGTCATATCCCCAAACGGAATTAAATCATAGCAATAATAAACCAGCATCATAATGACAAAAGCACAAATGCCGGAAAGAAAGATAAATCGGTTATCTTTCAAAAATGCGGTTTTCGGTTTTTTCAGCGTTTTTTTCATATACATATCCTTTGCAAAATATAAATCCTGTTTTTGTTTAGTATAGCATAGTCTTACAGCGGTTTCAAGAAATAGTTGTTCTATTTCAGGACAAGTAACCATATATTGCATTGAGGTGAAAAAAGAATGTTAAATAAAGCCTTATGCGGTATAGAAGGCGTTTTTTCGTACTTGCCGCCGCGGCTTCAGTCGTGTGTCGCGAAAATCTCAACGGAAGTTTTATCAGAAATCACAGAATTGCGCCTGCGCGCTGATTTGCCACTAGTGCTTGTAACAGCGCAGGAAAAATTGTTTTTAACCGAAAACGGCAGAGCAACCGCATTGCAAAGAAGTGGTCTTTGTACTGTTTCCGGCGCAGAAATTGAAGAGATCGTTGCCAAGGCGTGCGGGTATTCCGTGCACAGCCACCAACAGGATTTTGCAAACGGGTATTTATCGCTCCCGGGCGGGCATCGTCTCGGTTTGTGCGGAACGGTGGTTGCGGAACAGGGTGCGCCAAACGGCATACGGGCAATCACCGCCCTGAATTTGCGCATCGCAAGGGAAATCCCGACCGCCGCCGATGAAGTGTTCACCGCCTGTTTTCAACACGGATTACAAAATGTTTTGCTTGTCGGTCCGCCGGGATGCGGCAAAACAACGGTTTTGCGTGCACTCGCGCAACAGCTTTCTAACGGAAGAAGGCAAAAATTGTATACCTGCGCCGTTGTCGATGAACGCAAGGAAATTTTCCCGAACCGTTACTGTCAAACGACACCATGTTTTGCAGATGTTCTATCAGGCTATCCAAAAGCGGACGGCATTGCATTGGCGGTGCGTGTGCTTTCTCCTGAAATGATTTTCTGCGACGAAATCGGCAGTGCGGAAGATGTGTCAGCCATTGCAGACGGTATGCGGTGCGGGGTACACTTTGCGGTAACGGCACATGCGGAGAGCATAATACAGTTAATGCGCCGTCCGGCAGTAAAACCACTGTTTTTACCCGGTGCTATTGACACGGTGCTTTTGCTCGGTACAGGAGAGCTCCTCGGAAAAATCCGAAGTATTTACAAGGTGGGTGAAAGTATTGATCAAAACGGTGGGCATCCTGTTGCTTGCGGCGGTCTGCCTTTTGACGGGGGTGACCTTATGCGCACAATTGCGTAAAAGGATTCGGGACCTCGATTACTTTGTGCGTTTGTTCACCGTCATGGATGCGCAAATTGCCTACGCCCTGCAACCGACCGATGCTCTGCTTCAACACCTGTGCCGCACTGCGGAATTTGCGGATTTTTCCTTTGTGGTTTTTCTGCAAGATGCATTTGCGAAGGGGAAGCCCTTTACAACTGCTTGGAAAGAAGCGCTCAAAAAATACACGGTGCACGCCGCGTTAAAAGCCACAGATATTGACTTGCTTTGTGCCTTCGGCGACATCTTCGGCACCACAGATAAGAACGGACAAACGGCGAATTGTGCTTACTATATCTCTCGCCTGAAGGAATTGACAGGCGAACTCAAAAGTAATGAAAAAACCGCAACAAGGCTGTATCTGACGCTCGGCACGCTTGGCGGATTATTTTTAACCATTTTACTTGTATAGCGGAGGAAGTATGGAACTGACGCTGATTTTTAAAATTGCCGCAATCGGCATTATCGTTGCCGTATTGAACCAGGTATTGTCAAAATCCGGACGCGACGAATATGCCATGCTGACGGTGCTTACCGGTATTATAGCCGTCGTAGCCATTATTTTACCGCAAACAGAAACGCTGTACAACATGATTTGTTCCATATTTGACCTATAATTATGTTAAAGATTCTTTTTCTTGTGTGTATCGCCGTCATCGTATTGACCTTTGTCAAACACGAGCGAGCAGAGTTTGG
Organism: Ruminococcus sp.; assembly: GCA_004555265.1. Classification (GTDB taxonomy): domain Bacteria; phylum Bacillota; class Clostridia; order Oscillospirales; family Acutalibacteraceae; genus Fimenecus. The sequence continues at coordinate 50,983 of SFIQ01000001.1, forward strand.
CGTTTTATTAAAAATGGCAGTCCTAACGGTGATACTTCTGTTGGTTTTCGGCATTTTACAGCGCTGTGCAGACGGGGTTTCGGAAATTTTTGCGCTTGCCGATATTCCTGTTTCCTATTTTACCGTTATGCTGAAAATGCTCGGTCTTTGCATTACAGCACAAATTGCAGAAAACATTTGCAAAGATTGCGGCGAAAGCGCACTCGCAAGCACGTTGGAAACCGCCGCAAAATGTGCAATACTGTTGGTTGCTTTACCGGTGGCAAAAGAATTGGTTACAATCTGCTTGGGATGGTTACAATGAAAAGATGTTTGCAACGATACGGTGTCTGTATTTTTCTGATTTTGCTTTTTTTATCTATATTCTGTTTATCGGTTTCAGCCGAAGGAACTGCATACGCACAAAGTACGGAAAACGCGCAAGCCGTTGCAGAGGAAATCTATGACGAATTAAACACCCAAGCGACCGAAATGCTTTCTGAACTCGGGTTGTCGGAATTCAGTATGGACAGCGTTTTAGCTTTGTCACCGCGCAAAGTCATTGACGCGCTCCTCGGTATTTTGCAGGGCGCTTACCGAACCCCTTTTCGTGTTGCGGCCTTGCTTTGTACTGTATCTGTTCTCGGGGCTTTGGCGTCCTCTTTTTTTACACAGGACAGCAAAATCCAAACTGCATTCGATATGTGCTCTGTATTGATTGCGACCTGTATCTTGGCAAAATCTTTGACAGAAGTTTTGGAAACAGCCTTTTCCGCCGTACAGTTGTGCAGTGATTTCATGTTGGTCTATATTCCCGGTTTTTCAGGTATTATCGCCATGAGTGGGAAACCGTTAACATCGGCGGCATACAGTACTTTGATGCTCGGCGTATCCAATTTATATACACAGGTCGGTGTACATTGGTTTCAGCCCTTTTTGCTGCTATATCTGACTTTAAGTATTTTTTCGGCTTTACAGGAAAAATATACTTTACAACCGATTGTGCAGTGTATGAAAAAAGGCATTTACATTGTATTCGGATTTGCGGCAACCGTTTTTTCGGGGCTTCTTACCGTAAAAGGCGCCTTGGCAACAAGTGGGGACAGCGTGACTGTCAAAGGTGTCAAAATGCTTGTCGGCAGTGCCGTACCGATTGTAGGCGGTGCGCTGAGCGAAGGGGTAACTTCTGTTTTAGCAAGTGCCGGACTTATCCGAAACACGGTCGGCGTATTCGGCATTTTCGCTATTGCCTGCACGGTTTTACCCTCGGTGATACAACTGTTTTTGTGGTATTTCGCGCTCACCGTCGGCGGCGCTGTGTCGGAAGCACTCGGGCAAAACCGTATGAAAAGCGTGCTGCAAGGCATCGGCGGCGTGCTTTCGGTCACCAATGTATTTTTAATTTTTACGGCTTATGTATTCATCATTTCCACAGGCATTATTTTGCAGTTTCGAGGTACATAAATGGAACAGTTACAAGCCACAGTTTGTGCAGTCGGTATCGGGATAACGGTTGCCGCTTTGTTCGGGATGCTTTTTCCAAACGGGAATATGAAAAAGGCCGCCGAAACAGGGCTGACGGTTTTATTGTTGTTTTTACTTGTTTCGCCGTTTTTACGGTCGGGAAATATCGATAGCCGAATTTTATCGGAAGGTCTTGCGTATGATTTAGAGACTTTCTCAACAGTCGATGTTTATCAAAATGCCGTAGCAAACTACATTCAAATCACACTCGAAAATGCCGGAATACCGACGCAATCCGTTCGAGCAACTGTGCAGTTAGATGACGATAACACCGTTCTTTTGCAATCCGTGCAAGTCGAAGCTTCAAAAGATACAGACACCGAAGTGCTAATGCAGGTGTTAGAGGATCGTTTGGAAATTCCGTCGGAAATCATCACGGTGCAAGGAGAATAGCGATGGAGAAACTAAAAAGGATACAAGAACTGTTTCAATCCGAAAAACGCGTTCGACTGTTAGCCGTTTTAGGTGCTGTCGGTGTTTTGCTGATTTGTCTGTCGGAATTTATCACCTTTCCGACGCCAAAAGACGCAAAAAGCGAAGCGTCGGCGACTTCTACATCGGACTACTGTGACACAACCGAAGATAAATTGGAAAACATAATCGCACAGGTTGCGGGCGCAGGCCGCGTGCAGGTGATGATCACCTTAGAAAGCTCTGATGAAAAGGTCTATGCAGCCGACGAAAAAACCGATACAAAAACCGGTGCAGACACACAGCAAAAAAGCACGGATGAAAAATATGTTTTAATTGACAACGGGGCAGGTGACGACGGCATTTTGTTAAAAACAAATGCACCGAAGGTCAAAGGTGTGATTGTTGTTTGTGACGGTGGTGACGACCCGACGGTTGCAAAACAGATTACCGATGCGGTTTCTGCCGCGCTCGGCATCGGCGCAAACCGCATCAGCGTATTAAAAATGAAACAAACGGAGGCGTAAGTATGTCAAAAATCTTTGCAAAAAAACAGGTCTTGTTTTTCGGATTGCTCATTGCGCTTGCGGCGGCGGTTTATGTGAATTGGTATTACACAAAACCCGTAACCGAAATCGACAACGGCCCGCAAACAGAAACTACGGAAGCGGAAAATCTCGGAGAAGCGCAGTATGTGAATGCCGAAAACAGCTCGTATTTTGATGCGGCAACGCTCAAACGCACACAGGCGCACGCCGATGCGCAATCCGCTCTGCAAACTGTCATAGACAGCGCGGATGCAGATGCAGAAAGTAAAAAAGAAGCCGTAGAGGATTTAGAGGAATTGTCGAAAAATATAAAGTTGGAAGCAGACATAGAAAATTTGATTACGGCAAAAAGCGGCGGAAAATGCTTGGTAACCTTAGGGGACAGTGCAGAGGTTGTATTGGAAAAAGGTACTTTAAGCGACCAACTTGCTATACAAATTAAGGAAATCATCGTCAATAAGACAGAAATTTCCGCAGAAAAAATTACATTAGTTGAAGTAAAATAGTTGTGTATTTTTGAGTTTGTGGTATAATAGGGAAAAGAAAGGTAGGTTTTCCCTATGCAAACGAACGAGAGAACTGCCGAGAACGGCGGGATTTTTATTTCCAACGATGTGATTGCTTCCATCGCCGCAAACGCCGCAAAAGATATTGAAGGCGTCAGCGGTTTTGCTTTGAAAACCGGTACCCGCACTGCGGGTGCGGCGGACAGCGCCAAAGCAGTCAAGGTTTTGTCACAGGACAATGATGTAAAAATACAAATCGGGATTCGCGTGAAAAACGGTGTCAACCTGCAAACAGTCAGTATGGCAATTCAGCGAAGTATAAAAAACGCTGTGCAGAGTATGACCGGAAAGGTCGTTACCAAGGTAAATGTTGCCGTGCAAGGCATTGATTTTGACGCACCTAATGAAGTGAAGGCAGATTCCTAAATTCACAGGCTCTCCGTTTTTGCGGAGGGCTTATTTGGCTTTTATGGAGGACAGGAAATGACAAGAAGTGAAGAAAGAGAACAGGCGTTTTTGCTGATATTTGAACAGGCGTTCAATATGGATACAGACCCTGACGATATTATCGGCTATGCCGTTGAAGCGCGTTTGTTGGAGCCGACAACATTTTCCACAGCGTTATATAAGCAAACCTATGAGAAGTTAGATGAAATTGACGCTGTCATTGAAAAATATGCCATCGGTTGGAAAATAAACCGACTTTCCAAAGTGACTTTATCGGTTTTGCGCTTGGCGATTTGCGAAATTCTGTTTGTGGATTCCGTACCGTTCGGCGTTTCGGCAAATGAAGCCGTAGAGCTTGCAAAAAAATACGCGACAAGCGACGACGCCGCCTTTATCAACGGGATTTTGGGCGCCTATATTCGGAGTGGGGATTTGCATGCAGTTTCTGGGGATTGATACAAGTAACTACACGACCTCTGCGGCACTGTACGATACAAGCACCAATGTGATACTCCAGAAGAAGAAACTTTTGCCTGTAAAAGACGGAGAAAAGGGCTTGCGCCAAAGCGACGCGGTGTTTCACCATACCGTCCAACTGCCGCAGGTAGTATCGGATTTGGCACAGGATTTCAGCGGTACGGTGGACGCTTTCGGCGTTTCTGTGTTTCCGCGGCGAGCGGAAGGCTCCTACATGCCCTGCTTTTTGGTCGGGCAGTCTGTTGCACAATCGCTTTCCTCGGTGCAAAGGCGGCCGTTACATACCTTTTCCCATCAAGAAGGGCATATCGCCGCCGCGCTGTATTCAACCGGAAAATTATCGCTTTTGCAAGAAAAATTTATCGCGTTTCATATTTCCGGAGGCACAACCGAAGCGTTGCTTGTCACGCCAAACAGCGACCATATTCTCTCTTGCGAACGCATTGCCTGTTCCTTGGATTTAAAAGCAGGGCAGTTGATAGACCGCGTCGGTGTGATGTTGGGGATGAAGTTTCCGTGCGGCGCGGAACTGGAAAAACTCGCCGAAAAAAGCACCAGTCAGTATCGCTTAAAACCGACCATGAAACATTTGGATTGCTGTCTTTCAGGCTTGGAAAATCAATGCCGCAAATTATTTGAAAACGGGGAATGTCCTGAAAATGTAGCGCACTATTGTATGTGCGGTGTTTTGGCGGCGCTTGTCGGCATGACAGACGGCTTACTGGAAAAGTACGGTAATTTGCCGATTGTCTTTTCCGGTGGTGTGGCGTCTAATGCAATGCTAAAATCCGAATTGTCCGCGCGGTACGGCGCATATTTTGCTGCGCCTGCCTTTTCGGCAGATAACGCGGCGGGTATTGCCGTGTTAACCGCTTTATCGGAAAAAGGAATCACGCTATGATGTATAATGCACCGTTGGTTTTATCGGTTTCACAATTAAATCGCTATGTGAAATCGCGTATGGATGCCGACGAAAACCTATTTAATGTGTTTTTGGTTGGCGAAATCTCAAATTTTACCGACCATTATAAAACCGGTCATTTTTATTTCTCATTAAAAGACGAAGAGGCGCAGATTAAAGCCGTAATGTTTCGGCAAAATGCGCTGAAAGTCAAATTCCGTCCTGAAAACGGTCTGCGGGTAATTGTGCGCGGCAGGGTTTCGCTGTACGAAGCCGCAGGGTCTTATCAGGTTTTTGTGGACGATATGCAGCCCGATGGGGTAGGGGCGTTAAATCTTGCATTTGAACAGTTAAAAGAACGACTCGAAAGAGAAGGGTTATTTGACGCGGCGCATAAAAAGTCTTTGCCGCGTTTTCCGGAGCGAATCGGCGTAATTACCTCGGAAACCGGCGCGGCGGTGCAGGATATTTTGAATATTCTCGGGCGGCGTTTTCCGTATGCCCAAGTCGTTTTGGCGCCGGTGTTGGTGCAAGGGGAAGGCGCGCCCGCACAACTCATTGATGCTTTGCAGTCATTCAACGCATTCAAAAATGTCGATGTAATTATTCTTGGGCGCGGCGGCGGCTCCGCAGAGGATTTATGGGCATTCAACGATGAACGGTTGGCATATGCTGTATACCGTTCGCAAATTCCCGTCATTTCTGCCGTCGGGCATGAAACCGATTTTACGATTTGCGATTTTGTCGCGGATTTGCGTGCGCCGACGCCCTCTGCCGCGGCAGAACTTGCCGTTCCCGATCAAATGCAACTGCGTGCGGAAATTCACACGCTGCTATCAAGAATGCAAAGAACTGTTACAAACAATTTACGCGAACAGCGTTTGCGGTTAGAGCAGTCCGCACAAAAAAGTGTGTTGAAAAATCCGAATTTATATTTTGATACAAAGCGTATGCAGTTGATTTCTGTTTCCACACAATTTGATGCGCTCGAAAAAACGATATTACACCGTGCGCGCATTCGTTTACAGGAAAACGCCGCAAAATTACAGGCATTAAGCCCGCTTTCGGTGCTTGCGCGCGGATACAGTGTCACAACACTTGCGGACGGAACCGTTGTTCATTCCACAAATCAGCTTTCCGAAAATACCGAAATTACGGTACAGTTGGCAGACGGAAAAGCCGCCTGCACGGTAAAGGAGATACTATGAAAACACATACCTACGAAGAATCCATGCAGAAGTTAGAACAAATTGTTTCCCGGTTGGAAAGTGGGGAAGCCACCTTGGATGAGTCTTTAAAATTGTTTGAAGAAGGCGCCAAGCTCGCCGCTTTTTGCAGTAAAGCGTTAGACACTGCGGAACAAAAAATCACTACGCTTGCACAGGATACAGAGAAAACGGAGTAATGTGTATGTCGAATTTACAGCAAAAATATTTGGATATGGTCAACCAAAGCCTGGAAAGTTATGTATATCCTGTAACGGACGGGCAGGATATTGTGCGGGACGCCATGCTTTACAGTTTGAAAAACGGCGGTAAGCGTGTTCGGCCGATGCTCACTCTCGCTTTTTGCGAGGTGTGCGGCGGCAATCCGCACGACGCATTACCGTTTGCCTGTGCCGTGGAAATGATTCACACATATTCCTTAATTCATGACGATTTACCTTGCATGGACGATGACGATTTGCGCCGCGGTAAGCCTTCTTGTCATAAACAGTTTGGTGAGGCAAATGCCTTGCTTGCCGGTGACGGGCTTTTAACCTTGGCATTTGAAACCGTTACCAAAGCCGAAAATATCGCCTCTGCGGATATTGTACGCGCTGTAAAGGTTCTTAGCAATTTGGCGGGCTGTGCCGGTATGATTGGCGGGCAGGTGATTGACTTGCTTTCCGAGGAAAAATCAGTCGATTACAACACGCTCCACTGCATTGATAAATTAAAAACCGGCGCCCTCATTCAGGCGGCGGCATTGCTCGGTTGCATTGCCGCGGGTATCACGGACAAATCGATTTTGCGCGCGGCAGAAGTGTATGCGGAAAATATCGGCTTTGCATTTCAGGTGATTGATGATATTTTAGATGTCACAGCCGACACCGAAACCCTGGGGAAACCCGTCGGCAGTGATGAGAAAAATGAAAAAAGCACCTTTGTAAAATTGCTCGGACTCGAAAAATGCCGCCAACTCGCGAATGATTTGACGGATTCCGCCGTATCGGCGTTGGAAACAATGCCCGGGGACACCGCATTTTTGCGTGCTTTTGCACAGTTGCTTGCTAAACGCAAGCAGTAAACTATCATCTCTTACGGGAGTGTATTCCGAATGAACTATTTGGATAAAATTGAATCACCCGCTGACATAAAGAACTTATCCGAAATCGAATTGGAAGCGTTGGCACAGGAAATCCGCGAGGTTTTGATTGACACGGTTTCCAAAAACGGCGGGCATTTAGCGTCAAATTTGGGTGTGGTAGAGCTATCCATTGCCCTGCACTGTGTTTTTGATTCCCCGAAAGACCAAATCATTTGGGATGTTGGGCATCAGGTTTATACACATAAACTTTTAACGGGCAGATATAAGGACTTTTCTACCATTCGGCAAGAGGGCGGACTTTCCGGATTTTCATGCCCACGGGAAAGTGCGCATGACATTTTTTACAGCGGCCATTCCAGCACTTCGATTTCGGCGGCGCTCGGTGTTGCGACTGCAAAGGATTTGGCAGGCGATAAGCATACCACCATCGCCGTCATCGGGGACGGTGCGTTGACGGGCGGGCTTGCCTATGAAGCGTTGAACAATGCCGGACGCTCCGGCAAGCGGTTGATTGTCATTTTAAATGACAACGAAATGTCCATTTCCAAAAATGTCGGCTCGGTCGCACGGTATTTGGCAGTGCTTCGTTCAAAACCCGGCTATTTCCGTATGAAAGCCCGCACGGAAAAAGCCATTAACAAAATCCCGTTTATCGGCAAAAGCTTGTCTGCGCAGATTTTTAAGCTGAAAACGCGGTTAAAAAATGCCATATATAAAAGCACATTTTTTGAGAACCTCGGATTTCGCTATATGGGGCCGATTGACGGGCACAATATCGCGCAACTGTCCGAGGCTTTGGAGGGCGCCAAAATGGTCAATGCCCCCGTGTTATTGCATATTAACACGATAAAGGGCAAGGGCTACGATTTTGCGGAAAAAGCCCCAAGTGAATTTCACGGTATTTCCAAATTCAATATTAACACAGGCGAGCCACTGATGACGGGCGCAAATTTCTCTGCGGAATTCGGTAAATTCTTATGCGAAGTTGCCGCAAAGGACAAGCGTATTTGCGCCATTACTGCCGCGATGTCGTTGGGCACAGGCCTCGAAGACTTCCGCAAAACCTATCCGACGCGCTTTTTCGATGTCGGTATTGCCGAAGAACATGCAATCACCTTTGCCTCAGGCCTTTCGCGTGGGGGAATGATACCGATTTTTGCCGTGTATTCCTCCTTTTTACAGCGTGGCTTTGACCAACTTGTACATGACGGCGCCTTGCAAGGTCTGCATATGATTTTGGCGATTGACCGCGCGGGGTTTGTCGGGGAGGACGGCGTATCGCATCAGGGTATTTTTGATACGGCGTTTTTAAACGGTATTCCCAATATTACTGTGTATGCACCCGCTACCTATAAAGGCTTAAAACACGCTTTTATTCAAAGCATATATCACGAAGACGGGTTAGTTGCTGTCCGCTATCCGCGGGGGAGTGAAAATGCACTGCCGCCGGAAACCGAAGAAGAATTTACGCCCTTTGATGTATACGGCAACCAAGATGCAGAACAACTGATTGTCACCTACGGCAGAATTTTTGCCCATGCGGTTTCTGCTTGTGATACTTTCAATGCACAAGGTGTTTCCACGGCGGTTTTAAAACTGAATCGCATTATTCCAATGGACTTAGAGGCTGTAAAAACGGCGCTTTCTGCAAAGCGTATTTTCTTTTTTGAAGAGGGAATTCGTGCGGGCGGTATCGGTGAACGCTTTGGCGATTTATTGTTAGAAAACGGATTTAAAGGGCAATACACCTTAACCGCCGTACCCGATGAATTCGTCATTCACGCGTCCGTTGCTTCTCAAATGAAGCGGTATCGGTTAGACGCAGAGGGTATGTTGGAAGTAATATCGGAGAAAAATGATGGCTGAGCAAAAAATCAGATTAGATATGGCTGTATTGGAACGCGGCCTTTCGGAAAGCCGCGCCAAAGCAGGGGCTTTGATTATGGCCGGGCAGGTATATGTCAATGGGCAAAAAGCGACCAAGGCGGGGCTGACGGTAAAAGAAAGTGACAAAATTGAAGTCCGCGGCGAAAAAATGCCATTTGTCAGCCGCGGCGGCTATAAGTTGGACAAAGCCGTAAAAGCCTTTCATTTGCAGTTGCAGGACTGTGTTTGTATGGACATCGGCGCTTCTACGGGCGGCTTTTCGGACTGTATGTTGCAAAACGGCGCAAAAAAAGTGTACGCCGTTGATGTCGGATACGGTCAACTCGCTTGGAAACTGCGGACGGATGCACGCGTGGTCAATATGGAACGCACAAATTTCCGCTATTTGACAACCGAAGACATTGCGGAGCAGTTAGACTTTGCAAGCGTAGATGTCTCCTTTATTTCTTTAAAAATTATTTTGCCGGTGCTGTTTGCACTCCTGCGCGAGGGCGGTGAGGCGGTTTGCCTGATTAAACCGCAATTTGAGGCGGGAAAGGAAAATGTCGGCAAAAAAGGCGTTGTCCGTGACCCGTCGGTGCATACCGAAGTTGTCAAAACCGTTACACAATTTGCCTTTGAAACCGGCTTTTCCGTATTGCATTTGTCATTTTCTCCGATTAAAGGTCCGGAGGGGAATATTGAATATTTAATGCATATCAAAAAAGAAAAAGAACCCACATTCGCAGATAGTGATATTTCCGCGTTGATTGCGGAGTCCCACAACACATTGAAGTAGGTGATGGTATGAAAATTGCATTGTTGCCGAATTTAACCCGCGCTTGCGCGTTAGAGGTTACCAAAGAGGTTTGCCGCTGTCTTGAAAAGCTGAATGTAGCCTATTTTTTTGAAGACAAACTGCAAGCCGCCTTACCGCCGCAAAGCATTTGTCTACCGTCGGAAACGCTTTTGTCGGACTGCGATGCGGTCATTGCCATCGGTGGAGACGGTTCTTTAATTCATGCCGCAAAAAAAGCGGTTGCTTACAAAAAACCCGTTCTCGGCGTCAATGCCGGCAACCTTGCATTTATGGCAGGCATTGAGAAAAACGAATTGCATTTGCTAAAAGCGTTAATGGACGGCAGTTATTCCATTGACCCGCGTATGATGCTGGAAGTCTCGTGCAAAGGGCCGAATGAAACGACGCCCAAAAGTCTCGGTTGTTGTCTCAATGATGTTGTGGTTGCGCGCGGGGAACAAATTAAACTCATCACCTTAGATGTCTATGCGGACGGCAAATATATCAATCACTATTATTCGGATGGCATCATTCTTTCCACCCCCACAGGCTCCACGGCGTATTCGCTCTCGGCGGGCGGCCCTGTGGTAGACCCGAAAATCGAAAGTATCATGCTGACTCCGATTTGCACACATTCGTTATTTGCGCGCTCGCTGATTTTTGAAAGCAATTCCGAAATCTGCGTGAAAATTCCCGAAGACGGCGAGGATATTTATATTTCCTGCGACGGAGAGCCGTCCGAGCAAATTTTGCCCGGCAGTGTGCTTACTGTCAAAAAGTCCGAAAATTATGCGGATTTTATTCGGATTAAGAATGATTCCTTTATAGATGTATTAAACAGCAAATTGTCGCAGAGGAGGGCGTAAACTTGAAGAAAAAACGCCATGAATTGATTTTAAAACTGATACAGGAATACGAAATTACTACGCAGGACGAACTTTTGGCGTTGTTGCGGCAAAAGGGCTTTCCTGTGACGCAGGCGACGATTTCTCGTGATATTAAAGAGTTACAACTTGTGAAAACGCCGACCAAAAACGGACCGACCAAATATGCTGTCAGCCACAATGATACGCAAAACAAGCACGCGAGAAAGTTTTACGCCATTTTTTCACAGTCCGTCTTGTCGGTGGACAGTGCAGGGAATATGTGCGCAATCAAATGTTATTCCGGTACAGCGAATGCGGCAGGCGCGGCGATTGACTCGATGCAAATGCCGGAGGTAGTCGGCACGTTGGCGGGCGACGACACGCTGTTCGTCCTTTGTCGCAATGAAAATGCCGCTGTTGTGTTTCAAACACAAATCGAAGCCATGTTAAACGGTGATGTGTAATGCTTTGTGAACTGCAAATCGAAAATATTGCCATAATAAAAAAAGCGGTCATTTCCTTTCAAAAGGGCTTGAATGTGATGACCGGTGAAACCGGTGCGGGAAAATCCATTGTGATTGACTCGATTAATGCGGTGCTCGGAGAGCGCACTTCCAGAGAGTTAATTCGCACCGGCTGCGACAGCGCGTTTGTTTCCGCGACCTTTTACGGTGTTTCAAAAGACATTGCAGATGTGCTTTATGATTTAGAAATTCCAAAAGAAGACGACGGGTCGGTTCTAATTCAGCGCCGCCTGTTTGCAGATGGCAGAAATCAATGCAAAATCAACGGTGTGCCCGTAACGGTTTCCGCCGTAAAGCGGGTAGCCCGATTGCTTGTCAACATCCACGGGCAATCGGACAATCAAATGCTGTTGTCGCCCGAATACCACTGTGCTTACATTGATAATTTGGCGGAGGATTTCGCGGAAAAAGCAGACTTTTCCGCGGCATACCGCGCCTATATGCAGTCCAAAGCGGAATTAGAGTCGCTCCATACCGACGAAACCGAAAAGTTACGGCGGCTTGACATTCTCAATTATCAAATTTCGGAGTTGGAAAACGCCGAAATTCGCGTCGGGGAAATTACGGAATGTGAAGAACGCTTGGAGGTTTTGCGCAATGCAGAGCATATTACAGACGCTTTGCAGACCGCACACGCCTATTTAAACGGCGACGACGAGCAGGGGGGTGCGGTTTCTGCTGCGTTTTCTGCGGCAAAACAGTTGGAAAATATCGCCGCATTTTCCGAAGAATACAGCGAACTGCAAAAACAGGCACAGGAAGCGGCATATACGCTGTCCGCTGTGTGCGATGATTTACGCGACAAACTGTTTTCGGACGCGTTTGACCCTGCAGAGGTGGATACGCTGGAAGAACGGCTGGATACGCTGTATACTTTACAGCGAAAGTACGGAAACAGCGAGGCAGAAATGCTTGCCTATTTGGAACAGGCCGTTTCCGAGCGTGAAAGCATAGAAATGTCTGATGAACGCAAGGCTTTGCTTTCCGCCGAAGTGGAAAAGCACTATCAAAAGGCCTTTGCTTACGCAGAAAAATTACATAAAACCCGCGAAACTGCGGCAAAGAAGTTTTGCCGTGATGTAGAAGCCGAACTTGCCTTTTTGGATATGCCGTCCGTTCGGTTTACAGTACAAAACAACCTGGGTGATTTAACCGAAAACGGCATAGATAACATTGAATTTTTGCTGTCGGCAAATGCCGGGGAAGCGCCAAAACCGCTCGCGAAAATTGCTTCGGGCGGTGAACTTTCCCGCATCATGTTGGCGATTAAAAGCGTACTTGCGGAAAAAGATAATATCGGCACACTGATATTTGACGAAATTGACACGGGCGTCAGCGGTCGTGCGGCGCAAAAAATCGGCATCAAGCTTAAAACGCTCTCCAAGACGCATCAAGTGGTTTGCGTTACGCATTTGGCGCAAATTGCCGCCTTTGCAGACAGCCATATGCGCATTGAAAAGGCAGAGCGCGACGGGCAAACCTTCACAGAGGTTGCGCCTTTGGATTTTGTCGGCAGAAAATATGAATTGGCACGCATTTTGGGCGGGCTAACCGTAACCGAACTGCAACTGCAAAGTGCCGAAGAACTTTTAAAAACCGCCGAAACAGAAAATTTGGGTTGACAAACCGCAAAAGAACAAGTATAATCCACATATCGGCTGTGATGAGAAGAAGTACAAGGCAAATTTGGCAAAGAGAGCCTGCGTTTGGTGTAAGCAGGTACGATATGCTTTGGAAATACATCTCGGAGCCGTGGGGAAGAACTTTGCAGTAAGCCCCACCGTGCGCGAGCGTTAATCGCAGAGTGATGTTTGTCACTCGCAAAGGCTGTGTTTGCGAAAACACAGCGCAATGAGGTGGTACCGCGTAATTTTACGCCCTCTGTTTTGCAGAGGGCTTTTTATTTTTATTTACGGAGGAACGAAAAATGGGCGTTTATGAAGAATTACAAGCGCGTGGTTTAATCGCACAGGTGACGGACGAAAAAGAAATCCGCGACCTTGTCAACAACGGGAAAGCAGTCTTTTATATCGGCTTTGACCCCACGGCGGACAGTTTGCATGTCGGGCATTTTATGGCGCTTTGCTTAATGAAGCGGTTACAAATGGCGGGCAACAAGCCGATTGCGTTAATCGGCGGCGGTACGGGGATGATTGGCGACCCCTCCGGCAGAAGTGATATGCGCCAAATGCTCACACCCGAAACCATTCAGCACAACTGTGAATGCTTCAAAAAGCAAATGAGCCGTTTTATTGATTTTTCGGACGGCAAAGCGCTGATGGTCAACAATGCCGACTGGCTGATGGACTTAAACTACATTGAACTTTTGCGCGAAGTCGGTGCTTGTTTCAGCGTGAACCGTATGCTCACGGCGGAATGTTACAAGCAGCGTATGGAAAAGGGCTTGAGCTTTTTAGAGTTCAACTATATGATTATGCAAAGCTACGACTTTTACGAGCTGTTCCAAAAATACGGCTGTAATATGCAGTTCGGCGGCGATGACCAATGGAGCAATATGCTCGGCGGTACGGAACTTATCCGCCGCAAACTCGGCAAAGACGCGTATGCAATGACCATCACTTTACTGCTCAATTCCGAGGGGAAAAAGATGGGCAAAACGCAGTCGGGCGCGGTGTGGCTGGACGAAAACAAAACCTCGCCGTTCGATTTTTATCAGTATTGGCGGAATGTGGACGACGCGGATGTGCTCAAATGCATCCGAATGCTGACTTTCCTGCCGCTGGAAGAAATCGAGAAAATGGAATCCTGGCAGGGGAGCGAATTGAACAAGGCAAAAGAAATTTTGGCGTACGAATTAACGGCACTTGTGCATGGTGAAGAAAAAGCAACCAAAGCGCAAGAGGCGGCACGCGCGCTGTTTTCCGGCGCGGCGGATACCGACAATATGCCGACCGTGACGCTTTCGGCAGACGATTTTGAGGGCGGGCAGGTGCAAATTATTAAGATTATGCTCAAAGCCGGCTTGATTAAATCCAACGGCGAGGGCAGACGCTTAATTCAGCAAGGCGGCGTTTCGGTAGATGACCACAAGGTCACAGACCCGCTGGCATTCGTTTCTGCGGCAGATTTCCAAAAAGGGCATATTATACTCAAAAAGGGCAAAAAAGTCTTTTACAAGGTTACAGTGGAATAATTCGGCAAAAACAACTCTCTGCCTTTGGGCAGGGAGTTGTTTTTCTTTGCTTAAGACCAATAAAAATAGCGCCCTTGGTAAACCAAAGACGCTATAATTATTGAATTTTTGCTTACTGCTTTCCCTTTCGCATGTGCTTAGGTAAATGGCAATCCTCTACGCCCTCAATTTGTTTGTATTTTGGGCAATCGTAATGATGACAATCTAAATAAATCGGTTTTTCCCCAAAAATTTCACATACAGGTTCGTCCCATGTTCCATATTTCATATCGATATGCGTGCAGCTTGCACAAAGCGGAGTAAGAATTTCTCCAAGCATCGGCGCTTCTAAATTACTGTGCGCTTCATCACATAACCGCTCGTACTCTTTAATTCGTTCTTCGTCCGTCATCTTACAATACCTCCGCAACTATAATATATTTCCCCTTAAATATTTGTGCTTCTATTATACTACATATTGCTTCTTTTTGCAACAAAACTTCGTATTCTGATTTCCCGCCATTCTGCGTTGTAAATAGATGTGGCCCATTTTTGATAAAAAAATAAGTCAAAATATAGTACAATGTTTTTGCCACAATCAGGGGACGGTTCTCTGATTGTCAAAATGTTGCAGATTTTCAAAAAAATAGATTCAAAAAGCCGAGATGAATTTATTGCGATTTTAAACAAAACGGGCTTTCAATCAGGCAAATCAGCAGATTGACAGGTGTAAATTACTATATTATACAAAAAATATAGTCAATCACAGAACCGTCCCCTGATTGATTTTGCGCCTTTTTCAGTGGTGGTCTCCGCCGTCGGCTTTTCCGCATTTTCAACGGCGGTTTCCGTTTCTGTGCACTTGCCCTGTTCGGTCTTTTTTTCTTTCTTGTCCATTTTGGCTTCTCCTTTCTTAAAAATGGGTATAAAAATAGCGCCCTTGGTAAACCAAAGACGCTATAATTATTGAATTTTTTACTTGTTTTCCTGTTCCATTTGCCTTTGTATGTGCAAAGGCAAAAAGGATTTCGGGCAGTTGGGTATTTTTTATATGCAGGACAATCAAATTTATGTGCATTCATAAAATCCTTTGGCATATCTCCATAAATATCACATTTCGGATTCCAAGAATCATCATAATTTGAATATTCACACGATTTACAAATAGGAAATGTTACAGAGCCTAATAACGGTGATTCTAAATGGCTGTGTGCTTCATCGCAAAGCCGTGCATACTCTTTGATTCGTTCTTCCTCAGTCATCTTACAACACCTCCGCTACGATAATATACTTCCCTTTAAATTTCTGTGCTTCTATTATACGATATTCTGCCCCTTTTTGCAACAAAATTTCGTATTCTGATTTTCCGCCATTTGCGAGGTTATATGATATTTCTTCTACATACGCCGCACCGGCTTGATTCGCTCTTTTAATGAGCACCAACTGCACATTTTTGTTCGGATTTCCGATATAGGATGCATCTTTTAAAATAGCAGGACAGGGGACGGTTCTATGTCTTGACAAAAAACAAGTTATTGGACAATCAGGGGACGGTTCTCTGATTGAGAATAATTCGGCAAAAAGAAGCACCGCTTTTGATTTACACAGTCAAAAGCGGTGCCGTTTTATTTTGTATCAACCAAAAACCTTGTGCAATTCTTCCAATGTATTCTCTAAATCCGCTTTTGCAACCAAAACGGAAATGTCAACTTCGGAAGTGGTAATCATACTGATGTCTGCTTTCGCGTTGGCCATGGCGTTAAACACTTTACAGGCAACGCCCGGACAACCGCGCATGCCTTCACCGAACACAGAAATTTTGCAATGACCGTTGCTGATGGAGAGCTTCAAATCGGGGTTTAATGCGCGAAGTTTTGCAGAAATCTCCAAAACCTTGCCCATATCATCACCCGAAATGGTAAAGGAAAGGTCGGGCATATTGCGGTGGGGCGGGGTTTGCGAAATCATATCCACATCAATACCCGCACCCGAAATCATTTCAAAGATTTTGGAAATCAGTGTAATATCGGCAGGGGAGTCCTGCAAAGAAATCAGCGTAACATCTTCCACAACCGTTATGCTTTGCACAGTATTCAAAATCAACGCCTCCGTTATTTGTTATCAACCAAGTCTTTCATCGAATACAGTTTTGCGGGTTTGTCTTTCAAGAAAACTGCGGCATTGACCGCACCCACTGCAAAAAGGTCTTTTGAGCGCGCAGAGTGCGAAATTTTAATCACTTCATCAAGACCTGCAAAGAGAATTTCATGCTCGCCCACAATCGTACCGCCGCGCACGGCGTGAATGCCGATTTCGTGCGGGTCACGCTTTGCGCGTTTCGAGTGGCGGTCAAATTCATAATGCGGTTTTTCCGTAAGCGCGTCGGAAATGGTATCCGCCAACATCAGCGCCGTACCGCTCGGGGCGTCAATTTTTTGATTGTGGTGCATTTCCACAATCTCAATATCAAACGCGCCTTCCAGCACGCGAGCCGCTTTTGCCGCCAATTCCGCGACTAAATTGACACCGATGGACATATTTGCAGAGAAAAAGATAGGCGTGTCCTGCGATGCTGATTTGAGCTTCGCAATTTGTTCGTCGGAAAGACCGGTTGTTGCCACTACTGCCGCACATTTGTGCGCTGTGGCATACGCCAAAAGCCCGTCTAACACAGACGGATGCGAAAAATCAATAATCACATCGCCGTCCACGGTCAAATCTGCAAAACTTTTAAATACAGGGTAGTCTGCAGTTCCTTCGCCGATATCCACGCCTGCAACGATTTCGCAGTCCTCGCGGCGGCGAACACATTCGGTAATCACATGTCCCATATGGCCGAGACAGCCGCTTAAAATAATCCTTGTCATGCTTTCACATCCCGAAAAAACTTTATTTTACAAGACCGTATTTACGCATTACCGACTCTAACTTGGCGGTGTTTGCTTCGTTCATATCACAAAGCGGCATACGCAACGGACCTGCATCAAAGCCCATCATACGCATAGCCTGTTTCACGGGGATGGGGTTGACATCCATAAACATCGCGTTGCAAAGTTCCAAATATTCAAGTTGGAGTTTGCGGCTGGTTTCAAAATCCCCGTTCAAAGCCGACGCGGCAATATCGTGCGCCACTTGCGGTGCAATATTGGACAGCACGGAAATTACACCTTTGCCGCCCAAAGACATAATCGGGGTGATTTGGTCGTCGTTGCCCGAGTAGACCGCAAAATCGGGGTCGCAAAGAGAAATGGTTTTTGCAATCGAGGAAAGATTGCCCGTGGCTTCTTTTGCGGCATAAATCATTTTATGATGTGAAAGTTCCGCATACGTTTCGGGCTTGACTTCGCACCCGGTACGGCTCGGCACATTGTAAATGATAATCGGCGTCGAAACACGGTCAGCAAGATAAGTATAATGCTTATAAAGTCCTTCCTGTGAAGCCTTGTTATAGTATGGCGTAACCATCAACAGACCGTCAACACCGATTTTTTCCGCTTCGTTGGAAAGTTTTAAGGCATATGCCGTATCATTACTGCCGGTTCCGGCAATCACGGGAATTCTGCCCGCAACGGTCTCCACAGTAAAACGAATCGCCTCGGTGTGCTCCTCGTGTGTCAGCGTTGCGCTTTCGCCTGTGGTGCCGCAAATGACAATCGCGTCCGTTCCGTGGGCAATTTGATATTCCAAAATTGTTTTCAAGGCAGGGTAGTTCACCGCACCGTCTGCGGTAAACGGGGTAATAATTGCAACGCCTGCACCTGTGAAAATTGGCTTTTTCATTGAAATAACCTCCAAATCAATCAGTCCATATAGCCTTCTGCGCAAAGCAGTTCTGCAAGCAAAACGCCGCCGCCGGCAGCACCGCGCAACGTGTTGTGGGAAAGACAAACAAACTTGTAATCATATTGCGTATCTTCGCGCAGTCTGCCGATGGAAATTGCCATACCGCCTTCAAGCATTCGGTTCAGTTTTGTCTGCGGCATATTATCCTCTTCAAAATAGTTGAGGAACTGTTTGGGCGCGCTCGGTAAATCCAATTCCTGCGCTCTGCCTTTAAAGTTCTTCCAAACCTCTAAAATTTCTTCCTTAGACGGCTTATTCTCAAACCGTACAAACACAGCACCCATATGACCGTTGGAAACCGGCACACGTAAGCATTGCGCCGTGAAATTGGGGGAGGCGGCCGGTTGAATGACATCACCGTCAATTTTACCCCAAATCTTCAAAGGTTCCTGCTCGCTCTTTTCTTCCTCGCCGCCGATGTACGGAATGACATTATCCACCATTTCAGGCCAGGTTTCAAAGGTTTTGCCGGCACCGGAAATTGCCTGATAGGTGCAAACCAAAACATCTTTTACGCCGAACTTGGAAAGCGGGAACAGTGCAGGCACATAGCTTTGCAAAGAGCAGTTGGATTTCACGGCAATAAAGCCGCGTTTCGTGCCGAGACGCTTTCTCTGCGCGGGAATGATGTGAATATGGTCTGCATTCAGTTCCGGCACCACCATCGGCACATCGGGCGTATGACGGTTTGCGCTGTTGTTCGAGATAACCGGGCATTCCGCTTTTGCATAGCGTTCTTCAAGCGCTTTGATTTCGTCTTTTTTCATATCCACGGCGCAAAATACGAAATCCACCATCGAAGCAATTTTTTCCACATCACCTGTTGCATCCATCACAACAAGGTCTTTTACATTTTCGGGGATTTCAACATCCATGCACCATTTTGTACCGACAGCGTCCGCATATTTTTTGCCTGCCGAACGCGGGCTTGCCGCGACAACTTTCACATTGAACCACGGGTGGTTGGCAAGCAAGGTTAAAAATCTTTGCCCAACCATACCTGTTGCGCCGATTACGCCGACATTATACTGTTTTTCCACTTGTGTTTACCTCCAAAACATGTTATTCTATTGTCTGCATAAAAAAAGCCGGTCATTACAACCGGTCATCATAAACGAAGTGCAGGCTTGAAGCACCGCGCAAAAATGCGCTGTGTTTACAATAGCACTCCATCAAATTTATGATGACAGTTATGCCGCTGTTCGCAAACATACCCAAACAAAGCAAAAATCGGTTTCCTTTGTTTTCGGCAAAAAACCCTTTTACGCACCGTGAACAGCCCCGATTGACCTGACATGCGCTACTGATGTGTTTTGCACCTCTATTGCAGTTGGGAATATCATATCATTTTTCTAATCACAAGTCAATCATTTTAACAGATTTGGAACATTGTTGGGAGATTACCTATGCAGAAACAAGATTTTTATTATGATTTACCAAAAGAGCGCATTGCGCAAACGCCGATTGAGCCGCGTGATCACTCAAAAATGATGGTTTTGCACCGCGATACCGACGAAATCGAGCATAAGCATTTTTACGATATATTAGACTATTTAAACGAAAATGACTGCTTGATTTTAAACGACACCCGCGTTTTGCCTGCACGACTGTACGGCGAAAAGGAAGAAACAGGCGCCCGTGTGGAATTTTTATTGCTCA
Source organism: Ruminococcus sp. (assembly GCA_004555265.1). Taxonomy (GTDB): domain Bacteria; phylum Bacillota; class Clostridia; order Oscillospirales; family Acutalibacteraceae; genus Fimenecus. The sequence goes on from SFIQ01000001.1 coordinate 70,776, forward strand.
ACCAAAAGGCAAACGATGTTTGGGAGGTCATCACAGGCCCCGGCAGACGCGCAAAGGTCGGCGCAAAATTTTCATTCGGCGGTGGAATTTTAAAAGCGGAAGTATTAGAAGTCCTGGAAAACGGCAACCGTTTGGCACGCTTTTTCTACGATGGAGACAGCATTTTTCCTGTACTTGAAAAAGTCGGTGAAATGCCGCTACCGCACTATATTACGGAAAAGTTGGAGGACGGCGAACGCTATCAAACCGTGTATTCCAAAGAGTTAGGCTCTGCCGCCGCGCCGACAGCCGGGTTACACTTTACGCCCGAAATCTTGGAAAAGATACAGAAAAAAGGTGTTAAAATCGGATTTGTAACCTTACATGTCGGCATCGGCACGTTCCGCCCTGTAAAAGCGAACAATATTGAAGACCACAAAATGCACGCGGAGCATTATCATTTGTCCGAAGAAACTGCCGCACTTATCCGCGAAACCAAAAAAAACGGCGGGCGCGTGATAGCGGTCGGTACAACCAGTTGCCGCACGCTCGAAAGCGTGGCTACATTTCACGGTGAAATTTGCGCCGCAGACGGCTGGACAAATATTTTTATTTATCCGGGGTACAAATTCAAATGTATTGACGCACTGCTTACAAACTTTCATTTGCCCGAAAGCACGCTGATTATGTTGGTTTCTGCATTTTATGACCGTGAAAAAGTTTTGCAAGCCTACAAAGAAGCGGTTGAAAAAGAATATCGGTTCTTTTCGTTCGGTGATTGTATGTTGTTGTTATAATAGGAGAGATTTATGTTTACAGTTTTAAAAACAGAGGGAAATGCCCGCCGCGGCGAATTTCAAACCGTCCACGGCACGGTTCAGACGCCTGCATTTATGAACGTTGCCACCGCAGGTGCTATTAAGGGCGCGGTTTCGAGTTATGACTTAAAGGATATTGGCTGTCAGGTACAACTGTGCAACACATATCATTTGCATGTGCGTCCCGGCGATACCCTCATCAAAGAACTCGGCGGCTTGCACAAATTTACGGGTTGGGACGGCCCGATTTTAACTGACAGCGGCGGATTTCAAGTGTTTTCACTCGCAAAGCTACGGCAAATCAAAGAAGAAGGCGTTCATTTCCATTCGCATGTAGACGGTCGCAAAATTTTTATGGGACCTGAGGAAAGTATGCAAATTCAGTCCAATCTCGGCTCAACCATTGCCATGGCGTTTGACGAATGTGTGGAAAATCCCGCGGAATATGCTTATGCAAAAGCGTCTTGCGAGCGTACGGTACGTTGGCTTGTGCGCTGTAAAGCGGAAATGGCGCGATTGAACGCCTTGGAAGATACGGTAAATCCTAACCAACTGTTGTTCGGGATTAACCAAGGGTGCACCTATGACGACTTGCGCATCGAAAATATGAAACAAATCGCAGAACTCGATTTAGACGGCTACGCTATCGGTGGGCTTGCAGTCGGTGAACCGAAAGAGGATATGTACCGCATTATTTCTGCCGTTGCGCCATTTATGCCGAAAGATAAACCGCGGTATTTAATGGGCGTCGGTACACCGGGGAACATTTTGGAAGCCGTCAGTCGCGGCGTGGATTTGTTTGACTGCGTTATGCCCAGCCGCAATGCACGCCACGGGCACTTATTCACCCAAAACGGCATTATCAATTTGAATAACGAAAAATACAAAAATGATTTGTCTCCGATAGAGGAAGGCTGTCAATGCCCAACCTGTCAGCGTCATTCGCGTGCTTACATTCGCCATTTGTTTAAAGCAGGGGAGATGCTTGCCATGCGTCTTTGCGTAATGCATAACCTTTATTTCTATAATACGCTCCTTGCAAAAATCCGTGCACAAATAGAAAACGGAACTTTTGATAGTTTTAAAAATGAATATGTCGAGAAATTAGACACGCGAATCTAAATATGAGCATTTTGTTAAATTTGGAATATCTATTGCAAAATATTCCAATTCTATGTATAATAAGATGATTTTATTTATGGAGGAATTTTGAAAATGTTAAATTTCGTATTACCCCTTGAAGCTCCCCCTGCTTCCGGCACGGGCAGCAGCAGTATGTTGCCCATGATTTTGATGATGGTTGCTTTGTTTGCGATTATGTATTTTTTCACCATTCGGCCGCAAAAAAAGCAACAGAAAAAAGAGCAGGAAATGCGTGACAATACGCAAGTCGGCGATGAAATTACAACCATCGGCGGCATTGTCGGCAGAGTTGTTACGGTTAAAGAAGATTCTTTAATCATTGAAACCGGCGCGGACAGAAATAAAATGAAAATTACGCGTTGGGCTATTCAAATGAACAACACCGCGAACGAAAAACTGCAAGCCGAGCGTGAAGCCGCAAGAGCCGCGCAGGAAAAGGAAAAAGAAGCAAAAGCAAAAAAGAAAAGCAAAAAAGAAGACTGACAAAACGCATATTCAAAACTGCCCCCGCATACTTTTTAGTAAAGTGTGCGGGGGTGTTGTTATGTCTGTGCAAGTGAAAAGACGGCGTGCATCACGCCGAACGACGACACAAAGGAAAAATACCGGTCCGACTCATACCTACAAATCGGCGCTTCTATATGGCATTGTTGGTTTTTTGCTGTTTATGCTCGGCACGGCATTTCTTTCCGTATTTTTGCTCAAAAGTGAAACACAGCCGGCACATATGCATATTGCGGTCTATATGGTATACGGCTGTACCGCGCTGATATGCGGTTTTTTATGTACAGCACGGAAAAGAATCCCGATATTCCCAAACTGCTTTTTTGCCGGCTTTGCAGAACTTCTGTTGGTACTGATATGTATGTTGTTCGCATCCAAAGCACAGTTTACCGTGGTTGTGTGCATTCCGATTGCATTAAGCCTCGTTTGCCCGATTCTCGGCGGAATCATTGGTAAAAGAATATAAATTTTGTTAAGTAAAGGTGTTTAAAATGAAAAGAAGAAAAACGCACGCCACCATTATCGCAACCGGAATTCGTAAAAAAAGAAAAATAAACACAAACGCAATCCGAAAAAATCAAAAACTGATTCTTCTGACCACCGTATTGATTTGCGGGGTTTTGTTGGGCGTTTTGTTTGTAAAATACGCAGACAACGCCACCTATCTCTCATTGCTAAATCTTACAAAGGCGCATTTTAAGCAAAGCGAAGCGCAGTCGGTATGGCTGAACTTCCTGTCAAGTTTCGGCACAGACTGCATATACATATCGATTGCTTTTTTGTTGGGCTTGTGTTTAGTCGGAGAACCGTTTTTGTGGCTTTTACCGCTTGTAAAAGGCTTGGGCATCGGAACAGTTTCCGCCTGCCTTTACAAAACCGAAACATTACAAGGCTTGGAGTATTATGCTTTGTTTTTACTCCTGCCGAATGTGCTTTCGGCGGCGTCTCTTTTATTTAGTTGCAAAGAGAGTATTCTGTTTTCGCGGGACATCAATCGCTGCTTGCTGAAAAGAGCAGATACTTTTGAAGGGTTTAACGCCATAAAACTATATATACTTCGACATTTTGTCCTGCTGTTCATTATGCTGGTTTCTGCCGCCATCAGTGCTGTGGTTTTATACTTGTTTCACGGAAAAATCAGTCTTTTTTCACTTTAACATTTGCAAGGGGATTCGCATCCGACGCATTTTTCAGTTGTTCATCCACCAAATGCGTATAAATCTCCGTTGTGCCCAAATTTTCGTGTCCTAAAATTTCTTTCAGCACAAGCACATCCACATGACCGTGCTGATACATCAATGTGGCGGCGGTATGCCGCAATTTGTGCACGGAAAGACCGCGGTTGCCAAGTCCGCATTTTTCTAAATACCCGTAAACCATATGTTGTACGGTTTTTGGACTGATTCGCTGATAACGACTGCTTAAAAACAGTGCATTTTTGTCCTTTTGCCGCACTTTGTCCACAGGGCGAACCGCCATATACCGCTTAATCGCGTCCATACAAGCCTCGTTCAAATATACGGTTCGCTCCTTATTGCCTTTTCCTGTAACCACGAGGGTGTTATTGTCTTTTATGTCGGTATAATCAATCGACACCAATTCCGAAAGGCGCAATCCACAGTTTAAAAACAGCGTTAATATGCAATAATCCCGTTCTTTATACGGGCCGTCCACCGAAGCCAACAGTTGAAGACTTTCCTCTAATGTTAGGTACTTCGGCTGGGCTTTTTTCTTTTTCGGTGTTTCGAGTTCCTGCATGGGATTTTCGTCTAACAGCTTTTTTTGGACATGTAAATAGCGAAAAAATGCGCGGATACTGCTGGTTTTTCGCGCGCGTGCCGCGGCGTCATTGTCGCGGTCGGATTTGCAATACGATAAAAACGCGTATGCATCAGCAAGAGTTACTTGTTGAAAAAACTGTATGTCCAAATCCGAAATATCTATTTTTTCAAAGTCCGGGGCAGGGGAACCGGCGCGCTCGGCTTCGCGCATTTTTAAAAAGCGGAAAAACAGTGTTAAATCTAAAATATATTCATCTACCGTTAATTCGGATTTGTTTTTGATGGCAAGTTCATGATTTGCAAACTCCCGCACCAAATGCGGCAAGTTCGGTGATTGGGCATATTTTGTCATTGTACATTCCTCTGTTGTTCGTGAAACAGTTTCACATTATATAAATTGTTCAAAATGTAATAGACTTCATAATACCGAATAATATTTAAGATAACAGAACGATGAAAGGGCGGTTAATCGATTTTTCAGTAAAAATTGGATAGGCGTTTCTATTGATAAAAGCAGTTTCAAAACGATTGCAGGCATCAATATAGAAAATATTCAACATTTCCAAAATCTCTAATACAGTTAAAAAAATTTACGCTATTATTGTAAAAAAATCGCAAAACCGAATCGAATAGAAATTTTCCAGACGACCAAACCCTTGTCAAAAAAATTTCTATTGGATGAAATGGGAAAGAAAATCCACTGAAATGCTAAACAAACTATAACTGAAAAAATGCAAACAAAAAAAGTAACGTTATAGTTTTTAAGAAGAAAAAATATTGTAATGAAATGAAAAACAGTGAAAATATCAAAAAGTCAACTGCCAAATATGTATTCCTGTTTTAAGAAATGCTATTTCAGAAATGTTCGCGTTATACCGTAGGTTACACAAAAATTAAGAAAAACCACAGAATCCGGCAATTTCTGCCGTTTTTAACTCCCCTCAATTATACAAAATATTAATTTTGTATAATTGTATAGCAAAAAGTGCTAAAAGTCAATACCCTACAATAAAAAACAGCGCCTTTGCATGCACCAAAGACGCTGTAATTATTGAAAATGGGTATGAAAAAAGCACCTGCAAAGGCGGGTGCTTTAATACTTGCTATAAGGACAGTTGTCGCAAATTTCTTTCCAGTTTGTCTTGACTTTATAAATTGCGGGAATGACTTCTTCCTTTGTGTCACGATTTTCCATACAATCAACAACGTCAATTTTCTTATCAACCAATGGGCAGAAAATAAAATCATTATATTCCATATTTGTCTAATACCTCCAATGCGTGTTTAACTGCTTGAGTAAAAACTTCTCGCTTACATGCTGTTCGAATTGAATTGTTTTTCACACTAACGTATGTTGCTCCTTCATTACCGAAATAATCTATAAATTCGCCATTCCATCGTGTTGCTGTGAATCGTCATACTCGGTCATTTCCTCCCGTTATATGTAACCTTGTGGTTTTCAAACTCTGCAAGTTCTTTTTGCGTGTATGCAGGCTCGCTGTCCTCAAAAACGGAAAAAGCGTGTATTTCATCTTACACAAAATACACGCTTTCTAAAAGCATTATAGTTTATAATCCGCATAGAATTCTTCAATATACGCCTCTATCGCCTGTCGATTTGCTTGAATGGGGCCCGGCGTTTCCATTTTCAGGGAAACGGTGGCCGTGGCGTTTAATAATGCTTTTTCAACAGGAAACTGTAACCGTTCATTGATATATGCGGCGAAGGTGGTGTCTCCCCTCCCCGTTCTGCCGCTGAGGTTTCGCGCGCGAATAGGGCAAGTGTAAACTTCTTTGCCGTCATACACCAGCACTTCCGTATTATGGGTAATGAGCACTTCCTTTGCGCCGAGTTCCCAAAGCATTTTTGCCGCGCGTTCTCTGTCTGCTGTGCCGGTCATAATTTCCGCTTCTGCCGCGTCAGTTTTTAAATAGGTTATATATGGCAGGATTTCTTTTTTCTCTGCCCAATCCGCAAAATACATAGCCCCGCTTTGCATATCTGTGTGTCGCAAACAGGCTTGCACATCCAGCGCAACAGCACCTTTTTTCGCACATTCTATCAGCATTTCATTGTGGAATTCCCCATAAAGCAGCCCCGCAAAATGATAAATATGCGCGTCAACCGACGGTAAGTCTGCAAGTGTAAACGGTGCAGCACAGGAAAGACAGGTGCTGTTTCGCTTTTCTTTGTCCGCCGTGAAATATTCGTTTCTCATGGTCGTTGAACTGTCACAAAACGAGCAGTATACATCGTTTTGCGGAATTGTGAAGCTGTTGAGACGGTCTTTGTCCTGTTCGGCAAGCTTTGTGACTGCGCCTGTACTGTGTCCCAAAGCAAACGCCGATGCGGACGAAAAAAGCACAGCGCCCCCGCAAATTTCATTGAGATTTTTTAAGTGATCAATATTAAAATCCTTGGTAATATGCCCGATAATCAGGCTGTCGTACTTTTTCATCTCAATCTCCTTTGACAAATCAAAATGTTGTAAACTGAATATTCAACATAAATTATAGCAAGAATTTTATGGCAATTCAATATGGGAACTGCAATTGTGCCCTCTCCTGTGAATATCAAAAGCAATAAAAAACAGCCGTTATGCGCGGCTGTTTTTTTGTTGTGTAATTACAGTTTTATATCAAACTTAATTTCTACATATGCTTTTATGTATTCCGCGCTTTTTTCAAAGCCTAAACGGGAGCTGTCCAAGCACAGTTCATAGTTTCTGTAATCATCCCACTCGCGGCAGGAGTAATACCGATAATACTCGCTTCTGTGCTTGTTGATTTTTTTGATTTTCTTTTCGGCTTCTTTTTCGTTCAGCGGCTCCAAAGCCATAACATTTTTAATGCACTCCGTCACAGGCGCCCAAATAAAGGCGTCCACAACATTGTCCATATCGCGTAAAATGAAATCCGCACAGCGCCCGACAATGATGCAGGACTGTTTTTCAGCAAGGTCACGAATGATTTTTGCCTGGTAGTTAAACAAATTCTCGTCGGAAATAAAGTCATTGCTTTCCGGCGGAATCAACTCGCCTGTATATTGGCGCGTCGGCGGGTCAAAAAAGCCTTTTCGCACCTTTTCATCCAATTTCCCGAACAAATCTAAATTGATGCCGCTTTCCTCCGAAGCCATATACAAAAGCTCACGGTCATAAAACGGGATGCCCAACTTTTCGGAAAGAATTTTGCCGATTGTTCTGCCGCCGCTGCCGTAGCCGCGCGCAATGGTAATTACAAAATGGTCACGCATGAATTACACCAGCCTTTCGGAATTATTCACCGAGATATGCCTTTTTCACGGAATCGTCATGGATAAGGTCAGACGCTTTGCCGGACAGCGTGATATTGCCGGTTTCCAAGACATAGGCGCGGTCGGCAATGGAAAGCGCTTTTTTGGCATTCTGCTCTACCAAAAGAACGGTTGTACCGCCCTCACTTATCACCTTAATTATATCAAAAATTTCCGAAACAAGCAAGGGGGAAAGTCCCATAGAAGGCTCATCCATCAAAATAATACGCGGATTACTCATTAACGCTCTGCCCATGGCAAGCATTTGCTGCTCCCCGCCGGACAAAGTCCCGGCAACCTGATTTTTGCGCTCCTCTAACCGCGGGAAGCGTTCATAAACCATTTTCAAGGATTTTGTGATTTCCGCTTTATCCTTGCGTGTATATGCGCCGAGTTTCAAGTTTTCCAAAACGGAAAGTTGTGCAAAAACGCGTCTTCCCTCCGGCACATGTGCCATACCCATCGAGACTATTTTATGCGCAGGTGTTTTGGTTAATTCCTTGCCCTCAAACAGAATACTGCCGCTTTTGGCAGGAATAAGCCCTGTAATCGTATGCAAAATGGTGGTCTTCCCCGCCCCGTTTGCACCGATTAAAGCGATAACCTCGCCCTGATTGACCTCAAAGGATACGCCTTTAATCGCGCGAATCACGCCGTAGCAAACTTCAAGGTCTTTAATTTCAAGCATTGCCATACTGTAAAATCCTCTCTTATTCGCCGAGATAGGCTGTAATCACTTCCGGGTTTTTCAAAACCTCGGAGGTCTTCCCCTGCGCTAACACCTTGCCGAAGTTCAAAACGGTTAAATCCTCGCAAATTCCGCTGACCAGACGCATATCATGCTCAATCAACAAAACGGTCATATCGAACTCTTTGCGCACGAACTGAATGGTTTCCATCAGTTCTGCGGTTTCGTTCGGATTCATACCCGCCGCAGGTTCGTCAAGCAATAACAGCTTCGGATTGGTTGCCAAGGCGCGTGCAATCTCTAATTTCCGCTGTTTGCCGTACGGTAAATTGGAAGCAAGATAATCCGCCTCACCCTGTAAATCAAACACTTCCAAAAGCGACATCGCTTTTTCGTTCATTTCCTTTTCTTTTTTGAAATAGGACGGTAATTTTAAAATGCCGGACACCGTGCTGTATTTGATTTGATTGTGCAATCCGACTTTTACATTATCGAGAACGGACATTTGGCGGAACAATCGAATATTCTGGAAGGTTCGCGCAATCCCCATTTTGTTAATATCAATTTGACTTTTTCCGATAATACTCTTGCCGTCCAGCAATATATCGCCGTCCGTCGGTTTATAAACACCGGTCAACATATTGAAAACGGTGGTTTTGCCCGCACCGTTCGGCCCGATAAGCCCGTACAACGCGCCTTTCTCGATTTCGAGGTTAAATTCATCAACGGCACGCAAGCCGCCGAACTGGATACCCAGATTTTTGACTTCTAACAGTGCCATTAGGAATTCGCCTCCTTGTCGAGTGTATTGCCCGCCTTTTTATTCTTGAAAAGATTGGTAATAGAAATCTTTTCTTTATAAGCGTTCAGTTTTTCATTATTGTTCGCAAGCATCAAAAGGATTAAAACGATTGCATAAATGAGCATTCGATAATCGTTTAATCCGCGCAAGACCTCCGGCAAAGCGGTCAAAATCACAGCCGCAATAATGGAGCCGCGCGTGCTGCCGATACCGCCCAAAACAACGAATACCAAAATCATAATGGACATATTGTAGCCGAAGTTTTTGGTGGTCGCCGTAAGCGAAGATAGATTGTGCGCATACAAAACGCCGGCAATCCCTGCGAAAAAGGCGGACACGGAGAATACAATCAGTTTGTATTTCGTTACATTGATGCCAACGGACTCCGCCGCAATACGGTTATCGCGAATGGACATCGCCGCACGCCCCGTACGGGAGTTGATTAGGTTCAGTGCAACGAAAACCGTAATAACCAAAAGAATAAAGCCAATAACGAAGTTTGCATCACGCGGTGTACCCGTGATACCGAGCGCACCTTTGATAATTACCTTGCCATTTTCGGTAAGATTTAACGCGTTCGCGCTTTCCAAAGAAACATGCAGCCCATTCTCGTCAATGCCTACGAATAAAAGGTTTACAATATTTTTAATAATTTCGCCGAACGCAAGCGTAACAATCGCCAAGTAGTCCCCTTTCAACCGCAAAACAGGGATGCCAATCAAAAAGCCGAATATTCCCGCAACCGTTCCGCCAAGCAAAATGGCTATGAGAAAGCGTAACCATGTCTGCGGAATAGCGTCTGCGCAAGTCACGGAGAAAAAGGCACTGACATAAGCACCAATACACATAAATCCAGCATGCCCCAAGGAAAGGTCACCTAAAATACCGACAACCAAATTCAAAGAGACCGCCAAAATCGAATAAGCGCACAGCGGTACTAACAGCCCGGACAGCAAACTGGAGATATTGCCCGTAAATGTAAGGACTTCAACTACAATAAAAGCAACCGCTAACATTGCATAAGTAATGAAATCGCTTTTGGTCGATTGCTTTAAAACTCTTTTTTGCTTTGCCATTCCAACCACCTCAAACCTTCTCGTTAATCTTCTTGCCCAAAATGCCGGTCGGCTTGACAAGCAGCACGATAATCAAAACAGCAAACACAATCGCATCGGAAAGTTGCGTGGAAATATACCCTTTACTTAAATTCTCGATAACACCGAGCAAAATACCGCCGATCATTGCCCCGGGAATAGAGCCGATACCGCCGAACACAGCCGCGGTAAAGGCTTTAATGCCGGGCATTGCGCCGGTTGTCGGTGAAAGTGCAGGATACGCCGAGCATAACAGCGCACCTGCGACCGCCGCAAGGCCGGAGCCGATGGCAAATGTTAATGAAATTGTTGCATTGACATTGATGCCCATCAACTGCGCGGCACCTCTATCCTCTGCGACGGCAAGCATCGCGCGGCCGGGTTTCGTCTTGTTAATGAACAAGGTCAAAGCAATCATAATTATAATTGAAATTATGATGGTGGCAATCGTTTCACCGGAAATGACTAATGCACCGTCAAACAAACGAAGCGCAGGAATATTGACAACCGAAGTGAAGCTTTTGGTGCTCGACCCAAAAATCAACTGTGCAGCGTTTTGCAGAAGATAGCTGACGCCGATTGCTGTAATTAAAACAGCCAATGAAGACGCCTTGCGCAAAGGCTTATAGGCAACCTTTTCAATCAGCATGCCGAACAGCGTACAAAACACGATGGAAATCAGTACGCCGACCACAGGCGATAAACCCCATGTCGTGCTCACGGTAAAAATCACAAACGCACCGACCATAATGACATCACCGTGTGCAAAGTTCAGCATTTTTGCAATACCGTAAACCATGGTATACCCGAGCGCGATGAGCGCATAGATACTCCCCAAACTGATTCCGGAAACCAAATAGCTTAAAAATTCCATTCCAAATCCTCCAAATATGCGTTTTGAAAAGCCCCAAAAACTGACATTTTTCAAAAAGCATATTCTGTCATAAATTCCAAAGTATGCCGTATAGAAAATATCTATACGGCATACTTATTTTGTTCATTCGGGTTTACGCATGAACGCTTACAGAATGGTATACGCACCGTTCTCGATTTTAACAACAATCGGGGGTTTGGTCGGCTCGCCATTTGCGCTCCATGTCATACCTTTCGCAGTAACACCCGTATACTCAATTTGGGTCATAGCCACTTTCAGCGCATCGCAGATTTCCGAAGAAGTCATATCAGCCGTAATGCCGGCTTTTTCGACAGCCTGTTTAATAATATAAACACCGTCGTAAGCATCTGCCGCAAACTGATTCATAGTGTCTTCACCGTATTTGGCTTTATATTTGGTAACAAACTTCACAGTATAGTCATCCGTTGCATCTTTTGCAAACGGGGTAAGGAGCATAACGCCTTCTGCCAAGGAAGCATCGAAGTTTTCCATGGTCAAAATGCCGTCCAAACCGTCGCAGCCGAAGAACGTCACATTCAAGCCGGCATTTTTCGCGGTCTGGAGGATTAAGGAAGCTTCGCTGTAATAAATCGGCAGGAAAACAAGTTCAGCCCCGGAAGATTTAATAGCTTGAATTTGTGCAGAGAAATCCGTTTTTGTATCAGCGGTGAAAGATTGCGCGGTAACGATTTCCAACCCTTTCTTAGCCGCTTCCGCAGAGAATGCTTCATAAATGCCCGAAGAATAAGCGTCGGAAGAATCATAGATTACAGCAACTTTCGTTGCAAGCTTTTTGTCAGCAATGTAATCCGCAGATTCAACCCCCTGCTGCGGGTCTGCAAAGCAAACACGGAATGCATTGTCGCCGTTAATGGCATCCACAGCCGTAGCAGAAGGCGTAAGAACGAACATATTGTCCACAGAAGCTTCGCCTTGGAACGCAATGCAAGCACCGGAGGTTACGGCACCGAGAGAAAGCTGCATACCCCAGTCTTTCAATGTGTTGTATGCATTCTTGGCTTTTTCGGCATCTGCCTCGTCATCTTCCATTTTGAATTCGAGCTTAATGCCGTTGATGCCGCCTGCTTCGTTGATTTCATCAACTGCAAGCTGCGCACCGTTTTTCACGCCGTTACCGTACTGCGCAGCACTACCGGTCAAAGGACCGCTCAAACCGATTTTAATGGTTTTTTCACCGGTCGAGTTGGTGTTTTTTTCACCGGACGCGTCGTTACTTTTGCCGCACGCCGCAAAGCAGAGAACAACCATGGTTACTGCAAGCAATACGGCAAGTACTTTTTTCATTTTCATACTATATGCCTCCAAATATAAATTTGCAGGATAAGAACTCTTTTCCTGCATATTGGACAAATATAAGAATGAAAGTAGTATATACTTTTATCCCTTATTTGTCAACAAAAATTCAAAAAATATTCAAAATAAGCAGAGATTTTGCACAAATCTTTGACAAAGTTTTCGTCAATCTGCACATATTTTCTGCATATCAAAAAGCACAACTTGCAAAGTATCAAAAAGAAGCACCTAGCGTAAAGGCGCTTCTTTTTATTTGGATTATTTGGATTCGACAGTCAGTACGCACACCAAATTCCTGCCGGAAGCGTCCCGCGTTCGCACGGTGATACATTGAATCTGTGCATCTTGCAACTTAGCAAACGGAATCGTCACCGTATCCGTAACAGTTTTCATAGGTAATAATTCTTGCGTAACCGCTTTGCCGTTTTGGCGGTATTCAGCCTGTGCCGCGCATTGATATGGCGGTGTCCCGCCGTTTAAAGAAAGCGTAATCGGGAATCCGGAATCCGACGCATCGGCCGTGACGGAAATCTTTTGGATAACATCGCCGTACGCATTCACTTCGCCCGGTTTGTATGTAAACGTTGCCTTTGAAACGGTGCCTAATGTGCAACACACCTGCATAGGGCTTTGCAGTTGAAAGCCGTGATAGGCGTTGCAACTCTCAGGTATGCTGTAATTCGTGTAAAAAGGCAGCGCGTCAGGTAGAACACAAAACAGCGCATACTTACAATCGTTCTTTTGTGCAGCAGATGTTTCGACTTGCGGGTCAAACCAATAAAAAGTGTCGTTTATGTTTACGGCAACCCAAACATGATTTGTCAAAGTGCCGTTCGCAAGAATGGCTTTCCCGTGCACGATATATGCCTCTAAACCAATGTAGCGGTATAAGACAGTGAGCGCCGAGGCGTAATTATCACAAACCCCCTGCCCTGTCAGCAAAATTCTGTACGCATCGTATACCACCGTACCGTCCGCATCGGCGTAATCGCAATCCTCGAGAAATACATACATGTTTTGCATATTGACTGTGCCGCCGCCGAACTGTGTATTCTCTACCAGCCAATCGTAGCAAAACTTCGCTTTTGAAAAGGTATCGGGTAGAGAATCCAAGTCTTTTCCGAATCGATTTTCGATCAAGGTGTCTAATACGGGATGATTGGTTTTTGTCGGGAAAAGTACGGCGTCGTTTAAAATTTCTTTTTTCTGTTCCATTTGCTTGCATAATTCCGAAACAGAAAATTCGGAAAAGACAGCGCTACCCTCTTTCAAAATGGCAGGGGTTAATTCTAAAACAGGATTTTCCGCTTTGGAGACATCGCTTTGTGCGCTTTCACGCTCTGTTTCAGCCGTTGTCAGCGTTTTGCCGCCCTTAGAGTATGGGGGCTTTTTGAATCCGGCTATGAAAAATATGGTTACTGCGCAAAGTAAACACGCAGACAGAATCAACAGCGCTCTTTTCTTTTTCACGAAGATTTCCCCCTTTATTCCCGTTTGGAATAGTATACCGCTTTTTTCATCCTGCAAATTTACAAAACAGAAAAAAGAAAATAGCATTTATAAAATATTTTCTTGTTTCTAAAAAAATGTCTTGATTTTTTTTAGAAACTTCGATATAATACCAATCGTGACGTTTGGAGAGTTGTCCGAGCTGGTCGAAGGAGCACGATTGGAAATCGTGTAACCGCCTAAAACGGTTCGAGGGTTCGAATCCCTTGCTCTCCGCCAAAAAGAAAGAAGTACCGTCAGGTGCTTCTTTCTTTTTTTGTTAAGATAGCAAGGGATTCGAAAGGGCGAAAGAGAAAACGCTCCGGTGGAGCGTTTTCCGCCCGTCGCGCAGATGTCGGTTGTTTTTAGAAAATTCTTGCCTTCGTGGCAAACAGTAAAGTCGAGTAGGAATACCCTTGCTCTCCTCCAAAAAGAAAGAAGTGCCGTCAGGTGCTTCTTTCTTTTTTTGTTAAGATAGCAAGGGATTCGAAAGGGCGAAACAGAAAACGCTCCACAAGAAACTCCCCCTGTCTGCCGCGCGGGCAGTCAGAGGGAGTTTTTATATTGCGCCGACGGCGCTTTTGCTATGCGGTGGTGACGCACAACAAAACTATATTACGCCTCTTCTTTTGCCTGTGTATAGCCGTTAAACAACAATATGCGTTTTTCGAGCAAAGCGGCATCGGTTGCATTCACAAGCCCGTCGCCGTTCAAATCGGCGGCATAGGTTTGCTTTTGTGTTAATTCCGCTGTGCCGTCGATTGCATTGTTTATCAAGGTTAAATCCGCGTCATTTAAGTTACCGTCTCCGTTTAAATCCCCCGGTAAATAACGGTACCCGTTGATAATCAAGTCTAACAACGCGACATCAAAGAAATCCACAACACCGTCAAAGTTTAAGTCGCCCGCGCGCGTTTCCACGACACTTGCTGTTTGCTCGCCGATGGACATCGCCGCCATAACGGCGTAGTCGGTTAAATTCGCAACACCGTCCATATTGAGGTCTGCCCCGACGCCCGTGGGTTTATCGAGCGCCACAAAGGTCATAAAGTGTGCTTCGGCGTAGGTTTCCGCCGTGGAGCCCGTATAACCGTAAATGGTTGTAACAGCAGAATTCAAAAAGGCAAATTCCGAAATGACAAAGTTTTCATCTAAAATGATTACCGCTGTGATGTTTGCTTGGTTTTGGAATGCATTGTCACCGATTCCGAGCACAACCGCACCCTCCACGGTTTCCGGGAACAGTATTTCGCTGTCATAGCCGTTATATGTGGTTATGGTTACACCGTTTTCTTGCGCTGCAAATTCAAACAACTGTGTTTCACAATTCACACAAGTATTTCCCGCAAATTCGTGTCGATGTAATTTCGGCACGGGCTCGGTTTTCGTTGCGCCGCACTTTGTACAGGTATAGGTCATCTCGCCCTCTACCTCGATTGTAGGTGCAGTTGTTTCCACACCTTGATTCCATGTGTGGTCCTCTGTTACACTATCGCCGCAGGAACAGGTGCCGATATGCTGAACAGAATCGATTTCTTTCCAACTGTATGTGTGCGTGTGCGCTTCATCTGCCGGTGCAATATAGAGCGTCAGGCAGGTTTCTGCCACATCTTTTTCATAATAGGCATATACGATAACCTTGAAATAGCCCGATTCCGTCGGCGTACCCGTAATCTCACCGGACTTGCCGTTAAACTCCAATCCTGCGGGCAAGGGACTGCTCTTGGTATCGACTTCCCAATACGCGCCCTTTTGACTTGCCTCTAAAAAGGCATAATATTCCTCGCCCACCTTGCCGTCAGGCAATTTTTGGGTGAGAATTTCAAACTGCTCACCTTCCAAAACGGTGACGGTAAAGGTTTCTGTGTCCGAGCCGTAGCCGTTGGTTGCCGTAACGGTTAAATTGACAGTGCCTGTCACATTGGAGTAGAGCGTCAGGTATCCTGCATTTGTAATATAGAAATAGACATCATAGTCATTCAAATTTTCATCGGTGATTTCAACGCCGTTTACTTCAATTTTCGTCAATTCAAAAGTGATGTCCGCGGCGCCCTCTGCCAAAACTTGCACACTCTCGTAATAATATACGCCTGCCGTAATATCGTCGATGGTTTCGGGGCCTGTAATCGTCGGCGCGCGCATATCCAAGCCGCAGTGCGCGCAGTAACCGTCTGACCCTGCAATATGCTCGTCAACCGTTGCGTCATGCGTTACATTTGCGTAAGTGTAGCGTTTATCCTCTGTATGGTTGGTTTTGTTTATCCCCGCACAGCACCAATGGGTATTTCGGTAGATATTATCCGTTGTGCACCCCAAAAGTTCAAAATTCAACCTGGGGTAAGTCTCTGCCGGGCGGGGGTCTTCCTCACTCGGGCCGGGATCGGCAAGCCTTTGTACCATCCATCGGGAACTTGACGAATATACTTGATTCAATTTATAACCGACTTCGCCGCTTGTAAAGGTTGATTGGGGAACGGAATAGCAAACCGGCGCATCAGAGCCGTAATATTCCCTGAAAAGCTCTGCCGGGCAAACATCCGCATCGTTATAACCGTTCGTAACATCCTCGCTTGTCACGCCTGAACCCGCAACCAGCGCAAATGCGCCGCTGTAACTGTTAGAACGGAAGTACGAATCGGAAGCAGGATAAGTATCCGTCAACCGGACAGGCCCGGCATTAAAACAACCCCTGAGTTCACCGCCGACAGTTTCCCCGATAACACCCGCCGCAAAAGCCGTGCCGGTAACTGCGCCGTAATTTGCACATAATTCTACAATCGTATTAATCACAGCATAGTCCACAACACCTGCGGCGTGCATACCTTCCACATTGCCGTAATTCGCGCAATAACGCACTGAGTCCCCGGTGCACTGCGTAGTATTTGTTGTTCTTGACAAAATGCCTGCGGCATACCCGCCTTCCGCATAAACATTTCCGAAATTGATGGAACTCGCAATCACCGAAGTGCCGCTCGTAGAATTGCTCGCGCCGCCTGCAATACCGCCGACAAAGGGGCGGTAATAGCTTGGCTGGTCTTGGGAATAGGTAGTCTTCAAAACGCCGATAACAGTGCCGTAATTTATGCAATTTGATATGTCGTGATTCCGCAATTTACCCACAATGCCGCCAACGCCTGCGGGTTCATAAGTTGTTCCCGCGCCGAAGCCTACAACCGTTGCATGGTTTTCGACAACATACATCAGTCCGCTTGATACACCTGCAACACCGCCGGCAGTACCTTGGTTCGAAACAACACATGAATTTGCACCGATTTTTAAGTGACTGACCGATCCGCCGTTGCCGATATATCCGAAAAAGCCGGGTGCGCCGTATATGTAACCGGGAAATTGTGAAAAATCGATTTGTGCAGCCTGTTCCGCAATGTTCACATACACGCCGTCAATGGTGTGCCCGTTACCGTTAAAGTTCGAGTTCATATTGTAAATCGGAATCCAGGCATTCAGTTCGATAACATCGCTTCCGTCAAGCCACACGCCGTTTTCCGTATCGTTTAACCCTGTACCGAGAAACGCCTCCAACTGTTGACCGTCCTCTGACATTTTTCGAACGGCAATACAACCGCTTTCCGCCTGATATTCAAAGGTGACGCCGGGATTAAAGTTGATATCCGCCGTCAAAATCGCCTTAAAGTCATCCGAAGACGGCGACTGTGTCGCATTGATTGTATTCGCATACCAATACAGCTCATTTGTCGTGCCGATTTGGTAAACATCGCTCACCTTTTCCGGTTCAACAGGCGTAGTGAGGTCTGTAACACTGCTTGTTGTATCCTCACCTGTTGCAAAAACCGACAATGGCAAGATAGTAAGCGCCATAACAATCGACAGCAAAATGCTGATTGCCTTGCGGCTTGTAGTTCTCATATATATTCCTCCTTGTAAGATTGCAATTCTGCTTATAATCAGTATATATATGCTTCGTTTTCGCCGCAACATACCGTAGGGGTGATATTTGAAAAATAAGGGGTGATTTTTGGGGTGATAAGGCGATTTCGGCAAAAAAATTCCCCCTCCGGAGAGGGAGAATACTGTGTTGTTGCAACATTGCAACGCATTTTCATTTCTGTTTTTGAATTAAAAACGGCGGGAGCAAGCCCCGCCCTACCGCATTGCGGCTGTTTTATCTTTATGTGCCATCTCAAACAACTCTGCCCTGCCGGAAACGCCAAGTTTCTCAAAAATATGCGTTGTGTGGGTTTTCACCGTGTTTTCGGAAATACACATTTTTTCGGCAATGATTTTGCGCTTTTCGTTTTCCAATATGTAACCGAGCACCTCTCGCTCCCGTTCGGTTAAAGGCTCACGAGGATTTGCACTTTGTAAAAATTCTTCAACGATGGAAAGCGTTTCCGGTTCTTCGGGCTGCTGCATATTCTTTTTCTCATAGTCTTCAACGATGCCGTACAGCAAAAGCAACAAGCCCTCGGTCATTATATAGGAAACCGACAAGAACTCAAAACGCACATGCATACATTTTTCCGCAACCCAAATAGCGATATTGCCCAGCACCACGACCAAGAGAAACACGGGGTATTTGAGAGAAACAGCCGTTTTTTTCGCAATGGAATAGAGAATCACGCAAATCATACCCACAAAATACAAGGCAACATACAAAGCATATATAAAATGCAAGGGGCCGTATTCTTTTACAAGCGCAGTCGCACCGTTTACGGTTTCCAATACCGCACTTTTGTAATATATGGGGAGTATGCCCGGCGTAACGGCAATAAACAAGACCGCAACGCCTATGCAGATAAATACCGCCGCCGATTTTTTGGATATTTTTATGCCGCAAAGGGAAAATATCATCATCAGCATTAAAAAGGGCAAAAACACACTGCCCAAGTACGCAATATCGTTGGAAACGATTGCAAAAGGCAAGGTTTTTGAAACAGAGAGCATAAAATACCCCGTATTGCACACGGCGACCGAAACGAACAAAAGGGAAAGATATAAATTCTTTTTGCGCACAATAAAAAGGCAGACGAATGCCAACAGTACCGATAATAACGCCACAATGCCGTAAAACAGTTTCATCATTCGCCCTCCTTTTTTTGATTTTCTACATTATACACAAATCCATTGGATTTGACAAGTAAAAGAAAAAATCAAAAAAACTATTTAATATGCTTATTCTATGCAAAACTAAGCATACTAATCAAAACGATTTTTGGAGGAATTAACATGAATACAGATACAACAAAATTATTGCGCGAATGTAATGCGGGAATCAAAATGGGCATTGATACTATTGAAAGCGTTTTAGAACGCGTAGAAAATCAAGATTTTTATGCGATTTTGAAAACCTGCAAGGACGAGCACATCAAATTGGAGGCAGAAACCGGCGCGCTGTTACAGGAATTCGGCGAAGAAAGTAAAGAGCCGAACCCGCTTGCAAAAGGCATGAGTTATATGAAAACCAATGTGAAAACTGTTTTGGAGCCCGGCGACAAAACCGTTGCAGACCTTGTCACCGACGGTTGTCACATGGGGGTAAAGTCCTTAGAACGGTATTTAAACGAATATAAAAATGCTGAACAGCGCGTAAAATCGATTGCTGAGAAACTCATTAAAATTGAAAAAAATCTTGCAGATGACATTGCGGCATATCTATAATGCTTTCGGGGGAGGGAAAAAGAAAATGTCAGCCCTCCCCTTTTCTTTTGTGACAACCGCACCGTTTACGCGCATAAAATGCTATTGAGAAAAAATAAGGAGGCAATTTTATGTGTGGAATTGCAGGCGCGGTATCGTATCGCTGTCCGATTCAAGACGATAAAAACCGCTTTTTACAAATGCAAAAGGTGTTAGAGCCGCGCGGGCCTGATGCGTGCGATGCGTATTTCACGAAAAATGCGGCGCTTTTGCATACACGGCTTGCGGTCATTGACCTAAAAAACGGCGCACAGCCAATGCAAACAGTATATGGCGGCAATCGCTATACCGTTGTATACAACGGAGAATTGTATAACACAAACGAAATCAGGAACGACTTACTAACCCGCGGGCACACCTTTGTCGGGCACAGCGACACGGAAGTACTGCTCAAAGCCTATATTGAATGGCGCGAAAAGTGCGTTGACCGCTTCAACGGCATTTTTGCTTTTGCCGTATGGGATGAAACAAAGCAGTCCCTGTTTATGGCGCGCGACAGAATCGGCGTAAAACCGTTTTTCTATGCACAGACAGATACACATTTTTTGTTCGCGTCAGAAATCAAAGCATTACTTGCAAGTGAATTTATAAAACCCGAAGTCGATTGGCAAGGCATTGCGGAAGTGATGCTTATAGGCCCCGGCAGAACACCCGGTTACGGTGTTTTTCGCAACATAGCGGAGTTACCGCCGGCGCATTATGCTTATTATTCCAAAAACGGTTTAAACATAACGCAATATTGGACACTACGAGACAAACCGTTTACAGATTCCTTCGAGCAAACCGTGGAAAAGGTGTGCTATCTTGTTACAGATGCCATCACACGACAACTTGTGTCCGATGTACCTGTGTGCACATTTCTCTCCGGCGGTCTTGATTCGAGCATCATTTCCTCGGTCGCCGACCGGTATTTTCACGCGCGCGGCGAACAACTGCACACCTTTACGGTTGGGTATAAAAACAATGACAAATACTTCAAAGCCGGCAAATTTCAACCGAACAGCGATTCACAGTTTGTAGGCATAATGAACGAATACCTACACGCGCAAAATCATTTGATCGAAATAGACACGAAAGAATTGGTGCAAGCCTTATACGCCGCCGTAGACGCTCGTGATTTGCCCGGTATGGCTGATGTGGACAGTTCCTTGCTGCTGTTCTGCCGTGAAATCAAAAAACAAGGTACTGTCGCGCTTTCGGGCGAATGTGCAGATGAAATTTTCGGCGGATACCCATGGTATCGAGACAAAACCATTCGTATGACGAACGGATTCCCGTGGGCACAATCCACAAAATACCGCATGACATTCTTGCAGGACGATTTGGCGCGGCAAATTGACGCGGAAAACTATGTTTACGAAAAATACGCCGATACCGTGCGCCGCACCGATAAAATACAAGGACTGCCGGACACGGAAAGCCGTATGAAAGAAATGATGAAACTCAATTTAGAGTGGTTTATGCAAACACTGTTAGACCGCAAAGACCGAATGAGTATGGCGTGCGGGTTGGAAGTACGCGTACCGTTTTGCGATTATCGAATTGCAGAGTATTTATACACCGTTCCGTGGGAATATAAAGATTATAAGCACTATGAAAAAGGTCTTCTGCGCGAAGCGGTGAAAGATTTACTGCCCGAAGAGATTTTATGGCGAAAAAAAAGCCCCTACCCCAAAACGCACAATCCCGCCTATCTTGCTGCTGTTCGGATAGAACTACAAAAGGTGTTGGATACCCAAAATGCGCCGCTTTTCAACGTCGTGAAACGAGACGCAGTACAGCAATTAATGACCGCCGATGTGCGTGAGCCTTGGTACGGGCAGTTAATGACCACGCCGCAGACCATTGCCTATTTCGTGCAAATGAATTATTGGTTGGAAAAATACAATATTCAGATTAAACTGTAAAAACGGAGGAAGTTATGAAAGACAACGGATTTACGAAAAAAATTGCGATCGTGGGAACAGGCTTTGTCGGTATGAGCTTCGCCTATGCACTGCTTTGTGAAGGTATTTGCGACGAGCTTGTTCTGCTGGACATCAACCGCGAAAAAGCGATTGGGGAAGCAATGGACTTAAACCACGGGTTGGCATTTGCCAAAACGAATATGAAAATCTATGCCGGCGAATACAATGACTGTCACGATGCGGATATGATTGTCATCTGTGCAGGTGTATCACAAAAACCCGGGGAAGACAGAATTTCGCTGTTAAAACGAAATCAAGCTGTATTTGAAAGTATTATTTCACCCATACTTGCCTCGGGCTTTCAAGGGATTTTTTTAGTCGCAACCAATCCCGTGGATATAATGACGCGTATGGTGCAGCATTTATCAGGCTTTGACAGCGCAAGGGTCATCGGCTCCGGTACGACGTTGGATACAGCAAGATTGCGGTATTTACTCGGTGCGTATTTATCGGTTGACCCGAAAAATGTGCACGCATATGTTATCGGAGAACACGGCGACAGCGAAATGGTGCCTTGGTCGCAGGCGATGGTTGGAACCAAGCCGATTCGAGATGTCATTGCAGAGCACGCGGCGTTTTCACAAGACGATTTGCAAAATATCGCACGGGAAGTACAACGCGCCGCCTATCAAATTATTGAAGCCAAAGGCGCAACCTATTACGGCATCGGACTGTCTTTGGTGCGAATCGTCAAAGCCGTGTTTGGTGGGGAAAACAGCATATTGACAGTCAGTGCACAGTTAGATGCATCCGAAATGCTGCGCGGTGTGTATGCAGGTGTTCCTTGTATTTTAGGGCACGACGGCGTGCGCGAGGTACTGCATTTAAAGTTAGAGGCAGACGAAAAAGCAGACTTTTTACAATCGTGTCAAAAGCTAAAAGAAGTTTGGGACGAAATGCATATATAGAAAAAAGCCGCACTTTTCAGTGTGGCTTTTAAAATGGCGCGAAATCAACTTAACCCCTGTACGGTTTGGAATGCATAGCCGTTTTCCGTTAAGAAATCCAAATCCTTCACGATTGCCGCCGCACCGGAAACACAGCTATATAAGGGGTCTTTCGCCAAAATGACCTCTATGCCCGTTTCCGCTTCCAACATTTTTTTCATACCGTATAAAAGCGAAGTGCCGCCTGTGAGAACAATCCCATTTTCGGAAATATCACCGACCAACTCCGGCGGCGTTATTTCCAAAACAGATTTTATGCCGCTAACCATTTGATCCAATTGTTCTTTAATGCACGGGAAAAGCTCCGTTGAAGTTACCTCAAAGGACATCGGCATATTGTCCAGACCGCTTTTTCCATTTGCAATCATGGCAATTTCTTCTTTGCGCGGTACGGCGCTTCCAAGGCAGATTTTTAATAATTCGGCGGTTTGCGGTCCCACCAAAATATCGCGTTCCTTGCGTAAATACCGCGCGATTGCATCATCAATGGACTTTCCGCCGATTTTAACGGATTTTGATACTGCGAGACTGCCCATCGTCACAACGGAAATATCCACAGCACCGCCGCCGATATTGACAATAAACCGCCCCGTAAACGAGTTGCTCTCAAATCCAACACCGATGGCAGAAGCCAGCGATTCCTCAATCAGACAAACTCTGCCCGCGCCCGCACGCATAGCAACCTCTAAAAAGGTATGCTTTTCTAAATTCGTTGCACCGCTCGGCACGGTCAAGACCACATTCGGCTTAAAAATACTGTTGCCGCAAAGGCGATGAAAATAGTAGCGCAAAATATGCTCGGCATGCGTATAATCCGAGATAATACCGTTCTGCACGGGGCTGATTACATCAATCGTTTCATCGGTTCTGCCGTTAATGGTGTATGCGGTATTCCCAATGGCTATGGGGATACCCGTTTCCACATCAATGGCAATCATGGTCGGCTCGTCGAGGATAATGCCTTTGCCCTCAACATACATAATGGTAGAAGTTGAGCCGAAATCTATGCCGACGGTTTTGCCTATCACCCGACGCACCTCCTTTTTGTAAATTCAACTCAATATTTTAGCACAGGCACAGTAAAAAGTAAATCCAAACATAGAAAAAGGGGATGTAAAAAAAGTGCAGACCGCATAAAGCCCAATCACACAAGGCGTATTTTGATTTGGAAAGAAACAACCGTGCAAAATCGCCTTAAATCATCGTCCTATACATTAAAATACTGCTTTATGCTATAAACAAGCCTCGCCGCTCGGCGTACCTTTGTACGCCGTCGGGTAGCCGCAGACAACGCAAACGCGTTGCCTGCGCTCGGCTTGTTCATTCTGCGCATTTTTTCCTATCCCCCAAAAAGGGGCTGCAAAAAAACTTTCGTTTTTTTACAGCCCCTTTGTTCTTTCACATTACAGAATTGCACTTTCGTCAATTACGGAAATGCCGTTATCATTCAAAACAGCGGTTGCCTTGGCGTTGTCATTCACACGCACAATCACATACGCGTGCCCTGCTTCGGGGGTTAAAAATGCATAGGCATATTCGACATTTTCGCCCGCGTCTGCCAAAATCTTCACAACCTTTGCAAACGAGCCGGTCACATCCGGAATGGAAATTCCAACAACCTCGGTAATGGATACAGCCACACCTGCCGCTTTTAAGACCTGTGCCGCTTTTTCGGTATCAGACACAATCAAACGCAAAATACCGAAATCGGTTGTATCCGCAATCGAAAACGCACGAATACCGATACCGCCCTCCGCCAAGAATGCGGTAATATCTGCCAATCTGCCGGGTTTGTTTTCCACGAAAACGGAAATTTGCTGAATTGCCATAAAAATACCTCCTTAAATATGACGGTTATCAATCACGCGTACAGCCTTGCCCTCCGAGCGCGGCAGTGAACGCGGCTCAACCAATTTGATTTTTGCAGAAACACCGAGCGTTGCCTGCATTGCGGCTTTGATGCGGTTTTCCTGATCCTCCACTTGACGAACAGAGTCAGAGAACAGCGAATCGGACATTTCGATTTTAACGGTCATCACATCCAAATTGTTGATACGGTCAACCACGATTTGATAGTTCGGCTCCATACCGAGCGACAAAATAACATGCTCCACCTGCGACGGGAACACATTGACGCCGCGGATGATCAACATATCATCGCTTCTGCCTTTCGGTTTGATCATTTTGACAAGCGTTCTGCCGCAAGCACATTTTTCATGTGAAAGTGCAGTAATATCGCGCGTTCTGTACCGAACAAGCGGTAACGCCTCTTTGCCGATACAGGTAAACACCAACTCGCCGAATTTGCCGTCGGGCAACGGCTCTAAGGTGTCGGGATCTACGACTTCGGGATAGAAATAATCCTCGCAAATGTGCATACCGGTTTGCTCAGAGCATTCATAAGAAACGCCGGGACCAGCGATTTCGGAAAGGCCGTAAATATCGTATGCTTTGATGTTTAAGGATTTCTCAATTTCTCGGCGCATATTCTCGCTCCACGCTTCCGCGCCGAAAATTCCCGCACGAAGCGGCAATTTTGACGAATCAATCCCCGCCGCTTTTAAGGATTCACCAATAAACATGGCGTAAGACGGCGTGCAGCAGATAATGTCCGAGCCGAAATCCTGCAAAATCTGCATTTGACGGTTTGTATTGCCTGCAGATACGGGGATTGCCGTAGCGCCGAGCTTTTCTGCACCGTAGTGGAGCCCCAGCCCACCGGTAAACAGACCGTACCCATAGGAAACATGAATATAGTCGCCTTTTTTACCGCCTGCGGCTGCAATCGCACGCGCCGCACTCTCAGCCCAAATTTCAATATCGTGCTGTGTGTAGCCGACAACCGTTTGTTTGCCGGTAGTGCCCGAAGAAGCATGAATACGAATCAACTGTTCCCGCGGCACGGCAAAAAGTCCAAAAGGATAATTGTCGCGCAGGTCTTGCTTCACCGTAAAAGGCAGTTTCGTAATATCGTCAATGGATTTAATGTCGCCGGGTAAAAGCCCGATTTCATCAAACTTTTTCTTATAAAACAGGACATTGTTGTAACAATTTTCGACCATTTTTATAAGTCTTGCGGATTGCAAAGCGTGCAAATATTCACGCGATGCCAATTCAATCTCCGGATTGAAATAATTTTGTTGCATCGTTAAAACCTCTTTTTATTTGGAATAAGAATAGCCGTATTCAAACGCTTTAAGATTTAATTCCAAGAATTTTTCCGGTACTGTCGCACGAATGGCGTTTTCCCAAACATCGTACGCAATCTCCATATGCGATGCCATCACACCGATTAAAACAACATTCACCGCTTTCGGAGAACCCGCTTTGACCGCCAACGACAGCGCGTCAATTTCCGTCAAATCCGCCCCTGTTGCGCGAACGGCATCCAAAACACCCGCGGGATATTCTGCTGTGCCGATCACCACAGGCATCGGGTCAATCTGTTGGGTATTGGCAATCATCGTACCGTCCGTTTTTAAAAACGGTAACCACCGAGCCGCTTCCAACTGTTCAAAAGCAAGAATTAAATCCGCTTGACCTTTCTGCACAATCGGCGACGCGACCTTGTCCCCGTATTTGACATAGGTCACCACCGAACCGCCGCGCTGGCTCATGCCGTGCACTTCGGATACCTTGACATCATACCCTTCGGACAAAAGTGCCGCACCGAGCAATCGGCTTGCAAGCAATGTCCCCTGCCCGCCGACGCCGACAATCATAATGCTTTTTGTATTCATCTTATTTGCCCTCCTCAATCGCACCGAATTTGCACAACTGACTGCAAACTGCACAGCCAACGCACTGTGTAAAGTCAATGACGGATTTTTTCTCTTTCATGCTGATCGCGGGGCAACCGATTTTCATACACATTTTACAGCCGACGCATTTCTCTGCATTCACTTTCATCGGCGGCTTATGTTTTACATATTTGAGCAACGCGCAAGGTCTGCGGGATATAATCACCGACGGTGCGTCCGCCTCCACCTCTTCACGAATGACTTGCTCACATTCCGCGAGGTTGTATGGGTCAATCACGCGCACACGGTCAATACCGACCGCTTTTGCAAGCATTTCAAGGCTGACGGCAGTGGTCGGGTCGCCTTTAATGGTTTTCCCGGTTGTGGGGTTATCTTGATGCCCGGTCATACCCGTGATGCTGTTATCCAAGATGATTACGGTGGAATTGCTTTGGTTGTAGGCAATATTGATAAGACCTGTCACACCGGAATGTATAAAGGTTGAATCGCCGATCACCGCAACAGATTTTTTCGCGTTTTGTTCGTCCGCTTTATTTCTGCCGTGCAATGCCGAAACGGAAGCACCCATACAAATGCAGGTATCCATCATACCCAACGGTGCAAGCGCGCCGAGCGTATAACAGCCAATATCCCCGCTGACCGTTACATTCAGTTTTTTGAGTGCATAGTAAAGCCCTCTGTGCGGGCAACCTGCGCAAAGCACGGGTGGCCGCGCGGGAATATCCAAATCCGTCGCCAAAAATGCGTCCTCTTTGCCCAAAATAACCTTTGCAATCAGGCTTTGTGAGTATTCACCTTGCAAAGTGAAAGCCTCTTTGCCGATGACTTCAATTCCGTTTTGCTTGCAGTGTTCTTCAATAAACGGGTCTAATTCTTCTAAAACATATACCTTTTTGCATTTGACGACAAAATCTTTGATTTTTTGCACCGGCAACGGGTATACGCAACCGAGTTTTAAGTAAGAAGCATTTTCGCCGAGTGCTTCTTTGGCATATTGATAGGAAATCCCCGAAGTAATCACGCCGATTTCGGTGCTGTTGTATTCTACTGTATTGATTTCGGCAGTTTCCGCCCACGCAATTTGATCCAAAATGCGCTGTTCTACAACGATATGCTTTTTAATCGCCATGCCCGGCATCATCACATATTTCATCGGGTCTTTTTTATATTCCTTCAAAGCCTTTTCATCGCGTTCGCTGACATGCACAAGGCTTCTGGAATGCGCTACACGCGTTGTCAAGCGCAAAATGACCGGTGTGTCGAACTGTTCTGACAAATCAAAAGCAAGTTTTGCGTATTGCAAGCATTCTTCGGAGTCGGACGGCTCCAACATCATTACTTTTGCCGCTTTGGCATAGTGGCGGGAGTCCTGCTCGTTCTGCGAGGAATGCATTCCGGGGTCGTCGGCAACAGCAATGACCATACCTGCGTTAATGCCGGTATAAGACGCGGTAAACAGCGGATCTGCGGCAACATTCAAGCCGACATGCTTCATGGCACAGAACGAACGCGCACCGGCGATTGCCGCGCCTGCCGCAACCTCCATTGCCACCTTTTCATTCGGCGCCCATTCGCTGTAAACATCATCATATTTGGCAATGCACTCGGTAATTTCGGTGCTCGGCGTGCCAGGATAGCTGGAAGCCACACGCAAGCCGGCCTCATAAAGCCCGCGGGCAACCGCCTCGTTACCAATTAAAAGTTTTTTACTCATTCTTTCACCTCAATTATTGATTTCTTAAATCCACAACGCGTTTTGCCTTGCCGACAAAGCGTTCAATTGTATTCGGCTCCACAATGCTGACCTTGCATTGAATACCGAGCACGGTGTGAATATTATGTTTAATGCGGTTTTGCAGTTCTTGAATTTTACCGTAACTTTCCAGCAACGAAGTGT
This sequence comes from Ruminococcus sp., assembly GCA_004555265.1. GTDB lineage: Bacteria > Bacillota > Clostridia > Oscillospirales > Acutalibacteraceae > Fimenecus. Next base: position 98,825 of record SFIQ01000001.1, read on the forward strand.
CGGAAAGTTCAACCTGAATTTCCAAGGTATCCGCAAAGCCTTCTCGGCGGACAATCAACTGATAATGGGGACTTACCTTATCCATCCCGATCAGCACACTTTCAATCTGCGACGGGAACACATTTACCCCGCGAATTTTCAGCATATCGTCGCTTCTGCCCTTAATTTTATCCATACGCGCAAAGGTTCTGCCGCATTTGCAGGGCGCATAGGTCAAGCGTGAAATATCGCGCGTGCGGTAGCGTAAAAGCGGAATACCCTCTTTGGTGAGCGTTGTAATGAGCACTTCGCCCGTCTCCCCTTCCGGAAGGACTTCCAGTGTTTCGGGATTGACGATTTCCGTTAAGAAATAGTCTTCGTTGATATGTAAACCGCAACGCTCTTCGCACTCACCGGAAACGCCGGGCCCCATCAGTTCGCTCATACCGTAGTTATCGGTAGCAAACAAGCCCCAACCGTTTTCAATCTGCGTACGCATTTCGGGCGTGCACCCTTCCGAGCCAAACAACCCCAAGCGCAAATGATAGTCAGACATCGGATATTCCAAAGATTTTGCGGTTTCCGCCATATACAGCGCATAAGACGGTGTAGCGACCAAAGCTGTTGTTTTAAAGTCCCGCATAAACATTAAGGCTTTTTCGGTATTCCCGCTGGAATTCGGCACCACGGTACAACCGAGTTTTTCCAAACCGTAGTGCAAACCCAAAGCCCCTGTGAACATACCGTAGCCGAACGAAATCTGCACAATATCGTCCGCAGTCGCTCCTGCCGCCGCGCAAAGACGCGCCATACAGTCCGACCAAACATCCAAATCGTGCTTCGTGTAGCCAACCACCGTCGGTTTGCCCGTTGTACCGGAAGAAGCGTGAATGCGCACAATATCGCGCATCGGCACCGCGAACAACCCGAACGGGTAATTGTCGCGCAAATCCGCTTTGGTGGTCGGCGGAATGCGGCGAATATCGTCCAAAGTTTTAATTTGGTCGGGCGTAACGCCCGCATCGTCTAACTTCTTTTTGTAAAACGGAACATTGTCATAGCAATATTGCACCGTATATTTCAACCGTTCAAGCTGTATTTCCTCAATTTGCGCGCGAGACATTGTTTCTACATCTTTTTGAAAGAACATACCCCTAAATTTCCACCTTTCTGATAAAGCGCTGAACAGCCGCAGTAAATTACTGCGGCTGCACAGAAATCCACTATTAGGATTATAACATATTTATTCGTTTTCGACAACACCATTATAGAAGAAATCCACAACTTCTTTTTCGGATTTTTTCTTGGTCAAAGCGCTGACTGCCAAGCACATCGCAATGGATACAAGCATCGCAATGCACGCATACAAAGGTCCTTGCGCCATCAGTTTTAAAACCATGGGTGCTTCCACACCGCAGAGATTTAAAATCTTACTGCCCGCGGGCACAATCGCAATGCAGAAGCCCGACAAAATACCCGCCCAAGCGCCGTATTTGTTTAAGCCCTTGTAATAGAGTGCCAAAACATACGGCGCTAAGAAAGAACCGGAAATAATCCCCCAAGAATAGCTCATCATATCCAAAATCGGCGTTTTGGTATTTGCCACGACATAAGACAGCATGATAAACAAAATACAGAAAATTTTGGTCAATATACTTTTCTGCTTGTCCGTCATATCTTTTTTCACTTTCACCGACACCAAATCAATGCTCAGCGCACTGCCTGCCGACAGTGTAATGGAGCAAAGCGTTGATACCGAAGCCGAAAGCAAAAGCACAATGATAATGCCCAACAGTACAGTCGGCAACGACGAGTCTTTCAACATATTCGGCACGATGTAGTCAGCCGCAGGCATATTTACGCCGACGGTATAATACATGTGGCACAGCGAGCCGATAAAATAGCCGCCGCCCGCAATTAAGAATGCAAACACCGTAGAGATCACAATTCCGCGTTTTGCCTGTTTATCGTCTTTAATACCGAAATATTTTTGCACCATCTGCGGCAAACCCCAAGTGCCGAAACTCGTCATCAAAACGGTTGCCATCAACGAAACCCATTGTGAAGCGTTCAGCGTCGGAAGCCCCGCCGCAGAGTTTGCGTACGCGGCGAGTCCTTGTAAGCCACCGACCTTGTCACAGCGGACAACAAAGACCAAAAGAAGCGTAACACCGACCATCATCACAATTCCCTGCACAAAATCCGCACGCGCCTGCACAAGATAGCCGCCGAAGGTCACAAGCAAAATGGCAAGTACCGCAATAATGATTAAAAATACGGTATCATTGATGCCAAGAAGCACATCTGCCACACTCGCAAGCCCGCTGTAAACCGATGCGGAATACGGCACAAGAAACAGGAAAATCACAGCCGCCGCGAATACGCGCATGGCGGTGCTGTTATAGCGTTTTTCAAAATACTCGGGCATGGTTTTCAACTTTAAACGCGCCGAGACATCGCGTGTTCTGCGCGCAAGCACAGCCCACGCAAGCAAGGAGCCGAATATCGCGTTACCGATACCCGCAAGAATGCCCCAAAGCCCAAAACTAAGCCCTGTTTTGCCGGCATACCCAACAAACATCACAGCCGAGAAATACGCCGTGCCGTAAGACAGCGCAGACAGCCATGCACCCGCATTTCTGCCACCGACGGTAAAGTCCGCAATACTTTTGGACTTTCTGCCCGAAACAACCCCGATAATGACCAAAGCCAATATGTAAACGGCTATGGTAATCCAAATCACTGTTTGCTCCATAATTCCTCCCACGCACTTTTACACTTTTATGTTGTGTCACTTTAAAACTTTTACCTATTAAAGCGGCTGTATATCATTATACCCCCTTAACGCAAAACGGTCAAGAGGGCAAAAGCAACTAAATATGGAGCAGTCTTTTAGCGTTATTACACAGAATTTTTTCGGCAACCTCTGTCGGCAAATCCAATGACTGTATCAACCGCACTTCGTTTTCCGCTGTGCTCCAAGGCATATCACTGCCCAAAAGGATGCGGTCGGCGCTGTGTGCAGATATAATTTTCCTTGCGTAATCGGGCGGGATTTTTCCGTAAGAAAATGCAGTGTCCAAATACACTTTCGTACCGCAGAGTTCTTCAAGAACACTGTCCCATAAAAGATAGCCGCCGAAATGTGCCGCTACAACAGGTGCATCGCCGAACAAATCCAAAACGCTTAACAGCCGTTGCGGCGTGCAGTGCACAGGCTCGGGATACCCAATATCCACCCCCGCGTGAAACACAGTAATCAGCCCCAATTCCGCAATTTTTTCATAAATCGGGAACATACGCTTTTCATCCACAAAGAAATGCTGATAGTCGGGGTGCAGTTTTATTCCTTTGATGCCTGCCGCTTTTAAACGCTCTAATTCATCGAGGGCGTCCGGACTGTCGGGGTGCACGCTGCCAAACGGAATAAGCGTGTCATCGCCGACAAGCGAAATCGCAAAATCATTCACTTTCTTTTGCTGTTTCGGATTGGTGGCAATGTTTAACACAACCCCCAAATCTGCCCCGCTTTTTTGAAGTGAGACTTTCAAGGAAGAAATCTTCCCGTCATATGCAGGCAGAACGCCACCCGAACATTTAGAGAGCGCGGGAATTGCCTTTTCGGCAACCGCATCGGGGAATGCGTGGATATGAAAATCAATAACCAATTCTGTTCACCTTATTTCCGTTTTGCCCAATCCTTCATTCTCTGTTCTTTGGACAATATCTTTTTACGAAGCCGAATATGGTGCGGCGTAATTTCCACCAGTTCGTCTTCCTTAATAAACTCCATAGACTGTTCAAGGCTCAGTACCGTGTGCGGCACCAAACGAAGCGCATCGTCCGATCCCGAAGCGCGGGTGTTCGTCAAATGCTTTTGTTTGCAGACATTGCAGACAATATCTTCATTTTTTGCACACTCGCCGACAATCATACCTTCGTACACCGGCACGCCGGGCCCGACAAATAATCTGCCGCGGTCTTGTGTATTAAAGAGTCCGTAAGCACTCGTTTCACCCGTTTCGTGCACAACAATCGAGCCGCGCTCACGCGTTTGAATGTCTCCTTTGTACGGCTCGTATCCTGCAAACAGATTATTCATAATGCCGTTACCGTTGGTGTCGGTCATAAACTCCGAACGGTAGCCGATAAGTCCGCGCGCGGGAATACGGAATTCCAAATGTGTCGAACCGCCGTCACGCGTGCCCATATTTTCAAGTTCGCCGCGTCTTGAACCTATTTTTTGCATCACCGCGCCGACATATTCCTCAGGTACTTCTACAATCAGCAATTCAATCGGTTCCAACAGTTTTCCATTCTCGGTTTTTGTAATCACTTCCGGTCGGGAAACCTGAAATTCGTAATTTTCACGGCGCATGGTTTCAATCAAAATAGAAAGATGCAGTTCCCCGCGCCCCGAGACCTTAAAGCAATCGGTGGAATCGGTTTCCTCCACGCGCATACTGACATTGGTTTCGACCTCTTTAAACAAGCGGTCGCGGATATTACGGGAGGTTACATATTTGCCGTCCTGCCCGGCAAAGGGGCTGTCGTTGACCATAAAGTTCATGGAAATGGTCGGCTCGTCAATCTTGACAAACGGCAAAGGCTCCACACAGTCGGGCGCGCAAATTGTCTCGCCGATATTTAAGTCGGCAATACCCGAAACACAAATCAAATCCCCGACTGCGGCTTCTTCCACTTCTACACGCTTTAAGCCCTCGAATTGATACAAACGCGAAATTTTGACATTTTCCTGCGTGCCGTCGGTTTTGCAAAGTACAACCATATCGTTGCGGTGAATTCGACCGCGCTCCACACGGCCGATGCCGATACGCCCGATATAATCGTCATAATCCAGGCTCGAAAACAATACCTGCAACGGTGCATCAATATCGCCCTCGGGCGATTCGATGTTTTCGAGAATAGAGTCAAACAACGGGCGCATATCCCCTTCGCGAACATCAGGGTCTAAGGAAGAATACCCATCCTTTGCCGAGGCGTACACCACGGGGAAATCAATTTGGTCCTCGTTTGCGCCGAGTTCGATAAACAAATCCAAAACCTCGTCAACCACTTCCGCAGGGCGTGCACCGGGGCGGTCAATTTTGTTGACAACCACAATGACTTTCTTTTCAAGCGCCAACGCTTTGCGCAAAACAAATCGAGTTTGCGGCATACAGCCCTCAAACGCATCAACGAGCAATAACACACCGTCAACCATTGTCAGAATACGCTCGACCTCGCCGCCAAAATCCGCGTGGCCCGGCGTATCTACAATGTTGATTTTCACATCTTTATAATGCACCGATGTATTCTTGGACAAAATCGTAATACCGCGCTCGCGCTCCAAATCGTTGGAATCCATTACGCGTTCCTGCACGACTTCATTGGAACGGAAAATGCCGCTTTGTTTTAACAACTCATCCACCAGGGTGGTTTTGCCGTGGTCAACGTGCGCAATAATGGCAATATTTCGTAAATTTTCTCTACACTTCAAGTTTTTCACCTTCACACAGAATTTCACAAACAGATATTCTACCACCATTTTCGGCAATTTACAAGCACACAAACGAACATATGCCTTTACAAATTGCGTGATTTTTTGTAAAATATTCTCAAAACACAAAATGAGGTGGCTGTTTTGGCAAATTCGCGCAGAGCTTTGCTTTGTTCTTCTTTGGAAAAGATTTTCCCCGAAACCGATACGGCGGTGACGGAATTTACCGCATTTTCGATGTTTAAAAATGAACGAAAATCCTTTCAATTCGCTGTGGAAGCAAAAAAAGGCGAAATGCTCTCTTTTTCTGTTGTGTCTCCCCTGCAAAGTGCATTGCGGTTTTTCTATGTGAAAATGATACCGGCCGGTGCCAATGCGCCGAAAGACGCGGATGATGATTACATAGCAAAGGATAAAGACGCATACCCCGATTTGCTCTTACCGTTGACCGAGAATGCTTTTACGGCAGAGTACGACGGGTGGAACACCGTTTGGGTAGAAATTCTGTCAAACACGGATTTGCCTGTCGGGAAACACGATGTTGCAATCACTGTCCGTGTTTCCGAAACGGAAAATCCGCTCACTTTGAGCGTGGAAGTACTTGACGATGCCTTGCCGAAACAGGATTTAATTTATACAAATTGGTTTCACACCGACTGCCTTTCGGAATATTACGGTGTGGAAGTCTTTTCGGATGACTATTGGCGCATTACGGAAAACTTTTTGCGACGTGCAACAGAATACGGAATGAATTGTGTATTAACGCCGTTGTTTACGCCGCCGCTTGACACAAAAGTCGGCGGAGAGCGCCCGACCGTACAGTTGGTGGATGTGACGGTGACGGGCAAAAACAGGTATTCTTTCGGCTTTGACAATTTGGAAAAATGGCTCTCGATGTGTGACCGCTGTGGGATTGCATACTACGAAATGTCGCACCTGTTTACCCAATGGGGCGCACGGCACGCGCCAAAAATTATGGCGCAAAAAGACGGTAAGACTGTGCAGATTTTCGGTTGGAAGACACGCGCCGCAGGAAAGGCTTACAAGCGCTTTTTAGAACAGTTTGCAAAGGCAATTTTACAGTTTGTGGATGAAAAAGGCATCCGTGAAAAATGTTTTTTCCACATTTCCGATGAGCCGAACAAAGGTATGCTGCGTTCCTATAAAAAAGCAAGCAAAATTGTGCACAAATATTTCACCGATGTGAAAATCATCGACGCGCTTTCGGATTTCAAATTATACGAAAAAGGGTTAGTGGAAACACCGATCCCCGCGAACAACCATATCGAGCCGTTTATCGGCAAAGTGCCGGAATTGTGGACTTACTACTGCTGTGAACAAGGAAAAGACCATGTTTCCAACCGCTTTTTTGCGATGCCCTCGGCGCGTAACCGCATTTTAGGTGTACAGCTTTACAAGTTTCAAGTAAAGGGCTTTTTGCATTGGGGGTATAATTTCTATTTTCTGCAATACTCCAAAGGCTTAATTGACCCGTACAAGGTCACAGACGCAGGCGGCGCATTCTATTCGGGCGACAGTTTTGTGGTCTACCCTGCAAAAGACGGTACACCGTATAACTCCCTACGATTAAATGTGTTTTATGATGCGTTTCAAGATATGCTTGCCTTAAAACTTTTGGAAAGCAAAATCGGCAGAGATAAAACGCTTGCCGTTTTAGAGGACGGTTTAGATAAACCGATTACTTTCTCGGAATATCCGCGCGGCGATAAATGGATTTTGGAAATGCGCGAACGCATAAACAAAAAAATAATGGAGTAAATATGTCAAATATTTCTTTGAACATCCAACGAATAAAGCGTGACGATGCTACAAATATTCTTGAGTTATTTCGCGAACTTAGTATAGAAATTTCATCATTTATTGATGAAGACTATAATTTGTATTTGCTCGGGTTAAACGCTGATAGATTTTGCACATTACATATACAAATTGAGCAAGAACAATTAGATAGACTTTATGAAGTACTTATCAATATGGAAGAGGATGCTTATTCAGAAGGTGCAACCAAACAGCAACAACAAACATATGAAAAATACGCTTCCCTACAAACACTAATTGAAAACTATCGCCAAGGTTTATTATCTTGAAATAGTTGAACCCCTGTATCCGCAGATACAGGGGTCATTTTATACAAATAACGATTAAAACAGATACCCGTCATAGCCCCAAGTGTCTATAAACGAGAATTTCACATAGGTGCGATTTTGCGGCACGGAAATCTCGCTTTCCAAAATCCTGCAAATTTCAGCGGTCAGCGCCTCGCACGCATTGCGCGGGGCTGAACCGAACACACTTACCTCGCACATCGCTGTAGGCGCGGCTTGATTACCCTTGAAATACAAGTGGCAACCGTCCTCAATATGCACCATCAAATACCCTTCACTTTTCCCGGGCAACAGCGAAATTGCCTTGCCGAGTTCGGTTTTGACGGTCTCGATTTGGCTGTCGGTCACTTTTTCGGATACTTTTACATGAATAAACGGCATAACAGTTTCTCCTTTTTTCAATATAGCACCTTGGACAATATGTAGCAAATCCAAAGGGCAACCACAAAAAATCCTTCAGCGGGAATGGCGAGTTTTGTATACGGACACTTCCAACCTTTATCCACACACAAAAAGATGGTTCTGGTTACAAAAACCGTGGTTGAAAAATACAAGCCGCCGACCAACGAATAGACAGGCGTGCCGAGTTTTAAGGTTAAATACAGCAAAAACGCGCCGAGTGCAAACGAAATGCCGCCGTAATACACGCGAATTTCCGTTTTACCGGCATTATCAACGGGTTTTACCGAAAAACTTTCGGCGTTTTTAATCGGGCTGATGATAAACACAATCGCCATTCCGAAAAAATAGCCGACTAAACCCAATACTGCAATACTTGCGGGGATATTTTGCAAAAACAGTTCTTTCATTTTGTATCCTCGTTTCTTTGGTTTAAATATTTTGTATATATCAGCGCGTCTTCTTCGGGGTCACGGTAAAAGTTTGTACGCCGCCCGACCGCCGTAAAGCCGCATTTTGTATAGAGTAAAATTGCCGCTTGGTTGCTTTCGCGTACTTCTAATGTCACAAACTGTGCGTTTTCCTGCTCGGAAACCGATAAAAGCACAGACAACAGCAGTTCACCAATCCCCTGTTTTCGGTATATAGGCAGTACCGCAATATTGGTGATATAGACTTCTCCTGCAATGTTGTTGGCGCCGATATAGCCGACAACTTCGTCATTCTTTATTGCCGCAAAAAAACGCGCTGTCGGGTTTTCAAGTTCCTCAGAAACGCCTTGTTTCGTCCATGGGTGCGCAAAACATTCGGTTTCGATACGGACAATACCGTCCACTTGTTCTTCCTGCATTTTGACAATCGCGTCAAGCCCGAATACAAAGCGAAAAACAGACGGCAGTTTTTCAAAAATCGTTTTTGCACATGCAAAGTAAACCGTTTCGTCACCCGAAAACGGGTCAGGTACATTTAAAACAAACAGCCGTTCTTTCGGTACATATGCACACAAAACCGCCGCGTGGGACTCGGTCATACAGACAAAATAGGCGTTATCCGCAAACGCATACGGCGTAAGCGAATTGGCGCGGTGTGCGGAAATATCTGCACCGAATGTTTTTGCGGCTTTGACGGCATTGTCCGTCGGCGGTGCACCGCAGCAAGCTGCCAAACCCGCGCTCTTCACCGTGATAAAATCCATATGCATATGGTGAAGATACAGGCGAAATAATCCCTCTGCCATAGGACTGCGGCAGGTGTTGCCCGTACAAATAAAATATACTGTCTTCATGGCTTATCCTTTTGCATCATACCAAGTTTTGCCGATATTGGCATCACTCTTTAAGCGCACCTTCATTTTGCAGGCATTTTCCATTTCCTCGGAAACGATTTGCGCCGCCTTTTGTGCCTCGGCTTCGGGTGCTTCCACAATCAATTCATCGTGCACCTGCAAAATTAACTTTGCCTGCATATTTTCGTCTTTTAAGCGGTGATATACACGAATCATCGCAATTTTTATAATATCCGCCGCCGTTCCCTGAATCGGCATATTCCGCGCTACGCGTTCGCCAAATGCGCGTAACATACCGTTTGAGGAGGCAAGTTCCGGCAAATAGCGGCGGCGCGCAAACAGGGTTTTCACATAGCCGTCTTTTTTCGCCTGCTCCACAACCTCTTTCATATAGCGATCCACGCCCGCATACAGGTGTAAATAATCTTTGATATAACGGTCTGCCTCCGCGCGTGTAACGCCGATGTCCTTACTTAAAGAAAACGCCCCGATACCGTACACAATGCCGAAATTCACCGCTTTCGCACGGCTGCGCATTAAGGTTGTAACCAATTTCTCAGGCATATGAAACACCTGCGACGCGGTGACGGTATGAATATCCGTATCTTTGTTAAATGCGTCTATCATCGCTTGATCGTTTGCGATGTCGGCAAGCACGCGCAATTCAATTTGTGAATAGTCCGCGTCCACAAGCAAATTACCGTCTGCGGCTTTAAAGAATTTGCGCATTTCGCGCCCCAATTCCTGTCGCACTGGAATATTTTGCAAATTCGGCTCTGTGGAGGAAATACGCCCCGTTCGTGTTTCGGTTTGATTAAAACAGGAATGTATGCGACCGTCCTCACCGATTACTTTTAATAGCCCTTCACAATAGGTGGATTTCAACTTTGCCAAGGTGCGGTAATCGAGAATGCAGCGGACAATCTCGTATTCATCCGCAAGCCCTTCTAAAACCTCCGCATTGGTGGAAAAACCGGTTTTAGTTTTCTTTTTGGTGGGAATTTGCAGTTTGACAAACAGAATTTCACCGAGTTGTTTCGGGGAATTGATGTTAAACTCCTCCCCTGCCAACTCGTAAATGCGGCTTTGCAGTTCGGCGATTTTCCCGGTAAGCATTTCATTAAATTGCTCAATCCCCGCTTTATCGACCAACACACCGATTTGCTCCATGGACGCAAGCACTTCGGCAAGCGGGATTTCAATGGTTTCTAAAAGCGGCAACTGCTCGTTTTGCTCCAATCGCACCGTTAATTTATCGCAAAGTGCATGCAAATTAGCGCAGTCCGAAAGCAATTCTTCTTCGGCTTCGGCCGCGTTGGTAACGGGAGAATACTCTTGCAGAAGGCGGTGCATATCATATTCCTTTGCCGAGGGGTTCAACAGATATGCTGCAAGTGTAATATCCATTTTCACATTTTTTACCGTTACACCGTTTTTTAAGGCATATGCAAATACCTCTTTTGCGGAATAAACATATTTTTCGATATCATTTTTTGCCAAAAGCGACAAAAAGAGTTCTTTCTGTGCTTTTTCTGCCAAATCCGCAATAAGCAAACCGACTTCTGTCTGAAAATACACTGTATTTTCGTTAACAAAATAAAAATATGCTTTACAGTTCTGCAAAACGGTTGAAGACGTGTCTAAGCCTATTTTGACAGGCAGTTGTTTCTGCTCGACTTGCTTGGTTGCTTGCGCGGCGTTTTCCCCATGCAAATGCAATTTTTCTAAAATCTTAAACATTTCAAGAGACACAAGAATCCCTGTTGCCTCTTGCACATTCGGCGCGTCTTTCACATAGTGTGCCGCATTGGTGTCCACAGGTGCGTCCAAATCAATCGTGCCGAGTTTATAACTTAAATATGCCATATCGCGGCCGTCAAGCAGTTTTTGCCGCACACCGGGCTTGATGTCCAATGTCTCAATATCCGCATAAATGCGGTCGATTGCGCCAAAGCGCTGCACCAAATCCTCGGCAGTTTTTTTGCCGATGCCCGCAACGCCCGGGATGTTGTCGGAGCTGTCACCCATTAACGCTTTAATGTCAATCATTTGCCGCGGCGTGACGCCGTATTCCGCTTGAATACGCGCAATGTCATACACATTGGTTTCCGCCCGTCCCATTTTGGTGGAGGCAAGCAGTACTTGTACATTCTCACGAACCAACTGCAAACTGTCACGGTCGCCCGTGGCAATATAGCAGCGGTCATCTGTGTCGATATGCGCTGAAAGCGTACCGATAATATCGTCTGCCTCAAACCCCTCTTTGGTAACAATTTTATATCCCAAAGCCGTCAGCAATTCTTTTAACACCGGCATTTGCTCGGCAAGCTCGGCGGGCATACCTTTGCGGTTGGCCTTATAGCCGTCATACATTTTGTGCCGAAAGGTCGGCGCTTTCAAATCAAAGGTCACCGCCACCGCGTCGGGTGTAACCTCATCCTCTAATTTCATCAAAATATTCATAAAGCCGTAAATCGCGTTGGTATAACGACCGTCTTTGGTCGTTAAAAGCTTGATGCCGTAAAAGGCGCGGTTTAAAATGCTGTTGCCGTCCAAAACCAATAATTTCATAGGTCATTCTCCACAAAAAGATGTATAAATAAATTGTACCATAATTTTCCCCGAAATGCACGACAATTTTCAAGTTGCCTGAAAAATAAAAATGTGGTATACTCTTTTCAATGCATTTTAGGGAGTTTATATGGAAATCGGAAGTTTAAAAATCAATGGGCACGTATCCCTCGCCCCGATGGCGGGCGTGGCAGACCGTGCTTTTCGGGAATTATGTGTCGGGTACGGCGCTTCATATGTGGTTTCGGAAATGATTAGCTCAAAGGGCGTTTCATTAGGCGACAGAAAATCCAAACAGTTGATGCAGTTATCCGAGACGGAGCGCCCTGCAGGCGTGCAGATTTTCGGGAACGACCCCGAAATCATGGCAGAGAGTGTCAAAACCGTTTTGGGGGTACACCCGCAGTTTGTTGACATCAATATGGGGTGCCCCGCGCCGAAAATCGCAGGCAACGGCGGCGGCGCATCGTTAATGCGTAATCCCGAACTTGCCGAGCAAATTGTTGCGGCTGTGAAAAAAGCTTGCGGTGAAATTCCCGTAACTGTAAAAATCCGCGCAGGTTGGGATTTTGACACGATCAATGCTGTGGAAATGGCAAAGCGCGCCGAAAACGCAGGCGCGGCGGCAGTCACGGTACACGGAAGAACGCGGCAACAAATGTATGCACCGCCCGTCAATCACGAAATCATTGCCGAAGTGAAAAAGGCCGTATCCATTCCCGTTGTCGGAAACGGAGATATTACAGACGGCATTTCCGCCGCGAAAATGCTTGAAGATACCAACTGCGACTTTCTAATGGTCGGCAGAGGGGCGCTTGGCAGACCTTGGGTATTTCAACAGATTAACGCCTATTTAAACGAGGGCAGAATTTTGCCGGAGCCGCCCGTTTCCGAGCGCATGCGCGTGATGCTTAACCACATTCAAATGCTGTGTACATATAAAGGAGAACGCGTCGGCATTCGGGAAGCGCGCAAGCACGCCGCATGGTACACCAAAGGCATTCGCGGCGCGGCGCAGTACCGACGGGAGCTCGGCATGCTGGAAAGTATTGCGCAGTTAGAAGAAATCGCCTATAAAATTTGTGCTGAAAATTGCAAATAATCAACAAAAACGACTGATTTGTTAGAGAGAAATCAGTCGTTTTTTGGGTTTCCGAAAAATTCATTGATAATTCATTGACAAAGGCGTATTTCAGTATTAAAATACCTTTATAAGTTTGTTAAAAAAATAAATAAGTTAGGAGATATTTTGCAAATGGGACTTACAGTTGCACAAAAATTGATTCAGAGCCATTTACGCAGCGGCGATATGACCGTTGGCAGTGAGGTCGGGTTAAAAATTGACCAAACGCTGACGCAGGACGCCACCGGCACAATGGCTTATTTGGAATTTGAGGCAATGGGCGTGGAACGCGTACGCACGGAACTTTCCGTGGCGTATATTGACCACAACACCTTGCAAACCGGTTTTGAAAATGCCGACGACCACCGCTTTATTCAGTCTGTCGCCAAGAAGCGCGGCATTCGCTTTTCAAGACCGGGCAACGGCATTTGTCACCAAGTGCATTTGGAGCGCTTCGGCAAACCCGGCAAGACCTTAATCGGGTCGGACAGCCATACCCCCACCGGCGGCGGCATCGGTATGCTTGCCATGGGCGCAGGCGGTTTGGATGTAGCAGTTGCCATGGGCGGCGGCACTTACTATATCACCATGCCCAAAATCGTAAATGTGCACTTAACCGGTAAATTAAATCCCTATGTTGCGGCAAAAGATGTGATTTTAGAGGTTTTGCGCCGTATGACCGTAAAAGGCGGCGTCGGCAAAATCATTGAATACACCGGTGAGGGCGTAAAAACGCTTTCTGTGCCCGAGCGCGCAACCATCACCAATATGGGCGCGGAACTGGGTGCGACCACTTCCGTATTTCCGTCGGATGAAGTGACCAAGGCTTTCTTAAAAGCACAATCCCGCGAAGAGGATTGGATTGAACTCAAAGCGGACGAAGATGCCGTTTACGATGAAACAATTGAAATTGATTTGTCTGCACTTGCCCCAATGGCGGCCATGCCGCATATGCCCGACCGCGTGAAATCTGTCACGGAAATCGGACCGATTCAAGTTGACCAGGTTTGCATCGGCTCTTGCACAAACTCCTCGCTTATGGATATGCTGAAAGTCGCGGCAATTTTAAAAGGCAAAACCGTTTGCCCGACCGTCAGCCTGTCGATTGCACCCGGCTCAAAGCAGGTGCTCAATATGCTTGCGAAAAACGGCGCACTCGCCGATATGATTGACGCAGGCGCGCGTATTTTGGAAAGCGCATGCGGTCCCTGCATCGGTATGGGGCAGTCCCCCAATTCCGCAGGCATTTCGCTTCGCACTTTTAACCGCAATTTTGAAGGGCGGTCCGGCACAGCAGACGCGGGTATATACCTTGTCAGCCCCGAAGTCGCGGCGTATTCCGCGCTGACAGGCGTACTCTCCGACCCGCGCGAATTGGGCGCGGCACTTGATATTCAAATGCCTGAAAAATTTGAAATTAACGACAATATGGTCGCTCTTCCCGCTTCCCCTGAAGAAGCCAAAGATGTTGAAGTGCTGTACGGGCCGAACATCAAACCGTTCCCGACCACCGAAAAACTGCCCGAAAGCATCACAGCAAAAGCGGTTCTCAAAGTCGGCGATGACATTACAACCGACCACATTATGCCCGCGGGCGCAAAAATTCTCCCCTACCGTTCCAATATCCCGTATTTATCGCAGTTCTGCTTTGCGGTTTGTGACAAAACCTTTGCAGAGCGTTGCAAGGCAGAAGGCAAAGGCATTATCATCGGCGGCGCAAACTACGGCCAAGGCTCTTCGCGTGAACACGCGGCGCTTGTACCGTTGTATCTCGGCGTAAAATCGGTAATCACCAAATCCTTTGCACGAATTCACTGCGCGAACTTAATTAACGCAGGCATTTTGCCGTTGAACTTCAAAAACGAAGCGGATTACGACAAAATCACGCAGGGCGACGAGTTGAGTTTAGAAGGAATTAAAACGGCGATTGTCAATAATCAACCCGCTGTGCTTAAAAATCTGACCACAGGCGAAAGTTACGAATTAAAATATGATTTAACCAAACGCCAAAAGGATATAATCCTCGCGGGCGGCTTACTCAACTACACAAGAGAATCTTTATAAGGAGAGACAGAAATGACGGAAGAAAATTTGCAGGCGGCTCTTAAAAAATTTGAAGAATTGGTGCGTGAACAGTCCGCGCGCTCCGACCGCATTAAAGCGGAGAAAGACTTTATTGATTACGAAAAACTGGATAAAATCATTATCGGCGTTTGCGGCGGCGACGGCATCGGGCCGATTATCACCAAGGAGTCGGCACGGGTGCTTGAATACATTTTGGCTGACGATGTGAAAAACGGCAAGGTAGAATTCCGCACGATTGACGGCTTGACCATTGAAAACCGCGTTAAAGTCATGAAAGCCATTCCGGACGATGTGTTAGAGGAATTAAAGGCTTGCCATGTCATTTTGAAAGGGCCGACCACAACCCCGCAGGCGGGCGACCCGTGGCCGAACATTGAAAGTGCAAATGTGGCAATGCGCAAAGCGCTCGATTTGTTCGCAAATGTTCGTCCCGTAAAAGTGAAGGAGCAAGGCATTGACTGGACTTTCTTCCGCGAAAACACCGAGGGTGCATATGCCGTCGGGTCAAAAGGTGTCAATGTCGACGATGACCTCGCGATTGACTTTGTTATCACCACCTCCGAAGGTAGCGAACGCATTGCGCGTCTTGCGTATGATTATGCACGCAAAAACGGCAAAGAGCGCGTTTCCATTATCAATAAAGCCAATGTTATCAAAACCACAGACGGCAAATTTTTACGCATCTGCAAAAAAGTCGGCGAAGAATATCCCGAAATCACAACCGACGAGTGGTATATTGACATTACCACCGCAAAACTGATTGACGAGAAACGTCGCAAAGATTTTAAGGTGTTCATTCTACCGAATTTGTACGGGGATATTATCACCGATGAGGCGGCTGAATTCCAAGGCGGCGTCGGCACAGCGGGCAGTGCAAACCTCGGCAAGCGTTATGCTATGTTTGAGGCCATTCACGGTTCTGCACCGCGTATGATTCGGGAGGGACGCGGGCAATATGCTGACCCCTGCTCGATGCTTCGCGCAAGTGTGATGCTGCTTTCCCACATCGGCAAACAAAAGGAAGCAGACTTGCTGGAACGCGCTTTGGATATTTGTATGTTTGAAGAGAAAAAACTGACCATTACCGGCCGCGCTGACGGGGCGACTTGCAGTGCATTCGGCGATTATGTTATGGAAACTGTCAAACGACTTTCCGAATAATCCATTTTCAAATTTTGAATGAAAGGAACGGTATCGGGCAAATACAACAGCATTTTTGCATTTTTATTGTCCGTATCGTAGGGAAATCAATATGGCGAAAGGTGATGTATCCATCTCGGTCATTAAGCGTCTGCCGCGCTATTACCGCTTTTTAGGAGAAATGAAGCACGCGGGCGTACAACGTGTATCCAGCGGCGAACTTTCCAAGCGTATGGGTTTTACCGCTTCTCAAATTCGCCAGGACTTAAACTGCTTCGGCGGCTTCGGTCAGCAAGGGTATGGCTATAATGTTGAACAGCTTTATACGGAAATCGGCAACATTTTAGGCGTCAATAAAAAAGCGAAAACCGTTTTAATCGGCGCCGGTAATCTCGGCAGAGCTGTCGCCTCGCATATGTCCTTTGAAGAGCGCGGATTTAACCTGATCGGAATTTTTGACAAAAACGAGGCGCTCGCCGGTCAAATGGTGCGCAATATCCCCATTCGACATATCAACGGGCTGTATGATTTTTGCAAAGACAACAAACCGACGGTTGCCGTACTTTGTATCCCAAGTGAAAGCGCAAAAGAAATTGCCGATGAACTGGTAAAACTCGGCATTAAAGGCTTTTGGAATTTCAGCCACTATGATATTGCGGCGAATCACCCGCAGGTGGCGGTGGAAAATGTCCATCTTTCAGACAGCTTAATGACATTAAGCTTCCATGTGAATAATCTTTAATCGCATTATAACAACAAAAAGCAGTATTCCGAATGTTCGGAATACTGCTTTTTTATGGAATTATGATTTTTCATCCTGTACTACTGCTTGGGCATTCATCTTTGAAAGGCAGTTTTTACAAATTTTCATATCACAATAGGTTATCAAATCGTCCGCACTGTCACAAAAAATACACGCGGGCGTATATTTTTTCAGGATGACCATATCCGCATCCGTGTAAAACTCCACAAAACTTTTGTCGTCAACCAAATGCAACATCTTACGAATTTCCATCGGTAGGACGATTCTACCCATTTTATCAAGACCACGCACAATTCCGGTAGACTTCATATTACACCTCCAAAATCCACGAAGATTATATAAATTATTGCACTTTGTGACAAATTTGTCAATATCTGGCATAGTTTTTTTTCAAAGAAAATAGGATATGTCAGGTGAGAAAAATGATGAATATTTTGTGGTCTGTTTTAGTGTTGATTTCTATTGTCTTTTCCATTATGTATGCAACCGTTGCCGACACCGCTGTTGCTGTTTTTTCTGCCGCGCAGGAGGCGGTGGAGTTAACCTTGAAAATGCTCGGTATGTTCTGTTTTTGGGACGGTATTATGGAAATTGCACAGCGTGGAGGCGTTACTGATTGTATCCAAAAATTGCTCTCACCGTTACTAAACATCCTGTTTCCCAACCATAAAAACGATGCTTCTGTGAAAAGCGCCATTGCCATGAATATGACGGCAAATATTTTGGGTCTGGGGAACGCCGCCACACCGCTTGGTTTGGAGGCCATGCGGCGGCTGAAAGTGCATGCCCATTGTAAAGATGCGGCGACAAACGATATGATTCGTTTTGTGGTACTGAACACGGCAAGCATTCGCTTGATACCGACAACGGTTGCAATGCTGCGTTTTGAGGCGGGCTCCTTGGCACCGATGGAAATTTTGCCTGTTTCCGCAATCGTTTCACTACTGTCTTGCAGCGTCGGACTTCTGATTTGTCGGGCGGCAGAGAGGTTTTGGCATGAATGATTTTGGGAATTACATACTGCTATTCTTTATCGCTGCGGTTTTATTGGCGGGGCTTTTCCGAAAAATTCCTGTTTTTAATGCCTTTTTAGACGGCGCAAAAGGCGGGATTGAAACTGCCGTAAAACTACTCCCCTCTTTGCTTGCTCTGCTGTTCGCTGTCAACTTGTTGACGGCAAGCGACATAATGGAATATATTGTAACATCCCTTTCTCCGATATTTGAAAAATTACAATACCCCGCCGAAGTTCTTCCGCTTTGTCTGCTTTCGCCGATTTCCGGAAGCGGTTCTTTAAGTGCTTTTCAAAGTCTGCTGACCGAATACGGCGCAGATTCCTATATTGGGCGCGTTGCCTCTGTGATTGCCGGCTCTACGGAAACTACCTTTTATGCCATCGCGGTGTATTATGGCTCGGTTGGTATCAAAAAAATAAGGCACACAGCGTTTGCCGCGCTGTGTGCCGATTGCACAAGTTTTTTACTTGCCGCATTGTTTGTGCGATTATTTTTCGATTAAAGAAACACCTGTCATTTCCTTGGGCTGTTCCAAGCCCATAATGTCAAGCATTGTGGGTGAAAGGTCGCACAGTCTGCCGCCCTGCTGTTTCAACTTACAGTCTTTACCGACCACAACCAGCGGTACGGGATTGGTAGTATGCGCCGTAAAGGGTGAACCGTCGTCCTCATACATTTTATCGGCATTGCCGTGATCGGCGGTAATGAGAATCACGCCGTCCATCTGCATAACGGCATCAACCAACTTGCCGACACAGGTATCCACAGCCTCAACCGCTTTAACTGCCGCGTCAAAAATGCCTGTATGCCCAACCATATCGCAGTTTGCGTAGTTGAGAATAACCACATCGTACTTGCCGCTTAAAATCTGCTCGCAAGCCGCGTCACAAACCTCGTATGCACTCATTTCGGGCTTTAAGTCAAAAGTGGAAATCTTCGGGGAGTCAATGAGGATTCTGTCCTCGCCCGGATAAGTTTTTTCTTCGCCGCCGTTATAGAAGAAGGTCACGTGCGCATATTTCTGCGTTTCGGCAATACGAAGCTGTGTTTTTCCGAGTTTTGAAAGGTACTCACCCATTGTGTTTGTGAGCGCTTCGGGTTTGAACGCAACTTCCACATTCGGCATTTCTGCGTCATACTGCGTCATGCATACATAGTAAAGCGGGAAAAACGCCTTTCTTTCAAATCCCTTAAAATCCGGATCAACAAAGGTTCTTGTAATCTCACGGGCACGGTCGGGACGGAAATTAAAGAAGATAACGGAATCGTTTGATGCAATGGGTGCGCCGCCCGAAACGACGGTGGGCATAACAAATTCGTCTGTCAGCTTTTTGCCGTCTTCGTCAATGGTTTCATAAGACTTTTTCACAGCGTCCAATGCGCTGTCGGTGGGAATACCCTCACGGTTGACCATGGCATTATATGCCATACCGACTCTATCCCACATATTGTCGCGGTCCATTGCATAAAATCTGCCCATCACCGTGGCAATTTTGCCCACGCCGATTTCAGCCATTTTATTCTCTAACTGCTCAATGTATTCCACGCCCGATGACGGCGGCACATCTCTGCCGTCCAAAAGGGCATGCACATACACTTTTTCAAGACCGTTTTTCTTGGCAAGCTCCAAAAGCGCATACAAATGCGTGTTGTGGCTGTGCACACCGCCGTCGGACAAAAGCCCGATCAGGTGCAGAGCAGAGTCGTTTTTCTTGCAGTTTTCAACGGCTTTCAAAAAAGCGTCGTTTTGGAAGAAATCGCCGTCCTGAATAGACTTTGTAATTCTTGTGAGTTCCTGATACACAACACGGCCGGCACCGATATTGGTGTGTCCAACCTCGGAGTTGCCCATCTGCCCGTCGGGCAAACCGACATCCAACCCCGATGCGCCGATATAGGTCATGGGATTGTTCTTGAAAATCTCGTCAAGACGAGGTGTGTTTGCGGCAGCAATAGCGTTGCCGTAATCGGACGGATTATAACCGAAGCCGTCCATAATACATAAAACAACCGGTTTTTTCATCAATGTCACCTTGAAATATAATTATTTAGAAGCAGCCGCAACAATCTTTGCGAAATCGGGGGCTTTCAAAGAAGCACCGCCGATAAGGCCGCCGTCTACATTTACTTTTGCAACCAATTCGTCTGCGTTGCCTGCGTTCATAGAGCCGCCGTACTGTACGGTAACGGTTTCTGCAACATCTGCACCGTATGCTTCTGCGATTGCGGCACGAACAAATCCGTTACCCTCGTCTGCCTGCTCTGCGGTTGCGGTAACGCCTGTTCCGATTGCCCAAACGGGTTCATAAGCAATGATAACATTTTTAAGCTGTTCTTTTGTAACATTTGTAAGCGCCATTTTGGTCTGGAATTTCAAGAGGGTTTCGGTGTAGCCGAGTTCTCTCTGTTCCAAGGTTTCGCCAACGCAGATAATTGCTTTTAAACCGGCATTCAAAGCGGCAAGAGAACGAAGGTTAACGGTTTGGTCGGTTTCGCCGAAATAGGTTCTTCTTTCGCTGTGACCGATAACGACATATTCAACGCCTGCTTCTTTGAGCATATCGGCGGAAACTTCACCTGTATATGCGCCCGACGCTTTGAAATGGACATTTTCCGCGCCGATTTTAATGTTGGAGCCTTTTGCAGCCTCAACAGCGGCGGGAATGTCAATAAAGGGTACGCAAAGTACGACATCACATTTTGCATCTGCAACCAAAGGTTTCATTTCTTCGATCAGCGCCTTTGCTTCGGACGGGGTTTTGTTCATTTTCCAGTTACCTGCGATAACTGCTTTACGAAGTTCTTTTTTCATGAAATTTTACTCCTCTTTACAAGTTTACAGGTGAGTACAAAATACCCACCTGTAACCGTTATTTTTCTTATTTATCGTTCAATGCCGCAATACCGGGCAGCTCTTTACCTTCAAGATATTCAAGGGAAGCGCCGCCGCCTGTGGAGATATGAGACATCTTATCGGCAAAACCGAGTTTCTGAATCGCCGCAGCAGAGTCGCCGCCGCCGATGATGGAAATTGCGCCGCTGTTTGCAATCGCAGTTGCAACTGCAACAGTACCTGCCGCAAAGTTTTCCCACTCGGAAACACCCATAGGTCCGTTCCAAATAACCGTGCCTGCGTCTTTTACAGCGTCAGCAAAGATTTCCTGTGTTCTCGGTCCGATATCAAGACCCATCCAACCGTCGGGAATTTCGTCGGAATTCACAACCATTGCCTCTGTATCGGGCTTATATTCCTTGCCCACCTTATTATCAACAGGGATTAAGAACTTAACGCCTTTTTCCTCTGCTTTCTTCATCATTTCAGAAGCAAGCTCAACTTTGTCAGCCTCTAAAAGAGAATTGCCGATGCTGTGACCCAAAGATTTCATAAAGGTATACGCCATACCGCCGCCGATAATCAAAGTATCGCACTTATCAATCAAGTTTGTGATAACGCCGATTTTATCGGAAACCTTTGCACCGCCGAGGATAGCCACAAGCGGTCTCTTCGGATTTTCAAGCGCGCCGCCGATAAACTGGATTTCTTTTTGAATCAGATAACCGCAAGCCGCAGGAAGGAATTCTGCAACGCCTGTTGTTGAAGAGTGTGCTCTGTGTGCAGAACCGAATGCATCGTTTACATACAAATCTGCAAGAGCGGCGAATTTCTTGGAAAGTTCAACATCATTTTTGGTTTCGCCCGGCTCAAAGCGAACATTTTCGAGCAACAGCACTTCGCCGTCTTTAAGCTCCGCGGCGAGCTTCTGTGCGCTTTCACCGACAACATCGTCAGCCATTTTAACTTCCTGACCGAGAAGCTCAGAAAGTCTTGCTGCAACGGGCTTCATGGAAAATTCGGGATTCACTTCCCCTTTCGGTCTGCCGAGGTGCGAGCAAAGAATCACCTTTGCGCCGTTTTTAATTAAATACTGAATGGTGGGAAGCGAGGCAACAATGCGCTTATCGCTTGTGATGACACCGTTCTCCATTTTGACATTAAAATCGCAGCGTACCAATACACGCTTACCTTTAACATCCAAATCTTCAACGGTCATTTTGTTGAGTGCGCTCATTTTTATCATCCTTTCAGATAGTATGATTAACCAATATTAACCTTGTTTATTTTATAACAAACTTCCTTTTTTTGCAAGTGGTAGGGCGGATAAGTGCTGAAAAAAATCTAAAATTTTTTGTGAATAATGCACAAGCGATTAAATCACATACAGTTTCATCACATCCGAAGCGCGTTGCATCACCATTTTTTTCAAGGATTGCGGCTTTGCAACCTGCATTTTTCCGCCGAACTGCATAATCCACGAAACCAAGCCCTCACTGACGGCGGCATCGGCAGTCAATTTGAATTTTTCATCGTTGACGCGCATAATGCGAATATCCTCACCGAAACGGTCAAGCACCGGTTCAATTAAATCCTTATGGCAAATCAGTTCCACCCGTTCGGTTGTGCCCGTGAACATATTAAAATGTGTTTTTGCATAGTCTGCCGTGTCAAAGTAAGTTTTATACGGCGAAACTTCTGAAAACGGGCGAACAGGCTCGGTTTCCAAAATTTCCAACGCGCGGATACGGTCAACACGCAACACCATAATGTTATCATACTTGACATTATTGCCAACCAAATAATAGTGGTCATCATTCCATATCATCCCGTACGGGCTTAAAATATGAATTTTTTCTTCAAACTCCACAGCACTTTGGTCGGTAATCTTCCGACGGCGGTATACAAGCGAAACCTTTCTCCCCCGCAGAATGGCGCGATTTAATTTGTCTACATTGTAATAAATGGCTTCGTTTGTGGACTTTGTACGGTTCTCAACATATACTTGCCCTTTAATTTCTTTTGCTTGGCTCATGCTTAACAGTTGCAGAATCTTATCGCACAGTTGGGCACTCTTTTTCGGAGAGATAAAATTTGCCGCCTGCACCGCATCATACAGCAAACGGATTTCCGCCTCCTCAAAATCGCGAGATGCCAAAAAATAACCGTTTTTCGGGGTTTTGGTATGTAAAATATCGTACCCGAATTCCTTTAAAATGCTGATGTCATTATAGACAGATTTGCGCTCACAGACAATCCCGTGGTTTTTTAAATAGAGTAAAATTTGCTCAATATCCACAGGGTTGTTTTCGTCGCTTTCGCGCACCAACATATCCAACACAAACAGCAATTTCAGTTTTTGGTTTAATTTCACTTTCTGCGTATCCACAAGCATTCCCCCGATATTAGTACCGCATCAATTTATTTACAGCCATAACCGTTTTTTCATCCGTCTTTAAAACGGCGCGGTCATATGTATAAATCCCATTGACCTCATTTTCGACATCGGAAACCTGCGTATAAATCGTGCCGGACAAGCCTTTTTCAATTAACGGAATGACCTGCTTTCTATGCAGTTTTTCATAAGCGGCGGAAAGCGTTGCTTTGTCCTTAAACATCAAATACCCAAACGCCTTATTCGGATTCCACATATGCCCCGTTTCTTTTTGCGAATACCCGCCGAATTCTGTTATAACAAATGCACGGTCGTCAAGTTTGCGCATACGAATGGGCAAAATATACTTGTGCATACTTTGAATATCCCCGCCGCCCTGGTCATACCAACCGCTGGCGTGGTCCACCACACGGCTACTGTCCATATGGCGTACATATTCGCATATTTTCAGCGCATCAAACTGACCCCAAGCCTCATTAAACGGCACCCAAGCATACAAAGAAACCGCATTATACAGCAAATCCACCATTTCGGAAAGTTCGCGTTTATAATCGTCACGCCATTTTTTCTCATCGCGGCTGAACACCTTGTATTTATCGTCTTTTACATGCAAAATTCCGATGTTTGGTAAAAATCCCGCATAAAAATCGCCGATGTATTTGCCACCGCTCATCATATCCTGCCAAACAAGCATACCCAAGCGGTCACAGTGATAATACCAACGAAGCGGCTCAATTTTAATGTGCTTACGAAGCATATTGAAACCCAACCGTTTCATTTCGGCAATATCAAAAATCATGGCTTCATCCGTGGGCGGCGTCATACCGCCGTCGGGCCAATAGCCTTGGTCCAAAAGCCCGCGCTGAAAATACGGTTTGTTGTTTAAGAACAACCGCACAACACCGAATTCGTCTTTGGCAATGTTGAATTTGCGCATACCAAAATAGCTTGTCACGGCGTCAACCGTTTTGCCGTTTTGGCGCACTTCTAACGCGACATCATATAAGTTCGGCTCCTCGGGGCTCCAAAGTTTTGCGTTCGGCAAGGAAATTTTCGCATTTGCTTCGATGGTATCGGAAAATACAGTTTCTCCTTGGAAAGATACCGTAGCAAACAGTTCAACTTCCCTCTCTATATTCAATTCGGCAGAGAGCGAAATGACCTCTTTATCAATATCCGGTAAAAAACGAAGTTTTGTAACATAAATCTCCGGCACAGCCTCCAACCAAACGGTCTGCCAAATACCCGAGGTCGCCGTGTACCAAAATCCGTGCGTCTTGATAACCTGCTTGCCGCGTTGCTGCCACCCCGCATCGGTCGGGTCATATACGCACACGACTAATTCATTTTCTCCATTCTGCAAATAAGATGTAATGTCGATAGAAAACGCGCAGTAACCACCGGAGTGCGTACCTGCAAGCGTATGGTTAATATACACTTTGCACTGCCAATCGACCGCGCCGAAGTGCAATAAAATGTGCTTGCCCTGCATGGGTTCGGGAACGGTAAAGATTTTCCGATACCACAGACGGTCACTCGGTAACAGCGGTTTTTCCACGCCGGACAGCATACTTTCTATGGCAAAGGGCACCAAAATCTTGCCGTCATACTCTTCCGCCCATTTTTCAGTTCGCGGCAAAACAGCATAGTCAAATTCCCCGTTCAAATTCAGCCAATTTTCCCGCACCAACTGCGGCCGCGGATATTCGGGCAAGGGACAGGTTTTATCCACCTTGTCTGTAAATATGGAGCGCATAGACATATCGTTTTCCCTCCGTTTTATATTTTAAACTGTTAAACACAGTGTAGCATAATCCACCGAAAAAATCTACTGTAAACATAAACAAGCCGAAAATCAATTAAAATAAAGACGGAAACATAACACAGAGGAAATACAAAAGAAAAAGCCGCCAATGCGACTTTCTTCTTGGTGCGGGTAGCAGGGGTCGAACCTGTACACCTCTCGGCACAAGATCCTAAATCTTGCGTGTCTGCCAATTCCACCATACCCGCATATTGCTGTTATTATAACAAAAAGTATTTCTATTTGCAAGATGTGTTTTTGGATATTCGCAAGATATAAATCCTAAAAAAGCATTGACATATACCCGTATAGGGTATATACTGAAAATACCCCCAAGGGGTATAATTGTCAAGGAGATGATTGGCTTTATGGATAAAGGATGTACATGCTGTACGCGCACCAAAAAACGCACAGAGGATGAACACAAAAAACTGATACACCGTTTAAACCGCATTGAAGGTCAAATTCGCGGTATAAAAAACATGGTGGAAAACGATGCCTATTGCACGGACATTATCACGCAAGTTGCCGCCGCCAACGCTGCATTAAATGCGTTTAATAAAGAACTGCTGTCTACACATATTAAAACCTGTGTTGCAGACGATATTAAAGCCGGCAAAACCGAAACGGTGGATGATTTACTTGCCACTTTGCAAAAACTGATGAAATAAGGGAGTATTATGACGCAATATACTGTTACGGGCATGAGCTGTGCGGCTTGCAGTGCCCGTGTTGAAAAGGCTGTGGGGGCGGTTGCGGGCGTAACCGCATGCAGTGTCAGCCTGTTAACGAACTCTATGGGGGTTGAAGGTAACGCCTCCCCTACCGAAATTATTGAAGCCGTTACGCGTGCAGGCTACGGCGCGCATTTGAAAACGCAAGATACGCAATCTGCGAACAGCGCCGCATCACAAAGTGACGAAATCTTAAAAGACACCGAAACGCCGAAATTAAAAAAACGGCTACTGTGTTCCGTAGGATTTTTGGCGGTACTGATGTATATTTCTATGGGGCATATGTTGGGCGCCCCCCTACCCGCCGTACTGACGGAAAACCCGATAGCTTTCGGTCTTGTGCAGCTGCTGTTGACCGTTGCAATACTGGTAATTAACCAAAAGTTTTTTAACAGCGGATTTCAAGGGCTTGTGCACCGCGCACCGAATATGGATACATTAGTCGCCCTTGGTGCCGGCGCAGCTTTTATTTACAGCGTTTATGCGTTGTTTGCAATGTCACAAGCGCAGATTTCGAGCGGCACGCAAGCCGCAATGCCTTGGATGCACGAATTTTATTTCGAGTCAGCTGCAACAATTTTAACCCTGATAACTGTCGGGAAAATGTTAGAATCACGCGCAAAAGGCAAAACCACCGACGCGCTGAAAGGCTTGATGCGGTTGGCACCGAAAACGGCAGTCCTTTTGCAAAACGGCAGAGAAGTGACCGTGCCGATTGAGCAGGTGAAAATCGGTGATATTTTTGCGGTACACCCCGGTGAAAGCATCCCCGTAGACGGCATTGTGCTTGACGGCAACAGCGCTGTGGACGAATCGGCTTTGACCGGTGAAAGTATCCCTGTGGATAAAGCGGTCGGCGATACCGTAACTGCCGCAACGATCAATCAATCGGGATTTTTGCAATGCCGTGCCACGCGGGTTGGCACGGACACGACACTTTCCCAAATCATTCAGATGGTCAGCGATGCCGCCGCAACCAAAGCGCCGATTGCGAAAGCGGCTGACCGCGTTTCCGCTGTTTTTGTACCGATTGTAATCGGGATTGCCGTCTTGACAATCGTTATATGGCTGTGTGTGGGGCAAGGCGTCGGATTTGCGCTCGCCAGAGGGATTTCGGTTTTGGTTATCAGTTGCCCGTGTGCCTTGGGGCTGGCGACGCCTGTGGCTGTGATGGTCGGCAACGGCAAGGGGGCAAAAAACGGGACTTTATTTAAAACCGCCGCGGCTTTGGAGCAAGCGGGTAAAACCGAAATTGTCGCCTTGGATAAAACGGGGACAATTACAAACGGCACGCCGACCGTCACGGATATATTTCCCGCTGAAACGACCGATAAACACAGTCTGTTGCATTTTGCTTGCACATTGGAACAGCAAAGCGAACACCCGCTTTCCAAAGCCATTACGACATACGGTGAGCAAAACGCAGTTCCCCTTGCTGAAAATTCGGCGTTTAAGGCTGTACCCGGAAAGGGCTTGCAGTGTGTAGCAGACGGTCGGCAAGTATTCGGCGGAAATTATGCCTTTATTGCCGAAAAAGCGGAAATTCCCGCTTCTGTGGTGTCCGCGGCAAACGATTTAGCAGAGCAAGGTAAAACACCGTTGTATTTTGCAACCGACACATCGTTTTTAGGCGTGATTGCGGTTGCAGATACAATAAAACCGGAAAGCCCGCAAGCGATAAAGGAACTGCAAAATATGGGTATTCGCGTGGTGATGCTGACAGGCGATAACGAACGCACGGCCAAGGCGGTCGGGAAGACGGCAGGTGTAGATGAAGTCATTGCAGGCGTGCTCCCCGACGGCAAGGAAGCGGTAATTCGTAATTTGCAGACAAACGGAAAGGTCATGATGGTTGGCGACGGCATCAACGACGCCCCCGCCCTTGTACGGGCAGATACGGGCGTGGCCATCGGTGCGGGGACCGATATTGCCATTGACGCGGCAGATGTGGTCTTGATGAAAAGCCGTTTAACCGATGTTCCTGCGGCAATTCGGTTAAGCCGTGCAACCTTACGGAACATCCACGAAAATCTGTTTTGGGCATTTCTGTATAATACAATCGGCATACCGCTTGCGGCAGGTGAACTGATTCCGATATTCGGCTGGACATTAAACCCGATGTTTGCCGCAGCGGCTATGAGCCTTTCGAGCTTTTGTGTTGTTACCAATGCACTTCGCTTAAACTTTGTTAAGCTTTATAAGCAAAATAAAAGGCAAAAAAATAAGCCGGTCATCGGCTTAAAGGAGGAAAATAAAATGGAAAAAACATTAAAAATCGACGGTATGATGTGCGGACACTGTGAGGCACATGTCAAATCGGCTTTGGAGGCGATTGACGGTGTGGAAAGCGCAAAGGTCAGCCACGAAAGCGGCACGGCTGTTGTTACACTCTGCAAAGAGGTTGACGATGCTGTGCTCAAATCGGCAGTTGAAGCAGAGGGTTACAAAGTACGGTAAGCAACAATCGCGCTCATGCCAAACCCGCAGCAGACAAGGTACCGTCTGCTGCGGGTTCATTTATGCCGATAAGCTTTCCTGATTTCGCAAAATTTTCTTTTAAAACGCTTATTTTTTCCATCGCATCGCTCGCACGGCATTACAGACCGCCAAAATCATCACGCCGACATCGGCAAACACAGCAACCCACATACTTGCAAGACCGAATGCACTTAAAAGCAGAACAACCGCTTTCACGGACAGTGCAAACACAATGTTTTGGCGCAGAATGCGCATCGTTTTTCGGGAAATTTTTAGGGCTGTTACGAGTTTTGCAGGCTTGTCGTCCATCAAAACCACATCAGCCGCTTCAATCGCCGCGTCGCTGCCGAGTGCACCCATGGCAATCCCGACATCGGCACGCGCGAGCACAGGTGCATCGTTAATGCCGTCACCGACAAACGCCAAGGTGGATTTTGTATTTTTTTCCGCAAGCAGTTTTTCTGTTTTTTCAACTTTATCATCAGGCATCAACTGTGTGTAGGCTTCATCCATGCCGAGTTCTTTTGCAACCGACTGCCCGACTGTTTCGCTGTCGCCCGTCAGCATAACTGTTTTACGAATACCGGAAGCCTTCAACTGTTCCACAGCGGATTTTGCGTCAGGTTTTACGGTATCGGCAATAACAATATGCCCTGCATACAGACCGTCTACGGCAATATGCACCGTGGTTCCAACCGTTTTACATTCATGAAAATCAACACCGACACTCTGCATCAAAACACCGTTTCCGACATATACGGATTTTCCGTCAATCACGGCATGAATGCCGCGTCCGGAAAGCTCTTCAATATTGCCGATACGGGTTTTATCAATCGGCTCGCCATATGCCTTCAAAATGGAAGTCGCTATGGGGTGGGAAGAAACGCTTTCTGCTGTTGCGGTAAGGTCTAACAGTTCCCTCTCCGAAATCTGTTGCGGGTGTATAGCCACAACCGTAAATGTACCGTTGGTGAGCGTGCCGGTTTTGTCAAATACTACCGTTTCCGCTTTGGAAAGCGTTTCCAAATAGTTTGCGCCCTTAATCAGCACACCCTGCCTTGACGCCCCGCCAATCCCGCAGAAAAAGGTTAGCGGCACAGACACAACCAACGCACACGGGCAAGAAACCACTAAAAAGGTCAGCGCGCGCGTCACCCAAACAGAAAACGGCTGTTTAAAAAGCAAAGGCGGAATCAACGCGAGCGCAAGCGCCGCAAACACGACGCATGGCGTGTAATATTTTGCGAACCGCGTAATGAAATTCTCACTTTTCGCTTTTTTAGAGGTTGCATTCTCAACCAAATCCAATATTTTGGAAACCGTGCTTTCCCCGAATACGCTTGTCACCCTTGCCTCAATCAGTCCGTTTTGATTGACGGAGCCGCTGATAACAGCGTCCCCAACGCGGCAGGTTACGGGTACGCTTTCCCCGGTCAAGGCGGCGGTATTCACCGTCGTCTCCCCTTTTGTAACCACAGCATCCAACGGAATTTTTTCACCCGGCTTAATTTCGATTATTTCCCCGATTTCAACTTCTTCCGGAGAAACCGTCTTTACATCTCCGTCCCGCAGGACATTGGCATAATCCGGGCGAATATCCATCAAAGCGGCAATGGATTTTCTGCTTTTACCGATCGCAATGCTCTGAAACAACTCGCCGACCTGATAAAACAGCATCACAGCAACCGCCTCGGGGTAATCTGCAACGAAAAATGCGCCGATTGTCGCAACCGACATCAAAAAATTTTCATCAAACACCTGCCCGTGCGCAATGTTACGCAAGGCTTCAAACACCACATCATACCCGACTATCGCATAAGGGACAAGAAATGTAAGCAAACGCACAACACCGTCGGTCGGCAATGCCCACACAACGACGAACAGTACTGCGACAAAAGCAATACGAAATACATTTCGTTTTTGTTTACGGGACATATTACACACCTCAATAAATCAGTCGGCAGTCGCGCTCAACCTTAC
The DNA here is from genome assembly GCA_004555265.1 of Ruminococcus sp. Classification (GTDB taxonomy): domain Bacteria; phylum Bacillota; class Clostridia; order Oscillospirales; family Acutalibacteraceae; genus Fimenecus. The sequence continues at coordinate 129,036 of SFIQ01000001.1, forward strand.
GACAGGTTTTTTCAATCTTTTTCAATAAATCTACCGTAATTTCATGCTCTGTTTCCAAGGTCAGCTTTTGCGTCATAAAGTTTACAGTCGCGTGTTTCACCTCGGGCATTTTATTGATGGCATCTTCCATTTTTGCAGCACAATTGGCACAATCCAACTCTTCTAATTTATATACTTTCGTCATTTTACATATCCTCCTCGGTTAAATGCTCAAATCCTTGCCAGATAATGGAACGGACATGGTCATCCGCCAAAAAATAAATGATGGTTTTACCCTCGCGGCGATTGGCAATCAGTTTTGCGTCTTTCAGTACTTTTAATTGATGTGAAATCGCCGACTGCGTCATCCCCAACAGTTCGGTAATTTCCCGCACACAAAGCTCCTGTTCAAACAGAGAAAACAAAATTTTCATACGAGTGGTATCCCCGAAAATTTTAAATAAATCCGCCAAATCGCAAAGTGCCTCGTCCTTTGGCAATTTCGTTCGCGCGTAATCCAACGCGACGATATGGTCATGGTTATGCATCAAATGCGTCTCCTTTCATATGAGTTTGTATTCATATATTATCACCATTCATATGAATTGTCAATACTATATTGTAAAAAATCCGCAGGAAAATTCCCTGCGGATAATAAAAACTATTTTAATTTTAAATCGGGCGGTATGCGGTGGTCATACATATAACTGCCGAAATTGATAGGCTGTAAAAACACCTTTGCTTTGGTGATAAAGTCAGACAAACGGCTGCCGTTCGGAACAATATCCCCTGCGCCAAAGAAAGAAATGTCATTTTGTAAATCTTCGGCTGTCGTACCGTCCGGTACAACTTGCGTAATCACTTTCGGCTCGCCCGGTAACAAATCAAAATAATTGTCGGAAAACGGCTGCGTGTTGGATTTGGAATAGATTTGCAAAAAGCGCACATAGCTTTGCGATTGCAGAGTAAACACGGCTTGATTGCCTTGCACCTGCACCTGCATTTGCACCTGTGTTTTCGGCAAATGCAAGTCCTTTTCCGGTGAAAACAGTAAAGTCTTTTGAGAAATTACCTCTTGGTTACAATACAACCGCACAACCAGCACGCACTTTTTTAAATTGCCGTACTTGCGCAAATCGGCAATTTGCAGTGTTTCCAAGCAGCGGCTTTCAAGCGCACCCAATTCCACCGGGCACAATTCTCCTGTTGTCTGTACTTTCCCGTTAAAATCCATTAACACATACTGAACACAGCAAGCATTGACCGTTTTTGTTGTATCGTTGATACCATAGATTTTTACGTAGTCCGCAGAGTCTTCCAAAGAAAGGGTTACGGGCGCGTTAAAATGATGCGCGCAGTATTGCAAGGCTTTGTAATTCCCGAAATAATCCATACTTGCCCAACTGCAAACCGGCCAACAATCGTTCAACTGCCAATACATGGAGCCGTTGCATCGCCCGCGATTTCGACGCCAATGCTCGGTCGCGTCGCGCACGCATTCCTCTTGGCAAATTTGCGAGAGATAAATGTAATCTTCAAAATGCTTCGGCAAGCGAAAACGAGAAGTAATGTAGTACGCCATTTTCATATTGCCGCTGTTGCATTTTTGGTGCGCGGAAAACACTTCGCTGGTCAACGAATAGTCTTTGGGCGTCGCATAGGTTTCAATCGTCTTTAAATCCGGCAAGCTTTCAAAGCCGAACTCACTGCAAAACCGCGTCATACGCTTGCGGTAATAGGTTAGCGGCTGTAAGCCGTGCCAAACTGCCCACAAATGCGTATCCCCGACATTATCGCGGTCAAAGCCCTTCATATATGCCGTGCCGCATGGACTGCCCGGAATATACGGCGTTTGCGTGTCGAGACTTTGCATCCAATCGGGCAGAATGTGATAGAAAAACTTTTCTGTCCATTCCATATAGTTCAAGCGTGTACGCCAGGCAATGGACATCGTCTCAATTTCGTTGTTTCCGTTCCAAAGCGCCAAAGATGCATGGTGTCGCAAGCGTTTCACATTATATTCCACTTCTTTGTGCACATTTTCAAGGAGTGTTTCATCAAAAAATGGATACGGCTGGCAAGCAAAGCAAAAATCTTGCCACACCAAAATTCCGTCGCGGTCGCATTTCTCATACAGCGCGTCACTTTCATAGTACCCGCCGCCCCAAATACGGAGCATATTCATATTGGAAAATTTGACTGCCTGCAAATCGTATTCCAAACGCTCGTCGGTGTAGCGGTTCATAAAGCTGTCGGCAGGAATCCAGTTGGCGCCCTTAATAAACAACGGCACGCCGTTCATTTTAAACTGAAAATTTTCTCCATATTCGTCTCGTTCGCGGTTGAGTTCAATCGTTCGCAAGCCGATTTTCTTTTCGACCTTATCGAAAACCGTGCCGTTTTCATCCGAGATTTCAACCGAAACCGTATACAACGGCTGGGTTTCTGCATCGGACAAATCCCGCGTCCACCACAACTGCGGATTTTCAATCACGATCGTATTTTCAGCAGAATCGCCCTGTTTTAAAGGATTGGTTTCCTCAAAAAGCACTTGATTCTCCGGGGAAAGCACGCGTACACAGCAATACAAGTCGGTCTTTTCCGAAAAGCAATCCAACACAGTATGTAAATCCAGCCGCACAGAATTGTCGCTATGGGTTTGTTCAATGCAAACATCGGAAATTTTCGCCCGATTGTATCCGACCACGGCAATATCGCCCGAAATCCCGCTCGGCGGCAAAACCGGACCCCAATCCCAGCCGAAATGACATTGCGGCTTACGAATATGCGGAATGCCGTCTTGCCCATTGCTGTTGCGCGGACATTTTTCAACCGCCTGTTTTTCTTTCACATAATTTACAGGCGAATGAAACAAAATGCGTATGGTATTGTGTTCTTGCAAATACGGTTTTACGGAAAAAGCATATTTCAAATGTGCATTTTCGCCGTGGCCGATGCATTGCTCGTTCAAATACACATCACAAATCGTGTCTAAACAGCGGCACTCTAAATCAATTCGGTCACAAGAAAGCAGTTCGGCTGAACAGTCGAACGCCTTTTTGTATTCCCAATCCGTGCAAGCAACCCAGTATACATCTTTTTCATTTGTGCCGACAAACGGGTCAGGGATTCTTGCTAATCGTAACAAATCCAAATAGTTGCATCCGGGGACTACGCCGTTTTGCCACGCCCCTTTTTCTGCTTCACGAAACAGCCAATCACCGTTTAAACTTATTCTCATTTTTCTCCCTCGATAATACGATTAACCGTTTGCCTTTTGGCTCAAGTACTGAATCAATTTATAAAATCTAAAATTCGTTTTGCGCAAAAGCATCAGTTTTTTGCTGAGTACAGCAGATTGCGCATAAACCTCCGGATTTAATTCACGCACTTTTGCATCAAACGCCTTAAACTCGGCAATCCTTTTCTTATCATTCCAAGGAAAACTTGAATAAATGGTGCTTTGAGAACAAATCAACTGCGCGGCACGAAAATTGATATAAGCGACACTTGTCGGGTCGGCATCACTTTGCTTTTGATAATTCGCCGCAAATTCCAACACATGATAGCACACGCGCAAATGATCCTCAATATGCTTTTGGTAGCCGGACACGCTGACGCTTTGTGTACTTTGCGCTAAGCGGTACATATACACAAAGCAGTCAAAATAGGTTATCGTAGATACATACGGTACAGGGAACAAAATATATTCCACATCTACATAAAAGCATTTTTCGTCCATACGGATTTTGTTTTCTTTTAAAATCGCTGTTTTAATAACGAGTGCATGCATAGGTAACTGCGTTTTTTTGGCGACCGCAGAAAAGTCCAATTCCGTATTCGCTTGAATATCGGAATAAACGATCGGTTTTGTCTCTTTGGTATCCTCATAGTATTCATAAAAATTGGTAAATACATAATCGGAATTGCAAGATTTTAATGCGCGAACCAGTTCAGCAAAGCCTTCGGTATTTACCCAATCATCACCGTCAACCACTTTAAAAAACTTTCCGGTTGCTTCAGAAATACCGGTGTTAATGGTCGAACCGTGCCCGCCGTTTTCTTTGGAAACCAACCGAAAAGTCTGCGGATAACGGTTGACATACTCCGCGGCAATTTGCGGCGTAGAATCTTTTGAACCATCATCCACCACCAAAACCTCAATATCCTCTAAAACAGAATCATCCAAAAAAGAGGTTAAAGTGTCGGATAAATACTTCTCCACATTGTATGCCGGAATGACAACAGTCAAAATTTTTTCCATACAAACACCTCGTTATTTAAGAATACGGTTGATATGAACAAAACATTTCAGCAGAAAATAGTTTTCTGAATACAATAAAGAAAATATCAACTTTTCCCGCTTGGACAACATGTCAAAATACGGATTCGTTTTAATATCATCCTTTGCAAGTTTCTGCAACAGATTTTTACGAAGCTCCATCAGAAACGGTTTTGTTTTTCCTTGAAAATTCATAATTTCTCTGCATGGCAAAAAATAACCGTGATAAATATACAACCAAAGCAGTTCTTGTTTGTATTGTTCATACAAACCGACTTCGCGAAAATAATCGGTTATGGAATCAACCGCCTCCACTCGCTGCGCAACCGTTTTTTGGGGATTACCGTTATGCATAATGGAGTTTTCACGCAGCAAATATTTATACGGGAAATACTGACCGATACAGTAAATCGAATTTGCCTTCGAATATAACTTCGGAATCGTTCGCAAATCTTCATACCAAGCTCTCGGCGGAAAGGTAATTCCGTCAAATAATGCTTTTTTATACAGTTTATTCCAAGCACCGGGAGTGACCAGCAAAAGCTCCGGCGTATTTTTTAAAGAACAGCCTTTTTTGTCTGCCAAAGAAGCAGGAAAATCATATGCAAAATCTACACGCCCGTCTTCATATACACGCTGAAAGCCGAACATCACAATATCCGCACGGTTTTCAAAAGAAGCCGAATAGGCTTTTTCAACCAAATTCGACTCTATATAGTCATCCGAGTCAACAAAAAGCAAATATTCTGCCGTGGCTGCCCGAATCCCCGTATTCCTGGCAGCGCCCAACCCGCTGTTCTGTTGATGAATGACGCGAATTCGCGCATCTTTTTCTGCATAACGGTCACATATCGCACCGCAACCGTCTGTAGAGCCATCGTCTACCAAAATGATTTCTAACTCCGTCTCGGTTTGATTGCAGATAGAGTCAATACATTTCGGCAGGTAGTTTTCCACATTATATACCGGCACGATAACACTAACTTTACACATAGTTCCCTCTCAAAATCAAGTTTTGTCTTTTTGTAAACTGTGCGTTAAATAACCCAAAGCTGACCAAAATAAGACCGTTGCTGCCGAGTTCAAATAAAGAACATCCAAAACGAACATACAAGAGCACGCAAAAACGACCAAAACCGAAATAAGCGCGATCAAATAAACATTAGTACGGTTTTTCTCGATGAGAAGAAACCGCTTGATAATCAAAACCGCCACGGAAACAAAGAATGCCACAATCAGTAAAATACCGACAATACCCTGACTGACCAACACATCAATAAACATATTATGTGTTGAATCAAAATCGCTTAAATCGTTATTGACAAGATATGTATTCGGCAACACATCTTTGGCATACGATGTAATATTTCGTTGAGACACGCCGAAAATCGGTGAAGTTCTCCAAATCTCAATGCCGCTTTTCCACAAACTGAAGCGACGGTTGCTGACATCGGATTCCGTATCGGCTTCATCTCTACCGGTAATCAGTACCAAATTTGAATCGTCAATGGAGGCGTCGGGATCTTGCATTTTTGCTTCTATAACTTTTTCAAGTGTAAAGTTATAGCCTTTTTTTAACAGTTGAGAGCCAAAGTAAAACACGAACGAAAGAACAATCGCCATTATCAAACAAACCGTGTTTTTCAATATCGGCTTCAGCTTTTCTTTTTGAAAATCACGGGCGGATAAACACAGGAATAATGCACAAGCAACACCAATTAACGCGCAAACCATACCGGTTCTTGAATCGCTTAGCATAATATAGAAATAATCTAAGATAATATTGACAGCCAAAAGTGCTTTTAAACCGCGGTTACTTTTCGGCTTCAGCGCCGCCCATGCGCAAATTGAAAGAACAACCGATGCCACACATAATACCGAACCGTTATTCGGGTCGGAATATACGCCCCACAGTCTGCCCCAAACAAAACCGATAATCGTTTCGTTAAAACTGTATTGCCCAAACACGCCGTAATGTGCAAAAAACATACCGATGCTCACAATATTTGCAAGCAGTATGTAAACAGAAAAAACAACTGCTAAAATACAAAACTCACGCTGATATTCCTGAATATCACGCTTCTCGTCACACGCATACAGCAATCCGAACTGCAATGTTGTCCAAATAAAGGATTGCAAACTTTCCGTTAAACCGTATTTACGGTTTAAAAATGCGGAAAACAGAATACTGCCGCAAAATAAAACTAAAATCCAAAGTCCTTTGGTTCTAACAAAACGCTTAAAATGCACAGCGCGATATAAAAGCAGAACCGCACCGAATAAAACCAAAGCGTATGTGTAATACCGCAACACCGGGTTGCCGACCATTAAATTTGTAAAGGAAAGCAAAACCAATAAGATATACAAAACTTTAAAAGCGGTTTCCGCCTTTGGAATAATTGTTTCTAACCGTTTCAGCATATGAACAAGTACCTACCCTTTCACACAACGTTTTCACAAAAATAATCGGTTACCTCTGCAACCGTGTCAAAAATATCATACCCCTTATTTTTTACACAATCCGCATATCGTGCACGTTCCAAATTTCGTGTCAAAAGTGTTTGAATTTCCTTTGCCCAAGCGGCTGCGCTTTGTTCCAAAGACAAAAAAGAAACTATGTCTGTTATAGCGCACTCTTTCGGGATTGTATCCGAAAGCAAGCACGGTACGCCGGCAGCCTGTGCTTCCACTACAGTTAAAGGTAAACCCTCATACAAAGAAGGCATACAGAACAAATCCATACCCTGTAGCAAATCAGCAAAATCAGAACGAAATCCCAAAAAACGAACCTTTTGGCTGATGCCGAGCGCCTTTGCTTTTTCTTCCATAGCGGTTTGCAACTCACCCTCACCCGCCAACAGTAAAATGCAATCGGGCAAGTCGCGACAAACTTCGCAAAAAATTTCCAAAAGAAAAGTATGATTTTTCGCTTCGCAGAATCTCCCCGCATGACCGAGGACCGGCTGCGACGCAAAAATACCTAAACTTTCGCGAATAGCCGCACGTTTTTCGGCGTTAAAACGAAACTGCGAAGTATCCGTCCCATTGCGCACGATATGAATGGGTTTGTCCGTGTTCTTAAACAACCATTTCCCTGCCGCCTGCGAACACGCAAAGCAAATATCCGTTGCACGCATAAGTTTTGGGTAATTGATTTTGTCCAAAACGGAATGAATCGGGCGCACAAGCGGATTGCTTTCAAAAGCCGTGCCGTGACTGTGGCAAATGATTTTTGCGTTCGTGTATTTCTTCGCAAGTGTTACCGGCAAGCAGTTACTCGCCGAAGATAAATGATACCAAATAAAATCATACTCTTCTGCATGTGCTTTATAAAATTCTGTTAATTCGGTGTAGTTTTTAATCGGATTCACACCGCGTCTTGTGATATGATACACCGGAATCCCGAACGACTGAATTTCTGACTCATACACGCATTTCGGGCAAAAAGTCAATAAAGAAAATTGAACCTTTTCCCGATCGGTATTGCGAAAAAAATGCATAAGAAGCGATTCAATACCGCCCTTTTGCGGAGACATACCGATAACCAAAACACGGACCGAGTTGTTTTGCATAAGCATTCACCTTTAACTTATTTCATTTTATCAAACAATGCCGGCATTGTGGTTTTTACGAAATATATGAACCGCGCAACTGCGCAACACATAAAACTGCATTTGTTCTTGAAGAAAATATTCAAAATCCCCTGTAACGAAGCACCCACCGACAAATAATCGCGAAGAGAAAGATATAATTCACCGCTGAAAACAGTTTTAAGCCAAGTGATTCTCTGTTTTACGCACATGTGTGCCTGCGGATTGCAGTTTCGCTCCAATGCTGAAAATGTGTAACGAGAAAACAACTGCGCCAACATTGTTTTTGCTGAATCGTCATACTGTTCCCAACGCATTTGTTGTTCTTGCAACAGTCGTATTTTTTTCATATGCAACGCATAATAGTCCGGCACAAATTTGGCTGTTCTGCTGTGCGTATCCAAAACACGGCGATAGCGATAATACGGCTTATCTAACACAACCAAACTGCTTATGTTTTGAAAATATGCTACATTGAAGAATAAGTCCTCTAAAAGTGCCGCTTCTTCGTAACGAAGTTGGATTTCCCGCAAATACGATAATTTGTAAAACTTATTACAAGCATAACCGTATAAAGTACTTTTTTCCAAATCCAAAATATACGCGCGCAGATCAGCGGCGTTTTGGAAAGAATGCGAATCGGTTACAACCGGTTTTTCAGAAAGAAGAACACCGTTTGAATCATACAAATCCTCTTGCATTCCGAAAACAACAACCTGCGCGGCATTTTCTTGTAAAGCCGAATACACATCAGCCAGCAGCGTTTCCGCAACCGTATCATCAGAGTCCATAAACATCAAATACTCCCCTGAGGCGGCATCTGCACCGATATTTCGTGCATTGCTCACGCCCCCGTTCATCGGAAGCATCATCAAATGAACACGCGCATCTTTGTTCGCAAGCGCTTCACACAGTTGCGCGGAAGAATCCGTTGAGCAATCGTCAATCAGCAAAAGTTCGAAATTCTCATATGTCTGATTTAAAACACTTTGCACTGCTTGCGTCAAATATTTCTCAACATTATACACCGGCATTACTATGCTAAAAAATGGATTTTCCTGCATATTTTACCTCAATTACCGTTTCGCCTTTAACGAAGCAAACAGTTTCACATTGCCGGATTTCACCTTGGAAATGACGCGCCCCTCTAAATAAGTCAAACCGGCGCTTTGCATTTTGATCGGCACCAGCATCAACTTCATATAGGACGACTGTGCGTGCATAACCGGCAACAACGCCTTCACCTTTTCATTAGAAATAATTTTGCGAATTTCGGCCTTTTTCTCTTTCGCGGACAAGGTGCAACTTTTATTCGTCACATTCTCCACACAGCCGATCACGCGCTCAATATAACGGCGTGCCAAGAACTCTCGGCTGTTTTCGTCATCAACACCCCAGTGCTGATATAAATCGACCATCCAGCCGTGCTCTTCTTCGCGCTTTTCATACATATCACTTCTGTATTTTGTCGTTTCGGACTCCGCGCGTTTGCGTATGAAATGATAATACTTTCCGGGAATCACCACAACCCGTTCAACATCACGCAATACGCTTAAATTGAACGGAAAATCATCCCAAAATGTATTCGGAAAATACAGTTTGTTTTCGCGGATATAATCGCCCGAATACAGTTTATTCCACGGTGTATATAAAAGGTTTTGATCGAACAGCCGATATGCGTCCTCGCGGAATTCACGCTGTGAAGCATACACTTTGCCATCCACACCCTGCTCCTGTGTATATTTTTCCGTGTCGGAATAATAGGTGTCAATATAATAACCGGAAACGACCAACTGCGCATTATGCTCTTCTGCCGCCGCGACCATATCGGCAAGCATCGTCGGCTCGGCGAAATCATCGGAATCCATAAAATAAAAATATTTCCCGTTTGCTTGGTCGATCGCAACATTGCGTGCACTCGGCGCACCGCCGTTTTCTTTGTGAATGACATGAATACGACTGTCTTTCTCGGCATATGCGTCGCAAATTACGCCGCTTCTGTCTTTCGTGCCGTCATCCACAGCAAACATTTCCCAATCGGTGAAGGTTTGATTTTGTATACTCTCAATCGCGGCGCCGACATAGTCCTCGACCCCGTACACAGGCATAATCACACTGACAGTTACAGGTTTCAAAAACAGACACTCCTTTTTGTTGTGTTTCCAAAACTGCCGCAAAACCTTTTTACAGCAAAAATCAAGTTATTATAGCATTATACGACCGGATTTTCAACCCTTCGATTTTACAGCACACGGTCACAAAGCGCAAGTGCCGCTTCCACGCATTTATCCATATCATAGTACTTATACTGCGCCAATCTGCCGCCGAATAAAATCTTGGTTTCGTTTGCCGCTAAATCCGCATACTTTTGATATAATTCTGTATTTTTCGCGTCGTTAATCGGATAGTACGGCTCCATACCCGCTACCCAATCCGCAGGATATTCTTTGGTGATAATGGTTTTTTCCTGCGTACCGAAGGCAAAATGCTTATGCTCAATAACGCGGGTATACGGTATTTCACGCTCGGTGTAATTCACAACGGCAACGCCCTGATAATTCTGCATATCCAAAGTTTCATTTTCAAACCGCAGGCTTCTGTACCCAAGCTCACCGTAACAATAGTCATAAAAAGCGTCAATCATACCGGTATATAAGCATGTATCTGCCATGGCAAGATATTTTTCTTTGTCTGAGAAGAAATCGGTATTCAGTAAAACGTCACAGCCGTCAATCAGCTTTTCTACCAAAGCCGTATATCCTTCAACCGGAATACCCTGGTAACGGTCATTAAAATAATTATTATTATAGGTATAGCGCACAGGCAAGCGTTTGATAATAAACGCAGGCAAATCCTTACAGTCGCGTCCCCATTGCTTTTCGGTATACCCCTTAATCAGCTTTGTGTAGACCTCTCTGCCGACAAGACTGATGGCCTGTTCTTCCAAATTCTGCGGCTCGCCTTTGATTTCGCCGCGCTGTGCTTCAATAATCTCTTGCGCTTGTTGCGGCGTGGAAATTTGAAACATTTTGCTGAATGTGTTCATATTAAACGGCAAATTGTAAATCTCGCCTTTATAATTTGCGATCGGCGCATTGATGAAATTATTGAATTCCACAAACTGATTGACATACTCCCACACGCGCTTGTTGCTTGTATGGAATATATGCGCGCCGTATTTATGCACCAAAATATCCTCTTGCAATTCGCAGTAGATATTGCCGCCGATATGATTTCTTTTTTCGATAAACAGCACACTTTTGCCTTTTTTTTGCGCCTCATGGGCAAATACAGCGCCGAACAAACCACAGCCGACAATTAAATAATCATACTGTTTCATAGTTTTCTCCTTTGCTATTACAAATGATTTTATTTATTATAACATTGTTTTCACAAAATGAAAAGTGCTTCGTACAAAAACATTAAATTTAATAAATTCTGCAAAAAGGAATGGATATTCCGAACAATTTATGGTAGTATTATGTTTTGCAGGAGGTGTGTTTGAATTGAAAACCGAGGAATTGCTCAGTATGTCGTTAGATATCGGCGAAAGAATGCTGATAAGCGGTGCGGAAATCAGCCGTGTGGAAGATTCCGTACAACGCATCTTAATGACATATGATGTGAAACGCGCCGATGTTTTTACGATAACTTCCAGCATTATTGCAACAGTGACCGATGCGCAAGGACAAACCCTAACCCAAACAAGACGCATACACAAATATACAACCAATTTAGACAAATTACACAGTTTAAACGCGTTGTCCAGAAAGATTTGTGCCGATAAGCCTGCGTTGCAATATATCCTCAGCGAAATACAACGGATTGATAGCGCAGAACGCTACCCGTTTTGGATAGAGTGTGTTGCCTTCGCGCTGATTGCCGGCTCGTTCACCCTGTTTTTCGGCGGAAATCTATTAGATGCCGTCGCCGCCGCATTGCTCGGCGCTTTACTCAAAGCCGTGGTCTATTGCATTGACCGCACACAGGTAAATATGGTGTTCGCCAATGTGGTGTCCTCATTTATTTTGTGTGCGCTCACCTTTCTTTGCGTTGCCTTCGGCTTTGGTCAGCATGCCGACAAAATTATTATCGGCAATATTATGCTGCTCATACCGGGTATTGCCATGACAAATTCCATTCGGGACATCATCAGCGGCGATATTATGGCAGGGATTCTTCGTTTTTGCGAAGCGGTTGTCATTGCCATCGGCATTGCCGCAGGATATATCCTTGCCGCGCTGTTGTTTGGGGGGCTGATAGAATGAGTACGATGGAAATTATAACACAAATTGTGACCGCCTTTCTCGGGTCGCTCGGTTTCTCCGTTTTATTCAATTTACGGCGAACCAAGTTGTTGATCGCCGCACTCGGCGGAATGCTCTCTTGGGGCTTATTTTTACTGCTCGGGCTTTGGTTTACAAGTGAACCGTTACGGTATTTTTTCGCCGCCGCCTTTGTAACCGTTTATGCTGAAATTTTTGCCAGAATAAAAAAGACGCCGACTACATCTTACCTTGTACCGGGTTTTATCCCGATGATTCCGGGCGGCGCGCTGTACAGCACGATGAAATTTGCATTGAATACGGATTGGCAATTATTCGGAAATGCCGCGATATACACCTTGCAAATCGCGCTTTGCATCACAGCGGGTATTGTGGTGGTTTCTTCCGGAATGCGCATGATTGTAGCAGCGTATCGGTACCTGCGCAACCGTTTCGACACACAGAAAAAATTTTGAAAAACGCTTCCTTTTTGCTTCGACATGTACTATAATACTGCTGATATTTTATGAATACGGGACACTGTGATGAAAAAAAATGCAAAAAAATTTAGATTATCCCCTTTGCGCACCATCATTTTGGGCTATTGCTGCATCATTCTGCTTGGTGCGGTCTTGCTTTGTCTGCCGATTTCCGCCCGCAACGGACATTGGACCAATTTTTTTGACGCATTGTTTACCGCCACCTCTGCGACTTGCGTGACCGGTTTGGTGGTGTTTGATACATATACCTATTGGTCTGTATTTGGACAGTTAATCATTTTGCTGATGATTCAAGTCGGCGGTATCGGATTTATGACGCTTGCCATTTCTGCTTTAACGCTGACGAAGCATAAAATCGGGTTGCACAGTCGGTACACCTTGCAGGAATCCGTCAACGCCTCACAGGTTGGCGGTATTGTGCGTATGACGAGATTTATTTTAATCGGTACAGCCGTTTTTGAAATCAGCGGTGCAGTTTTCTTGGCAATGCGATTTTGTCCGCAATACGGCTTTTGGAAAGGGCTTTATTTTGCCGTATTTCATGCCGTTTCGGCATTTTGCAATGCAGGTTTTGATTTGATGGGTGGCAACGGCGCGTTTTCCTCACTGACGCAGTATGCCGCAGATCCGTTGGTAAACTTGGTTGTTATGACTCTAATCATCATCGGCGGTATCGGCTTTTTCGTTTGGTCGGATTTAAAAATCAACAAGTTTCGTTTTCGCCGCTACAAACTGCATACAAAGGTTGTTTTGGTCACAACCGCCGCTTTGATTGTCTTCCCGTTTTTATTTATGCTGTTGACGGAACGCAACAATCCGAATTTTTCGGGTGCGCCGCTGACCTATTTGCTGTCTTGTCTGTTCCAAACCGTCACAACAAGAACGGCAGGCTTTAATACCGCCGATTTAACGGCGCTTTCCGACGCCACCGTTCTATGTATGATTTTTCTGATGATTATCGGCGGTTCGCCGAGTTCCACCGCCGGCGGCTTAAAGACGACGACGCTCGCCATGCTTGTGGCGAGCTTGGCTTCCATATTTAAAAAGCGGAAAAACATCTCTTGTTTTCGCCGCAGAATCGGCGATAATGTGCTGTTGCAAATCATTTCCGTTACTGCGTTATATACGCTTCTGTTTTTCGGTTGTGCCATGTTAATTTGCGCTTTTGACAGCGTATCTGTAAAAGAAGCCTTGTTTGAAACCGCCTCTGCGATCGGTACGGTAGGACTGTCACTCGGAATTACCGCAGGTCTCAGCACGGCGTCTCATTTGGTTTTAATGGTGTTAATGTTCTTCGGGCGCGTTGGCGGGCTGACCATTTTGCTTGCATTCCACGACCAGCAGAGCGCTACACCGTCTAAATATCCCGTTGAAAATATTACCATCGGTTAAGGAGATTGTATTATGAAATCGATTTTAATTATCGGTCTTGGCAGATTCGGCCGCCATATGGCGCAAAAGTTTTATGAACAGGGCAACGATGTCATGGCAGTGGATATTTTAGAAGACCGCGTCAATATTGTTCTGCCGTATGTAACCAATGCGCAAATCGGCGACGCCACGGATGAAATGTTTTTAGACTCCCTCGGCATAGACAATTACGATTTATGCGTCGTCACCATCGGTGACAATTTCCAAAATTCCCTGGAAACCACCGCCCTGCTTAAAGATTTGGGTGCAAATTATATTTTGTCGCGCGCCAGCCGCGACGTGCATGCCAAATTTTTGCTGCGCAACGGTGCAGATGAAGTCATTTACACCGAAAAAGAAACTGCCGAACGCTTAGCGGTCAAATTCGGCTCGGACAGCATTTTTAATTATATTGAATTAAACAAAGATTTCTCGATTTATGAAATCAGCGTTCCGAAGAGTTGGATTGGGAAATCCATTTTGCAAAAAAATGTCCGTTCCAAATACAATATCAGCATTTTGGCGATTAAAGTCGGCGAAACAATCCTTCCCCTGCCGCACCCCGACCATGTGTTTACAGCGGATGAAATCCTGATGGTGCTCGGACGGAATGAGGATGTAGAACGCTTAATTAAATAAGGTGCGGGGCAGCACACCTGCCCCGTTTGTTTTTTTGGAGTTTTTGAACATGCTGATTTCCTTACATCAAATTCAAAAAAGTTTTTCCGATGAAGTTGTCTTAAAAAACATTGATTTAACGATTTCGGCAAAGGACCGAATCGGGCTTTTAGGCATAAACGGCGTCGGGAAAACCACTTTGCTCAATATCATCAGCGGCGAGTTGCCGTATGATGCGGGCGAATACAGCGTCAAGCGCAATTTGTCTATTGGATATTTGAAGCAAAACGAAGCTTTAAACACGGAGAACACCTTACAGGAAGAAATTCAATCCGCGCTTTCGTCCGTATACGAAATGCGTGCCGATTTGGAAATTCTGTCACAGGAATTGGCATCTGTCGAGCCGAACACCGAACAGTATACGGCGCTGACGGAAAAATACGAAATGCTGTCCGGCGCTTATACCGCCGCTGACGGATACCATGCCGATGTGCGCATTCAAATCGTTTTAAACGGCTTGGGATTCGGCGCTTTTGATTTAAACGGTAAAGTCAAGACATTAAGCGGCGGAGAAAAAATCCGATTTGCCATGGCAAAGGTGCTTTTGCAAAATCCGGAGTTGTTGATTTTGGACGAGCCGACCAACCATTTGGATTTTTCCATGCTTGCTTGGTTAGAAGAGTATTTACAGAATTATAAAGGTGCGGTCGTCGTTGTATCGCATGACCGTTTTTTCTTAGATAAAGTTGCCAATGACATCTGCGAATTGGAACGCGGCGAACTTGTGCGCTACAAGGGCGGATACTCTGCTTTTTTACAGCAAAAGGAAGAGCGCGTCCGCAGGCTTGAAAAAGAATATAAAAAACAGCAAGAGGAATTGACGGCAATGCGCGAGTATGTGCGCAGGAATTTAGCAAAATCCAGCAGTACCAACAGCGTCGGGTCGCGGGTAAAGGCGCTGGAAAAAATGGAGTTGGCCGCAAAGCCGAATCCGCGGCAAAAGACGGCAAAATTTCAGTTCTCATATGATTACGAGCCGTTTAAGTCGGTATTGACGCTGGAAAATGTCGGGGTTTTTGTAGGCAATTCGCAAACCGGCAAGCAACTGTATGACGGCGTATCGTTTACGGTAAACCAAGGGGACAAAATCGCCATTGTCGGGCAAAACGGCGTCGGAAAGACCTCTCTTTTAAAAGCAATTTTACGCAAACTCCCCTATTCGGGCAAAATCCGCATCGGCGGTAATGTCAAAATCTCCTATTTTGACCAAGAACTTGCCGATTTGAACCTGAATGACACGGTTATTGAGGCAGTTCATCGCCGTTTTCCCGGGAAAACCGATTTGGAAATTCGCAGTGCGCTCGGTAGGTTATTGATTGAGGAGGACGCCGTTTTCAAGCGCATACGCGAACTTTCCGGTGCCAACCGCGCAAAGGTTGCATTTTGTATCATTATGTTTGAGCGCAGTAATTTCCTAATTTTGGACGAACCGACCAACCATTTGGATTACACGGCAAAAGAAGCCTTAGACAGCGCTTTGCAAGAATACACGGGCACCCTGTTGACCGTATCGCATGACCGCTACTTTTTAAGCCGCGTTCCAAATAAAATGCTCGAACTGTTCCCGAACGGCATCCGCGCATATACGGGCGGATATGCACAATACTGTCTTGCAAAAGAAAATGAAAGTGCGCAAAGCATTGTAAGCGAGTCGAGCGACGCAAAGGAAGACTCCGCACAAAAACAGCTCTATACGCTGAATAAAAAGAACAAGGCGGAGGAGCGAAAACGCCGCGCCCGCCTTGCCGCATTGCAAAAAGAAATTGAAGAAATATATATACAACTGAACGCATTAAAAGCAGAATGTGATTTGCCGGAAGTCGCAGACAACTATGTGCGTCTTTCCGAACTGCTTGCACAAATTGAAGATTTGGAAGTCACCGTGGAATGTAAAGAAAACGAATGGTTGGAATTATCGGAATAATACCGCTATGCTTTTTGAAATGTATCCGTCGTAAGGCAATCCAACAAAGCAACGATGCTTTGAAGCTGTTCACAGGCAACTTGCATTTCTTTTTCTAAATTACACGGGCGAAACAGCGGCGGCTCAAACGAATCTCGTTTTTCTTGCAAAACCAAATACAACATATCCCCGCTCAAAGAAATCATACACTTTTCATCGGCCATTTCAGCAATCAGCCGTAAAACATTCCGTATTTTTTCCGTTAAAACAATTTGTTCCTGTGCCGTTTCCACTGCGAAACAGGAAAAGACGGCATCAAACACTTCATCCCCCGTTTTCATCCGTTTTGCAACATTCGGCGGCAAAACCGCTCTGTGAAACCCTTTTTGCACCAAGCAAAGGCGTTGCGGAAAAATTTGCTTGCATTCCAAGGCAAAAACTTGCCCATGAAAACGGCGTTTGCCGAAATCGCAAAACCGAAACGGGCACTCGCGATACTTCCCAACCATTAAATCATTTGCCTGATACTTTTCGCCCTCTTGTAAAATATGCGCCGCTTGCAGTACACTACGCTCCATACGCCCGTTGGGAAGAACTTGCAGGTTCTTTCCGAATGTTCTTTGCAATGCCGGATACAGCACAAGATTTTTATATTCGGTTCGAGCTTTGTTGTGTGTCCGAATCAGCACAGGGGCTAAAACAATGCAGGGGCCGGCTAAAAAATATGCCCAAGCCTCAGACCCAAGCCCCAAATACTCTTTGAGAATCGAGGCTGACCAAATTCCAAAATTTGTGTAAAACCAGCTTAAAATACCTAAAAATACCACAAAAAGAATAAAATACAAAACGCAGGACAAAAGAAAGGTTCGACGAAAGTTTTTTCTTGTGCGTAAAAAGTCTTCTTGCAATTCGTCACGGTTTTTGTTATTTACTGTATTCAAAAGCATCTTCCTCCGTATTCAGTATACAAAAATCGGCTGAAAATTGCAATCATTTTGAAAAGGCAGTAAGAAATTCATAAACAAAATGTAAATTATTCGGCAGTTTTGCTGATTTTATAAAAATAGTGCTTGTAACTTTTTCGGAAATAGTATAAAATAGATATGTTTAAACGCATTGCGGATTTCCGCAGGCTGAAAATCAACAAACAAAGGATGAATTCTGAATGGAAAACAACCAAGTCGAAAAAAGCCAGGCTGAGCTTTACCGCGAAGAGCGTAAAAAGCGCATGGAAAACGCGGCGAAGAAAAACGCCAAAAAAAGTCCGCAGATGACCAAGGCGAAAAAGGCCATCGGCAAAGTTATTGCCATGGTACTTGCCGTTGTAGTTTGCCTTGCGGCTGTTTACGGAATATTCAACTTCTTTGGCATCCCGCAAAAAGTGCTGACTGCGGCAAAAATCGGCGACGAAAGAGTCACCATTGCCAAATACAATTTCTATTATATGGATTTGTATTTAAATACATACAACCAATCCCAGTCGTATGATTCGCAATACGGCTCCGGGTACGGCGCAATGTATACCGGCTATGACAGCAGTAAAACCCCGATGGAGCAGGAGTACCCCGGCACCTTGGAAGATTTTGACGGGGAAAGTGCCACTTGGGCGGATTATTTCCGTTTGCAATCCTTGAAATATCTGCAAACCTATTTGGCATATGCCAAACTTGCAAATGAAGCCGGCATGACCTTGGATGAAGACGAGCTTGCGGACATTGACGAACAAATCGAATCCATCCGTTCTTCTGCCGAATCCAACGACTATTCCTTAAATCGCTATTTAACCAAAATTTACGGTAAAGGCGTCAATGAAAAGCTGTTGCGTGAAGTAATGGAAGAAAGACAGCTCGCGTATAAGTATGCGCAGCAGAAACAGGAAGATGTGGAAACCGGTGTTACCGATGCGCAAATTGAAGAAGAATATACTGCAAATCCCGCAGAGTATGCATTGGTGACGCTGAACGGCTTTGTGGTCTCTGCCGATACTTCCGCGATTGCGGATGATGCTACAGACGACGAAAAGACAGCCGCGACCGAAGCCGCTATGGCTGATGCAAAAACGAAGGCAGAAGGCTATGCCGCAAAAGTCAACAGTGCAGAAACCCTGTTAGAACAAGCAAAAGCATATAATTCCACCGCGACGGAGGCTTCGGTTAAATTAGAGGATGTGACCGGTACAACTCTCGCATCTTCATTCAGCCAGGCCGCCAGCGATTGGGCATATGCCGCGGAACGCGCTGTCGGTGATGTCACGGTAGTGGAAACTTCAAAAGGATACGCTGTGCTGTATATGGCTGTTCTGCCGCATAAAGATATGTCAAAGCCTGTTGATGTACGCCATATTTTAATTCAGTTTGACACCACCACGGACGAAAGCGGCAACACCGTTGCATTGACCTCAGCGGAAAAAGAAGCGTATTATCAGCAAGCGCAGGCTATCTATAATCAATTCTTAGAAAACCCGACGGAAGAGAATTTTGCAACACTTGCAAATAACAATAGCGATGACACCGGCTCCAACACCAACGGCGGTCTTTATGAAGATGTGCATGTCGGCGATATGGTAACCGCTTTCAATGATTGGTGCTTTGACCCGAACAGAAAGCCCGGTGACAGCGGCATTATCGAAACAAACTACGGGTATCATGTTATGTATTATGTCGGAAACGACAACGAAGAAACTTGGAAATCGACGGTTCGCTCCACATTGGCAAGTGATGCACTGTCTGCATTTGATGACGAGATTGTCAATGGCGAAACCTATAAAATTAACGAAAGCGACTTAATGATTAAATGGTCCGTTTCACAGTTAGAGGACTTAATCACAACCCGTTACATTAACTATTGATACAACCAACAAAAAGATACAGAATAGGGGCTGTAAAAAACGAAAGTTTTTTACAGCCCTTTTATTTACGGTTTATACAGTTGAATATCGGACAAGTCACATTGTTGATATGCATCTGAAAAATCATAATCGTATGCTACACCCGACGGGAACAAATCATGCAATGGTTGCAACACAAAAGAACGATTTTGAATTTCCGGATGCGGAACGCGTAAAAACGAGGTATCGCTTGAAAAGTGTTCCGCTAACAAAACATCTAAATCAATAATGCGCGGACCGTCTTTAAACAGACGCACTCTGCCGAGCGCGGCTTCAATTCCAAGGCAAGCCCCCAACAAACCGTCCGGCGGGAAAACCGTGTTTATTTCTACCGCCATATTCAAAAAGTCGGCTTGTTCTGTATACCCATACGGTTTCGTTTCATAGACCGAAGACTTCTTTAAGATTTCCGTATTCGGCAGAAGCTCCAAAGCCGTCAGCGCGGCTTCTAAATTTTGCAAACGGTCGCCGATATTGGTACCAAGTCCTATTACCGATTTCATTCCGCCGTCTCCCCTGTCGTATCTGATACGCGTTCTCTGTTGATTTCTACTGCGACATAGTCAAAATCCGCTTTAATCGGTGCCTGTGGCTTTTTTACGCAAACCGTAACCGCTTGTACTGCCGCGAATTGCCCGAGTACTGCCGTCGCAACGCTTTCTGCCGCCTTTTCCAACAAATCGAATTTATCCGCAAGAAATGCCGCACGCGCTGTTTTTAAAATTTTCGCATAACTGACCGTATCGTCAACACAATCGGTTTTACACGGCACACATAGGGAAACGAAACAGGTAATATCTAAAATAAACATCTGTCCTTCTGCTTTTTCCTCGGGATTTACGCCGTGATAAGCGTATAGTTTTAAGCCTTTGATGATGATTTTATCCATTTTTTTGCTCCCTCACTAACGCGTCCGTCATTTTCGCCGCCAAAGCAGCCGCGCGCACATGGTGTACGCGAATAAAATCTGTTCCGCCGGCTATGGCAAGCGTATCTGCCGCAAGCGTTCCGTATAGGCGGTCTTCTCCATCGGCCGCGGTTTCGTTTGCCACCACGCGCTTGCAGGAAAGTGCCGTCAGCAAGGCACGGTCTTTCTGCTTTAATGTAGAAATATTGCGTATCAACTCTAAATTGTCCGCATGGCTTTTCCCGAAACCGATACCCATATCAAAGCAAATCTGTTCTGCCGATATACCGCACGATGCGCATTTTTTCTGCATACGGTCAAAAAAGGAAAGCACATCTTGCGTTACGCCGTTCGGATATTCTGCGACGGTATCCGAATCGCTGTTGCCGCTGTGCATGACAATCCACCCTGCGCGATACCGACGTACGACATCTGCCATTCGCTCAGAAAATACGCCGCTGACATCATTCACGATCTGCGCGCCGTTTTGCAAGGCATATTCCGCAACAAGCGGGTAGAATGTATCCACGGAAATCGGAATTTTCACGCGCTTTGCAATCAACGGCAAAAACTGTTGGAGCACGTGCAACTCCTGTGCGTCCGTAAGCGGGGTGTGCCCCGGTCGCGTTGACTGTGCGCCGATATCCAACAAATCCGCGCCGTCTTTTTCCATTTCGAGTGCGTGTTCCAATGCAACTTGCGGAGAATTCCATTTTCCGCCGTCAAAAAAAGAGTCCGGTGTCACATTCAAAATTCCCATAATATAGGTTCGGGTATTTAGCGGGAACGAAAAACCGTTTCCTTGAAAATAGTACATTTTAATCCCCCCGCAACAGCGACATTGCCTCCGCGCGCGTGCGCGCGTCCTTTCGCATAATCCCGCGCAAAGCCGAGGTCTGCGTTTTTGCCCCTGCAGCGCGTGCACCGCGCATCGTCATACAAAGATGCTCTGCCTCAATGACCACAGCAATCCCCTTCGGCGACAAATTCTCCTCTAAAAAATCGGCAATCTGTGAGGTCAACCGTTCTTGCAGCTGCGGTTTCTTTGAAAAACTGTCAACAATTCTCGCAAGTTTTGACAGCCCGATCACCTTGCCGTCGGACGGAATATAGGCAATATGCGCTTTGCCGACAAACGGCAATAAATGATGCTCGCACATAGAATACATCGGAATATCGCGTACAACAACCATTTCGTCATTGTTGGATTCGTTAAATATTTTCAAGTGCCGTTTCGGGTCATCCTCCATCCCCGCAAAAATCTCTGCGTACATATTCGCCACACGCTTTGGTGTTTCCTGCAACCCTTCGCGGTCGGGGTCTTCCCCGATTGCCGATAAAATCTCTCTGACAGCATTTTCAATCCGTTGCTTATCCATAAACCTTTACTCCTTATCTCATACAAATGCAAACTGTATTGTCAGCATTTGCGCATCTTGCACATACATAATATCAGAATACTTTTTCAAAAAACTGCGGTCAGCCTTTTGCGCCAAAGTGTAAATCTCGCCGTTATCAATTAAATCGGCAAATGCTTCTGCATAGATTTCGCTGTTTGTAAAACGGATTTCAAATGTTTTTTCACCGTTTTGCACTGCCTTTTTCATCGTGTCCTCTATGCGCGCGCGGGCAGCGGTATTGTATTCCGCAAACAACAAATGCTCGTACACAAAGTAATTATACTGTTCATAAATACATTGATTGTCCGACGGCGACATATCCAGGTGATTGCCTTGTACATCCGCATCTGACACATTAAAATACGAATGGCTATATCGGTCAATGGCAACGGAATCCATATCGTCCCAGGTGGCATCTACATAATAATGCTGTCCTTCTAAAATGACCAAGTTCCACATATGTCCCTCGGATTCCCCTGTGGCATTGATGCCTGTTCCGGTTACCAGATAATTTTGAATACCGACACGGTTCAATAAAAGCTGGAACGCCCTTGCGTACCCTTCGCAAACCGCCCTACCGCCGACTAATGCGTCAAACGCTGTATACCCCGAGCCGTCTGCAGTTTCATAGACCAAGCGTGCACAAACCGCATCATGCAAATACAACTCGATTGCATACACATCGGCATTTGACGGAACACCGTTTAATACTTCCTGCACCGCCGATTCCAACGCCGCGGCATTTGCGTTACAGGTTTCACGGTCGCAAGTATACTGTGGTACAAAATAGGCTTTTGCACCGCGCTTTACAATTTGGCTTTCATTTTGCATACACAGTAAGTCCGGATTGTCATAGGACAACGCCTGAAACATTTTTTGGAATTCTTCTTCTGAAAGAACGGGAATTTCAATTTCATCCGGATGATTCCGAATCTGTGCAAGAATGCGGTTGTATGCAATCTTTCCGTCCGCAGATAACGACGAATAATAATACAGCACCCGTTCTTGGGGGTCAAAAGTCAACTGCTCCTCCGCCTGTGAAAAATCCGTTGGAATCCACATTTGGAAATCCACACACTTCACAAGAATGAAGAGCCATATCAATATTGCCGTAATCAAAAGTATACAGGCTTTTTTCATACCGTCTCCTTATTGCGCGCTTTGCAACGGCTCAACCGTCACGGAATCGCGCAATGCAATATACACATTGACAAGACCGTTTGTATCCGTTAAATCCACAATCGAAAAATCTGTATCGGAAAGATTAAACAATGTGTTGAATTGTTTTTCGCGGTTGTTTGTGGCCATAGACTGTAAGGTATCTTCTACCAAAGCGGCAGTTGCCCGGCTTTTGCCGTTTACATCGGCATAGCGCAAATATTTCGTGAACAAATCTCCTGTAAGCGTTTGCACACCTGCATCTAAATACAAACTGAAATCTTCGCCGCGGTAGGCAATCGGTGCAAATATTTCCATCGAAATATCCCCCACTGCTGAAATTGCCTTTTTTAAGTTACTTTCCGTCAACTTAATATATCGGTCGATTTGTATGCCGTATGCAGACGAAACCGCATTTTTCAAGCCCGCCATACCGTTTTTTTCAAATATCGTCTGAAAATCAGCCTCCGAGCTTGGAGCGGCGAGGGTGTTCGTATCCAAAGCGCACACAGACAGTACATTCTTTTCGGCATCGGTGCGCAAAATGGCCAACAATGTAAGTTGATTATCGGTATCACAGCAAAGCAACAGCACAGCGGAATCCCGTACAACCACGGGAAGAACCGATTCGGTGGTTGTTTCGGCGGTTGTGTCCGCATCGTCCGGCGATTGCAACAGATTTTGCAAATCAAAATTTAATGATTTCATAAAAATTAAAGTTGACACACTGCCAAACACCAAAACAAAAGCGACAAACGCGACAATAAACGCACGAAAGCGCTTTGTTTTTTCCTGTTTTTCGCTTGTAAAGCGAAGTTCTTTTTTCTTGCGCATCCCGTCAGCTCCCGTCGCGTGTAATAAAACAAGAATAGTATAGCATATTCCGTACGGATTTAAAAGTAAAATCGGTAAATAAAAAAACGGGACTGCAAAAAAATGCAGTCCCGTAAAAATTGTTTTAAATATTCGTATCAGGCTGATATTTCTTTTTCAATATCACAACCGGAATTAAAATGAAAATTGCCACTGCGGCGGACGCCCAAAACATTACGGCGCCCGGTGCCGATGTGACCACACCGTATTCATTGGTATAGGTAACCGACGAAACCCGACATACCAAATTCCCAATAAACGGACCGACAATCATCGGAATCAATACATAGAAAATCATACGAATGCCCTGAAACACACCGACTTTCCCCGCAGGCATAAAGTCACGCACCGAAGCGTTGGTGGCAATGGAGAACAGCGCCCAACCTAACAGCGCGGGCACGGCACAGACGAAAAACACCACCACATTCTCAGCAAAGCCTGCGGCGACAAGCCCTGCCACATACAACAGAACCGAAAAAATCAAGAATTTCTCTTTGCCGATTTTGTCCATCAAATTTCCGGTGAAAACAAGCAAAGCAATCGCGGCAATAACAACAACCGCCGCCAAAATGACGGTTGTCGGTGTTAAGGACGACAAAATGCTGTTCAAGCTGAAATTTAAAACATTCCCGAGATAGATGAATATATACGGAAAAAAGACTTGAAACGCCGTAGCAGACAGGCAATACGCCGTGAGCGCCAAATACAAGCGTTTATTATCTTTGACAACCGAGGGCTTAAAGCCATACAGCAAATCCTTCAAATAGGATTCGCTGACCTCGGTATGGATTTCGCCATCTTTCAATGATACCAAACCGATGACACCGCAAACGGTAACAATCGCACCGAGCACGAGGAAAAAGACATCGTAACCGATACCGCTGACAGCCCCTGCAAGCCCCATAACCGCCGCAGTTGCAAGCAAAGGTAAAATGGCCAAAACACTTTCAACCGTTGCGCGGTTTTGGGTGGAAGAAACATCCGTAACCCACGCATTAAACGCCGCATCATTGCCGCCGGAACCGATAAATGACATCACACAGTCCATCACAATCACAATCGCAACGGTAACGGTTAAAATCTGAATTTCATCCGTGAAATGAAACAAAGACGCCGTGTTATCCCGAGAAATCACACCGAAAACTGCCGTCGTGAGCCCCCACAGGATATAACCGAACGCAATAAACCGTTTGCGATTGCCAACCTTATCACTCCAAGTTCCGAATAAAAAGGTTGCGCCAACTGCACAAAGCGCGCTGAGCGCCACCATCAAGTTGATTGCTGTCATCACATCAATGGAACGGTCCACCGCAATTTGGGAAGCGCCGTTGTAAATCGCATTATATAAGAAGGTGTTAAACAGCATATTTTCAACAGCCCACGCAATTTGCCCCATAAAACCAAACAGAATTACATTGAACCAAATACGCCCGCCGAGTTTTGATGTGTTCTTTGCCATACAATCCCTCCGCTATACTTTTTTAACAAAAAAAGTATAGCATAAGAAATAAAGAAATGCAATATTGCCAAAAAGAAAAAGGATACTGTAAAAAACTTTCGTTATTTTACAGCTCCTTCTATCTTTTGGGTTAGCCGGCATCTCGCGGGGTTTTCGCTCCGGAGACTTTTCCGGCCGAGGATGTTTCCGTCAACGGTTTTTCACCGTTTATGACACAGCCCTTTGTGACAATCACCTTGTGAACCGTTGTGTTGGACGGAATTTCATACATAATCGGCAACAGTGTTTTTTCCATAATCGCCCGAAGTCCGCGTGCACCCGTATTCTTTTCCAGCGTTAAATCAGCAATCGCCTCCAGAGCATCGGGCTGGAATTCCAACGTGACGCCGTCCATTTGGAACAACGCCGCATACTGCTTCAAGAGCGCATTTTTGGGCTCGGAAAGAATCTGAATTAACGCGTCGCGATTCAGGTTATTGAGTGTGGTAATGACCGGTAAACGCCCGACAAGCTCGGGAATTAAACCGTATTTCACCAAATCCTGCGGAATCACTTTTGAATAGATTTTATCCGCATCGGTTTTCTCCGCAGAGACCAATTCACTGCCGAAGCCTAACACCTTATTACCTGTGCGCTTTTCTACGATTTTTTCAATCCCGTCAAACGCACCGCCGCAAATAAAAAGGATGTTGGTGGTATCAATTTGAATGAACTCCTGCTGCGGATGCTTTCTGCCACCTTGCGGAGGCACATTGGAAACCGTACCCTCCAAAATTTTCAACAGTGCCTGTTGTACGCCCTCACCGCTGACATCGCGCGTAATAGAGGGATTTTCGGACTTTCGCGCAATTTTGTCGATTTCGTCTACATAGATAATGCCTTTTTCGGCACGCTCCACATCAAAATCCGCAGCCTGTATCAGGCGCAACAAAATATTTTCGACATCTTCGCCGACATAGCCCGCCTCTGTCAGCGTTGTTGCATCTGCAATCGCGAAGGGAACATCTAAAATCTCTGCCAAGGTCTGCGCAAGCATGGTTTTGCCGACACCCGTAGGGCCTAACAAAATCACATTGCTTTTTTGGATATTAACATCCGACTTTTGGCCATAGTAAATACGCTTATAGTGGTTATACACCGCTACGCTGAGCGCGACCTTCGCATCATCCTGCCCGATGACATATTCGTCGAGGTGTGCCTTAATCTCCTGCGGCTTCGGTAAAACCTTTTCCGCCTTAGCGGCAGACTTTCTTTTGCCGCGGGCGGCAGGTGCGCCATCCTCCACAATTTCCATACAAAGCTCTATGCATTCATCGCAAATACATACGCCGGGGCCTGCAATCAGCTTTTCAACTTCGTCCTGAGATTTGCCGCAGAAAGAACAACGCACGGTTTTTTCTCTGCTGTCGTTATCTCTCGCCATAGTAAAAGTTCTCCTTAGAAGCTCTTATCGTTTATAAAAAATCTTATCCACCAAGCCGTAATCCAGCGCTTCCTCCGCCGACAGGAAGTTGTCGCGCTCGGTATCGCGCGCAATCTGCTCAATCGGTTTACCGGTATTTTCTGCCAAAATCTTATTGAGTTTTTCACGCGTGCGCAAAATGTGGCGTGCAACAATATCGATTTCGGTTGCCTGCCCCTGCGCACCGCCGCTGGGCTGATGAATCATAATTTCGCTGTTCGGCAAAGCATAGCGCTTGCCCTTTGCACCGGACGACAGCAAAAATGCCCCCATACTTGCCGCCATACCCATACAAATGGTGGAAACATCACATTTGATGTACTGCATTGTGTCATAAATCGCAAGACCTGCGGTCACAGAGCCGCCGGGACTGTTGATATACAAACTGATGTCTTTTTCATTATCCTGCCCTTCGAGGTACAAAAGCTGTGCCACGACCAAGCTCGCTGTTGCGTCGTTGACTTCATCCGAAAGCACAATGATGCGGTCATTGAGCAAGCGTGAATAAATATCGTACGAACGCTCGCCACGACTGGTCTGTTCAACAACATAAGGAACCAATGCCATAAATAATACCTCCTAAATTTCAACGGTGAAACGCGCAAAGCCTCCGCAAGACTGCGGAAAGCGTTCTGCGCGCCCACCGTAAAGTAAGACCGAATTCAGTATTGACAGAGAAAATAAGAGTTAATCACTTATTCTTCGGTTTCTGCCTTTTTTGCGGTTTTCTTAGCAGCCGTTTTCTTCTCAGCCGGTTTTTTCTCAGCAGCCTTCTTGGGCGCCGCTTTCTTTGCCGCAGGCTTCTTTTCCCCTTCTGCCTTGTCATCCTTCTTCGCGGCGGTCTTTTTCGCAGCGGCTTTTTCCTCGGTAACGACTGCATTGTCTACGATGAAATCCATTGCCTTTTTCGCCTGTAAGTCTTTGGTAAGGGCTTCTTCGGAAACTGCCTTTTTCACGGCTTCAATATCCATATTGTATGCGTCGGCAAACTTCTTATATTCCGCTTCCAACTCTTCTTCCAAAACGGTGATTTTCTCAACTTCGATAATCTTTTCAATCGCCAAATCAAGCTTCACCTGTTTTTCGGCAGAGGCTTTATAACCCTCACGGAATTTTTCAACATCCATACCTGTGTACTGCAAATAGGTTTTCAAATCCAAGCCCTGCATTTGCAATCTGTACGCAAACTCGTCGATGTTACTGTCGATTTTCTTTTCAATCATCGCCTGCGGGATTTCCGCTTTAACGCCATCCGCAACCATTTCCATCAACGCATTGTTCACTTCGTTATCCGCTTCTGCTTTTTTGGATTTTTCAAGGTCAGCCTTGATGCTCTTTTTCAGTTCCTCTACGGTATCTTTATCGCTGACATCTTTAACGAATTCATCATCCAAAGCAGGAAGCTCTTTCACTTTGATTTCGTGCAGTTTGATTTTGAATACGGCATCTTTATCAGCAAGCCCTTCGTGGTAGTCCTTCGGGAATTTCACATTGACATCGAATTCCTCACCGGTTTTGTGCCCGATAATCTGATCTTCAAAGCCCGGAACAAACTGTCCGGAACCGATGGTCAGCTCATAGCCTTCCGCCTTGCCGCCTTCAAATGCCTCGCCGTCTACATAGCCATCAAAATCGATGACGGTGATGTCACCTTTTTTCACGGCTCTGTCTTCCACAGTAACCATACGCGCATTCTGTTCCAGCATACGGTTGAGTTCCGCTTTAACTTCATCCGCGGAAACCTTGCAGGACTTCTTGGTGGCTTTTAAGCCTTTGTATTCGCCAAGTTCGATTTCCGGTTTGACGGTTACTTTTAACTTTAAGACAACGCCGTCCTTGCCCATTTCGGGAACTTCCAAATCGAAGGGCGTGTCCACAATTTCAAGCCCGGCTTCTTTGATGGCCTCCTCGACAGCGTCGGGATATAAAATCTCCAAAGCGTCTTCATAGAAAACGCCTTCGCCGTACATTTTCTCGATGAAAGAACGAGGTGCTTTACCTTTTCTGAACCCGTGAACGGTGATGTTCTTTCTCTGCTTGAGATAAGCTTTATTCACCGCCGCCTCAAAGGCAGCGCCGTCAATCGCAATCTCCAGCTGCCAGGTGTTTGTCTCGACCTTGTTGGATGATTTTAAACTCATTTACATATTCCTCCTGAATTGTAAAGCATTAACTTACTTATTATAACAGAATGCATTGAAAAATGCTACCCTTTTTTACGATTTTATTATTTCTATCACTTTTGGACAAAATTTCAGGTAATCCCCCGATAAAAGTGCAAATTTTGTGCCATAAAATGTGTCCTGAAACGCCAAATGCGCCGCGCCGCCGTGTAAATGGGCATAATAGCAACGGGAAATTTGTTCGTCTTTCAGTAAATCCAAAAACGGTGCGCATTGCTGTGTCAAGGAAATCGGCGGGTAATGGAGAAATACGATCGGTTCACCGCCGAGTGCGCGCCCGGCATCAATGGAGGTTTTCAAACGCTGCACCTCGCGAAGCATAACCTTGTCCGGCTCGCTTTGTGTATCGTCATAAAACCAACCGCGTGTGCCGCAAATGCTGAAACCGCCGACGCGATACGCATTGTTATGCAAAATGTGCAAGGTAGAAAAGCCGTTATTTTCAAAAAATGCTTCCATTTTACGGCGCGTGTTCCACCAATAATCATGATTGCCCTTTAAAATAATTTTTTGCCCGGGCAAAGCGTCTAAATACGCAAAATCCGCTTTTGCCTGTTCCAATGACATCGCCCACGAAATATCGCCCATTAAGACAACCGTATCCGAAGGCGCAACCAAGGCATGCCAATTTTTTGTGAGACGCTCGACATAATCGTCCCACCCTTTAAAGATATTCATTGGCTTGTCCGTTGAAAAGGACAAATGCGTATCTCCGATAGCAAAAATTGACATTATTGATAACCTCATTTATGCATAAATGCAATGAAAACTCAAAAACTACGGTTGAAAGGAGGCAAACAAAATGAACGAAATCAAATGTAACGTCAGCAACTGCGTATATCACGAAGGGAAAACCACCTGCACCGCAGATGAAATTATGGTCGGCTGCCAATGCAGCCACGAACCCTGCAAGTGCAGTGAAACCGAGTGCGGCACATTCCAGGCGAAAAACTGAAACAGCCGAATAAAACGAGGAGAGTGGTAAAACTGCCACTCTCTTTTCGTTTTATATACCGAGCATTTCAAATACAACCTGCGCCATATCCTCTTTGGCGGCAACCTTGGTAAAACGCGGCGTTTTCCCCTTCAAGGTCGCAAGTTGCGGCGGCACGGGTTCACCGGATTTTTCATGCAATTCTTCCACCATGGAGAACTCGTCCTGCGACTGAATGTTGTTTTCCAATGCACTTAATACGCTCTTTGAGAACTTGTACGGATTGGCGGTAGAGGCAATCACAGTCGGTGTATTGTCTCCCGTTTTCATTTTATATGCCGCATACACATTGACGGCAACCGCCGTATGCGTATCGCAAAGATAATGGTATTCGTCAAAAATTTTACGAATGGTGCGCTTGGTATCCGTATCGTCACAATACCCTGCCGCAAACAATTCCGAAATAGATTTTTGAATTTTTTCACTGACGGTATAGGTGCCGTTTGCGGCAAGCTGATCCATAAGGGCTTTGGTCTGTTCGGCATCCTGCTCGGAAAGTGCAAACAGCAAACGCTCCAAATTGCTGGAAATCAAAATATCCATCGACGGCGAAGTGGTGCAGTAGAACGGGCGGTTTTTATTATAAGTACCCGTGGTTAAAAAGTCGGTCAACACATTATTCGCATTGGAAGCACAAATCAGTTTGCCGATAGGCACACCCATTTGCTTTGCATAATATGCCGCCAAAATATTGCCGAAATTGCCTGTCGGCACAACCACATTCATCGGTGCACCGAGTTTTAAGCGTTCGGATTTGACCATATCGCAATAAGCCGAAACATAGTAAACAATCTGCGGTACCAATCTGCCCCAGTTAATGGAGTTTGCCGAAGAAAATGCCAAATGATTTTCTTTGAACTTCTGTTCAATTTCACGGTTGGTAAAAATGGACTTCACGCCGCTTTGTGCATCGTCAAAATTGCCCTCAATCGCACAAACGCTGACATTATTCCCCTCTTGCGTGGTCATTTGCAATTTTTGCATGGGGCTGACGCCGTCCACAGGGTAAAACACCAAAATTTCGGTATTCGGAACATCCTTAAAGCCTTCCAAAGCGGCTTTGCCTGTGTCGCCGGAGGTGGCGACCAAAATCACGATTTTTGTGTTTTTCAGCGTTTTATTGGCGGAAACTGTCAGCAAATACGGCAAAAGCTGCAATGCCATATCCTTAAATGCACAGGTAGGCCCTCTCCAAAGTTCCAAAATATTCGCCGTATCATTAAGCGCATAGAGCGGCGCAATCTGCGGCGAACTGAATTTTTCCGCCTTATAAGCGCCCTCTACACACATAGAAAGCTCATCATCGGTAAAATCGGTTAAGTAGAGCTTTAAGACCTCTTTTGCACGCCCGATATAGTCAAGACGCGCCAATTTTTCAATATCCACAAGGTTCAGCGTCGGAATGGTCATCGGCACGAACAAACCGCCGTCCGCCGAAATGCCTTTCGCAATCGCCTCCGCCGCAGAAACGCGCACGGAGCTGTCTCTTGTACTCGTATACACCATACGTTACACTCCCAACATAAAATTCAACATATTTTACCATAGGATTTAAAGATTTGCAATGAGAAATCTATATCCGTTTTCAAAGAAAATCTTTTGCAGCGTTTTTTCGGAAATACCGTGCTGTAAAAGGTAATCGGCAAGATACGGAGTATTCTCTATCCCGTCCAAGGATGGGTGTACGGTACAACCGTCATAGTCACAGCCGAACGACAAAATATTCTCTGCGCCCAAATTTAAAAAGTGTGAAATATGGCGTAAAACCGCATCCGCCCCGGTTTGCCCATCGTTTCCTAAAAAATCGGCGCATAAATTGATACCGATAAGCCCGTTTCGTTCTGTCAATATTTTAATTTGTTCATCGGTCAAATTGCGTGCTTTTGCATAGGGATTGTTTACAATATCCGCGTCGGAATGACTGGCTAAGAACGGCTTTTCGGTGTATTCTGCAACATCGTAAAAGCCACGCTCGTTTAAGTGCGAAACATCGACAAGCATATGCATATTCTGCATTTTTTGCACAACTTGCTTGCCGAAATCGGTAAGCCCGCCTTTGTTTTCCGCAAAACAGCCATTGCCTATTTCATTGGTGTCATTCCAAGTCAGCGTCATCAGACGAACACCGTCGTGATAAAGCCCGTCAAGCTTTTCGAGGTCGCCGCCCAACACCGCGCCGCCCTCGACGGCAAGAACGGCGGCAACCTTGTGCGCAAAAAATGCCGTTTCAATATCTGCCGCAGTTTTACAGGGTAGAATTCTCTCTGCATTTTCGGCACATTCCCCGTAAAAACAATCCCGCACGGCTTGATAATAGGTAAACGCCGCCTCTCCCCGCTTTTCATCGGGAATCCATATGGCAAGCACCTGTCCGTAGGATGCAAACGAACTGCTTTTTTGCAAATCAATATGCAAATCATTTCTTGCAAGATGCTTATTTTGCAGATAGCACTCGCCGATGGTATCACAGTGAAAATCAAAAAATCTCATTTACCCTCTCCGTTATACGCATTTTTAATGAGGCGGATTTTGCGGACTGTCTCGCCGTGCATATATACCTCGACAATGTCAAACCGCGGTTGTTTATTGCCGTTATACTGCGCCAAAAACAAATTTGCCGCCGCAATCAGCTTTTTGCGTTTGGGAAAATCAACTGCGTCTGCCGCCGCAAAGCGACTGTTTTCCGCACGCGTTTTTACCTCGGTAAAACAAATATATTTTTCATTTTCGGCGATAATGTCAATTTCGCCCAAACGGCAACGGTAATTTGCCGCAAGAATCCGATAGCCGTTTTCGCGTAAATAGCGCGCCGCTTCCACCTCGCCGCGCGAGCCGGTTTTCGCCTTATTCATTCTCGTTTTCTCCGATTATCTTTTTCAAAAAGGTTTTGCGGTGCACGGGAGATATGCCGCATTCGGCAAGTTTTTCATAATGGAGCTTTGTGCCGTAGCCTTTGTGCTTTTCAAATGCATACTGCGGATATATTTCGGCAAGCTCGAGCATAAAGCGGTCACGGCTGACCTTGGCAAGCACGGAAGCCGCCGCAATCGATATTGATTTTGCATCGCCCTTTATGACAGTCACTTCCGGGCACACCCCGATTTTCGGCTTTTGGTTGCCGTCAATCAACAGCAAATCCGGTGTTACCGATAATTGTTCCACCGCACGACGCATTGCCAAAAAGGTTGCATTTAATATATTGATTTCATCAATTTCGCATTCCGTGGCAAAACCGATACCGTACGCAATCGCTTTTTCCTGTATGACAGGGAAAAGCGCCTCGCGTTTTTTCTCGGTCAGTTTTTTGGAGTCATTCAAGCCCTCGATCACCGTATCGGGGCTTAAAATGACAGCAGCGGCATATACAGGGCCTGCAAGCGGCCCTCTTCCCGCCTCATCTACCCCGCAAATGACGCTGTATCCTTGATTTCCGTATTCGTTCTCAATCGAAAAATCTACCATTCAGTCACCCACTCTGTCGAGCGTGATTTTTCCGAGCTTGCCGCCGCGGTATTCATCCAACAGCATGACGGAAACACGAGTGTAATCCACTTCGCCGCCCTTGATAATCATACCGCGCTTTCGCCCGATTAACTCTAACAGTTCCCACGGCTGTATATCTGCAAAATCACTGATTTTATAGCGTTCCGCAAGGCGGTCGGCGTATTCGGTCTGCATAATCTCCAAAAGCCTTACCGCCAAAGTTTCGCAATCGACAACCGTATCCTTCACAGACCCGATAAACGCCAATTTATCGCCCACCTTCGGGTCATCGAATTTCGGCCACAGCACGCCGGGCGTGTCGAGCAGTTCCATCCCGTTGCCAATCACAAACCACCGGTTGTGGCGTGTAACACCCGCTTTGTCGGCAACCTCGGCGCGGTTACGCCCTGCCATTTTATTGATAAAAGAGGATTTTCCCGTATTCGGAATCCCAACGACCATAATCCGCAAGGGCTTTCCGGCCATACCGCGTGCTTCATTTTTTTCGATTTTTTCTTTTAAGACCTCACGCATTAACGGCACAAATTGATTTAAACCTTTGCCGCTTTTGCAGTCCACAGGTAAAACCGCGGCACAGGTCTTTTGATAATGCGCCATCCACCGCTTTGTTGCACGGTCATCGGCAACATCGCATTTATTGAGCAGTACAATCCGCGGTTTATCTCCGATTAAATCGGAGAGTTCGGGATTGCGGCTGCTTTCGGGCACGCGTGCGTCCAACACCTCGGTTACGGCATCTACCTGCGGCAAGCATTCTTTAATCAGCCGCCGTGTTTTTGCCATATGCCCCGGGAACCATTGCACAGTTTGCTTAATTGAATCTGCCATACTCTGTTACTCCGCGTGATTTAACAGCAACTGACTGTCGCCGATACGGTAAACGGCTTCGCCGACAATGTAGCGGGTATCAATCATACCGACGGCACTGTCGCGACTGTCGGTAGAACGGTTGCGATTATCCCCCATCACAAAGACACAGCCTTCGGGCACCGTCACTGGATAACTCCAAGTCCCTTGGACGAGCACCGGTTCTGCAATATAGGGTTCGTCTAAAACCGCACCGTCCACAATCACCTGATGGGTTTTTCCGTTGATTTCAACAGTCTGGCCCTCGGTCGCAATTACGCGCTTAATCAGCACCTTGTTAAACGCATTCGGTTGGGAAATGACAACAATGTCCCCGCGCTCGACCGTCCAATCCCGCGCAGTAATCAGTACCTTGTTCCCGTTACGGAGGGTATTGTTCATAGAATCACCGTCTACGGCGGAAATTTTAAAAACAAAGGTGAAAATCAAGCAAACCGCCAAAACAGCAGAAACCAATATGGAGGCAAAATCATAAATATTGCGAATTATTTTTTCATTCATAGTTCTCTAACGACCATTCTCCGAAAGGATAAAAGCGGAATTCAGCCACACCCAATATGTATCGGGTATCAATAAAACCAACGGTTTTCGATCGGCTGTCTAAGGAATTGTTGCGATTGTCCCCCATTACAAAGACGCACCCTTCGGGTACGGTAATGGGAAAAGCCACATTGGACATACGGTTGGTCGGCTCATAAATATACGGCTCATTGAGCACCTCGCCGTTCACGGTCACCTTGCCTTCGACAAAGTCAATATTGACCTCATCCCCGCCGAAAGCAATTACGCGTTTAATCAACGGCTCGTTCAAGGAATTCGGTTGGGTAATCACCACAATATCCCCGCGTTCGATTTTTGTGTTAATCGCACGCACGGCAAGCCAATCACCGTCTTGCAACGTGGGCTTCATAGACTCCCCGCTGACTCCGACAATGCGGAAGCAGAAAGTAAAAATAATCAATATGGTTAAGAAAGCATAGACCAAAGAATCCAGCCACTCATACACAAATTTCCATTGCTTCGGCGCCGACAGTTCTTCGGTATCAAATTCCTCAAACGGGACAACAAATTGCTCGGATTTTCTCAAAATACACACCTACCCTATTATCCCGAATATTTTACACCAAATTCCGAAAGATTGCAACAGAAATTCGCAGACTGTAAGAAAAGTATTGCCAAATAATTTGTGTATAAGAAAATGTCGACATCTTCGATTACTCGAAAATGTCGACATTTTAATCTTGGCGCGCTTGACTGGATTCGAACCAGCGGCCTTTAGAGTCGGAGTCTAACGCTCTATCCAGCTGAGCTACAAGCGCATATCAAACTGTTTCATCGGAATGAAACAGTTTATTTTCATTTACACATTGAAACGGAACAGCACGATGTCGCCGTCCTGCATTACATAGTCTTTGCCTTCGGAACGGATTTTACCCTTTTCCTTTGCCGCCTGCATGGTACCGCAAGCCATCAGGTCATCAAATGAAATCACCTCGGCACGAATAAAGCCGCGTTCAAAATCGCTGTGGATTTTCCCTGCCGCCTGCGGCGCTTTTGTACCTTTGGTAATCGTCCAAGCGCGCACCTCAGGCTCGCCCGCGGTTAAGTAAGAAATCAACCCCAACAAATGATAGGAGCGCTGAATCAGCAAATCCAAACCGCCCTGTTCAATGCCCAAATCCGCAAGGAACATTTCTTTTTCCTCTTTGGAAAGAGACGCGATTTGTGCTTCGAGCTCCGCACAAATCGGCAAAACCTCCGCGCCCTCCGCCGCGGCAATTTGGCAGACGGCTTTGTAACGCGCATTTTCCGCAATGGAATTTGCGAAATCGTTCTCACTCATATTGCAAGCGTAAATGACGGGCTTAGAGGAAAGCAGAGCGACGGTAGAAAGCATTTCTTTTTCCTCGTCGGTCATTTCCACAGCACGCGCATTCACGCCGTTTTCGAGTTCTTTGCGCAAGCGTTCAAAGAATTCAACCTCTGCTTGTAAAGATTTGTCGCCTTTCATCGCCTTTTTACTGCGGTCAATGCGGCGGTCTAAAATCTCAATATCCGATAAAATCAGTTCCAGATTGATGGTTTCAATATCGCGCTGCGGGTCAACACTGCCCTCGACATGGATGATATCATCATCGTCAAAGCAACGCACCACATGGATAATGGCATCCACCTCACGAATGTGCGACAAGAACTTGTTGCCTAAACCCTCTCCCTTAGAAGCACCTTTGACAAGACCTGCAATATCCACAAATTCAATGGTTGCGGGCGTCAGCTTTTGCGGGTGATACATTTCGGCAAGCTTGTCGAGACGCTTGTCAGGCACGGCCACCACACCGACATTCGGCTCAATCGTGCAAAACGCATAGTTTGCAGACTGCGCACCGGCATTTGTTATGGCGTTAAACAATGTACTTTTTCCGACATTCGGTAACCCGACAATCCCCAATTTCATCTTTTGTTCATTCCTTCAATTTGGTAAGCGTTGTTTATTATACACGCAAGGCGAAAAAATTTCAACTGTCTTTTTTCACGAGATCCGCCGTTTCGGATTCTTGCGTGTTGTTTGTTTCCGCTGTCATATAGTTTTCAGGCAGTTTTCCGCGTTGCGCCTTAAAGGGAATCCACAGCTTTTGCGCATAATGACGGAATTCCAACACAATATCACCGTCGCACGAAACATATGTACCGTGCTTTTTCTGCGAACGGTAGGCAAGCTCTTTAAACAGAAGCATAAACAAGCCGCCGATAAGCGCCCCGCCCAAAATAATAAAGAACAGCGGCAAACGGCAATGCAGCCAATCGCCCGAACGCAACGGCAAGGTAAAAGAAATATACATTTCGCCGCGTGCGAACATTTCCGAGAAGGTTTCGCCGTTGCCGTATTTCGGCAGTTCTGTTAAATACGCCGTATTGACAATCCCGCAAAGCGCCGTAAGAACGCCCGTTGCGGCAGAGCCGAGCATCAGCCCTGGAATGACAGTTAAGGGACTGCGATACGCATAGGGCATCGAAAAAGCAACGGTTAATTTAATATTTTCAAAAAATGCGTTAATCGGACCGCTGACGGCAAAATTAAAGTCGTCCGCATCGCAGTTGCCACCCTTTTTCGTGATTTTTTGCAAAAGCACATTCATCAGCGGCACCCAGCCCACGGTAACAAAGCACGCACCGTAAATCGTCATCAAGCGCGCGTCACCAGCCGCGAAAGCGGCAATGCTGACAGCGAATGCAGACATCGAGACAGGTCCGATCAAATCAAAGCCGACCATTAAGCCCATCACCAATGCGCAAAGCACAACGGAACGGTCAGCAAGCGAAGTAAGCGGTGCAATCATCGCTTCGCCGAGCGCTTGGAACGGAATTTCAATACCGTAATGTATCAACAAGAAGGTCAATGCTGCGGAAACCACAGGCATAATTAACACAAGCACAATCAAATCAACTTGTTCCAAAATACCGACACCCGTCAATGTTTCGGGGATTTTTTTGCCGGCCGCGCGTTTTTTCGCAAATGCATTGTCGAGTTTTCCGCCCAAAAATTCTTTACAGTTGTGCCAAGCAATAAACAAATATTTAATGCAATACGCCAAAAATACCGCCATAATAAGATACCCCATATAGCCGATATTTGTGCCGCCGCCCATATTCAGCGGTGTTGCAAAATAAGCCTTGTAGGTTTCAACGCCCGAAATCGGTGTGCCCGCAAAATGGGCAAAGTAAATACTCAAAGCAAACGCCGGCGCAATCGCCGGTAGCCCTGCAATCAAATAGGACAGCACAACCGCCATCACCACAAAAAAGAAATCGGTTGCCCAAAACAAAATAAACCACAAAATATTTTCGTTTTGCGGCTCGGTTGCGCCCAAAATATGCTGAATACCAAGCACATTCTGCACAACGAAAAAGAACCCCGCCCCCAACGCGCCGAACAACTGCACAAGGAACATAATGGAGGTGGCACGATTGATATTTTGCCGTAGCGACCGTATTTCGTTTTTGAGCATAAACATTCCCCCGTAGATTGAATTGTTTAAGTTTACCATAAAGATTGCATATGCGCAAGATTTTATCATAAAACAATCCTGCCGAAAGCCATTTCTTTCAGCAGGCATGTATTTAATCTGCTTTTTCGTGCAATTCCAACAGATATTCGTCAAAGCGAATCTGCTTATCGTAAAATTCGCCGGGTGTAACATTGATTAAACGGTCGGCAACCGTCTCGACAAACTGATGGTCATGCGAAGTGAACAGAATCGTTTCGGGATAGCGGATTAAACCGTCATTCAACGAGGCAATGGACTCCAAATCCAAATGGTTGGTCGGTTCGTCCAAAATCAAAACATTTGCACCCGAAAGCATCATCTTACACAGCATACAGCGGACGCGCTCCCCGCCCGACAACACCTTCGCCTGTTTCGTGGCCTCTTCGCCCGAAAACAGCATTCTGCCAAGCCATGAACGAATGTCGGATTCATAAATCAAATCCGAATATGCACGAATCCAGTCGAGCAAATCGTAGTCGCAGTTGTCAAAATAGGCACCGTTATCCGTCGGCAAGTAGCTGACGGAAGTGGTTACGCCCCATTTATAAGTTCCCGCATCAGGCTCTAACTCCCCTGACAAAATTTTAAACAGCGTTGTCTTTGCAAGCGCGTCTGCGCCGATAAATGCTACTTTTTCACGCGGGTGAATGGTAAAACTTACATTGTCGAGCACTTTTTTGCCGTTAATGGTTTTGGTAATTCCGCTGACGGTCAGCACCTCGTTGCCGACTTTACGCGTAGGCTTAAAATCCACATACGGAAAACGGCGGGAGGAAACAGGCAATTCTTCCACTTGAATGGA
The DNA here is from genome assembly GCA_004555265.1 of Ruminococcus sp. Taxonomy (GTDB): domain Bacteria; phylum Bacillota; class Clostridia; order Oscillospirales; family Acutalibacteraceae; genus Fimenecus. The sequence goes on from SFIQ01000001.1 coordinate 168,185, forward strand.
ATCAAGCAATTTTTTACGGCTTGTTGCCTGCTTGGATTTGGAAGCATTCGCGCTGAAACGGCGAATAAACTCCTGCAATTCTTTGATTTTTGCTTCTGCCTTTTTATTCTGCTCCCGCATTTGGCGCTGTGCCATTTGCGTGTATGCATACCAAAAGTCGTAGTTCCCGACAAACATCGTGATTTTGCCGTAGTCGATGTCTACTGTATGGGTGCAGACCTTGTTTAAGAAATGGCGGTCATGGGAAATGACAATGACCGTGCTGTCCAAATCCAGCAAGAACTCTTCTAACCACGCAATGGCATCCAAATCCAAATGGTTGGTCGGCTCGTCGAGTAACAAGATATCCGGATTGCCGAACAGTGCTTGTGCCAACAGGACTTTCACCTTATTCTCGCCCGTTAAATCAGACATTTGTGCATAATGCAAATCGTTGGGCACGCCCAACCCGTTTAACAAGATTTCCGCGTCGCTTTCGGCACTCCAACCGTCCATTTCGGAAAATTCCTCTTCCAATTCGCAAAGGCGGATACCCTCCTCCTCGCTCATTTCCTCTTTGCTGTATAGAATTTCTTTCTCGTCAATAATCTCGCACAAACGCGCATTGCCCATCAAAACCGTGCGCATTACATCGAATTGGTCAAATGCAAAATGGTCTTGCCGCAAAACGGACATTCTTTCATTTGGACCTTTGCGTACCTCACCCTTGTTCGGCTCGATTTCGCTCGCCAAAATTTTCATAAAAGTGGATTTACCCGCGCCATTCGCGCCGATAAGCCCATAGCAATTTCCGTTTGTGAATTTCAAATTCACATGCTCAAACAATACGCGCCCACCATACTGCAAACCGACATTTACTGCTTCTAACATACATTCTCCTTTTTCGATAAAAAAGGGGATGTAAAAAAAGTGCAGACCGCATAAAGCCCAATCACACAAGGCGTATTTTTGATTTGGAAAGAAACAACCGTCCAAAAACGCCTTAAATCACCGTCGGGTAGCCGCAGACAACGCAAACGCGTTGTCTGCGCTCGGCTTGTTCATTCTGCGCATTTTTTCCTATCCCCAACAAGGGGCTGTAAAAAAACGAAAGTTTTTTACAGCCCCTTTCAATGATTTATTCCCGTGTACCCGTATTTGTATCCGTATTCGATGCAGAATCCTGTTCTGCAATCCCCGTTTCCGTTGTTTCGGAAGACGAGTCATCTGCACAGAAAAATTCGTATTCTTCACCCGTCTTAAACGCCTCCGTACTGTCGGACGCCTTCAAAAACACCGTCAGTGTTTGGAAAATCAGTTTAATATCCAGCCAAATGCTGTACTGCTCAATATACATTAAATCCATGACAAGCTTGTCTTTGGGCGATGTATTATATTTTCCTGCGATTTGCGCAAAACCGGTTAACCCCGCTTTTACACGCAAACGGTAACTGAATTCCGGCAATGCTTTTGTGTAAGCGTCCACATTTTCAATCATTTCCGGACGCGGCCCGACGACACTCATTTCGCCCTTAAAAATATTGATAATCTGCGGCAATTCATCAATGCGGAATTTGCGCAGATATTTACCGACCTTGGTAATACGGTCATCGTCAGAGGTGACGGAACGGTTGACAGACCCCGCCTCTTTCATGGTGCGGAATTTATACACTTCAAAAATCTTACCGCCTTTGGTGGCGCGCTTTTGTTTGAAAAACACTTTGCCGCCGTCTTCCGCCTTAATGGCGGCGGCGCAAATCAGCATCAGCGGACTTGTCACAATCAGCCCAACGGTTGAAATCACTAAATCCATAATACGCTTTGCGACGCTTTGTTCCACGGTCAGCCCCTTGATTTGCGAAGCAACCAACGGTTTGTCGTCTAAGATAGATGTGCGACTGCGCAAGGACACGACATCACACATTTCAAAATTATAATAGATGTTTTTATTTTTGGCGTAGCAATACTCAACAAGCATGGTACGCGTAGACATCGGTACATCATACAAAAATACGGTATCGCATCGATTGACAATATCAAACAAACGGTTATCCGTATACAAAATCATATCCGTAATGACATATTGCTTTTTATACTTCCGAATTTTCGGCACAATATTGTTCAGCGCGTATTTCGAGGAAGTAATCACACAGCATTTTTCGGGTGAATTAATGGAAAAAAATACAAAGTTGCCGAAATAGGCGAAAAACACAATCACCACAAATTGCAACAGCATAACCAACAACAACAATTCCGGATTTTCATACCGAAAGGTTGCGTTATTATTGGCGTTAGTGTTCATAATGCAAAGCTGCAAATGTGTAATGATGTCCGTAATAAAAGCGGAAAGGGTTAACGAATGAATAATCGGCTTGCTTTTATACTCCCCGATTCGATACCCGCCGTAAACGGACATCATCGCACCGCCGAGTACAACAAAGGTCAGCATACAAATGGCGGCGGTTCTGGAAGAACGCAACAGCCACGGATTTTGGTTGCCGAAAATCAAGAAAAAAATGGCAAACAGAGAGACAAACAAACACAGTTTTAAAAGCAATACGATTGTTCTCTGAAATTTTTTTAGAAGTTTCATAGGTCATCCTCGAAAAGAGATTGCTTTTGCTGAATCGTCCGCATATAGCGCAAACATTGCAGTTATTCTACGCTTTTTTTCCGATTTTGTCAATAGAAGCCGTTTTAAGCCGGAAGCAAAGACAATATCCACGCAGCGGCACTTTTCAAACCGTCGTTTGTCAGCGGAAAGCTCTGCCCTTCCTTGTTTTCTGCAAGTTCAAAGCAAATATCCTCTTGCCACACCGCGGCAGAAAGCATATCCTCTTCGCGACAAACTCGAAAACGAAAATCCTCTTTTAAACTGCCTGTAAAGGCATTTTTTTGTTCAAAATACGAGATTTCCGGTAAATCTAAATTCGGCATTACGCACGCCTCCCACATACAGATATTGCAACAGATGCCAAAAGAGAGCATCTGTTGCAATCCAAAGTACAATAGTTACGCAAGTTTCACTTCTTCCCAAAGGCGAGAAAGCAAATCCAAAGTATCTTGGTCGAGATTGTGGAAATATTCTGCCTCAACCGTCTGTTTCGGATATAAAACTTCATTATCCTTTAACGAATAGCGGTCGTCCGCCAAAACAGCAGTATTCGGGCAAAGGTAGAAGAGATACTCTGCATTGGCAAGCGAAATTTCCGGCTCGCACATAAAATTGATAAACAATTCCGCCGCGGCTTTATTCTTGGCGGTAGCAGGTATGCACATGGAATCCACAAAGATGTTGGTACCCTCTTTCGGATAGACAAACGCCAAATCCGGATTGACATCCTGCATCGTCAGGAAATCCCCCGCATAATACGGAGCAATTGCCGCTTCCCCGCTTTCCATTTTGGTGAAAATTTCATCCATAACATAAGACTGTATCAGCGGTTTCTGTTCTTTCAGTTTTTGCGCCGCCGCTTCCCACTCGGCAACATCGGTGGTATTCACAGACTGCCCTAACAAATACTGCGCTACGCCGAAAGCATCGCGGGAATTGTTAAATGTCAAAATTTGTCCGCTGTATTTCTCATCCCACATAATGCTCCAACTGTCCGGCACTTCATCCACCATGGTGGTGTTATAAATCAAGCCGACCATACCGCCGGTATAGGGTACACTGTATGCATTTTCGGGGTCGAAATACAAGTTTTTGTACTCGTTCGCAATATAAGAATAGTTCGGGATATTGGCAAAATCCAATTTTTGCAGCATTCCCTCTTTGACCATACGCTCAATCATATAGTCGGAAGGAATAATCACATCGTAGCTGACGCCGCCGCTTTTCAGTTTTGAGTACATATCCTCATTGGAAGCGTAAGTGGTATAATTTACGGTGATACCTGTCAAATTTTCAAATTCCGCAATGACATTCACCGCGCCGTCTTCCCCGTCGGAAATATACTCGCCCCAGTTATAAACATTGATTTCCGTACCGCGGAGAGATTCCACATCATAATTGCCGACCAATTTGGTTGTATCCAAAGCGCCGACTTTTTGTGAGCCGCAACCTGCGAAACACAAAATCCCCGCAAACAATACAAGCGTCATCAAAACAGAAAGAAATTTTTTCATGATTTGTCCTCCTTATTTCCGATTTGCTTTTTCTGTTTATTTTCCGCACGCGCTTGCATCACATTCATTAAAATCAGCAGGGCGAGCACCGTTACAAATATCAAAGTGGAAAGCGCGTACATATCCGGCTTTACCTTTTTCTTGGTCATCGAGAAAATCACAATCGGCAGAGTTTGAAACTTTGGTCCTGTCACAAAATAGCTGATAATAAAATCATCCAAAGACAGCGTAAACGCCATGATAAGCCCTGTTATGATGCCCGAAGAAATGTTAGGCAACACGACCTTAAAGAACGCCGAGACGGGTGTACAACCCAAATCCTGCGCAGCCTCTGACAAATGTTTGTCGGTTTGCCGCAGTTTCGGAAGCACAGATAAAATGACATACGGCAAATTAAATGTGATATGCGCGATTAACAGCGTCGGAAATCCAAGTGCGTCTTTTGAACTGACAAAACTGCCGACAAAGACAAACAACAACATCATGGAAACGCCTGTGACGATTTCCGGATTCATCATGGGGATATTGGTAACGGTCAACACGGCATTTTTGACCCATTTCTTTTTCATGGTATGAATCCCCACAGCCGCCATTGTGCCGAGCACCACGGAAATGAGTGAAGACGAAACAGCCAAAAGCAAGGTGTTGGAAAGCGCGGTTAAAGTAACATTATCTCCCAAAAGCTGTTGATACCACTTTAACGAAAAACCTTCCATCACGCTTGTGCTTGCCGTACCGTTAAAAGACAGCACAATCATCACAAGCATCGGCGCGTACAAAAAGAACATAATCAGCCCGATATACAGATTGGAAGCGGCTTTTTTCATATCAAAATCGCCTCCTCATCATCGTCGGCAAAACGATTCATCACCAGCATACACACAATAATCATCAGCATGAGCACCAAAGAAAGAGAGGCGCCGAGATTGTAGTTGTATGCCGATTGGAACTGCATTTCAATCGAGTCGCCGACCAGCAGAAACTTGCCGCCGCCGAGTTTTTGGCTGATATAAAAGGTACTGACAGACGGCACAAACACCATTGTGATACCGGAAACAACACCGGGCATACTCAAAGGCATAATCACGCGCCGCAATACAGAGGTACTGCTGCAACCGAGGTCTTGCGCCGCTTCCGTCAGACTGTAATCAAGTTTTGACATAATGGAATAAATCGGCAAAACCATATACGGCAGAAAATTATAAACCATACCCAAAATCACCGCGCCCGGCGTGTTAATCATTTGTACAGTGGGCAATCCAACGGCTTTGAGTAAATTGTTGATAATCCCCGTGTTGGATAAAATCGAAATCCAAGAATATGTCCGGATTAAAAAATTCATCCACATCGGCAGCATAACAAGCATCATAAGCGTTCGCTGTTTAGACGCTTTTGACCGCGCCATAATATAAGCCAGCGGGTAGGCTAAAACCAAACAGATTACGGTTGCCGCTACGGCATAACCGATAGAACGGGCAAAGGTTTCTTTATACGCAGTTAAGGCAGTAATATTGTTCCATGTAAAAGCACCGGAACGGTCGGTAAATGCATAATACACCACCATAATCATCGGTGCAACAATAAACAACACCGACCAAACGATATACGGCGCATTGATGAGTTTGGAGAGGAAGGAAGTTTTTTTCATTTTTATTCCTCCACCGTTTCGCCGCCCGCGTCATCGGCTTCAACCGACGGATTGGACAGTTCGTCAAACTCCTCGCTGAACGAACTGTAATCGCCGTAAAGACCGGAATATTCGCTCTTTTTCATCACTTGGATTTCGTCTGGTTTAATGGAGATACCGATTTTATCGCCGACAGCGGAATACTCCGTTGTCTGCACCATCCATTTAAAGCCGTCAATATCCACAATGATTTCATAATGCACGCCTTTAAAGGTCACGGAAGTAACAATGCCTTTGAGCATACCGTCTTCGGGCGCCACAATATCGACATCCTCGGGACGAACAACCACATCGACAGGTTCATCTTTCCCGAATCCTTTGTCAACACATTGAAACTTTATGCCTTGAAATTCTACGGAGAAATCGCTGTGCATAATGCCGTCCACAATATTACTTTCCCCGATAAAATCCGCCACAAACGCATTTTTCGGCTCATTGTAAATATCCGTCGGGGTGCCGATTTGCTGAATTTCGCCCGCATTCATGACGACGATTGTGTCGGACATCGACAGGGCTTCTTCTTGGTCGTGCGTAACATAAATAAAGGTTATGCCCAATCTCTTTTGAATGTTTTTGAGTTCGACCTGCATATCCTTACGCAATTTCAAATCCAAAGCGCCCAAAGGCTCATCTAACAGCAAGACACGCGGTTTCACCGCCAAAGCGCGCGCAATCGCAACACGCTGCTGCTGCCCACCGGAAAGAGAATTGATATTTCGCTTTTCAAAGCCTTTCAGGTTGACAAGCGCGAGCATCTCCTCCACCGTAGAGCGAATTTCTTGTTTGGATTTTTTTTGCTGTTTTAAACCAAAGGCAATATTTTCATAAACATTCAAATGCGGAAACAGAGCATAACGCTGAAAAATGGTGTTCACCTGGCGCTTGTAGGCCGGCACACCATTGATTGCTTTTCCTTCAAAAATGACTTCGCCGCTGTCCGGCTCCAAAAAGCCCGCGATGATGCGAAGTGTCGTGGTTTTTCCACAGCCGGAGGGCCCGAGCAGTGTAATAAACTCACCGTCTCGGATATAAAGGTTTAAATCCTTTAAAATCGGCTGTCCGTCAAAGCTGACGGAGATGTTCTTTAAATCAATAATCACTGCGTTTTTTTCCAATTATGCAGCCCCTTTCCAACCGATAGATATAGTTGGAGAAGCGCGAAACGCTCCCCCTAATTGGTATGGTACAAATATAGAGAAAAAACGCAAAAAAGTCAATAATTTTACAAAAAAATTACAAAGATATTTTAAAAAAAGATGCCGCCTGAAAAAAGGCAGCATCTTCAAAGCAAGCGAAAATGTTATTCCCACGCTTTGCAAACATCAATCCACGAAACAAAGCCGGAGTATTGCTCCAATTCAGGGATAGACAGTTCAATCGCGCTGTTGGCACTGCCGCAGGCAGGAAAAACGGTTTCAAAGCGTTTCAAGGAAATATCCAAATAAACCTCTACCCCGTCACGCACGCCGAACGGACACACCCCACCGACCGCGTGCCCGATAAGCGGCTCCACTTCATCGTATCCGAGCATTTTCGCTTTTGTGTGAAATTGCGCTTTAAATTTCGGGTTGTCAATTTTGGCGTCACCCGCCGTCACAATCAAAACGGGCTTGTCCTCCACCAGAAAGGAGAGCGTTTTTGCAATTCGATCGGCGTCGGTGTGTAAAGCCTCCGCCGCCAATTCCACCGTTGCGCTGGAAACGGCAAATTCCCGTATACGGTCTTGCATATTATATTGCGCAAAATAATCGCGCACACGTTCAATCGACATTTATGATTCTTCTTTCTTGCATTACAGTTGGTAAAAACCGACCTTTTTCATGGCTTTACGCAAGGTCTTGTTGGCAAAATAGGACGCTTTCTCGGCGCCTTGTTGCATACAAGTATTCAAGTACGCTTTGTCGGCAATTAAACGGTCAAATTCGGATTTTACGGGACGCAGCTCCTCGACAACCGCCTCAGCAACCGCAGCTTTGAAATCACCGTAGCCTTTACCCTCAAATTCAGCGGTAATCTCGTCAAAACTCTTGCCCGTACAGCAAGCGTAAATCCCCATTAAGTTGTTTACGCCGTCTTTCCCCTCACCGTAATAGACGCGCGCTTCGGAATCCGTCACGGCACTTTTGATTTTGCGTGTGATGGTATCGGCATCGTCAAGCATCGAAATAAACGCTTTCACATTGGTATCGGATTTGCTCATTTTCTTGGTCGGCTCTTGCAAAGACATAATTTTCGCGCCCGCCTTGCCGATAAACGGTTCGGGCAGTTTGAAGGTATCGCCGTACAACCCGTTAAATCGTTCGGCAATATCGCGCGTGATTTCCAAGTGCTGTTTTTGGTCCACGCCGATGGGCACAAAGTCCGCTTGATACAGCAAAATATCCGCCGCCATCAGCGTCGGGTACGAAAACAAGCCGACATTGACATTTTCGGGGTGTTTTTCGCTTTTATCTTTAAACTGCGTCATACGCGCCGCTTCACCGAATTGGGTGTAGCAGTTCAAAATCCACGCAAGTTGTGCGTGCGCGTTGACATGGCTTTGCACAAACACGGTATTTTTCTCCGGGTCAAGACCGATTGCGAGCAAAAGGGCGTACATTTCCAAAGTACGACGGCGCAGTTGCGCAGGCTCGGGGCGCACGGTAATCGAATGCAAATCCGCCACGGCGTAAAAACATTCATAATCGTTTGACATGGTTTTCCAATTCTTTAATGCACCGAGATAATTGCCGAGTGTGGGCGTACCCGTTGGTTGAATCGCACTTAAAACAATTTGTTTTTTCTCTGCTGTTTCCATATCTGTATCTCCTAAAACAAAGTAAAAATCAAAGTACGAGCATTGTACCACAAATTACCGTTTATAGCAACAAAAAAATCCGCAGCGCCTGTGAAAAAGCCCTGCGGAAAACCGTTTTGCCGACGCTTATCTCTTTTTCTTCCGTAAATAACTTGTGAGCACATATAAAAGCAATATGACGGCAGACGAGCCGAACAAAACGGCATACTGCGCCCCAACGCTTACCTCGTTATCGAAAAAGAAAATGGTGTTGTCAAAGGCTCTGCGAAGTTCCTCTGTCATTTCGGCGGGCAAATCTTTGGTAAGCTCTGCGATTGCGCCATGCATAAAGTGATTGCGCAAAAGCACCGTACCGTAAGTGCCCGGCACAAAGCTTACAAATTTCTGAATACCGCCTGCAAACTGAGAAATAGGCATATACGCCCCGCAGATAAAGCCGTACATGGAAGAAACGGCGGTGGAAACGGCGCTGATACCGCCCTGCGTGCTGACGAATTGCTCCACAAACGCCGCAAGAGAGGTGCCGAAAAATACACAGCCCAAAACATCTAAAAGAATATAGGGTATATCCCGAAAGGTCAAATACCAGCCCGTTTTGCCCAAGAACAAAAGGGAAACGCATAATGCAATCAGGCAAACCAACAAGGTGGTAAAAAAGTTTGCAAAATAATAGGCAACCGCCAGTTGTCCACGCTTTACAGGCGTTACATAAAAATCGTTGATGCGTTTTGTCACCTTATCCATTGCCATAATGTTGTTGGAGGAAAACGCCACCGTTACGGCAGACACGCCTAAAATGGAGGACACAAGCCAACCGCCCGTAAAGCCGTTTATGAGTTTTTCGGGTATTTCAATTCCCTCGGGCATTCCTGCAAGCAGAGAGTCCACATAGACGCTCCGTAAAAAGGTTACGTATAAAATCAAAAGAATAACAGGGGTAATCAGGGAGGTGAAAAAGGTCACCTTATCCTTAAAATAGATGCGGATATTCCGCCCTGTCAGCAAAAGTACCGTTTTCATTCGTTCTCCCCCTTTAACTGTTTACCCGTTGCAGACAAAAATACATCGTCCATTTTGCCTTTGATAATCTCGAAATCATCGAACAATTCCTGATTTTGCAAAATCAATTCCTTTGCTTCACGGGTATTTTCCGCTTCAATCTGCAAATAGCCGTTTTCCTCGGAAAACGCAATTCCTTTTTTTGAAAGTGCCGTTTTGTCACCGTTATACAAACGGATAAAGTCCCCTGTATAGCGATTTTTCAAATCGTTGGGCGTACCCTCGGCGGCAATTTTACCGCTGTCGAGAATAACCACATAATCCGCCTCTGCCGCCTCCTCCATATAGTGGGTGGTGAGGAAAACAGTCAACCCCTTTTCACGGCGGTAGCGGTCAATAACCTCCCAAACCGTTTTGCGGGAGCGTGGGTCAAGCCCCGTTGTAGGCTCGTCTAAAATCAGGATTTTCGGATCGTTAATCAGGGCGCGGGCAACATCAAGCCGCCTGCGCTGACCGCCTGAAAGTTTACCCACAGGGCGTTTGATAAAATCGTGTAAATCCAGCAAATCGCTCAAATTTTTTATGCGCTCGTCATAGTCCTTACCGTAAATGCCGTAAAGTCCTGCACGGGTTTTCAGGTTGTCTCTGCCGCTTAAAACGCTGTCCAGCACCGAGTCCTGAAATACAATTCCGATTTTACTTTTGATTTTTGCGCTGTCACGGTCAATGTCCAGCCCGTCTATGGTCACCTTGCCGCCGTCACGGGCAAGGGTGGAGGTCATAATGGATATGGTGGTGCTTTTGCCTGCGCCGTTTAATCCCAAAAAGGCAAAAAGACTGCCTTTTTCCACGGAAAAGGAAATACCGTCCACGGCTCGCACCTGCCCGAAAGATTTTTGTAGATTTTCAACTTCTATAATATGCAAGTCACTCACTCCTTCATATGTTTTATAAGGCTTAACCCCACCTCGGTGAGCATTTCGTCTGTTTCTTCATCGGTAAAATTGCAAACACCCGTTGCCTGCAAAGCGGCGATACCGTGGCTGTAAATCCACAAATGGTGGTGCAGCTTCTGCGCCGTTTCACGGTCAACCTCAAAGCTTTCCTTTGCCGCGGCGGTCACAGAGGTGCTGATAGTATCTATATACCGCATCAAATCGTCCATTTTAGGCACTTGCGGCGCGCCTGTCATAAAGAGCAGACGGAATAAATTCGGTTCTTCCCGTGCCATACGGACATACGCCTTGCCCGTGCCTTTAAAGGGATACTTTTCTTTTAGCCCCTCGCGGATATACTGATTATAAATCTCTTCGGCGGCTTTTTTCACTTCGTCACGAACTTGCGCCATATTTTCAAATACGGTGAAAATCGGTCGGGCGGAGCTTTGAAGGGCGTCGCCCAAAGAACGGGCGGTCAAAGCCTCTGCTCCCTCTTTGCGCACAAGGTTTAAAGCGGCGGAAATTATTTCTTCCTTCGTAAATTTTTGCTTCGGCGGCATTTGTTCACTTCCTTTTAATCTAAAACATATGTTTTAAAACCTTTGTTTTTAATATAAACCTTTCTTTTTACAATGTCAAGAAAATTCTGCTTGTTCATACAAATTTTTATCCCGTTTCAATATAGAAAATGCGCGGTTGCTCACTCGCCCCCGCGCTTTTTTAATATTCATTCTGAAGCAGCGGTATACAAAATCCGCTGTTATTTTGCCACTGCCTTTTCCCGCTCTGCTGCGGTTGAAGCCGTATCGGTCTTTTGATTTTTATCGAAAAAGGAGGTAAAGTTCACAATAAATAAAAGCGCATAGGCTACCCACATCGGCAAATTTTCAATAAATGCACTCTTGCCCACGGTGACTAAAAGCACCAGCATAAGTGCAAGAACAGCGACAAAAATGACAGTTGCAACAATATACTTTTTATCCTTTTCTCTGCATTTATGGAACAGGAAAATCACAACACCGGCAGCGCCTAAAAACGCAAAAATCAAAGCGGTTGCCCAATGGCCTAAGCATCGCGCGGTCATCACCAAATCAAGGCCGGCCGAAGGCACATTGACGGTTACAAAAATTGCCGCACAACCGAGTGACGTTACAACAACGCCCGCTTTGCCGCGGTAGTTGTTTTTTCGGTACATATACAGCGTGTTTGTAAAAATGGATAAGGACGCAAGTACGCCCCATATCTTAAAATACCACGGATAGCGAAGTCCCAGCATACTCGCGGTGACATCGGTTAAAATGTTCCCAAACTGCGCCGGAAAACTTAAAAAACCGTACCAAGTAATAAATGCGCATCCTGCAAGAAGGTTTACTGCACAGAAAACGGTTGTTGCCTTGCTTAACTTTTCGGCAAAAAGGATTTTTCGGATAAAAAATGCATACAGGAACAACAAAGCCGTTGAACCGATAACCCAAAGCCAAAAAGCCGCCGCATTCGGATACATCGGCCCGTAAAGCATACCGTCAAATTTTTCAATAAACGCCTCGGACGGCAGTGCCATATCGGCATCTGTCGGTACGATATAAGGATATTGGTCCCAACGCATAAACACGGACATCCACAATCCGTAAGCCACGGCGATTATCGCCCACAGTCCCGTGTATACATGCATGCCTTTTTTATCGTTCATATGTATCCCCCACAGTTTCATATAACTTGCATAGCATAATCTTACAATACTATGCGGTGTGTTGCAAGTCTTTTTCAGCAATGCTTCTATGGCACGCATCCCATACCGTTGTATATCCTGCCGGAAATGTAGAATTGCTGGCAGAATTTTCACACACTTTTTCGTCGATTTATATTGACAGAACGGTATATTTTTGTTAAAATTGTCAGCGTCATATGCGGGTGTAGTTCAATGGTTAGAATTCCAGCCTTCCAAGCTGGCTGTGTGGGTTCAATTCCCATCACCCGCTCCAAAAAACACCTGACTTGACGCAATGTCAAGTCAGGTGTTTTCATTGTAAGAAAAAAAGTTAAAATATTTGCAAAACCGGTTGTAACGCTAACCTTTTGTACTTTTTATTTCATACTGTTTTTAAATTGACAAACGAAAAATTATGGTACATAATTATCAGTATATTCTATCTTTCGGCAGTGAAGAGGTACCGAATATGCAAGAGACCAAGCATATCACAATTATCGTAAACCGAAAAAAGGTTGTACTGAGCACGCATGCAATTTTATATATTCTTGTCGTCGGCAAAAACACACAAATCCACATTTCGGGCGGAAAGGTTTATGCAATCAGAATGCCTTTAACTAACCTTGAGAAAGATCTCGGTGACGACTTCATAAAGGTGCACCGCGGTTGTCTCGTTTCTGTAATGGCCATACACGATATTACGAACACCATTAACCTGAACAACGGCGAATCTTTGGAATACACAACGCGAAAGAAAAATCAAATTATTGAACAGTTGCATGCAAAACAAAAAAGCATTATCGACAGTTTATACAGCAGCGGTGTGCCGGAAACGGAAGAAGAATATTTCAAGTATTACAGCAGTTTTGATAACATGCCTTTTGCCTTTACGGATATTGAGATGGTTTTCAACGACGAAAAGCACGCAGTGGACTGGATTTTCAGGTACGGTAATGCGGCTTTGTCAAAACTCGAAAAACTGCCGCTGCATGTACTGATCGGGAATACCTTCGGCAGTCTGTTCATCAATATGGATGCAAAATGGCTTAAAAACTACGAGCGCACAGCGTTATACAACGAAACCATTGAAATGATTGATTTCAGCCCTGAAATTGATACCTATCTGAAAGTAATCTCCTTTCCGACCTTCAAAGGCCATTGCGGTTGTATCTTGTTTAATATTAACGAAATCGAGTTTTCGCAAAACAGCAGTGAAGCGCAACAGGCGTTGGAGTTGTATTTAAAAAATATAGTAGGGTTTGATAATAAATGTATTTTATGAAAAAACCGATTGCCGTGACGATGCTTTTGTTTCTTGCTTTCCCATAAGAATGTTCTTTTGGATATTCCTAAGCACGACCGTATCCGGTTTTATCAGAAAAAAACAAATGACAAATAACTGTTTTTGGAGCTGTAAAAAACTTTCGTTTTTTACAGCCCCATTTTTTATCGGTGATATTTACATTGTGCACAACAGAACAGTTTCGTTTTATTGCCTATCCGTTTTTCCTCTCATAACCCGTAATAGAATACGGTTTATCTTAAACCCTTTTGAGGTGCGACAGCACCGATTAAAATGCAACGCATTTTAACTTTTCGTCATTCAATGTTCTCCGAAATAGTCTAAATCTTTGATTTAGTAACTATTTCGTGAGGTTATTATATCATGCATAAAATGAATCGGTCAATAAATTCGCCCATACGCTACGGGTTTAAATTGTAGAGTATCACATTCCCGTTTTCACGAAAATAAACATTTATTACGGGCAAAAAAGAACGGTGCGGTATAATTTGTCAGTCCGTCCAAAACCAATTTCCCTTTATTGCAAATCCCTTGGCGTGTCGGATAAGCCAAACGCTTTCAGCGCGTAGTCCAGCAAAACGCCTGTGCCAAGGCATAAATTTCTATCCTTTCTAAAACGGAAGGCGTCTGTCTTTTTTTGTCTGTATGCGGAGGTTTGACTGTAAAACCTTTGAAAGGCAATGTCATTGTCTAAAAATGTTGTATCCATTAAAAATATTTTCGTCATCGCAGTCCACAAAATAAATAAACTCCGCAGACAAGAAAAAGGCTATCTATGCTACCCTATTGCCGGTGTTTCTTATCTGCAGAGTTTTCATTCAGTTATCTGTGTTTTTGCTCAATGCTTTTGCGAAATTGCGTAGTCGTTTGCGGTTTGTAGATTGATTAACGCTGCATCAAATGCGTCTACAACGCCGTCGCCGTTGGCGTCTGCCGCCAACGAGAACCAAACATTTTCTATTTCCGCCGCGCCGACGGTTTTCATCATTACGGTGTCTTTATCCGTCGAGTCCACGAGTCCGTCGCCGTTAACATCGCCGTAAAGGACAACCGTTACGGTTTTGATTTCCGCATTTGTGGTACGGTCATAGAATGTGATTGTTGCGCCCGTGCCCACAAGGTCGGTATCGGTGAGTGCTACGCCGTTGATATTCTTGATTTCCACATACATTTCTGATGTGTTCAATTCCGCGATGCAGTCGGATGCCGTATTTACGCCCAAAACCAAGCCTTCAGCGTGCAGATCGGCCTCAATAATCACAATGCTCTTTTCGGCACCGCACATATCGCAAACACCGTCTGTATAACTATGGTCGGGTCTTGTTTCGGTAATCGGCGTATTGATGTAAATCCGTTCACTGCTGCCGCAATAACCGTAACCGCCATATACCGTATCGCGGGTATTGTTCAAGGTGGGCAGGCTGTCTTCGCCAATGGTCTGATACCATTTTTGTGTGCCATTTGTTACGCCTCTGTTTAAAAGATACGCAACCTCGCCGCTTGCAAATTGCTCTGCGGTTTTGCCCTCGGTTTTTTCTACTGTGCCTTTATTTCTGCCCACAGCAATTTTTTCGCATTTGCTGCTGTCGAAGTAGCAATTTGTGATTATGTCGAAACTCAATCCGCACACGCCGCCGACAGAAGGCTCGGAAGAACCGCTGACTGTACCGGTGCTGTAACAATTCTCTATTTTGCCTTCATTCAGAATTCCGCACACGCCGCCGATATAATATCTCGTACCGATGACTGCGCCCGTATTATAACAGTTAAGCAAACTACCGTAGAAATTGTTTCCGCACACGCCGCCGACAGAGTCCGTACCGCTGACTGTGCTTGCGCTGTAACAGTTTTCTACTGCACCGTATTTTGCGCCGCATACGCCGCCGACAAGTTGATAGCCGCAGAAATAGGAATCAACAACACCAACATTGTAAACCTTACCGTTTGTGCCTAAAACGCCGAATAAGCCTATGCGCAGTACGCTTGAATCATTGAAATACAAGCCGCTTACCGTATGGTTTTGTCCGTCAAAGGTGCCTGCGTAATAATCGGGATAAGAATTTCCCATAATAGGCGTCCAGACTTTGAAACCGCTTGTGTCGCTTACAAGGGTGCCGTCTGCATTCAAAACGCCTGTGTTTACGGTAATATCGTTCACAAGAACTGCGTTTGCGGAAAGGTTTTGCGCCGTGCCGTCGGTCAGCGTACCGTTTACAAGGGCGGCAAACCAATAAAGGTTACCTGCGTTCTTTATTTGATATACGCCGTCTATCAATTCGGCGGCTTCATACTCGCCGCACTTTGTGCAGAATCCGTTTACAACGCTATGTTCCGTTGTATCATACAGGGGATCATTTGTATAAATGCGTTCGCTTCCGTTGCAATCGCTGTAACCGTAATATACCGTACCATGGGTATTATCAAGGACGGGTGCGCCGTCTGTGCCGATGGTCTGATACCATTTTTGTGTGCCGTCAGACACACTGTTATTAAGGAGATAAGCCACCTCGCCGCTTTCAAATTGGGTTGTGGTTTTGCCCTCGGTTTTTTCTACTGTGCCGTTATTATGTAAGCCGACAGCGTTTTTATCGCATTTGCTGCTGTCAAAGTAGCAGTTGGAGATTGTACTACTACGGTTATTCATTCCACACACGCCGCCGACAGATGAATCGGAAGAACCGCCGACTGTACCGGTGCTGTAACAATTCTGAATTGTACCACCGTTATTCACAATTCCGCACACGCCGCCGATATACCATCCCGTACCGATGACTGCGCCTGTATTATAACAGTTAAGCAATTTACCGTTGAAATTGTTTCCGCACACGCCGCCGACACTTTCCGTACCGCTGACCGTGCTTGCGCTATAACAGTTTTCCATTGCGCCGTATTTTGCGCCGCATACGCCGCCAACAAATTGATAGCCGCAGAAATAGGAATCAACAACGCCAACATTGGAAATCTTACCGCTTGAGCCTAAATGCCCGAATAAGCCTATGTTATTTACGCCTGAATCATTGAAATACAAACCGCTTACCGTATGGTTCTGTCCGTCAAAGGTGCCTGCATAATTATTTGGATAAGAATTCCCCACAATAGGCGTCCAGACTCTGAAACCGCTTGTGTCGCTTGCAAGGGTGCCGTCTGCATTCAAAACGCCTGTGTTTACGGTAATATCGTTTACAAGAACTGCTTTTGCGGAAAGGTTTTGCGCCGTGCCGTCGGTCAGCGTACCGTTTACAAGGGCGGCAAACCAATAAAGATTGCCTGCGTTCTTGATTTGATATACGCCGTCTATCAATTCGGCAGCTTCATAACCGCCGCACACCGTACAGAAGCCGTTTTCATAAATGTGGTCGGCATAAATTATCCCTTTTTCCGTGTTTGAATACTCCGCAGTTTCAGGCTCGCCGGGATTACCGGCACAACCGGGATATGTTGCGTTGAAATACACGGTACCGTGGGTGTTATCAAGGACGGGAGCGCCGTCTGTGCCGATGGTCTGATACCATTTTTGTGTGCCGTTTGTTACGCCTCTGTTTAAAAGATACGCAACCTCGCCGCTTTCAAATTGGGTTGTGGTTTTGCCCTCGGTTTTTTCTACTGTGCCGTTATTTCTGCCCACAGCGTTTTTATCGCATTTAGCGGCGTCAAAATAGCATTCGGAAATTGTACCGTTACTGCCGACAAATCCGCAAATATTGCCGATATAAGACGCTTCGGAAGCGCTCAATAAACCAATATTATAACATTTTTCTATTGTGCCTTTATTGAGAATTCCGCAGATACCGCCGATATCATTGCCCGTGCCGGAAACTACGCCTGTGTTATAGCAGTTTCTTATATCACCGCCGTAATTGTTTCCGCAGATACCGCCGACAAAATCAGTACCGTTGATATTGCTTGCGCTGTAACAGTTTTCTACTGTGCTGTAAGCTTCGCCGCATACGCCGCCGACCCTCATTCGTCCGCAGAAATAGGAATCAACAACGCCCACATTGGAAATCTTACCGCTTGAGCCTAAATTCCCGAATAAGCCTATTTTATTTGCGCTTGAATCATTGAAATACAAGCCGCTTACCGTATGGTTTTGTCCGTCAAAGGTGCCGGTGTATGCGTTGCTCGAGCTGTTGCCGATCGGCGTCCAGACCTTGAAACTGCTTGTGTCGCTTGCAAGGGTACCGTCCGCATTCAAAACGCCTGTGTTTACTGTAATATCGTTCACAAGAACTGCGTTTGCGGAAAGGTTTTGAGCTGTGCCGTCGGTCAGCGTACCGTTTACAAGGGCGGCAAACCAATAAAGATTGCCTGCGTTCTTGATTTGATATACGCCGTCTATCAATTCGGCAGGCTTATACTCGCCGCCAATAGTGCAGAATCCGTTGTCATAAGTATGGTCGGCATAATACGATTTTTCTGTGTTTTCATACGCAGAAGATACCGGCTCGCCGGGATTACCGATACAACCGGAATATGTTACATTACAATATACTGTACCGTGGGTATTATCCAGGACGGGGTAATCGTCTGTACCAAGTGTCTGATACCAGCTTTGTGTACCGTCGGTTACATTATCGTTCAAAACGAAAGTGATTTCGCCGCTTGCAAATTCCTCTGCGGTTTTGCTCTCGGTATTTGAAACCTTGCCGCTGCTTAATCCCACAGCATTTATATCGCATTTAGCGGTGTCAAAATAACATTCGGAAATTGTACCGTTATTGCCGACAAATCCGCAAATATTGCCGATATAAAACGCTTCGGAACTGCTCAACAAACCGATATTATAACATTTTTCTATTGTGCCTTTATTGAGAATTCCGCAGATACCGCCGATATAATTGCCCGTGGCGGAAACTACGCCTGTGTTATAGCAGTTTCTTATATCACCGCCGTAATTGTTTCCGCAGATACCGCCGACAAAATCAGTACCGTTGATATTGCTTGTGTTGTAGCAGTTTTCCACCGTGCCGTATTTCGCACCGCAGATACCGCCGACACGCGCACCGCCGAAGAATAAGGAATCAACAACACCTACATTGGAAATCTTACCGTTTGTACCCAAAGTTCCGAATAAGCCTATGTTATTTACGCCTGAATCATTGAAATACAAACCGCTTACCGTATGGTTCTGTCCGTCAAAAATACCTGTGTATCGAGTGGGATACTCTCCGATAGGCGTCCAGGATTTGCCGCCGAAAACACCATCTTCATTTGCAATGTTTGTGTTTACGATAATATCGTTTACAAGCACCGCATCGGCAGAGGCGTTTTGCGCTGTGCCGTCTTTCAGCGTACCGTTTACAAGGGCGGCAAACCAATAAAGGTTACCTGCATTCTTGATCTGATATACGCCGTCTATCAATTCGGCAGGTTCACACGCATCGCACATCGTGCAGAATCCGTTGTCATAAGTATGGTCGCCATAAACCGATTCCGGTGTATTTGCATACGCATCGGCAGGCTCACCGGGATTGTTCACACAACCGGAATATACTGCGATGAGATACACTGTGCCGCGGGTATTATCAAGCACCGGGTAACCGTCTGTACCGATAGTCTGGTACCAACTTTGCGTACCGTCGGTTACACCGTTATTCAAAAGATAAGCGACCTCACCCGACTCAAATTGTACAGAGGTTTTTGCCGTTGCTGTTGCTCCGGAATTACTTGCGCTGCCGAATCCACGGCTGCTGGAAGTATCAAGATAATAGTTATTAGCCAGATTTCCGGTGGTGTAACTCTTTGCCCAACCGATAACTGCTCCGCAATAGGTTGAATTGCTGCCGTTGCTTACACTGCCGTAATTATAGCAATTCTTAACCATGGCTTTTGTATTGTTTACATATCCGAGAACACCGCCGACATAAGCACCGTCTTTTGAAGCGTTCACGGTACCGAAGTTTGCGCAGTTGCTGATTCTTCCGCCGTCGGATGTGTATCCGACTACACCGCCGATACAGTCGCTGGAATTCTGAACATTCAAATTTCCGTAATAAATGCATTTATCAACAACTGTCTCTTTGGTTAGGATAGAGCCTACAATACCGCCGACATGCTTTAACGCGACTGCTGTATTGGAAATGTTGACATAGGAAGCAACATTTCTGACGGTAGCACCGTCGGCACTGCCGACAATTGAGCCAATCCTTTCGCCGGCAGCAGAAAGCGTAATCTCGCCTTTCAGCGTAAAGTTCATAACCGTACCGTTCGCAGAACCGAAAAAGCCGGAGTAACTGGTTGTAGAAGTTATTTTAAAGTTTGAAACAGTATGGCCCTGACCGTCGAAGGAACCGGCGAAATTCATAATCGGTTTCCATTCGCGGTTTTCAAGGTCAATATCCTCTGTGAGCACAGCCGAAGCGCTCGTATTTTGTGCATCAAAATCAGCATGTGTGCTGTCGCCGTTTACAAGAGCCGCAAACCAGAAAAGATTGCCGGCGTTCTTGATTTGATATACGCCGTCTTTCAATTCGGCGGCTTCATACTTGCCGCAATTTGTGCAGAATCCGTTTACAAAGTCATGTTGCAGCGTATCAGCCAAAGGAACATTTGCATAAAGGAGATTGCAGCCGCTGTAACCGTAATATACCGCGCCGTGGGTGTTATTCGGGATAGGCGTGCTGTCTGAACCGATAGTCTGATACCAGCTTTGCGTGCCGTCGGTTACACCGCTGTTCAAACGGTAAGCGATCTCACCTGAAGCAAACTGCGCTTCCGTCGCTCTCGTTACACCCGATGCAGACACAGTATTGAGAGGATTCAAATAATAGAAGTTCGTAACATTTATATTGCCGGTTGTCTTTCTGCTGATAATATCTCCGCCGGAAGTACCTACGCCGAAGGTCGCCGAAACATAAGAATTATTTACAGTTGTAGTGCTCTGCGACCATCCGACCACACCAGCGCAGTTGTAGGTTGCCGAACCGTTGATTGCGCCTGTGAATGCACAGTTATTTATATTTATATCTCCGTTTGCAATACCGACAAGACCGCCGTGTGTACCGTCGCCCTCTAATGTTGAATTGATGGTTACATCAGACACACAGTTTTCAACTGTTGTTACAGCGCCACTCGAGCTCTTCACTTCCATTGCAATACCGGCGGCATACTTAACCGCAGTTTCAATGGTGCCTGTAACCGTGAGGTTTTTGATTGTACACGCTTGAACTACGCCAAAGACTGCAACATCACTGCTTCCGCTCTGATTTACGGTGATTTTATAACCGCAACCGTCAAAGGTACCTTTGTACGGATTGATGTTTGTGCCTATTGCAATAAAATTACGGCCGCCGAAATCAATATCGTTTGTGAG
Source organism: Ruminococcus sp. (assembly GCA_004555265.1). Lineage (GTDB taxonomy): Bacteria > Bacillota > Clostridia > Oscillospirales > Acutalibacteraceae > Fimenecus. The sequence continues at coordinate 189,036 of SFIQ01000001.1, forward strand.
AACAGCATTTACAGTATTGTGTCCGCTTTTTACATAGTTTGCGAACCAACAAAGATTACCTGCGTTCTTGATTTGATATACGCCGTCTTTCTCTTCGGCAATCTCATATTCGCCGCAAATGCAAAATCCGTTCGTATAGTTATGATTTGTTTCAACGAGATTACCGTTATTGATGAATGTGCCGTTGTTAATAACCGTGCCATTGTTGGTAAATCCGTTGTTGTTTATAATCGTGCCGTTATTTGTAAGGGTCACACCTTCAGGAACCGTTAAGGTTGTTCCGCTTGGAATGACCAAGGTTTTTCCCTCGGGGATTGTAATATCGGCAGGGAGGGTTAAATCGCCGTAAACCTCAAGCGTACCGTCTTCATTCACTTTAATTCCGGCATTTGTGCCGAACTTTCCGTGGGTTGCGGTTACGGTGCCGCCCAATATAATGCAAACACCGGTCGTCGTTTTGTCTTGACCGCTGCCGATGTCCGAGCCCAAATTTTGGCCGTTTGCCGTTACGGTACCGCCGTTGATAATGACTGTACCGCCGCCGCCGGTAGTTCCTCCATAATTTCGGCCGCCGCCGATACCGGAACCGCCGTCGTTACCTGTTGCCGTAACGGTACCGCTGTTAATAATAATTGTACCGCAGTTATCCAATAATTCCGAGCCGATACCGGCGCCGCCGTTTCCGCCTACCGCATCCAGCGTACCGTCGCCTTCAATAATCAGCGTTCTGCCCACACCGACGCAAACACCGGCTTTTTCGGCTCCTGCTACGAGTAAATTTGTGCCTTCAAGAATCAGCGTAACCTGACCGCGGTTATCGACACCGCCCACTGACAATGCATAGGTGAAAGCATCACCGGTACGGTCAATGGTTAAGTCCTTCGCCTTGATTGTAACCGGAATATCCGTGTTGATATTCAGTTCGTTTTCTGTGGTGGAGCCGGTCACCGTTATGACATTTGCAGGGTCAACATTCTCCATAATCTGACTGCCGAACTTAATCTTTATCTTACCGGGATGGTTTTCATCCGATGTGATAATAATTCTGCCCTGGCTGATATCAAATGTAAGGGAACGCTCCTGTCCGCAACGCGCACATATATTGCTTCCGTCAAGATAACTATGACCTAATTTCGGAACCGTAGTTCGAATCGAATTGTTGCAAACGGTACAGGTTTTATCTGTATAGCCGTCTTCCGTGCAGGTTGCAGGAACTCCGGTTTCTTCCCATACATGGTCGCAGAAGGTAAGTTTAAACTCGCTCATCTGCATAACATTTGCGCCTTGGTTTGCGGTAATCTCCAATTTGAAATACTGATATTCAGTTGTTTCTTTTTCAAAGATATAACTGTATGTTGTGTAGTTTTCATCCTGCAAAACCGTATCGTTTGTAACGCTGTATATCGGCACCCATGTTGCAGAAGAGTCATCAACCGCACCGGTATTCCCACCATCGATGAATGATGGATCCTCACCGTATGACGCAGTTGTTTCCTCATCGTTTGACGCAGTTGTTCCCTCATCGTTTGACGCAGTTGTTCCCTCTTCGGGTTGCGAACCGCCTGCCAAATAATCATTGCAGGCGTAAAGCGTCCAGTTTTTCGGGTTTCTTCCGGTCTCTTTCGCATTATCGTTCGCGGTTGTAATATCAAAACCGCTCACAAACACGGGAGAGTCCGTTTTGAAAATTACAAAGAGCGTGCCTCTCATGGTCACGCACCATTTCGTAGCGATATCTCCATCGAATAGGTTTTCGTGACCTTCACCGGAAAATCCGCCGGAACCGTTGAGTACGGTATATTGCACCGTCGGCTGTTCCGTCGAAGCCGCACCGTCTTCTCCCAGTGATAACGCTGTCATGGGAAACATAGTCATCACGAGGCATACTGCAAGGAGTATGCTCAAAATTCGTTTTTTCATTTTATGCACCTCTTTTAGAGTTGAATATATATCATCACGAAATCAAGCATCGTTTTGCTTGATTTCGGCATAGCCGACCGTTTTCGGAAAAGAAACAGATATAATCAGAGCACGGGGCGATAAGCCCATTTTTTGCAAAACTCAATTTTAGGCATTATATTACATTAAAAATTATATTGCAATAGACTTGGGCTGAAACGACATTTAAGCGGTATGAATAGACATAAAATACACCTTGTTTTGCCAAAACGCCCAAATCGGCTATTGGGTTAAACTTCAAAATAAAGCGTTCAAGGCTTTCTTTTAACGCCACTATCTGCTAACAGCCGGAAGCGTCCGCAACGGCTTTTTCCCCAACAGCGGTAAGTCCGTTTTCCGCATAGTACTCGAAGCCGTTTCCATCCTCTCGATTTTCTTTGCCCTGCGGGCTTCTCCATTGACCGTGCGCAAGCTTTTTTCCTTCTTCTCTGACAATAAAGTAAATGTTTGTTTATATTATAAAAGATTTGTTTTCCTGTGTCAAGAAAATATCGTTTTCGACACAAAAAATATAAATTGCGAAAAAACTGTCGGCTGTCCCTTTCACCGAACCAACCCGTTTTCCTTTCCGCGCACAGCATCCGCACCGTTACAAAAAGAAGGCTCACGAAAAAAGGACACACCGGTTTATCAAAAATATGGGGACGGTGCGCACAGAACAAAAAAAGGCGCTTTAAAAACGCCTTTTTGTTTATAAATCATTCCGCAAACTTCTTCCGCAATTCCTGCAACACCCGTTTTTCGATCCGTGAAACATAGGAACGGGAAATGTGCAATCTTTCGGCAATTTCGCGCTGGGTTTCGGAAAAATTGCCGTCCAAACCGTACCGTCGCACAATGATTTCCTTTTCACGCGTTGCGGGCATTTCTTGAATATACCTACGCAAGCGTTCAATTTTGATTTTCGTATCCAAATCGTCGGCTATTGTATCCTCTGTATAAATGATGTCCGAAAGCGTCAGCGGATTCCCCTCGCTGTCGGTATCTATCGGCTCATTCATCGACACATCCTGCGCGGTTTTCTTTTGATTGCGAAAATACATTAAAATTTCATTTTCTATCCGCTCGCTGTGGCGCTTTATTGCCACTCCCCTGTTCTGTTCCGGCGGTTTTGCCTGTTTCTCGGCACAGGCTGGAAAAGTCAATTTCGGATTGCGTATCCCCAAACAAAAAAACATGGACATTTTCCCCGTCCCATACAATTTTCCGAATAAACGAGCGTAAAGCCATTCGCTTTTGCTCCACAGACATCGTGTCAAATAACGCGGCGAAGGATTTTATCAAGTCTTGAATGCCCTGCGCCGCATCATCCGCATAGTAACGGTTATTGAGCAGGCTTTCCAAATCGTCGATGCGTTCTTGTAATTTTACGTTTTTCTCATGCAGCGTATTGATTTGGGCAGTGATATATGCAAATGCAGGCGTATCTTTTGTTTTCGCAAGGGAAGAAACCAAATCGTCGATTTTCTCTTGGTTTTCGCGCAGTTCTTTTTGTAAAGCATCCAGTTGGCAGTCGTAATCTTCGCGGCTGCCTTCTATTTTTAGTTTTAGGAATTGGAGTCCGCGCATAAATTCGGAATCGTCCCGGGCAAGCAATTTTATCTGCTCGCAAAGCCTCTTATCCAACACATTGCCTTGCACATTCTTGCTTTGACAGCGTTTCCCGCGGCTGCGCTCTTTCCCCTCACAGAGATAGGTATAGATTTTCTCCCCGGCGGCATTTTCTCTTTTTGTCAGCTTTGGGCGCATAAAACTGCCGCAATTTCCGCAATACAACAAGCCCGACAGCAGTGCAACATTGCTTTTCGGTTTGTGATACGATTTCGATCGATTTTGTTCCAGCATTTTCTGCGTTTTCACCCAATCTTTGCCGCTGATAAGGCCTTTGTGCTTTCCGACCGCCACAATCCACTCGTCAAAATCGCGCGCTTTATTCGTTTTTCCGCTTTTTTGAATGGTTTTATTGTATGCCATAATGCCGTGTTTGCCGTCAAAATCGGCTTCACTTGCATAAATCTCTACACCTAATTCTTGAAAATAGCGATATGCATCTTTATCGGCTATCATATACACCGGATTTTGCAAAATCGAGCGCAAGGAAAAACGGGTGTATGCCTTGCCGTTTTTGCTGGTAATCTGATTTTGCAAGCAATAGGTATCTGTTTGCGTCAGCGAATTGGTTTCTAAAAACTTGCTGAAAATCAGTTTCACCGTTTCTGCTTCGGATTTTACGATTTCCAATTTATATGCTTTGCGCTCCTTGCCGTCCACGGTAACACTGCCGACCGTTTGGGCGCTCTTATACCCTGTCGGCGTAATGCCGCCGAGCCAACGGCCGCTTTTGGCGAGTTCGTGCATATTATCCCGAATACGCTCGGCTGTATTTTCACGCTCTAATTGCGCAAAAACAGATACCATCATCATCATCGCGCGACCGCTTGGGGTGGTTGTGTCAAAATTATCCCGAATCGAAATGAAACTAACGCCGTAGTCATCAAATTCATCTTTCAATTTTGCAAAGTCGCCCACATTCCGGCTGATTCGGTCTAACTTATAGCAGACAACGGCTTTGATTTGGTTTTGGCGCACGGCTTTCATCATTTTTTGAAATTGCGGGCGGTTTGTATTCCCGCCCGAAAAGCCCTCGTCCTCAAAAATGAGAATCTCCTGTTGCGACACATTCATCTCGTGAAGTTGTATGTATTGACGGCAGAGTTCCACTTGATTTTCAATGCTTTCGCCCTTGCCTGTAAACTTGGATTTGCGCGAGTATATGGCATATTTTCGGTTGTTCTTCTCTTTCAAAAAATCCGCCTCCGTTTATCACATTTTGGCCTAATATTATTATACCGCAAAGACGGAGAAAAGCAATAAAAAAGTAACCAATTCCATAAAAATTGTTTGTAGAAAGAAGTTCCCTCTTGATGTAATAACTCCAAGAGGGCTTAATGATGCAAGTAGTTACGAACACATACGGCGGTATCCTAAAACCTGCTTTAATCATCTACAACAAATCATTTAATAGGTTCATACATTTTGTTTTCTGCTGCGTATTTGCACTTCCGTAAACATTCAGTGTAAATGATACATTTTTGTGACCGAGAATTTCTGAAAGAGATTTAATATCGAACTCAGGTATCTCTATAGCGCGCACTGCAAAGGTATGCCGTATCTCATGAAACTTAACCTTTGGTAACCCATTACGCTTCAGGAAGCGTGTGAAAAACTGTCGATAAGTTCTCGGCTCTGTCGGTTTTGTTTTCCCTGTTAAGAAATAATGATTTGGGTTATCCGTATAAAACTTATTGATGATGTTCATCAGCAATGACGGTACCGGAATTGTTCGTGCCGAAGTTTTCGTTTTAGGCGGACCGATATGAAGATATGTAGTTCCTTTCTTTTTATCATAAATTCGCTGAACCGTTTTGTTGATGGTAATAGTTTTCGCCATTGGTGAAATATCACACATTTGGATACCGCACAGCTCCCCGATTCGCACGCCGGTAAAGAGCGCTACTAAAATTCCAGCTGTTTTTCTATTTAAGTCCATATAGATACATTGAATTAAAGCCTGCTCTTGCTCACGAGATAAAGAAACAACTTTTTTGAAGTTGGTTTCTTTTGGGTATTCGATTAAATCCCAATTCAGCAACGGTATTGCTCTTTCTTTGTAAGCGTAATGGAGTGAAAGCCGCAAAACAAGAACGATATCACGAATAGATTTTACCGTGAGTCCACCGGTCTTATCCATTCGACCTTCATTGTATAAATACCCAATGAAGGTCTGAACATCCCTTTCTGTAATGCTTCCGATTTTCCTTCGTCCGAAATACGGAATTAAATGATTTTCCGAAATCAGAACGAAGTTTGCGTGTGTTGACGGCGTAATCATCGGTTTCTTTTGATTTAACCAATTGTTTACAAGCGTCTTGTATTGTGTATTTTCAGTCATAAAGACCACCTCCACAGGTATTATCTTATGGAGAACAAAATAATGTAAGATGTAAGCCTTTAAACCGTTACTTGAAAAGTTTTCTTTTAACGATAAATTCGGATTGGTATCTTCAATTAACGGTCTCGAAAAGTATCCAAAACTTCGGTTTCCGGGCTTTGATGAGCCGTACAGATTGACGACTCTTGTCGAGATAGCCTCGCTCATAAATAGAAC
>SFIQ01000047.1 GCA_004555265.1 Ruminococcus sp.
TTCTATTATAGATAAATTCCAATTCACTCTTGATAATGCCGATAATGTAAAAAGCCGCAGAGATTACAACAGATACATTATCGACTACCCAACAATATTTCCAACAGATTATCTGAAAGAACATTTAATTGTTGAAACCGCAGTTTACATCAAAGCATATCCTTATAAAAGAATGACGGCATCAAGTATTATTTATGATTATCTTAATAAAAATGGCTATGATGATTTAATAAAAGAATATGACCTTGAGCCTTTTGAACTTAATGTTCAATCTGCAGAGCGTACATTTATAGATAAATTATATGCTTTAGGCGATTATTATTTAAGTGATGCTGTTCATGAACATTCACGACATATTTATGACTTGTATAAATTATCTGAAATCGTTATTCTTAATGATGAATTAAAACAACTTGTAAACGAAGTATATACTGAGCGAAAGCCGCATATTCAATGCCGTTCTGCAAAAGATGGTATCGATATGAACATATTGCTTCAGGAGATAATCGATAAAGATATTTACAAGAAAGATTATGAAGAGATAACATCAAAGATGCTTTTTGAAGATGCACCATACGAAACTGCAAAAGAGGCATTACAAAAAATTATTAATTTCAAATTGTTCTGATAAATTCTATTGGATTTATTTTTAGTTGTTGTATAATAGGAAGTGCAAGGTTACTATGCCCCAAGGCACTTCCCTTCATCCTTACATGGGGCAAAATCGCTTATCCTTTCCGCTGATTTTCCGCTGACTTTCAGTTGTGAAAGAAAAGTATAAATTTTTTCAAAATTTATGACCTTGCATTTTCTATGCAAGGTCTTCTTTTTTGCCTTAAAAGACACCTTGCAGAATATTTAACGGACGGCAAAACAAGCCTTTTCTTTTCCCTTTCTTTTATTCTTCTGTTAATCTTCCCTTATCCCCTTTTAAACGGCTCTACTGCGTGGATTGTGGGCTTTTTCTTTCTTGTAAATTTCAAGAAAAATTCAAGAAAAAACTTTAATTCTTTCAAGAAAAAACAAAAGAAAAAGTTTAAAAAGGGTTGAAAAAATAAACGAAAAATAACAGAAAAAATCTGTTGTTTTTTAAGGGAGAAATAACAGAAAAATAAAAGAAAAAACTAAAGAAAAAGAAGAGAAAAAATAGTTTTAAGCACGCTAAATTTTTTTGCCCTGCAGACGATAAATCGTTTTTGCTACGACAGGAACTGTGTTATAAAACCAAATAATAACCGCGGCCGAGGGTTTTCCTCGGTCGTTTTTAATGCACAAATACGGTGAATCGGCATATAAATCCAAATCAAAGGTACATTCTACCTACAAAAGCAATATACTATGAAGAGCAAACGGTAAAGCACATACAAAAGGACCGACGCCGCTGGAGGGCGTCGGTCCGGGAAATGGAATATTTAGGGATTTGCTCAGTCACCGAAAGCCTGTGAAAGGTCCGCGATGATGTCGTCGATATGCTCTGTACCGATGGAAAGGCGGATGGTGTTCGGCTTAATGCCTTGATCTAACAATTCTTCTTCGGTCAACTGCGAATGCGTAGTGGTTGCCGGATGAATGACCAAACTCTTGACATCTGCAACATTGGCAAGCAACGAGAAAATTTGCAGTTTGTCAATAAATGCATGGGCTTCTTCCTGCCCGCCTTTGATTTCAAAGGTAAAGATGGAGCCGCCGCCGTTCGGGAAGTATTTTTCGTACAAGGCGTGGTCGGGGTGGTCGGGCAAAGACGGATGGTTGACCTTTTCCACTTTCGGATGATGCACTAAGAAATCAATGACTTTCTTGGTATTCTCCACATGGCGGTCTAAGCGAAGCGACAGCGTTTCCGTCCCCTGCAACAGCAGGAACGCATTAAACGGGGAAATCGTCGCGCCGGTATCCCGAAGCAAAATGGCACGGATATAGGTGACAAATGCCGCCGGTCCGACTGCATCCACAAAGGAAACGCCGTGATAACTGGGGTTCGGCTCCGCAATCGGCGCATATTTGCCGCCGGCTTTCCAGTCGAACTTGCCGGCGTCTACGATAACGCCGCCGAGCGTGGTGCCGTGGCCGCCGATGAATTTTGTGGCGGAGTGAACAACGATGTCCGCGCCGTGCTCAATCGGGCGAATCAAATACGGCGTACCAAAGGTATTGTCAATCACCAAAGGCAGCCCGTGCTTATGTGCAATGGCAGCGATGGCATCAATATCCGGAATATCGCTGTTCGGGTTACCGAGGGTTTCGAGATAAATCGCTTTGGTGTTTTCCTGAATTGCGCCCTCTACTTCTGCAAGGTTGTGCGCGTCCACAAAGCTTGCGTCAATGCCGTACTGCGGCAGTGTATGGGCAAGCAAGTTGAAACTGCCGCCGTAGATGGTTTTCTGTGCGACGATATGGTCGCCTTTTTGCGCCAATGCTTGGATGGTGTATGTGATAGCCGCCGCACCGGAAGCCGTCGCAAGTGCCGCAACGCCGCCCTCAAGCGCTGCAATGCGGGTTTCAAAAACATCCTGCGTGGAATTGGTCAGTCTGCCGTAGATATTGCCCGCATCGGCAAGGCCGAAGCGCGCCGCCGCATGGGCGGAATTTTTAAACACATAAGAAGTCGTTTGATAAATCGGAACGGCTCTGGCATCGGAAGCGGGGTCGGGGCTCTCCTGCCCTGCGTGCAACTGAATGGTTTCAAATTTGTAATTGTTATTATATGTATAACTCATGGTAAGTACCTCTTTCTTTTAAAATCAATAGAATAATTGTATACTGTCTGTATTTTTAAAGCGGAAATAAATTAACAATACCGACACATTCGTCCGTTTCTGAAATTGTGCCGTAACATTTTGAACACTATGCCGTACATAAATGTGCCTGCCTTTCCTGTTTGTTAAATCACATAATTCCTATGTGTTTGATGTGTATTATAATCAGTTCTGTCTCATTTGTCAAGTGCAGAATATAAATTTCTTTAAATATATGCTTTTTAAGCACCCGGATGTTCGCCGCCGAAAAAGTTTTTGATACATTTTATCTTTGGGGGGTTGACAAAGACGGAATGGCGTGCTACAATAAAGCCTATAAATCCGATAGGTTTAATCATATAATGTTTGAGGTGCATGATGAAACAGTTCTTCCGTACATTTCGATGTTGAAACAAAATTGACTGCAAAATGCAAAAGGCAAATCCAAAACAGACAGCAAAACCATACTATATATAAAGGAGTAATACAAGATGAAAACATATGACAGAATTACCGATTTAATCGGCGGGACACCGTTACTGAAACTGACAAACTACAATGCGCAGAAAGGTCTGGGTGCAACAATTTACGGCAAATTGGAGTATTTTAACCCCGCCGGCAGTGTGAAAGACAGAATTGCCAAAGCCATGATTGACGACGCTGAGGCAAAAGGGCTTTTGAAGCCCGATTCCGTGATTATCGAGCCCACCAGCGGCAACACGGGTATCGGTCTTGCGGCGGTAGCGGCTTCCAGAGGCTACAAAGTGATTTTGACCATGCCGGAGACCATGAGCATTGAGCGCCGCAATTTGCTGAAAGCCTACGGTGCGGAGCTTGTTTTGACCGAGGGAGCCAAAGGCATGAAGGGCGCGATCGCCAAAGCGCAGGAATTGGCGGCGGAAACCCCGAACAGCTTCATTCCCAGCCAATTTACCAACGCGGCAAATCCCGCCGCACATCGTAGCACGACCGGTCCGGAGATTTGGGCGGATACCGACGGCAAAGTGGATATTTTCGTTGCCGGTATCGGCACGGGCGGCACGATTTCCGGCGTCGGCGAATACCTCAAAAGCCAAAATCCGAATGTCAAAGTGGTTGCCGTGGAGCCTGCGGGGTCTCCCGTGCTTTCCAAAGGCACGCCCGGACCGCATAAAATTCAGGGCATCGGCGCCGGCTTTGTTCCGGATACGCTGAATACGGCTGTTTATGATGAAATCATCACCGTAGAAAACGAGGACGCTTTTGAAACGGGTCGTACCCTTGCAAGAAAAGAGGGCTTGCTGGTCGGCATCTCCTCCGGCGCGGCGGTTTATGCCGCAACAGAGCTTGCCAAACGGCCGGAGAACGCGGGCAAAATTATCGTCGCGCTTCTGCCGGACACCGGCGAACGCTATCTGTCCACCCCGATGTTCTCCGAGTAACTGCCAAAAAAAGCAAACGGCTTGCGGAATGCGCTTTGCACTCCGTAAGCCGTTTCTTAAAAGCTGTGCAAACAGTTAAATCACATAATCATTGGAATAGCGTTCCTGCTGTTGATCCAAAATGTCCTGTAACGTAATGCCGTCTAAATATGTGTTAATCACCTGATACAGCCCCTGCCAAACCGGCAGCGTCAAGCACTCGGCACTGTGCGCACACGCAATCGGCTCGTGTTCCAAACAGGCTACGGGGCAAAGGCTGCCTTCGGTCAAGCGCAGGATTTCCCCTACCGTATATTTGTCCGGACTTTTGGCAAGTCTATACCCGCCTTGAAACCCGCGGCTTGTTTGGAGAATATCCGATTTGTGAAAAACAGGAATAATCTGTTCCAAATATTTTTTGGAGATATTCTGCCGCTCTGCAATATCTTTCAGCGGCACAAAGCCATCGTTTTGATGCTGTGCTAAATCCAAAAGCATCCGAAGCGCATAACGCCCTTTGGTTGATATTTTCATATTTGATTCACCTCTCTGTCTTATTCCTATAATAACAGGTTTTTTGTAGGTTTTCAAGTGAAAAAACGATATTATACATAGAAAATTTATAGAAATAGTAGGTAATAAATATATGCAAAAAGGTGCGGCGGCGTATTTCATGCTGCTGTAATGACTCCGTATAAAAAACGACTACACGCCAATCTTTTGAATTGACGAATTTCTTGATTTTCATTATAATATGTAATATATCTTTTTTCGTAGAAGCATAGCAGATGGTTGTTCTAATTTACGGTATCATTATTCTTTGCGCGTCGGTCATCGGTGCCATTGTGGGCATCGGCGGCGGCCCGATTAACACCCGTGTATTCGGTGGCAATTATTTTTTTCAGTCAGTTGAGCCAGTTGATTACCATATTTATCAACAATCGGTTTGAACCGTACATACAGTATTATCCGCTGATTTTGACGGCGATGGCTGTCGGCGTGCTCGGCGGTCTGATCGGCTCAAAACTGAATAAAAAATTATCCAACAAAGTCATCACCAAGGTATTTTCCGTAACGCTTGCATTTGTGGCGATTGTAAACATTTACAATGCCGTAACGGGCTTTACGGCTTAACGGGAGGAACGCATGGAAACGAAACAGAAAAACATCATTTTCTATTTTTCCGACCAACAGCGCTGGGACACGGTCAACGAAACCGTCACCCCGAATCTCTGCGGCTTGGCGGAGGAAGGCGTTTTGTTTGAAAATAATTTCACCTGCCAGCCCGTCTGCGGACCTGCAAGGGCTTGTCTGCAAACCGGCGTATATGCGACGCAGTGCGGCTGTTACTGGAACGGCATTCCGCTGCCGGAGAACATCACCCCGCTTGCGCATTACTTTAACGAAGCGGGCTATGACACCGCGTACATCGGCAAATGGCATCTCGCGTCCGACAGGCTGCCGGGCGTAGGCTTCCACTGTGAGCGCACCGCCGTACCGAAGGAAAAACAGGGCGAATACAACTATTGGCGCGCCGCCGATGTGCTGGAATTTACCTCACACGGCTATGACGGCTATGTGTTTGACGGCGACGGCAATCAAATTGATTTTACCGGCTATCGCGCCGACTGTATCAATGACTTTGCGCTCGAATATCTTGACAACCGCGATACGGAAAAGCCGTTTTTCTTGTTTATCAGCCAGTTGGAACCGCACCATCAAAACGACCGGCATACCTATGAAGGGTACAAAGAAACGGTTGCACAATACAGGGATTATCCCCTGCCCGACGATTTAACCTTTTTAAAGGGCGATTATGCAGCCATGTATCCGGATTACATATCCGCCATCAACCGGCTGGATTACAATGTCGGCAGGCTGGTGCAAAAGCTCAAGGATTTGGGAATATATGACGATACCGTCATTCTCTATACTTCCGACCACGGCAGTCACTTTAAAACGCGAAATCCCGAATACAAGCGCACCTGCCACGAGAGCGCCTCGCATACGCCGTTAATCATCAGAGGCGGCGGATTTGAAGGCGGCAGAAAAGAGACGCGCCTGTCCTCGCTGATTGATATTCCGCCTACGCTGCTTTCTTTGGCGGGTATTGAGATTCCCGAAACCTATATGGGCGTTGACCTCACCGCACAAATCGACCACCCCGAACAAAAACGCGACTGCGTGTTTATGCAAATCAGCGAAAGTCAATGCGGCAGAGCCATACGCACCGACCGCTACAAGTATGCCATACGCGGCGCGGGGGTGACAGGGTATTTGCATCACAGCGCCAAGGTGTATTTTGAGGATTACCTTTACGATTTGGAAAAAGACCCCATTGAAAAATACAATTTGATAAAAGACCCGCGCTACAAAAATGTGCGGCGGGAACTGAAACAAATGCTGAAAGACCAAATGCAGCAAGCGCAGGAAGCACCCCCGGTTATTCTGCCTGCTGTAATCAAAAGGAGCGTATGAGTTATACACGAGCAAGAAAAAGGAACCGGCACAAAAAGAATTGGAAGCAGCAAGACTTGAAAAAATGACGCAGGAAGTCAAATAATTTACGAAACGCATATTGTGCAGATATTCCCTGTCGCAATAAAAATGGGTTGTAAAAACTTTTCGTTTTTACAACCCATTTTTTTATACTATGCTCGTTTTAATGCTCGTCAAAAAGCACGGCTTCGGCGCATTTCATCCCGTCTACGGCGGCGGAAATAATGCCGCCCGCATACCCCGCGCCCTCGCCGCAGGGGAACACGCCGTTCACCTTGGTTTGGAAAAACTCGTCGCGAACGATGCGCACGGGCGAAGAAGACCGCGTTTCAGGTCCTGTGAGCACCGCTTCGGGAAGTGCGAAGCCCGCAAGCATCGTATCCATTTTCACAAGTGCTTCCGCCATGGTATCTGCCACGCGCGCGGGCAAAATCTCGCGTAAATTGCAAAGCGAAACGCCTGTGGGGCAGGTCGGGCGCACCGCACCGAGGGCATGCGAGGCTTGTCCTTTTAAGAAATCCCCCACCAAAGTCGCGGGCGCGGTATAATCCCCGCCGCCCATAGAGAACGCCTTTTTCTCCATTTCCAACTGATAATATATCCCCGCTAACGGGTGGTCGCTCGGGAACTGCTCGGGCTCGACGCCGACAAGCAAAGCGGAATTGGCATTTTCGCCGTCACGGGCAAATTCGCTCATCCCGTTGGTGACAACCGTGCCTTCCTCACTCGGACAACAGACCACCGTTCCGCCTGGGCACATACAAAAGGTATACGCCCCGCGCCCACCGGGCGGATGGCAGGCGAGTTTATAATCTGCCGCCTTTAATTTCGGGTGTTTCCAAAGCGCACCGTACTGCGAACGGTTAATCATTTCCTGCTTATGCTCAATGCGCGCGCCGACCGAAAACGCCTTTTGCGTAATCGTAAATCCTTTTTGATACAGCATTTCCACTGTATCGCGCGCCGAATGCCCGATTGCCAATATGACCGCATCGGTTTCAAAATCGGTTTCCTTACCCGATTTGTCGGTGTAGGTCACACCCTGCAACGCACCGTTGTAAACGAGCAAATCCGTCAGTTTCGTTTCAAAACGGATTTCACCGCCGAGGCGCAGAATTTCCTCGCGGATACTTCGTACCACGCCACACAACTTGTCCGTGCCGATGTGCGGCTTTGCGCTGTATAAAATCTCCTCAGGTGCGCCGTGCAATACAAATTGGCGCAAGACCTCGCGCTGGCGAAAATCTTTTGTGCCCGTATTTAATTTTCCGTCGGAAAAGGTGCCCGCACCGCCCTCGCCGAACTGCACATTCGATTCCGGGTTTAATTTACGGGTTTGCCAAAAGGCTTTCACGCTTTTCTGCCGCTGTTCCACACATTCACCGCGTTCGAGCACCAACGGGCAAAGCCCCGCGCGCGCCAATAAAAGTGCGGCGAACATTCCCGCGGGGCCGAAGCCCACCACCACAGGGCGCAAATCGGTTTTGCGGCGGTTTTCGGGCAAAGTATACACATATTGCTCTGCCTTCGTGATTTTCGGATTGTGTACCTTGCGAAGCACCTTGTCCTCGTCACCGTTTATCTCTACCTCGACCGCATAAATGAATTTGATTTCATTCTTTTTGCGGCAATCAAGGGATTTGCGAAAAATGGAAAGGCTTTTGATTTCCGTCGCGGGAATTTTCAACGCTTTCGCCGCTAAAAACGGTAATTTTTCTTCGTCTTCCTCTAACGGAAGTTTAATTTCTTGTATGCGTATCACTTGAAAACTCCTTTACTACGGCTTCGCCTGCCGCACGGCCCGAACTCCACGCCCATTGCAAATTGTAGCCGCCGCAACCGCCGTCCACATTGAGCGCCTCACCGCACGCGTACAAATTTTTGATGCGTTTGGACTGCATCGTCTCGCGGTCAAATTCGCGGCAATCCGCGCCGCCCGCCGTCACCTGTGCAAAATCAAAGCCGCGCACGCCGGTCACCTCGACGGTAAAAGCGGTGATTTCTTCCGAAAACCGCGCAAGACGGGATTTGGAAAGTGATCCGCAAGGCTCGTTCTTCCGAATACCGCACCGCCAAAGCAACGCATTGCCGAGCGCTTGCGGCAAAACGCCCCGGGCGAGCGTTTCCGCCGATTTTTTCGGATTTTTTGCCGCCGCATCTTGTAAAAATGCTGTGATTTCGGGGGACTGTAAGCCCGACAAGCAATTTAACTTTACAGCAAATTTTTCACTCGGCGCGGTGGAAACAAGTCTCGACAGCTGCATAATCGGAATGCCCGACAGCCCGTATTCGGTAAACTGCACTTCGCCTGTGATTTCGTATATCGGTTTTCGGTCTTGCAACAAAGTTACATCGCACACTCGGCGAACGCCTTTTAAAGATTTCGGGAAATCGGCGCATTCGAGCGCGGTGAGCGCGGGCGCGGGCGGAATAATTTTGTGCCCCAATGCCCCGAGCAATTTGTATGCGCCGCCGTCCGTGCCGTGTTTCGGAGCGGCAGAGCCGCCCGCGCAAATCAGCACAATATCGCAAGCGATTTTGCCGTTCAGCAAAAAGCCGCCGTTTTGCGGTTGTATCGCCGTTATTTCGCAATCGGTTATCACTTGCACGCCGTGTTTTTGCGCTTCGGCACAAAGGATTTCGCGCACAGACGACGCCTGCCCCGAAACGGGGTACACGCGCCCCATGGCTTCGGTTTTGCAAAGTAGACCCATCTCACGGAAAAACACGATATTTTCCTGCGGGGAAAAGCGCGTGAGTGATGCGGCGGCAAAATCACAGTCACCGAAATAGTCCGTAGGCGACAACTCGGCATTGGTGAGATTGCACCGCCCGTTGCCCGTTGCCAACAGTTTTTTCAAGGGCTTTTGCAGTTTTTCGTAAATTGTAACTGTAAAGTCTTTTGACTTTTCAGCGATTGTAATTGCCGCGGCAAAGCCCGAAGCGCCGCCGCCGATGACTGCCACCCGTTTCATACCGTCTCCCCCGCCTGCAAGGTTTGCTTTTCTAAATAGGCATACATTTTTTCTACGGTTTCGGCGCTTAAAATGTGCTCCATACGGCAGGCGTCCGACTCGGCATTTTCTTCGGACACACCCAAAGTATGCACCAAAAACCGCTTAATCATATTGTGCCGCCGCAGGACATTTGCGGCGCACGACTCCCCCGCCGGGGTAAGCAAAATCCCGCCGTATGCCTCATGCTCCAAAAGTCCTTTTTCTTTGAGCACGCTGACCGCGTGCGTCACGCTGGGCTTCGACACCGCCAAAAAAGATGCCAAATCCGTCACGCGCACAGGGGTACTCCCCGCTTGTTGGGATAGGATAAATATTGCTTCCAAATAATCCTCAGCCGAAGCTGTCATGTTTCGGTTCTGTTCCATCCGCTTTCGTTTCCTTTACCGCGCATTGCGCACAATTTCGGTTTTGACAGCCGTCACAGCCCGCACAGCCGTCACAGCCACAGCAACCGCCGTCTTTTTTTGTGAAGTTTCTGACCTTTACAACAATCAGCAATACGACTGCCGCCACAGCCAGCGTTAAAATGATAATATCCGCCAAAGACATATACTATACTCCTTATAAAATCACCTTGCAGATATTATATACTATGAACGTCACCACCCACGCGACAACCGCCTGAAAACCGAGCGCGATTGCCGTCCATTTGCGGGAGTTCATTTCACGGCGC
>SFIQ01000015.1 GCA_004555265.1 Ruminococcus sp.
CCGAACAATGCGAAAAACTGACGGATTTATCCGGTGGGCTATGTGTGGTGCCTGCGTTAAGTTATGACCTGAACGGGTACCGTTTGGGCTACGGCAAAGGGTATTATGACCGCTTTTTGTCCCGCTTTGCGGGCGATACGGTTGGGCTTGTATATGAATCCTGCCTGTGTGACACCCTGCCGCACGGCAAATTTGACCGCCGCGCGGGGAAAATTGTGACCGAAGCCCGCGTTATCAATGTGTTTTGATTTTCAGAAAAAGGAGGCGTTCGATTGATGCGCGATGATGATTTAAAGAATTTCTTTGATGCAGACGCATACGACGAATTGCTCAATGCATATGCCGAGGAGGCAGAGCGCAAACGGTCTATTTTAGCCGATGTGCATCGCAAAGACGGTGTGCCGCAAAAGGGCGATGTTCCCGCAAGACCGAACAATACAGGCGCAAGAACGGCGCGAGATGCCGCGCCGCACCGCGCGCCGACACGCGCCGAGACGCCGCGCAGCCCTGTGCCGCAGTCCACGCCGCGTCCGATGCAAAATCCGTCTGCGCCGAAATCCGCTACCCCGCAACAGCCAACGCAGCATACCTCGCCGCGCACACCCGCGCAAGGGCAAGCGCATCATTTCGATACCGCGCCGATTCGCCCGATGTCGCCCGCCGCGCCGCCGTCCTCTGCGCCGTCCGAAAGCACGCCGAACCGTGCCGCCAATTTCAAAGTGGATATTAAAGACTTAGACGCGGAATTTCAACAGCAGCCCGTGCCGTCGCGTATGCGGCGTGCACAGCCGAACGACAGGGCGGTGATTTATACAAAGGCTACCCCTGCACAAGCGCACACAGCCGGTGCATTTGCAGGTTTTTCCGAGGTCGTGAAAAAACGCCGCGCACCGCGGCAACAGGCCGAACCACCCGTTCCCCCCGCCGTGCCCGTATCGGCGGCGCCGCAGGCGGCCATCATCAAACAGCGCCCGCAAAAGCTGGATTGGAACACCGTAAAAGCCTTCTTCTTGAAAAATAAAGTCACTTGGATTATCATCGGCGTTTGCATAGCGGCGGCGATACTCTTGTCGACTTATACCATCAGTTGTATGAACGATATTTTCGCTGTCAACCGCGACAGCGAAACGGTCGTCACCGTCAATATCCCCGCCGAGGCAAATACCAAAACCGTGCTGAAAATTTTACAGCAGAATGACTTAATCGAACATCGGCATTTTTGTTCGCTGTTTGCCAAAATGATGCAGTTTAAGGACGACAATTATTTGACCGGCGTTTACTATGTCACCGCGTCTATGGGCGTCGAAAAAATGCTGACCACCTTTAAACAGCCGACCGCCCCTTCCCCGAAGGGTATACCGTAGACCAAATTGTGCAAAAACTCGAAAAATATGAGGTCTGCTCCGCCGCGGCGTTGTATCAGACGATGAAAGAGGTCGATTTCAGCAGTGAATTCTCCTTTATTGCTTCTATGGACAATAAAGAGAGCCGTTACAGACTGTTAGAGGGCTATTTGTACCCTGACACCTATGAATTCTATGTCGGCGAGTCACCGTCGAGCGTCCTGCGTAAATTCTTAAACAACTTCAATAAAAAGTGGACGGACGAATACGCCGCGCAGGCGGAAAAACTCGGTATGTCCGTGGATGACATCATTACCCTTGCCTCGATTGTGCAAAAAGAAGCATACGGCGCCGAGCAGTCGCCGCTTGTGTCCTCGGTACTCCACAACCGCCTCAACAAATCGGGGTTGTACCCGTCTTTGCAGTGCGACTCGACCGAGGAATATATCAACGAATATATCAAGCCGAATACACAGGATGCCGCGCAACTGTCGAAATTCACAAACCTTTACAGTTCGTATAAATGCGCGGGGTTGCCCGTCGGCTCGATTTGCAATCCGGGCGATGACGCCATCAAAGCCGCGCTCTACCCCGAAAAGACCGATTACTATTTCTTCGCACACGATGTGAACAAGAAACTATATCTTGCCCGCAACGACAGCGAGCGCCGCTCGAACAATTTGGCAATTTTGAATGCCAACAGCGAAGCGGAAAAGAACAAAACCAACAGATAAACAGGATATTGATATGCAAAAGAGACCGGAATTACTTTGCCCTGCGGGGGATAGAGAACGCTTTGACGCCGCGCTTCGGTTCGGCGCGGATGCCGTATATCTCGGCGGCACCGCGTTCGGTATGCGCGCAGGCCCGCAGAATTTCACTTTTCCCGCGCTGGAACAAGCAGTGCAAACCGCGCACACGCAGGGCGTAAAGGTGTATTTGACCTGCAATACCCTCCCGCGAAACGACGAAATCGCCGCCCTGCCCGCATTTCTCGAAACGGCGGCGGGGTGCGGTGTGGACGGCTTTATCGTCGCCGATTTCGGCGTGCTGTCGCTTTGCAAGCAGTACGCGCCGAAGGTCCCTGTGCACATTTCGACGCAGGCGGGCATTGTAAATTATGTTACGGCACAGCAGTTTTACAATCTCGGCGCCTCGCGTATTGTTACGGCGCGGGAATTAAGTCTTGCGGAAATCGCCGAGATACGCGCCAAAACACCGAAGGCGTTGGAAATCGAGTGCTTTGTGCACGGCGCGATGTGCGTGTCCTTTTCGGGCAGGTGCCTGCTTTCCAATTATCTGCTAAACCGTGACGCCAACCGCGGTGCGTGCGCACAGCCGTGCCGTTGGGAGTATGCCTTGATGGAAAAAACCCGCGAGGGGCAGTATTTCCCCATCGGCGAGGACGAAAACGGCACCTATATTCTCAATTCCAAAGATATGTGCATGATAGAGCATATCCCCGAACTGATCCAAGCGGGTGTGGACAGTTTCAAAATCGAGGGTAGGGCGAAATCCGCCTATTACACGGCGGTAATCACCAACGCCTACCGTGCCGCGATTGACGGGTATCTCGAAAATCCGTCGCCCGATTACAAACCCGCACCGTGGATTTTGGAAGAGCCGCGCAAGGTGAGTTACCGTGAATACTGCACGGGATTTTACTTCGGCGCGCCGCAAACGGACGCCAACATTAGTTACGAGGGCGGCTACCGCCGCGAATGGGATGTTTGCGCCGTGGTCACGGGCAGTGACGGGGAAACGATTTTTGCCGAACAGCGCAACAAATTTTGCGTGGGCGATACCGTGGAGCTTTTGGAACGCGGCAAAGCGCCCGTGCAGTTTACGGTGGACGCGCTCAAAAATGAAAACGGCGAACCGATTGACGCTTGCCCGCATCCGATGATGAAACTGCAAATCAAAAGCACTTTGCGCCCGTCCGCGGGGGCGTTGCTCCGAAAGCAGGCTTAACTTATGCAGACCGACTTCCTTTTGCATTTATGCGAAAAAATTGATTTACCGCCCGAAGCGCGTGATACGGCACTTCGGGCGCTTTCACATTGGGAAAAACCCTTGTTGCGCGCGGTGCGGCATTCGGATTTGGAGCATCTTTCCGCCTGCACACGCCGTTTGCGCCGCAACCGCAAAAAAGGTGCGGCGTTTTGCTTGGCATTTTGCCTGTTGCAGGCGGAGCAAGCCTATACAGAATACCGAAAACGCGGCATTCCCGACGAAATCTATTATGACACCATGCGTGACATCACCGTGTGGGTGCAAACACTGCAAACAGAGGAAAACATCGTCGGCGTTGCCGAAATTTCTTGGCTGCGACATGCGCTGTATTTGAATTTGTTTCAAATCGGGCGGCTGCAATATCAGTTTTTTACGACCAATCATTTGCTCTCGGGCTTATCGCCGCGAACCCAATACCCTATAAAAAGCGGCGAAGCGGTTTTAAACATACACATTCCCGCCGGCGGCAGGCTGTCGCTTGCCGATTGCCGTGCCTCTTTGGCGGCGGCGCGGGATTTTTTTGCAAACTACTATCCGCAGTACGATTATAAAGGCTTTGTGTGTGACAGTTGGCTGTTAGACTGCCACAATGCCGCATTTATGCGCCCCGACTCGAATATCGTCCGTTTTCGGGAACTGTTTGACGAAGTGTACCAAACCGCCGCGCCGCACAGCGAAATCACCCGCCGCCTTTGGGGGAAATTGACCGTTTCCAAATCCAAAATTGCCGCATTTCCCGAAGAAACCGACCTGCAAAAGCGCACAAAAGCGTATTTGCTTTCGGGCGGCAAAACGGGGAACGGCTACGGTTTTATCGTAAAATAATGTCAACAGAATCGTCGTCGCACGAGTAAAACAAACACCTTCGTTTCATACTAAAACGGAGGTGTTTTTATATGCACAAGCGTGTTTGTATACTCTTTTTCTTGTTTGCGTTGTGCGTCGGTACGCTTTGCGTGCATATGCTGACGGTTTTAGAGCAAAAGGGCAGAGAAAGTGCCTCGCGTGTCAACAACTCGGTATCTTGTGTGGTCGGGGAAACGCGCGGCTGTATTTATGACCGAAATTTACTGCCGCTGGTCAATCGGGAAACCGCGTTGACGGTTTCCGTAAAGCCGACGCTGTCTGCGCTGCATACCGCCGACGCGGTGCTGCGTGAAACGGTACAGAAAGACGCTTTGTACCAAACCGTGTCTGACGGAAAAATTGCCGTTGCACAGGCGGCCGCGCCATTGCAGACAGCAGAGGTAAAAACCGTCTCGAAGGTATTGCGCTACGGAACCCATCCCACGGCTGTGCATATTATCGGCTATGTCAACGGCGACGGGGCGGGCGTTTGCGGTATAGAGCAGTATTATAATGCCGATTTAAAGCGGGCAAACGGCGTTTTAAAAGCACATTGCGCGACCGATGCAAAGGGCAGATTGCTCGACGGCGCAGAACTCGAATATACCGCGGAAAACTATAACAGCCCTGCGGGGGTTGCCTTGACGCTCGATACACGCATACAAAACATTGCAGAAGAAGCTTTGCAAACATTTCAAATCGAAAAGGGCGCTGTGGTGGTGCTGTCGGTGGAAACCTCGGAAATTTTGGCAATGGCGAGCGCGCCCGCCTATGATCCGAACAATCCCGCCGCCGCTTTGGACGATGCAAACGCACCCTTTTTAAACCGCGCCATTACGCCGTATTCCGTCGGCTCGGTGTTCAAAGCCGTGGTGGCCGCCGCCGCGCTCGAAAACGGACAAAGCGAGGAGTTTGCCTACACCTGCACGGGGGCATATACCGTGGGGCAAACCACCTTTCGCTGTCATTTGCACACGGGGCACGGTGCGCAGAATATGCCGCAGGCTATGGCGAATTCCTGCAATCCGTATTTTATCTCGTTGGCGCTCTGTACGGGTGCGGAGAATATTTGTACCGCCGCGCAAAATCTCGGCTTGGGCGCAAGTGTGGAATTGGCAGACGGATTTTACACCAACCCCGGTACACTGCCTGCCGCGGAGGCGCTTTCTGCCCCGCAGGACATTGCCAATTTGGCGTTCGGACAGGGCGCACTTTTGGCGTCGCCTTTACAAATGACCGCCGTGTATGCGGCGATAGCCAACGGCGGCGTATACCGTGCACCGAGTCTAATGTATGCCAAAGTGGACGCGTCAAAAGAAATCTATCAGCGCGCTGAACTGCCCGACGCACGCCGCGTGATGTCCGCGCAAACGGCAAACCGCGTCAGCACGCTTTTACACTATGCCGTGGAGAACGGCAGCGGCAAACGCGCAAAACCGAGCACATGTTCTGCGGCGGGCAAAACCGCCACCGCACAAAGCGGCTGGATAAATGCTGACGGCACCGAGGTGACGCATGCCTGGTTTTGCGGCTATTTCCCGTATGAAACGCCGCAATATGCCGTTACGGTGCTCAAAGAAAACGGCGAGGGCGGCTCTGCCGACTGCGCGCCTGTTTTTCAGTATATTGCCGATGCGGTCACAAATTTGCAGTAAATTGCGCACTTTTACGCGAAATTATGGTATTTTTTGAAAGTTTTTGAAAGAAAATGCTTGACTTTGCGCAAAAATGATGTTATATTGCAGATAAAGACAGTAGGAAAGGAGACAACAGTATGCTAACGGAAGAAAGATTTGGTGCCATTCTGCAAGAATTGAAACTGCACGGTGCCGTTACCGTGACCGAACTTGCCGAAAAACTCGGTATTTCCGAATCCACCGTTCGCCGCGATTTACAAAGTTTGGATGCGCGCGGCTTGCTCAAAAAGGTTCACGGCGGCGCCACCGCGGCGGATACCGCGGGATTTCAGTCCGTTGAGGCAGATGTTTCCACAAAATCTGCGTTAAATGTGACGGAAAAAGAGAGAATTGCCCGCTATGCGGCGTCTTTACTCTCCGATGACGATTTCGTCTATCTGGACGCAGGAACCACCACCGAAAAAATGATTGATTATATCGACAGCGCATTGCGCGCTTCGTTTGTAACAAACGGGATTGTGCACGCGAAAAAACTGATTCAAAAGGGCTTGCGTGCCTATATTATCGGCGGGCAGGTAAAACTTTCTACCGAAGCGGTTATCGGCGCGGTTGCCGTCAACAATTTAAAACAGTACAATTTTACAAAAGCCTTTATGGGCGCAAACGGAATTACCGTATCGCAGGGGTTTACCACGCCCGATACGGAAGAGGGGCTTTTAAAAGCCGAAGCGGTCAACCGTTCCTATATGACCTTTGTGTTGGCGGACAGCTCCAAATTCAATAAGGTGTTTTCCGTAACCTTTGCGCCGATTGAAAAAGCGTGTATTCTCACCGACCGCTTGCCGGACGGTGACTATCAAGAACATACCGTTGTGCGGGAGGTGACAGAATGATTTATACCGTAACCTTTAACCCTGCGCTTGACTATGTTGTGCATTTGCCGAAATTAACGCTCGGTGAAGTGAACCGCACCGAAGCGGATACCCTCTGCTTCGGGGGCAAAGGCATCAATGTTTCGGCGGTTTTAAAAGAACTCGGGGTGGAAAGCGTTGCACTCGGCTTTACTGCCGGATTTACAGGTAAGGCGCTGACGGCGGCGGTGGAAAAAGCCGGCATACAAACCGATTTTATCGAATTGCCCGCAGGCAACACGCGTATCAATGTCAAAATCAAAGCCCAAAGCGAAACCGATATTAACGCAGGCGGGCCGCCCGTCCCGCAAGAAGCGTTTACCGCCCTGTTGCAAAAGTTAGAAACCTTGCAGGCAGGCGATACCCTTTGCCTTTCCGGTAGTATTCCGAAGACACTCCCCGAAAATACCTACGAAACGATTTTAGAACATCTTTGCGGTAAAGGTATTCGTTTGGCCGTGGATGCCACAGGCGAACTGCTGTTGCGCGTTCTGCACTTTCAGCCGTTCCTTGTCAAGCCCAATCACCACGAGCTTGCTGAAATGCTCGGCAGAGATTTGCCGACGGAGAAAGATTTGCTTGCAGGCGCTTGCGAATTGCAGGCACGCGGGGCGAAAAATGTATTGGTTTCCCGCGCGGGGGCGGGCGCACTGCTTTTGACCGAAACGGGAGAGCACTATTTGGTACCTGCTGCAAGCGGTACGGTGCAAAACTCCGTCGGCGCGGGCGACTCTATGGTCGCAGGCTTCCTCGCGGGGTATTTGCAAACCGGTGATTATCGCTATGCGTTGCAGCTCGGCTCTGCGGCGGGCAGTGCCACCGCGTTTTCCGAGGGACTTGCAAAACGCGACACAATTATGGAAGTCATGCAGAAAATGCAATAAAAAAGAAAGGAAGATTCTATGCGCATCACAGATTTGCTCAAAAAAGAAGCGGTTTTGTTGCATGCTTCGGCAACGGACAAGCAGACCGCAATCGACACCTTGATTTCTTTGCATGAAAAGGCGGGAAATCTTACGGATGTCGCACAGTACAAAGCGGATATTTTGGCGCGGGAGGCGCTCGGTACCACCGCCATCGGCGAGGGGATTGCCGTACCGCACGCCAAAAGCGAGGCGGTAAAAACACCGTCGCTTTCGGCGATGACCGTGCCCGACGGTGTGGATTACGAAGCCCCCGACGGGAACCCCGCAAAGCTTTTGTTTATGATTGCCGCCACACCCGACGGAGATATGCACCTCGAAATTCTTTCCCGACTGATGGTTATGCTGATGGAGCCGGAATTTGCCGAAAGCTTAATGCAGGCGAATTCTGCAGACGAATTTCTGCTGTTGATTGATGAAAAGGAACGCGAAAAATATCCCGACGAGCCGAAAGCGGAAGCGCCGAAAAAAGAAGGCTATCGCATTCTTGCAGTCACAGCCTGCCCCACAGGTATAGCCCACACCTATATGGCGGCGGAAGCGCTTGAAAAAGCGGGCGAAAAAATGGGCTATCCCTTAAAAGCGGAAACAAACGGCTCGGGCGGCGCAAAAAATGTGCTGACCAAAAAAGAAATTGCCGAGTGTGACGGGATTATTGTCGCCGCCGATAAAAATGTCGAAATGGCGCGTTTTGACGGCAAACCCGTGTTAAAGGTTTCCGTTTCGAGCGGGATTAACAAGCCCGAAGAACTCATCCAAAAAATTGTAGACGGTAAAGCGTCCGTGTATCATCACGACGGCGAAAAGAGCGAAAGCGACGAAGGTGACGAAAAGGAAAGCTTCGGCAGAAAGATATATAAACACCTGATGAACGGTGTTTCTCATATGCTGCCTTTCGTTGTAGGCGGCGGCGTACTGATTGCCCTCGGTTTCCTGATTGATACCATTGCAGGCAATGCGAATGTCGGCGGAAACTTCGGCTTTACAAACCCCGTTGCGGCAGTCGTATTCTGGATAGGTAAAGCGGCATTCGCCTTTATGCTCCCGATTCTGGCAGGCTACATCGCGCAGTCCATTGCCGATCGCCCCGGTCTTTTACCCGGTATTGTCGGCGGCTATCTCGCCACCACGGGCGCAACGCTCGTGTCCCCAACGGGTGATGATACGGCGGTTTCGGGCTTCCTCGGTGCGCTGCTTGCCGGTTTTGTAGCGGGTATTCTGGTAAACCTTCTCAAAAAGGCATTCTCATGGTTGCCGAAGTCGATGGACGGCATCAAGCCCGTATTCGTGTATCCGCTGTTCGGCACATTGCTTATCGGCTTATTTATGTTATTGATTAACCCCGTAGTCGGCGTACTGAATACTACTGTTTCAAGCGGTCTTTCTTCCCTCGGTAACACAAGCAAATTGCTTCTTTCCATTGTTCTTGCCGGTATGATGGCGATTGACATGGGCGGTCCGTTCAATAAAGCCGCTTATGTATTCGGCACGGCGGCGATTGCCGACGGCAACACTTGGATTATGGCGGCGGTGATGATTGGCGGTATGGTACCTCCCATTGCAATCGCACTTGCAACGACTTTCTTCAAAAACCGCTGGACAAAAGACGAACTGAAAAGCGGCCCGGTTAACTACCTCATGGGACTTTGCTTCATCACAGAGGGTGCGATTCCCTATGCGGCATCCGATCCGCTTCGTGTTATCCCGTCTTGCATCGTCGGCTCCGCAGTTGCAGGCGCAATAACGGCATTGTTCGGCTGCACATGTCCCGCACCCCACGGCGGCATCTTCACCTTTGCGGTGGTTGGCAAGCCTTTGGGCTATTTGGTTGCCCTTGTAGCAGGCTCCATTGTCGGCGCACTGATGCTGGCTCTCTTAAAAAAGAAAAAAACGGAAAAGTGAGGTAAACAAAATGGTTTCTCAACAGGTACAGGTTACAAATAAAATGGGCTTTCATATGCGCCCGGCGAATGTGTTTGTCAGCGCAATGGGAAAATACAAATCCGATGTGTCTATTGTGTTTAACGGCAAGGAAATCAACGGCAAAAGCATTATGAATATTATGGCGTCCTGCATCAAATGCGGCGCAGATATTGAAATTCGCTGTGTCGGTGAAGACGAAGCCGCCGCTTTGCAAGAAGCTGTGCAGTTGGTCGAAAGCGGGCTCGGGGACGAGCAATAAACAGCAAAAGAGAAAAGGTGAGGGCAATGATTTACAAAGGAATTGCGGGCGCCGAAGGCATCGGCA
Organism: Ruminococcus sp.; assembly: GCA_004555265.1. Taxonomy (GTDB): domain Bacteria; phylum Bacillota; class Clostridia; order Oscillospirales; family Acutalibacteraceae; genus Fimenecus. Next base: position 9,922 of record SFIQ01000015.1, read on the forward strand.
TCGGCAAAGCGCTTGTCGTGTGCGAGCAAACGCTTGACTATTCCCACGTGGTGTTTTCCGGCGCGGAAAACGAAACAAATCGTTTGCAGGCGGCCATTGCGGCGTTTTGTGAAAAAGTAACCGCCATGCAGAAAAAACTGACCGCCTCGGTCGGCGAAAAGCAGGCAGAAATCTTAAACGGGCAAATTATGATGATACAAGACCCGTTTATGACCTCACAAATGCAGGATTTTATCGCGGGTGGGCAGTGTGCCGAAGCGGCGGTTGACGCGGTATGCAATATGTATATCGAAATGTTTTCCTCCGTCGAGGACGATTTGACGAGACAGCGCGCAACGGACATCCGCGATATGCGCGCACGGCTGTTGGGGATTTTGTTGGGGCAAACGGAAGTGGATTTAAGCGACCTGCCGCCCGAAACGGTGTTGGTGGCGCACGATTTTACCCCTTCCATGACGGCCAATATGCAAAAAGAGCATATCGTCGGCATTCTTTCAGAGTGTGGCTCTAAAACCTCACATTCCGCGATTTTGGCGCGCAGTTTGGAACTCCCCGCCGTGATGAGCGTGGAAAACATCTGCACGCTTTTAGAAAACGGCGATACCGTGATTGTAGATGGCACCCGCGGCGAGGCGGTTGTGCGCCCCGCGCAGGGCATTTTGGAGGCGTATGCCTCGAAGCGCGAACAATTAAAAATGGAGAAACAGGCCTTGCACGCTTTTGCGGGCAAAAAGACCGTGACTGCCGACGGCAAACAGTTGGCGGTATATGCCAACATAGGCAAACCCGACGATGTTTCCGCCGTATTGCAAAATGACGGCGAGGGCGTAGGGCTGTTTCGTACGGAATTTCTGTTTATGGACAGAACCGCCTTGCCGAGTGAAGAAGAACAATTTTCTGCCTACCGCGCCGTAGCAGAGCATTTGCACGGGAAAGAGGTCATTATTCGCACGCTCGATGTCGGCGGGGACAAAGACATTCCATATCTGCATATGGAAAAAGAGGAAAATCCGTTTTTGGGCCATCGCGCCGTGCGCTACTGTCTCGACAATCCCGAAATCTATAAAGTCCAACTGCGTGCTCTGTTGCGTGCGTCCGCATACGGAAACATAAAAATTATGCTGCCGCTGGTCACTACTGTAAGCGAAGTGCGCCGCGTGCGCGAGCTTTTGGAAAGCACAAAAGCGGAATTGCGCAAAGAAAATATCGAGTTTCGGGATAATATCCCTGTCGGCGTGATGATTGAAACACCGGCCGCCGCGATGACGGCAGACTTGCTCGCCAAAGAAGCGGACTTTTTCAGCATCGGCACAAATGATTTAACGCAGTACACCATGGCAGTAGACCGCGGCAACAGCAAGGTTTCTGCGCTTTACAGTCACTATAACCCCGCGGTATTGCGATTGATTAAGCAGACCGCAGAAGCCGCAAACCGTGCGGGGATACCCGTCGGAATGTGCGGCGAAGCGGCGGGGGATAAAGCGTTTATCCCGCTGTTAATTGCATTCGGCCTGCACGAATTTTCCGTCACGCCTGCCGCGGTGCTCCCGACGCGCAAAACCGTATCTCTTTGGAGCAAAACCGATGCGGACGCCCTCGCCGAGCGCGTTTTGGCACTCGATTCCGCCGAGGAAGTCGCCGCCGCACTCGAAGAAGCGGCAAGAGCGTAATTTGCAGTTGTAGGGGCGGGTTATTTCTCTGACAGGGAAAATGTCCGCGAATGCGGACAAAAGGGTGCCCGTTTTCGGAGAAAATCCATGCCCGCCCGATTGTCATTCTGAGGCGGTAGCCGAAGAATCTCGTTTCACACATTTTTATTTGTTCTGTTTGAGATTCTTCGTTTTGCGCAGAATGACAAAATGACAAATCCAAATTTTTATTGACGGGCGGGGTGATTCTCCGCCCGTCTGATTTATCACCGAGAATTGCGCGAAATTTATTGTAAATTCTCTGCGCATATGCTACAATACTCTACATCTTTTTAAGTTTAGGTGAAAACAATGATAGCGGTAATTGATTACGGCGCGGGGAATCTTTTAAGCGTGCGAAAAGCGCTGGATTTCATCGGCGCTGAAAATATCGTAACTGCCGACAAGGCACAAATCGAGGCGGCGGATGCGGTGATTTTGCCGGGCGTCGGCGCGTTCGGCGATGCCATGGCGTGTCTGCATACTTCGGGACTTTTGGAAACGGTTAAAGCGGCGGCGCTGTCCGATACGCCCTTTTTGGGGATTTGCTTAGGGCTGCAAATGCTGTTTCAAAAAAGCGAAGAAACCGTGGGCGTAGAGGGCTTATCGGTGTTAGAGGGCGAAGTTCGTCGTTTCCCGTCGGATATGGGCTTAAAAATTCCGCAAATCGGTTGGAATTCGATTGAAATTACGCCCGATTGCCCGCTGTTTGACGGCGTGCCGAACGGGGCGTATGTCTATTTTGTCCATTCCTATTATTTGAACGCCAAGCACCCCGAAAATGTGGCGGCAACGGCGCATTACGGCATCAATTTTCACGCCGCGGCGTACGATGCGAAGAAAAATCTGTACGCCACGCAGTTTCACCCCGAAAAAAGCGGTGCGGTCGGCTTGCAAATTCTCAAAAACTTTGCCGCAATGCAGAAGGGAGAACGCTAATGTACGCAAAACGAGTGATTCCCTGTTTGGATGTCAAAAACGGGCGCGTGGTGAAAGGCGTCAGTTTTGTCAATTTGCGCGATGCGGGCGACCCCGTGGAATGTGCCGTCGCGTATGATAAAAAGGGTGCGGACGAACTTGTGCTGTTGGATATTACCGCCACCCACGAGGGGCGCGGCACCATGGTCGATATTGTTACGCGCGTGGCAAAATCCATTTTTATTCCGTTTACCGTCGGCGGCGGCATTCGCACCACCGACGATTTCAAAGAGCTTCTGCGTGCGGGGGCAGATAAAATCTCTGTCAATTCCGCGGCGGTGCGCAATCCCGATTTGATTAACGAGGCGGCGCAGAAATTCGGCAGTCAGTGCGTGGTGTGCGCCATAGACGCCAAACGCCGTGCAGAGGGCGGCTGGGAGGTCTATTTAAACGGCGGCAGACTGCCGACGGGGATTGACGCTGTGGAATGGGCAAAGGAAGCCGTTTCCCGCGGGGCAGGCGAAATCTTACTGACCAGTATGGACTGCGACGGGCAAAAAACAGGATATGATATAGAACTCACCAAAGCCGTTTCCGAAGTCGTCGGCGTACCTGTGATTGCTTCGGGCGGGGCGGGCGCGCTCGAACATTTTTATGACGCCTTAACCGTCGGCAAAGCAGATGCGGTGCTTGCGGCGTCACTGTTCCACTTTAATGAAATCCCGATTGCGGATTTGAAAGCGTATCTCCAAAAACAGGGCATTCCCGTCCGCCCTGTACTTTAAAAAGGTGCTTACTATGGAATTGTTGATACAAATTGTCGTGTGCTTTTTCGCCGGAATGGGCGCAGGGCTCGGAACGGGCTTTGCGGGGCTTTCCGCCGCGGCGGTGATAAGTCCGTTGCTCATTACCTGTTTGGGGCTCGAACCGTATGCGGCGGTCGGTATTGCTTTGGCGAGCGATGTGCTCGCAAGCGCCGTTTCGGCGTATACCTATCATAAAAATAAGAATTTGGACATCAAAAACGGCCTCATTATGATGGGGACGGTGCTGTTGTTCACCGTGGTCGGCAGTTATATTGCCAAGCTTGTGCCCGCGCAAACCATGGGCGGTTTTTCCAACTTTATGACGCTGTTTTTGGGGCTGAAATTTTTAATCAAACCCGTGATGACCACCAAAGAAAAAATGAACGCCGTCTCCGCGCAAAAACGCGCGGTGCAGTCGGTCGTTTGCGGTATGATTATCGGCTTTATCTGCGGATTCGTCGGCGCGGGCGGCGGTATGATGATGCTGTTGATTTTAACCAGCGTGCTCGGCTATGAACTCAAAACCGCAGTCGGCACAAGTGTGTTTATTATGGCGTTTACGGCGCTGACAGGCTCTTTGTCGCATTTTGTGCTCGGCGGTGCGCCGAATTGGTTGTTACTCATGCTTTGCGTGGTGTTTACTTTCCTTTGGGCGCAAATTGCCGCTAAATTTGCCAACAAAGCCTCTCCCAAAACCCTCAACCGCATTACGGGTGCGGTGCTGACGGTGTTGGGGCTTGTGATTGTCGGCGTAAACTATCTGTTTTAGGATTAAAAATAGGTGCAAAAAAACAAGCGCAGAGTCTCTGCGCTTGTTTTTGTTTCTATCCGCTATTCGGTTGCTTGTGAAATGGGCTCGGTCGGCTCTGTCGGCGGCACTTCGGACTCGGGCGGCGTTGTCGGTTCGCTGGGCATCTGCGGCTCGGCAGGCGTCTGCGGCTCGGCAGGCGTTTCGGGCACGGCGGGGGATTCGGGTGCGTCCGGCGTTTCAATGTCCGCGGGCGCTTCGGGTGCGGCAGGCGATTCGTTCTGTGCGTTATTTTGCCGGTTGTTTGTGCGGCGTGTGGTGGTTTCCGCCGCCGTTTCGGAAACGGGCGGCTCGGTAATTACCGGTACCGCGTCCACCGCAGCGGTTTGAACCTCCGTGGCGGATCGGCTTTCGGAGACCTCTACCTTTTCAAATTCCGTTTTTTTGCCGCAAGACACGAGCGCGCAGACAGACAATAACAACACGCCGCAAATCAAGCCGATTTTTAAAGAAGAAAACCGCATCATACCACCTCCGCATAGTATGCACAAAAAAATACCGTGCCTATTCTAATGCAATCGGAAAAATTTGTCAACAACCGACTGCCGATTAAAATCCCAATTGAACGGCAATACTAACCGTATCTTGCAAAAATCCGTTTGTACGGGGGGATGTTCTATGAAAGCGGTTTTCGTTGTCGGCACAGAGGAAAAGTCTTTGCGCCCGATTACCGACACAACGCCGAAACTGCTTTTGCCGATTGTCGGTCGGCCGTTGCTTTCGTATCTGTTGGAATCACTGTATAAAAACGGGATACGGGAGGTCTATTTGCTGTTGCCGTACGCGCACCGCCGTGTGGCGGACTATGTGCGTGCGCATACCCCACAGGGCATGCAGGTGCATCTTGTTTTCGAGACAGACGGCGCGCGACAGCAGACGGCACAACGGCTTGCGGCGGAAACAGAGCCGCTTTGCTTTGTGTCGGGTGTGCATTTTTGGAATTTCGATTTACACAAAGCCATGCAAGTTCATTTGCAAACCGATGCAGATTTGACTGCATTAACCGTTCCTGCACAGATGTGCCGAAGCGGCGCGGTGCTATCCATACATGCAAGCGGCGCTGTTACGGCGTGCCGCGCGTATACACCGCATACCGCGTTGCCGACCGCCGAAACAGACAGCGGCGTGTATTTGTTGCGTTCCGGGTGTTTGCAGACGGTATTGCAGACCGAAACGAAAACCGACGGTTTTTCCGTCCTGCCGCGGCTTTTGCAGTACGCGGTCTACGCTTGTGCGGCACAAGGGTATTTTAATGCCGTGGAGACCCCCGCATCATTGGTCGCCTGTACGCAGGATGTTCTACGCGGTAAAACCGATTTTCGGTTGCCGCATTTGGCGGACGGTATTTTTACCGATTCCGCTTTGCCGAAAGGGGAATATCAACTGTTTCCGCCGGTGTTCATCGGCGAAAATGTTACGGTTGCCGACGGCGCGCAAATCGGGCCGAACACCGTTTTGGAAAACGGCTGCTTTGTCGGGGCAAAGGCAAAGGTCGAAAACAGTATTGTGCGTGCGGGCGCGGCAATCTATCCGTATGCGCATCTGTGTGGCGCAACGGTCTGTGAAAACGCCGTGATACAGGAGCGCGCGTCTTTATCCGCCGGCAGTGTGGTCGGGGCGTCCGCGTGCGTCGGAAGACACGCGGCTTTGGAAAACGGCGTGCGTGTGTGGCAACACCGCACGGTGGAAAACGGTATGCACCTTTCGGGCAATGTGCGGGATTGCACCCCGCAGGACATTCTGTTCGCGGAAAACGGCAGGCTTTGTACCGTGCCCGACACCCTGACGCCGATTTTTTTGGCGGCGTTCGGGCAGGCGTTGGGCGGGTGTACCTTCGGGCAAAAGGTCGGCATTTTATGTGACGGCAGCGCGGCATCGGTCGCGGCGGCACAAATTTTGTCAGGCACGCTTTCGGCACAGGGGAGCCGCGTTTGGCATTTCGGCAAAGGCTTTTTGCCGCAGTTGCATTTTTACACCGCATTTTGTGATTTGCAGGTAGGTATTTTCTTGTGCACGCAAAATGCCCGATTGCAGTTGTATTTGTTTTCCGCGGGGGGATTATTGCTGTCGGGCGTACAGACCTCGGCGCTGGTGACGCGCCTGCAATGCGGTGATTTTCCGTCCGTTGTTTCCGAGATTTGCAGGAAAACTGCCGATATGCACGATATGCAGACGATGTATTTGCGGGAATTATTGCACGAAGCGGGCGCCGTTCTCCAAGAACAGCGCGTTTGCGTGCAATGCCCGAATGCGGATATATCCATGCTGTTGGAGGACGCGCTTTACCGCCTGCAAGCCGAGACAGGCAACGAAATTACCCTGCGGTTGTCCTTTGACGGTACGCGGGTGACCGCTTTCCACCGCGATTGCGGGTATTTGCCGCACGAGCGACTGTTGGCACTTTGCTGTAACGCATTGCTGCAAAGCGGACAGGATCTTGCACTTTCGGCGGATACCCCCGTGGCTTTTACGCGCCTTGCCGCGGCACACGGCAGGCATATTTTGCCGTATCCCGCTTCTGCAACGGCGGCCGCACCCGATACAAATACGCACGCGCTTGCCTGTACACAGTTGTATGTGCGTGACGGGCTGTTTTTGTGTATGCGGCTGCTCGGCATTTTACAGCAAAGCGGCAAAAGTCTTGCACAAATGCACAAAGAATTGCCGGAATTTTTTGTACGGCGAAAAACCGTGCCCGTATTTTTGTCACCCGAAGAAATTTTGCGTGCCTTGCATTTGCCGAACGCCGAGCTTTGCGACACGGGGATTGTTTGGCAAAGTGCGGACGACCGCGTTTTGATTACACCGCAGCAGGCAGGGAAAAAACTGCGTATTTTGGCGGAAAGTACGCGCTTTGAAACGGCAAAGTCGCTTTGCGAGGAAGTCGAGGAAAGACTGACAAAACATTGACACCGAGCAAAATAAAGAGTATTATTATAGAATAATTATCATTGGATAAAATCGGTATCTGTGTGAAAACGGTACGGCGGATACAAAACAACGGACTTTCACCTGCTTTTTGCGCTTTGAAAGCAGGGTTACATAAACAAAGTATGATTTTTAGAAAATAAGGAGAAACTGAATGGCAAAACAAATGAAAGAAAAGCCTGCACAGCCTGCACAAAAGCCCGAAAAATCGCGGCAGAACAGTGCGGGTAAAGGCAAGACTGCCCAGAAGAACGGTGCGCAGTCTAAAAAACAACCCAAAACCCAACAAAAAACACAACAGAAATCCGCCAAAACGCAAAAGACCGCTATGCAGGGATTCAGTGATTCTTTGGCGGGGCAACAGCAAAAACGGTATTACAACAGCCTGAAAAATGCAAACACCGCCAAAACGACCAAACGCAAATCCGCCGGTGGGAAGACGCGGCAAAAAAAGCCGACGCCGCCTTTGAAAATCGCCTTTTTAGGCGGGCTTAACGAGGTCGGCAAAAATATGACGCTTTACGAATGCGAGGGTGAAATGCTGTTGGTCGATTGCGGGCTGGCATTTCCCGACCCCGAAATGTTCGGTGTGGATTTGGTGATACCCGATTTTACCTATGTGCTTGAAAATGCCGACAAAATCAAGGGCATTTTAATTACCCACGGGCACGAAGACCACATCGGCGGTTTAGCATATTTGCTGAAAGACTTAAATATTCCCGTCTACTCTACGCGGTTGACCATCGGGCTTATCGAGGGAAAACTGCGGGAGCATAAACTCTTGGACAAATGCAATTTGAATGTGATAAAGCCCGGCGACAAAGTAAAACTCGGCTGTTTTGAAACCGAATTTATCCATGTCAACCACTCCATTCCCGACGCGGTGGCGCTTGCCATCAATACCCCTGCGGGCACGGTGGTGCAAACGGGTGACTTTAAAATTGACACCACGCCCATTGACGGCGGTGTGATTGATTTGGCGCGGCTGTCCGCTATCGGTGAAGAAGGCGTGCTGTGCTTGCTGTCCGACTCGACAAATGCCGTCAAGCCCGGTTTTACCGAAAGCGAACGCAAGGTCGGCGAAACCTTTGAGGTGCAGTTCCGTAAAGCGGGTGCGCGTCGCTTGATTGTGGCGACCTTCGCGTCCAATATCCACCGTGTGCAACAGATTATCAACGTGGCGGAAAGTTTAGGGCGTAAAGTGGCGCTTTCCGGCAGAAGCCTTGAAAATGTCGTGTCCGTCGCGGCGGAACTCGGCTATATCAATGTGCCTGAGGGCATTTTGGTCGGCATTGACAGCATCAACCGCTATCCGCCCGAAAAACTCGTGCTGATTACCACGGGCAGTCAGGGCGAACCGATGTCGGCGCTGTACCGTATGGCGTTTTCCGAGCATCGCCGTGTGGAAATCGGACCGAACGATTATGTCATTATTTCCGCAACCCCCATTCCCGGCAATGAAAAAATGGTTGGCAAGGTTGTGGACGAACTGTTAAAACAGGGCGCCGAGGTTGTGTATGAAAAAATGTACGATGTTCATGTTTCGGGGCACGCCTGCCAAGAAGAACTCAAATTGATGATGAGCCTTGTCAAGCCGAAGTATTTTATCCCCGTGCACGGCGAGCAAAAGCATTTGCAAAAGCATGCGGCGCTCGCGCATACAATGGGGATTCCCGAGGGCAATATCTTGCTTGCCGACAACGGTAAGGAGGTAGAAATTACCGCCGAAAAAATCCGTATTTCGGGCGAGGTGGCCGCCGGTATGGTCTTTGTCGACGGCAGCGGCGTCGGCGATGTCGGCTCTGTGGTGCTGCGTGACCGCAAACGCTTAGCCGAGGACGGCATTATCATCATTGCCGCAACGATTGATAAGGAAACGGGCGAGGTCATTTCGGGTCCCGATGTTGTGACGCGCGGCTTTGTGTATGTGCGCGAGTCCGAGCAGTTAATGGAGGAATCCCGCCGCCTTTGCGAGAGCGTGCTGGCGGACTGTATGTACGAACGCGTGCGCGATTTCGGTACCATTCGCAACCGCCTGCGGGATGAAATCTCGCGCCTGACCTTTTCGCGCACCAAACGAAGCCCGATGGTTCTGCCGATTATTATGGAGGTGTAAGCCTTGAAAGCCGGTCGTGTGATTCGCACGTATCCGCTGAGCTTTGCGCTGATTATACTCTCAGCGGTATTCTGTATCGTCACCGTCTTTTTTGATTGGCGTGTGGCGCTTGCCGAGGCGTGCCTGCTTTTGGTGTTTACCGTGGCGGCGGCGCTCAAAGCACAGCACGATTTTAAAGTGATTCGCAAAACAGTCGCCTCTATCAATGCGTCGCTTTCTGCAGAGGAAAACTCGTCTCTGACCAATTTTCCGTTACCGGTTGCGGTGTTTGACAGCAGTGACCGCGTGGTTTGGTATAACCAAAAGTTTCACAATGAAATTTTGCGGGAATTGGCGCCGCAAACCGATGATATCGGGCAGTTTACGGGCGGAAAGGGCTTGCAAAAAATTCGGGAAAAGACCGTGTTCCCCGTAAAACTCGGCACAAAAGAATATACCGTTTATTTTAGCCACATCGCCTGTTCGGGGCGGCAATCCTATGTTTTGATTTATAACGAGGATACCGCCTTAAAGCAAACCGCGGCGGCTTATAAACTTGAAAAGCCCGCCGTGGTGCTGTTGGCGGTGGACAGCGCCGACGAAATCTACCGCGCCTATAAAGAAAGCGAATATGCCGAGATTTTGGGCGATGCCGAGCGTATGACCGAGGGCTGGCTTTCGGGGTATGACGGCGTGTTCCGCAAACTGTCCGGCGGCAGGTTCTTTGCGGTTGTACCCGAAGCGGAACTTCGCAAAATGATTACGCGAAAATTCAATATTTTGGAGCAGGTTCGCGCCTATACATACAACGGTGCGTCGGTGGGCATTACGTTGTCGGTCGGCGCGGGGCGCGGGGATACGCTTTCCGATGCGGAAAGCAACGCGCGCCAGGCGTTTGATATGGCGCTCGGCCGCGGCGGCGACCAAGCCGTGTTAAAGGGCACGGACGAAAGCTATCAGTTTTTCGGCGGCGTTTCCAAGGGCGTTGAAAAACGCACCAAGGTGCGTTCACGCGTGGTGGCAAATGCACTCGGCGAGCTTTTGCAAACTGCCGAAAATGTGGTTGTGATGGGGCATAAGTTTTCGGATTTGGACAGCGTCGGCGCGGCAATCGGCATATGCAGGGCGGCAACAGCGCTCGGCAAGCCCGCCAAAATTGCGGTCAATGAAAAAACCACGCTTGCCCAACCTTTAATTGCCTATATGCGTGCGCAGAGCGCGGATGTTTTCGTCTCGCCCGAAGCGGCGGAGCATATGCTGACGGAAAAATCCCTGTTGATTGTGGTGGATACGCATAAAACCGGCTTTGTCGAATCGCCGGAACTCTACGCAAAAGCGCCGCAGGTTGTGGTGATTGACCACCACAGAAAAAATGTGGATTATATTCAAAATGCGGTCATTTTCTACCACGAACCGCACGCCTCCTCCACCTGCGAATTGGTGACGGAACTGTTGCAGTATCTTGGCAAAAAGCCGCTGGTGACCCCTGTGGAAGCCAATGCATTGCTCGCGGGAATCATGCTGGATACCAAAGAATTTGTTTTGCGCACGGGCGTGCGCACCTTTGAGGCGGCGGCGTATTTGCGTGCGCGCGGGGCAGATACCGTTACGGTCAAGGGCTTTTTCGCCGGCAGTATGGAAAACCGTAAGCTGCGCGGGCAAATTGTGCTGAACGCAAAAAGCCATAGACGGTGCGCCGTATCCGCAGCCGATTTTGAAGCCAAGGATTTGCGCGTGATTTGTGCACAGGCGGCAGACGAGCTGTTGACAGTCAGCGATGTGGACGCGTCGTTTGTGCTGTTTGAAACCGATGGCACCGCCAACATATCCGCACGCTCGATGGGTAAGGTGAATGTGCAGTTGATTATGGAGTCGCTCGGCGGCGGCGGGCATCAAACGATGTCGGCGGCACAGCTTGCCGATACCGCGCTCCCGGATGCGGAAAAACAACTGTATGCGGCAATCGACGCATATTTTGAAAATCAGTAAAACCACTTTCTAAAAACGGAGGTATTGTGATGGAAGTTATTTTGAAAAAAGATGTGAAGGGATTAGGCAAAGCGGGCGAAAAGGTCAAAGCGTCCGACGGGTATGCCCGCAATTTTCTGTTCCCGAAAGGGCTTGCCGTGGAGGCGAACGCCCAAACCTTAACCGAATATAAAAACAGCGAAGCGTCCAAACAGCATAAAATCGATGTTGAAGTTGCCGCGGCAAAGGACGCCAAAGCCAAATTGGACGGCAAAACCGTGCACCTGACTGCCAAAGCGGGGCAAAACGGCAGACTGTTCGGCTCCGTGACCGCCAAAGATGTGGCACAGGCGATTACCGAGCAGTTGTCCGTCACGGTGGATAAACGCAAGCTGTCGGTTGCCGATATTAAAAACTTCGGCACCTATACGGCGGAAGTGAAGCTGTATACGGGCATTGCCGCAACGGTGACGGTGGAAGTTGCCGAATAATTGCAGAGGAGCTACATAGATGGATACTCTCCTGTTTGACAAAATTCAAGAGCCTTACAGTATGGACGCCGAGCAGGCGGTTTTGGGTGCAATTTTGATTGACACAAACTGTTTTGACCGTGTGTCGGGTATTCTGCGCACGGCGGACTGCTTTTATATCCCGCAGCATAAGGCAATCTATACGATTATTGCGAATTTAAAACTCCTCAACCAAAAGGTGGACGCGCTGATTGTCGCCGAGGAACTGCGCAGAAACGGCACCTACGACGAGGCAAGCGGCAAAAATTATTTGGCACAGCTCGCGCAGTCCGTACCGAGCGTTGCCAATGTGGAAAATTACGCGAAAATCATCCGCGAAAAGTATTATCTGCGCACGCTAATGGATGCCGCTTCCGAAATGCTCAAAAACGCGGCGGACGAAGAACTGCCCGCCGACACGATTATGGACGCGGCAGAGCAAAAAATCTACAATATTCGACAGGGCACGAAGGACAACGAACCGACGCGCCTGTCCGACATCATCACCAATGAGGTGTATGATAATCTGCAAAAACTGACCGATCCCGCACTCGCCGCCGAATATAAGGGGATTCCGACGGGCTTTTCGCTGTTGGACAAGTATATGACGGGCTTAAACAAATCCGACTTAATTTTAATCGGTGCGCGCCCCGCAATGGGTAAAACCAGCTTTGCGCTGAATATTGCGCGCAATGTCGCCGTGCAGGCAAAGAAAAAGGTGGTCTTTTTCTCGCTTGAAATGGGCAAGGAACAGTTAGCCCAGCGTATTCTTTCCACCGAAGCACGCGTGGAAAGCCAAAAAATGCGTACCGGCGAACTTACGGATGACGATTGGCAGCGCATTGCCCAGGCGACGGTGTCTTTAAACGAGGCGGAACTGTATTTTGACGATACCGCCAATATCACCGTGCCCGAAATGAAAGCGCGCGTACGCAAAATGCGCGATGTGGACTGTGTGATTATCGACTATTTGCAGTTGATGCAAGGCACCAAGCGCACCGACAGCCGTGTGCAGGAGGTTTCCGAAATTACAAGAAGCCTAAAACTGATGGCAAAAGATTTGAAAATCCCCGTCATTACCTGTTCCCAGCTTTCCCGTTCCACCGAGGGGCGCGGAAAATCCCATAAACCGCAGTTGTCGGATTTGCGTGAATCCGGCTCTATCGAGCAGGACGCCGATATTGTTTTGATGCTGTATCGTGAGTCGTATTATGACGAGGAGAAAAACGAAACGGTTGTCACCGACGAAAACAAAGCGCAGGTGATTGTCGCCAAAAACCGCCACGGCGGCACGGGCGAGATTGATTTGCATTGGAACGGCAGCTATACCATGTTCTCCACGCCGGAGTTGTATCACAATGCGTAACGCGTTGTTGTCGCGTGCGCGCGAATATGCGATGTTTCGTGACGGCGACCGTGTGACCGTCGGCTTTTCGGGCGGGGCGGATTCTTGTTGCCTGTTGCATTTGCTTTACACAGTACAAAACGATTTGGGAATTTCCGTTTCTGCTCTGCATGTGCACCACGGCATCCGCGGTGCAGAAGCCGACCGCGACGCCGCCTTTTGTAAGGCGTTTTGCGAAAAATACGGAATTCCGTTTGCCGTTGCTTTTGCCGATGTGCCGCAAACCGCGGCCAAAACAGGGGAAACGACCGAAGAATGTGCGCGCAGACTGCGGTATGCGGCGTTACAGAACGCGGCAGGGGAGACAGGAAAAATTGCTACCGCCCACACGGCTGACGATAACGCCGAAACCGTACTGTGGAATTTGACGCGCGGCACGGGACTTGCGGGCTTGTGCGGTATTCCGCCCGTGCGGGAAAACATTGTGCGTCCGTTGCTGTTTTGCACGCGCGCGCAAGTGGAAGACTATTGTGCAAAAGAACATTTGGCGTTTGTGACCGACAGCACCAATTTGTCGTCTGCATACACGCGCAATCGGATTCGGCAAGCGGTTTTACCCGTTTTAAAGGAACTCAATCCCGCCGTTTTAGAGGCAGTAACGCGAATGTGCACGCATTTGCGGGCAGAAAATGAAACGGCAGAAGCCTTTTGCGATACACTGTTACAAAATATCGATACAAACGCAATTCCGCTGAATTTGCTGAAAAATCAACCGAAAGCCCTTGCCTGCCGCGTGTTAAAGCGTGTTTTACAGGAAAAATCGGGCGGCGATATTGGTGCTGCGCATATCGATGCGGTATATGCTTTGCTGTTTCAAACGGGCAGTGTGACTTTGCCGAACGGCGTGACGGTACGCAGTCGCGGCGGTGTGCTGGAATTTCCGAAAATGACGGAAATACAGCCGTTTTCCGTGCCGCTTTTGACGGAAAAATTCCCCGTGACGGTGTGCTTGCCGCAAGGACGGGTGGAAATTCAAAAACACACGCAAAAAGATTTACAAAATCTTCACAAAGACCTATTGGCGAATGCGGTGGATTGTGCTAAAATAAGCAATGCTGTGTTGCGGAGTCGCCGTGCGGGCGACCGCTTTACACACGGGAGACGGGCGGTGACCAAGTCCGTTAAAAAATGGCTTAATGAATTGGGCGTGGCGCCCGAACAACGCAACGGTGTGCCGCTTTTGGCTTCGGAAAACGAAATTCTTTGGTTTGCAGGCTGCGGTGCGTCGAACACGGCAAAGCCGACCGAAAACACAAAAGAATTTTTGGTTTTAACTTATATTTGCGGGGGAAATACGAATGAATAAATATGATATGTCTGCGGACGTCGAGCGCGTTTTGCTGTCCGAGCAGGATTTGAAAGAAACGGTTTCGCGCATCGGTAAGGAGATTTGTCAGGATTATCAAGATAGCCGCCATCCGCTGATTTTGGTCAGCGTCTTAAAAGGCTCCGTTGTGTTTATGGGCGATTTGATGCGCGCCATTGATATTCCCTGCTTTATTGATTTTATGTCGGTTTCCAGCTACGGCGCGGGCACAACCTCGTCGGGCGTTGTAAAAATCATTAAGGATTTGGACACCAACGTCATTGAGGGCGCGGATTTGCTGTTGGTGGAGGATATTCTCGACAGCGGAAAAACGCTTTGCTATTTAAAACAGCTTTTACAAACACGCAATCCCGCAAGCGTCAAAATTTGTACCTTGCTTGACAAGCCCGACCGCCGCACCGCACCTATCCAAGCGGATTATGTCGGTGCGACCATTCCCGACGCATTTGTTGTCGGCTATGGCTTGGATTACGCCGAGCGATACAGAAATCTGCCGTATGTCGGCATTTTAAAACCGTCGGTGTACGGCGGCGAATAAAACGGAAAGAAAAAAGGAGTGAACGCCCTTTGAAAAAAATAGATTGGAGAGCCGTTATCCCCTATATCGCCATACCGCTTGTATTTGTGGTGTGTGTGGTGTTGTATATGAACATGGGGAAGACGACCAAAGCCAAAACCGAGTATTACGAGATTGTCAATAAGTTCGACAATCACGAAATCACCGCGTACAACCTAAACCTCACAAGCGGCGTGCTGGAATACAAGGTTGTAGGGGACGAGACCACCTATGAGTACACCGTGCCCAATGTGAACCTGTTTGTTGAGGATGTGCACGGGCAGGTGATGCAGTACAACCGCGACAATCCCGACGCGCAAATTCAGGTGGATTACAAATCCGGCTCGGCGAATTCCTGGTGGGTCAGCTTACTGCCGACGGTGGCGGTGATGGTGCTGTTGACCCTTGTGATGTTCTTTATGTTCCGCAAAATGAATCAGTCTATGCAGAACGAGAACAACCGTGCCATGTCTTTCGGCAAAGCCCGCATCAAAAAGGGCGGCGACGATAAGCGCAAAACCACCTTCCAAGATGTTGCGGGTGCGGATGAGGAAAAGGAAGAACTCGAAGAAATTGTGGAATTCTTGAAAAATCCGCAGGCGTTTAATGCACTCGGTGCAAGAATTCCGAAAGGCGTGTTGCTTGTCGGCCCGCCCGGTACAGGTAAAACCTTATTGGCGCGCGCCGTTGCAGGCGAAGCCGATGTGCCGTTTTTCTCGATTTCCGGCTCGGATTTCGTGGAAATGTATGTCGGTGTCGGCGCGTCGCGTGTGCGCGATTTGTTTGACCAAGCAAAGAAAAACGCCCCGTCGATTATTTTCATTGACGAAATCGACGCTGTCGGTCGCCACAGAGGCGCCGGTATGGGCGGCGGGCATGACGAACGCGAACAAACGCTTAACCAACTGCTTGTGGAAATGGACGGTTTCGGCGCGAATGAAGGCGTTATCGTCATCGCCGCGACCAACCGTCCCGATATTTTAGACCCCGCGCTGTTGCGTCCCGGGCGCTTTGATCGCCAGGTTACGGTCAATTACCCCGATATTCGCGGCAGAGAAGATATTTTAAAGGTGCACGCCAAAGGCAAGCCCTTGGGTCCCGATGTCAATTTGGGGCAGATTGCCGGCGCAACCGTCGGCTTTACGGGTGCGGATTTGGAAAACCTTTTGAACGAAGCGGCGCTTTTGGCGGCAAGACGCAAGAAAAAAGCCATCACCATGCCCGAAATTGAAGAAGCCACGATGAAAGTCTTGGTCGGTACGGAGAAAAAATCGCACCGCATTACCGAGCACGACAAGGAGATTACCGCGTATCACGAGGCAGGGCACGCGGTTTCCGCCTATTATCTCGAACATCAAGACCCCGTTACGCACATTTCCATTGTGCCGCGCGGCATGGCGGGCGGCTTTACGATGCATCAGCCCGAAAAGGACGAAATGCATTTGATGCGCTCGCGTATGCTTGACGACATCGTTTCGTTGCTCGGCGGGCGAGTCGCGGAAAGTATTATTTTCGGCGATATTTCCACCGGCGCGTCCAACGATATTGAGCGTGCGTCCGAGGTTGCACGCAAAATGGTGACCAAATACGGTATGAGCGAAAAGCTCGGCCCGATTGCGTTTGGGCAGGATAACGACGAGGTCTTTATCGGCAAGGATTATAACCATATTCGCAACTACTCCGAAGCGGTTGCCTGCCAGATTGACAAAGAGGTCGAGGCAATCGTCCTGAACGCCTATAAGCGTACCGAGGAGATTTTGCGCACGCATATCGACAAGCTGCATATCATTGCCAAAGCCCTTGTCGCACGCGAAAAACTCACCGGTGACGAGTTCTATATGCTGATGGACGGCAAAGAACTGCCGCCGCTGACACCCGTTGCCGAACCGACGCCGACGGCAGACCAAGACGGTACAAACAATGCACAGCCTGCGCAAAACGGGGATACCGATGCGCCGTGTGCAGACGGCGAAGCGCCAACCGCGGCAGAACTGCCCGAGGTGCAAACGCCCCCGGCAGAGCCGCAATCCAAGGAATAATCCTACCTAGGGTAACGGAAATAATCCGAACCACGGTTTATCGCGGCGGATTTGCCCTTACTCTTCGTTAAAATACTCGTTAATCCGAAAGGATTCACTGCGTTTTAAGGCAACAGCGAAAGCGACAAATATCGCTTTAATACTGCATTTTTGACGGGTTCGGATTATTACCGTTACCCTAACCAAGCAACACGGCGGGAAGTCGCTTTCCGCCGTGTTTTTCTGTGTAATTACACAGGATTTTTCCTGCATTTCGACCAAAAACATAGGGGTGAAAATCCGCGCTTTTTGCCATTTCGACAAACTTTTTCTCTTTTGCGGCGGAACGCGCGAAAAGATTGACTTTTTGCGGAAATGGGATTAGAATATATCCTAATATCATGAAAATGTATAGTAGTATGGGTAGGAGAAGACTATGAAACGCAATGGTTCCGAAATTATCGCCGAGGTGCTTATTGAGCACGGTGTAGATACCGTTTTCGGCTATCCCGGCGGCGCAGTTTTGAATATATATGACGCGCTGTATAAATACAGCGACCGTATTCGCCACATTTTAACGGCGCACGAGCAAGGCGCGTCCCACGCGGCAGACGGGTACGCCCGTGCCACGGGCAAAACAGGCGTGGTCATTGCCACCAGCGGCCCCGGGGCTACCAATTTGGTTACGGGGCTTGCCACCGCGTATATGGATTCCGTGCCGATGGTTGCCATTACGGGCAATGTCAGCACTTCGCTTATCGGCAGAGATGCGTTTCAGGAAGTCTATATCACGGGTATTACCATGCCCATTACCAAGCACAACTTTATGGTGCAGGATATTTCCGAGCTTGCCGAGATTCTGCGCGAAGCGTTCAAAATCGCCAATACCGGCAGAAAAGGCCCCGTGCTTGTCGATATTCCGAAGGACATTACCGCAGCGGTCACCGATTTTGAGCCGCTTGTGCCCGCCCCGATTGTGGATAACACCGTTATCCATCACGAGCAAATCAAAGCCGTTGCCAAAATGCTCAATTCCGCCAAACGCCCGTTCATTGAACTCGGCGGCGGCGTCACTTCGGCAAATGCGTCCGAAGAAGCACGCGCTTTGGTGCAAAAAAGCGGTGCGCCCGCGTGCCACACGCTGATGGCGGCAGGCGTTCTGGGCTATGATGAGCCCCTCAATTACGGCTTGGTCGGTATGCACGGCAGTTTTGTCACCAACAAGGCGATGGATGAAGCGGATTTGCTGATTGCCGTCGGTACGCGTTTTTCCGACCGCGTTGCTTTAAAGCCCGATGCATTTGCGAAAAATGCTAAAGTTGTGCAAATTGATATTGATTTGAGCGAAATCAACAAGAATGTTACGGTAGATGCATACCTGACAGGCGATGTGAAAACGATTTTACAAGCGCTCTTGCCGCTTGTGGAGACGGTGGACCGCAGTGCGTGGCTTGCAGAACTCGAAACCTTTAAACAGGACGATTATATCCCGCAGGATGACCCGTCGCGCATTACGCCGCACGAGCTTGTGCAGGCGATTTGTAACGATACTGACAAAGAGACGGTGTATGTCACCGATGTCGGTCAGCACCAAATGTGGGCGGCACAGTACCTTTCCCACACGTCGGCACGCAATTTCCTGACCAGCGGCGGTTTGGGCACAATGGGTTACGGCTACGGCGCGGCCATCGGCGCGCAAATCGCATACCCCGAAAAACGCGTGGTGCATATCACGGGCGACGGCTCGTTCCATATGAATTTGAACGAGGCGTGCACGGCAGTCAGTTACAATTTGCCGATTATCACCGTGATTTTTGATAACCGTGTGCTCGGTATGGTGCGCCAATGGCAAACTTGCTTCTACGGTAAACGCTATTCCCAAACCGATCCCGAGCGTAAAACGGATTTTGTCAAGGTGATTGAAGGCTTCGGCGGCAAGGGCTACCGCGCAACCAATCTCGCCGAGTTTAAATCGGCATACAAACAGGCACAACAAGATAATTGTCCCGTTTGGATTGACTGCACGATTGCCAAAGACGAGCGTGTATTGCCGCTTATCCCCGCGGGCAAAACGATTGACGATATTATCCTCGCGCCGAATTGCGAAACCTGTCGTCATCAGTGCTACAAAAAATAAAGCAGATTGCATAAAAACACCTGTCGTCAGCGTATGGCAGGTGTTTTCTTATTTCCCGAACGGGGAATAGGCAATACTGCGCGGCAGAACGGCGTGCTCGGGCGCACCGTGCGGAATGGCGGTTTCGCACAACAGGCAGGCGTTGAAAATGCTGTTTTTGCCGTAGCCGAAAATAAATCGGTTTGCACGGGCGTGGCGGCATCCGTCAGCGAAATGGCGCGTACTGTCACCGCGCGCACGGGCAACTCCCAACGGTATACCGATTGAAACAACGAAAATGCGGCTTCGGCGATTTCAAACGCGCTTTGCGTCGGCAACGGCAGGGGGTGCTGGTATTGCCGTACAAACAGCGCATTGTTTTTAATGCTGATTTGTACTGCCGTTGCCGCCAAACGCTCCGAAAACAGCCGCCGCCCGATTTCCTGCGACAGCGACAGCATCACAAGCCATACCTCGCGCGGCGTTTGTAAATCCCGCACGCAGGTGGCGCCGTGTCCGATGCTTTTGGAAACGGGCACAAATCCGTCGGGGCACACGCGCGAGACATCCAATCCGTTCGCATACCGCCAAAGTACTTCGCCGCCCTTGCCGAATACATTTCTTAAAAACCGCACATCACAGGCGGCAAGCTGACCGATGGTGTGTATGCCGTATTTGTTCAGTTTTTGCACGGTTGCCCGCCCACAGCCGAGCATATCCGCGGCGGGTAAATTCCAAATCTTTTCCCGAAAATCCTGCCGCGTAATTGCAGTGACCGCGTCGGGCTTTTTCATATCCGAGCCGAGTTTTGCAAAAACTTTGTTAAACGATACACCGACCGAAACGGTCAACCCCAATTCTTTTGTGATGCGTGTACGAATATCGTGGGCGATCTGCACCCCATCCCCGAATAAGCCTTGCGAGCCGGTCACATCCAGCCATGCCTCGTCTAAGCCGAACGGCTCGATTTCGTCGGTGTAGCGACGATAGATGTCGCGCACCAATTCCGAATATTTCACATAGCGGTCGAAATGCGGCGGTACAATAATCAAATCGCGGCATTTTCGCTGTGCCTGCCAAACGGTATCACCGGTTTTTACGCCGCACCGCTTTGCCGGATCGGATTTTGCCAAAACAATCCCGTGCCGCGCTTCCACAGAGCCCGCCACCGCTACCGCCTTGCCGCGCAGGGCTTCGTCATATAAGCATTCAATCGACGCATAGCAGTTGTTGATGTCGCTGTGCAAAATCACACGCTCCATTTTCCCATCTCCAAACAGAACATTTGTTCGTGTATCTGCAATTATACCGAACAAATGTTCTTATGTCAACGGAAAAATATAGGAAAGCAAGACGGCACAAACGCAAAGTCCCAAAAAACGGACAGAAAATGCACCCTGCAAGTGTTCTCATGCAGGGTGCATTAGTAGTACAGGGGAGAAATGTATTCAATGCGCGTAGAGTGCATTGAAGGTGCATAGGGGGCGTGTATTGCGCGCCCTACCCTGTAAAATGTATTTCGTGCGTAGGGAACGGTCTTGACCGTTCCGTAAACCTCCCCACTTGTTGGGGTCGACGGCCTCACAGCGTGAGGGAGATGTCGCGAAGCGACAGAGGGAGAGCGCCGCCGTCAGCGGGTGGCACGCGCAAAGCGCGTGACGGAGGGGTAAAATACATCAAAATTCGCGGGCGGGCACGGAGACCCGCCCCTACGAGCGAGGCACCGAGTCGTCGCCCCGTATCCCCTCCCTCTGGGAGGGAGGTGGCTTTTGCCGTAGGCAAAAGACGGAGGGAGAGAATGAAAAAATCTCTCCCCCAGTCAAATGCTTTGCATTTGACAGCCTTGCCCTCTCGCGGTACCCGATTTTGTGTACGGCTTGGAGCGCCGAACAAAATCGACCGCTTCGCCCACAAATGTTCCCTTTTT
>SFIQ01000016.1 GCA_004555265.1 Ruminococcus sp.
TCTTTGTGCATCACTTCACGAACCGCTTCAATGATGCCGTTCGCATCAATGCCGACAATGGACATAATGTCCTCGTGCAAGCCGATGGGTGCGAACTTGTCGGGGTGGCCGAGTTTTTTGAAAGCACAGCCTTTGCCCGATTCCACAACCACTTCGGCAACTGCCGAGCCAAGACCGCCGAGCGTGCTGTGATCCTCCACCGTAATAATACGGCGGGTATCCTGCACGGCTTTGAGAATTGCTTCTTTGTCAATCGGTTTGATGGTGTGCATATTTAATACGCGCACTTTCAAGCCGTCGGCACTTTCCAGGAACTTTGCCGCTTCGCGCGCTTGGAATACGCACGAGCCGCAAGCGATAACGGTGATGTCGGTACCGGGGTGTACTTCGACCGCCTTGCCGACCTCAAAGCCGTAATCCTCGTTATCATACAGAACACGGTCAAACCCACGGTTGATGCGGATATAATACGGACCGAAGTTTTCATATGCCGCACGCACGGCGTTGGCGGTTTCGTAACCGTCTGCCGGGCAGATCACGGTCAAATTGGGCATAGAACGCGTCACCGCCAAATCCACGATCGCGTGGTGGGTGGAGCCTGCCTGCCCGAATGAGGTGCCGGAGTGTGTCGCAATAATTTTTGCGTTGACATTCTGATAGCAGATGTCGGTGTGCAGTTGGTCAGCCGCGCGCAAAGACGCAAATACCGAGAAGGTCGAAGCGAACGGCACAAGGCCTGCTCTTGCCATACCGGCGGCAACACCGAGCATATTCTGCTCCGCAATACCGACATTGAAAACGCGGTCGGGGCAAGCGTTGGTGAAGTCCTGCAATTTGGTAGAGGTCGCAAGGTCGGCGGTAACCGCCACAATTTCCTTGTGCTCTTTGGCAAGGTCTGCCAAGGTTTTCCCGTAAATTTCCGAAGTGGAAAGCTCGGGGGTTTCAATTACGTTGTAAACAAATCCTCCTGCCATTATTCAAACTCCTTTCCGCAGCGAGCAATACGCTCTGCGCTGTATTCGTCCAAATCATTTGCAGCGACTTTTGCCATTTCGTCGTCAATCGCACCGTAATGCCATTTGTAGTTGCCGGCGGTCAGTTTAATACCGACGCCTTTCACGGTATCCGCAACGATAACCGAGGGTTTCTCTTTGCAAGCATGTGCTTCGTCGATCGCTTTGCAAAGTTCCACAATATTGTTGCCGTCGCAAACAATCGTGTTGAAGCCGAATGCGGTGAATTTGTCCGCCAGCGGCTCTAATTTCATAACATCTTCGGTGTTGCCGTCAATCATACAATGGTTGCGGTCTACAATCGTGATGCAGTTGGTCAGGTTGTAGTGGTGAATGGTCATTAAGCCTTCCCAGTTGGAGCCTTCGTCCAATTCGCCGTCACCGGTGACAACATAGGTGTAATAGTCCTTGCCGAGCACGCGCGCCGCAATCGCCGTACCTGCGGCAATCGGAATGCCGTGGCCGAGCGAACCTGTGGAGGCGTCCACGCCTTCGACCTTGTTGGAATCCAAATGGATACCCATTTTGGAGTTGGTCAGGTTAAAGGTTTTGAGCTGTTCCATATCGTTCCAGCCGAAGTCGCAAAGCACAGGTGCATACGCAATGCCCGCGTGACCTTTACTGAGAATGAAACGGTCTCTGTCCTCCCACTTGGGGTCCTCTTTCTTAATGTTGAGGTATCTGTGGTACATGACGGTAAGAATGTCCATAACGCTCATACCGCCGCCGATGTGCCCGCTGCCCGCCCACACCGTGGTTTGCAGGCAAAGGTGACGCAGGTCATTGGCCTTTTTTTCCAGCGCCAACCATTCTTCCTTGGTTAAAGGTGCTTTTTGCATGATTTTCCTCCTTAAAAATCAATTTATTGCCTTGCGGAAATTGCCGCAAAATTCACAAGTTCAGCCGTTCAGCCTTTGAGTTCCGGATGGCGTTTTTCGACGACCGAGAATGCGTCCTCGGCGATTTCGATTGCCTTTTTGATGTCCTCGTCGGTTACAGCCGCATTCATAAAGTGGTTGTGGTGCGAGGCTAAGAACAACCCGCGGCTGACGCATTCTGCAATCCACTCCTGATGGAGCATTAAACTGTCATCGTTGGCAATGCGCAGGTAGAACAGCGCAGGCTCGCCGGAAACCACCAAATCAAACCCGTGTTCCGCCGCCGCCGCTTTAAAGCCGTCGGTCAGTTTTGTACCCATTTCGCGGAACATTTTGGGAGTGTTTAATTTTTTCATTTTATTGATGCAGGCAATGGACGCCGCAAACGGCACAGCGCTCATCCAATAAGAGCCGGTGTAGGTTAAGCCCGAAACCGTACCCTTCATATGCTCGCCGCCGCAGAGTGCCGACATATTGTAGCCGTTCGCAAGCGCTTTACAGAAGCAGATAAGGTCTGCTTTTATGCCGTAGTAGTGGTCGGAGCCCTGCAAATCCAAACGGAAGCCCGCGCGCACATCATCGAAAATAAGCACCATACCGTGGTCATCGCAGAATTTGCGGACAGCCTGCCAATACTCTGTCGAGGCGACTTCGTTGTCTTTGAAATTCCCGTGGTCATACGGCTGGGCGATAAGACCCGCCACATCGCCGTTGCAGGCTTCGTACGCTTCTTCAAGCGCCTGCAAATTAAACCAAGGCACAACCACATTGTTGGCAACATCTTCGGGCAGAATGCCGGGATAGTCCACCTTTTGTGCCCATTGGAAGTCGCCGTGATAGAAGCCCTTTAAGAAGAATATTTTCTTTTTATGGGTGTGTGCACGCGCCGTCATAACGGCAAGCGTAGTGGTGTCGGAGCCGTTTTTGCAGAAGAAAGCCCAATCTGCCGAAGCAACGGTATCCACCAGATTTTCGGCACATTCCACCATCACCTTTGAGGGCGACGTGGTGCAGTTGCCGAGTTTTAACTGTTTCATTGCCGCCGCGTCCACATCGGGGTCATTGTAGCCGAGCACATTCGGGCCGTAAGCGCACATAAAGTCGATGTACTTGTTGCCGTCAACATCCCAAAAATAGGTGCCCTGCGCTTTTTCAGAATAGAAGGGCCATTTGGAAACGGGAACCCATAAGCCTTCGGCGGGGCCCAAATGCCCGTAAATCCCCGAAGGGATTACCTTAATTGCCCTGTCAAAATACTCATGGCTTTTATCGTGTTTATATTCCGGAAATTTGCTCATTGTCACGCGCCTCCCTTATGCTAAATACAGAGCAACTCTGTCGAGAATTCGGTTCATATTGTCCACCATCGAAAGCATACCGCGGATTTCCACCGTACCCTTGCCGATGCATTCCATCGCGTTTATTTTGCCGTTAAACAAATCGTTTGCCAACTGCATATTGTCAAACTGCATAATGGCGCGCGGTTTTGCACTCTTTTGTTTGATGGTAATCAAGTGGTTATCCTTTACACGAAGCGTTGCGGCGGGGCCGTCTTTAATTAAAAAGCTGATTTCGCCGTCGAGCATATACGACGCGCTCGCTTTGCCGATGGCGTCCTGATTGCCGATTTGCGAAAGGGCAACGGAAATGGTATAGAACATTAAAGTTGTGGAAAGGTCAAAGAACGCGGGGTCTTTGAGTGCTTCCTCGGTCGGTTTCATCAGTTCTGTTAATCTGTCGGTCAATGCAGTAAAGGTTTTCAGCAAAAAGCCGATTTTGGTGAAGCCCTTTGCGGGAATCGGCGTTACGGTGCCGTCAATAATCCCGTTGAATTTTTCGCACGAGGCAACCGGAATGTAAATGTCGCACGGCTGTTTGCCGTCTTCCATACGGCAGCCGTTTTTGGTGAATTTAATGGTTGCCGCGGGCCCGCCTTTGACATCAAAGCAGACGGAAACAGGCTTTTTCATCTCTGCAAGGATTTCCTTTGCCTTGCTGTCGAGCTCGCAGAGGTTTTCGAGAGTGCCCAAAACCGCATAGAGGTTTATGTAGGCTAATGTTCTTGAATCGGTCAATGTAATTCCTCCTTATGCAGATAATAACCGACATAGTTCTGTGAACTATATAGTGCAATTATACCAAAATTCCATTGTAAAGTCAATGAAAATTAACAGTTGTTCTAATAAATTTTAAGTGAAAATTCCCGATATTTTGTATAAAAAGGGGGTGATTTTTTGTTTGCGGTATGCTATAATATGTTTTGTATGCGAACATTTCGATGAGAAATGCCGGAAAGGACGAAGATGTATGTCATTTTTAAAGAAAATATTCGGGGATTATTCCTCCAAAGAGGTCAAGCGTATTTTGCCGCTGCAAAAGCAGGTTTTGGCACTGGAAGACGAATACACCGCTTTGACCGACGAACAGTTAAAAGCGAAAACGCCGGAATTTAAAGAACGGCTGCAAAACGGCGAAACACTCGACGATATTTTGCCCGAGGCCTTTGCCGCCTGCCGTGAGGCGTCGGCGCGCGTGCTCAATATGAAGCACTTCCCCGTGCAGATTATCGGCGGCATCATTTTGCACCATCGCTACCCTCCCCGCGTACTTAAACGCCCTTTCGGGCAAAGGCGTGCACATTGTCACCGTGAATGACTACCTTGCACGCCGTGACTCGGAATGGATGGGGAAACTGTACCGCTTTATGGGGCTTTCCGTGGGGCTGATTGTGCATGAGTGCTCCAATGAAGAACGCAAAGCCGCCTATGCCGCGGACATCACCTACGGCACAAATAACGAAATGGGCTTTGACTATTTGCGCGACAATATGGTGCTGTACGCCGAGCAGCGCGTCCAGCGCGGCCACAGCTTTGCGATTGTGGACGAGGTGGACTCCATTTTGATTGATGAGGCGCGCACCCCGTTGATTATTTCCGGGCAGGGCGACAAATCCACCGACCTTTACAAAATCGCGGACACCTTTGCAAAAACCTTGAAAATGATTACCGTCAAAGAGTTAGACTCCAAATTCAACGCAGAGGATTTGGTGGACGCAGACGGCGATTTCGTGGTGGACGAAAAGGCAAAGAGCGCAACGCTGACGAAACAAGGTATTGCCAAAGCTGAAAAATTCTTTAACATTGAAAATCTGATGGACGCCGAAAACATCACCATTCACCACCACATTGAGCAAGCCATTCGCGCCATCGGTGTGATGAAACGCGATGTGGACTATGTGGTGAAAGACGGCGAAGTGCTCATCGTGGACGAGTTCACCGGCCGCATTATGCTCGGCCGTCGGTACAGCGAAGGACTCCATCAGGCGATTGAAGCCAAAGAAGGCGTCAAGGTTGAGCGCGAAAGCAAAACGCTCGCCACTATCACCTTCCAAAACTACTTCCGTTTGTATGACAAGCTGTCCGGTATGACCGGTACGGCGATGACCGAAAGCGTCGAATTCCAAGAGATTTACTCGCTGGATGTCGTCTCCATTCCGACCAACAAGCCGATGATTCGTGTGGACGACCCCGACGTGCTTTACAAAACCGAGCAGGCGAAGTTCAACGCGATTATCGAAAAGATTTTGGAGTGCCACGCAAAAGGGCAACCCGTGTTGGTCGGCACGATTAGCATTGAAAAGAGTGAAGCCCTCTCGAAAGCGCTGAAAAAGCGTGGAATTAAGCACGAAGTTTTGAACGCAAAATACCACGAAAAAGAAGCCGAAATCATCGCGCAGGCAGGCAAATACGGCGCAGTCACCATCGCCACCAATATGGCGGGGCGCGGTACGGATATTATCCTCGGCGGCAACCCCGAATTTATGGCAAAAGCCGAAATGCGCAAAAAGGGCTATATTGAAGAACTGATTGCCGAAGCAACCGGCTTTGCCGATACCGACAACGAGGAAATTTTAGACGCGCGCAAAACATTCCGTGAATTAGAGGATAAATTCAAAGCGGAACTGCGCGACGAAGCCGACAAGGTGCGTGAAGCAGGCGGGCTTTACATTATCGGTACAGAACGGCACGAATCGCGGCGTATCGACAATCAGCTGCGCGGGCGCGCCGGCCGTCAGGGTGACCCCGGCCACAGCCAATTCTATCTGTCCGCGGAGGACGAACTGTTGCGTTTGTTCGCAGGCGACCGATTCTATACCATTTTGGACTCGTTCAAATCCGTCGGCGATATGCCGATTGAGGCAAAAATGTTCTCGAACCTCATTGAGGGTGCACAGAAAAAGGTAGAGTCCAACAACTTTGCCACCCGCCGCAACGTCTTGAACTTCGACGATGTAATGAACAAACAGCGCGAAGTCATTTACGGACAGCGCAATCAGGTGCTCGACGGCGTGGATTTACACGCGACCATCGCGAAGATGATTACCGATTACTTCACCGCGCAGGTGGAATTCTACTGTCCGTCCTCTTTGCCGATGGCAGAGTGGAATTTGAAAGGTATGCTCGCAAAACTCGGTTGGGTTTTGGGCGGCGACAGTGCCGAGGGGCTCTCTTCTCAGCAGGATTTCATTGACTTGTTCTTAGACCACGCCAACAAACAGTATCAAGCACAGACGGAAAAATACGGCGACGCGATTATGCAGGAATTGGAACGCAAAATCCTGTTGCAAAATGTCGATTTGCGCTGGATGGATCACATCGACGCGATGGAAGAACTCAAACGCGGCATTTATTTGCGTTCGTACGGTCAGCAAGACCCTGTTGTGGCATTCCGCATGGAAAGTTTTGATATGTTCGACGAAATGACCGCCGCCATTCAAGAGGGCACGGTCACAGGGATTTTGACCGTGGTTTTGCGCACCAATGAAGAAGTCAAGCGCGAACAGCAGGCGAAAATCACCGGTACTTCGGGCGGCTCGGACGGCAGCGAAAAACGCCAACCCGTCCGCAAGGCGAAAAAGCCCGGCAGAAATGACCCCTGCCCCTGCGGCAGCGGCAAAAAATACAAGCATTGCTGCGGCAAGGACGAATAAAAAGCCTTTTGCGTTTTCTGCACAAAGTTACACCCCTGTGTTCTATGCACAGGGGTGTTGTTTTTTATTGGATTTTGGGCTTGTGTTTTGCCCGTAAGTTTGATGTGGTTTTTGCGGAACAGTACGACCGTTCCCTACGGGTTGTAGGGGCGATTCACGAATCGCCCGCTTGTCATTCTGAGCCGATAGGCGAAGAATCTCGTTTCGTATATTTTTATTTTGCACGATTGGAGATCCTTCGCTTCGCGCAGGATGACAAATTGGGGGTTGTGGGGATAAATTTATGCGGTAGGACGGGGTGGTTCCCCTGATAGGAGAAATGTCTGTTATAATAAAGTAGGGCGGGGGCTTGCCCCCGCCGCAAAGTGCCCGAATTCGGAGAATTTTGCTCCCGCCGCGGGGTTCGATGTAAATTAACGGCGGGGGCAAGCCCCCGCCCTACCCTGTAAATTGTATTTTGTGCGTGTAGAGAACGGTCTTGACCGTTCCGTAAAATATATCAAATTACGCGGGCGAACACAGTTCGCCCCTACGATTCGTAGGGAACGACCGGTGGAAACCCGCCCCTACAACGGGGCGACGACTCGGCGCCCCGTATCCCCTCCCTCTCAGAGGGAGGTGGCTTTTGCCGCAGGCAAAAGGCGGAGGGAGAGAAACGGAAAAATCTCTCCCCCAGTCAAATGCTGCGCATTTGACAGCCCCCTCGTCAGAGGGGGCGGAAACGGCGGGGGCAAGCCCCCGCCCTACCCTAATCCTGTATTTTGTTCGTTCCAAAAACACCCCTACAAACCCCGATTTGATTTACCGCAAGGCGTATATCCCCTATTTTTTCAAATCGTCCGTAGCGGGGTTTTCTATCAATTTGCCGTCCTCTTTGAAGCGCGACCCGTGGCAGGGACAATCCCAGGTGTGCTCTGTCGGATTCCATTTCAAGGCACAGCCCAAATGCGGACAGCGCTTTTTTGTCGGCGTTAAAATGCTTGTCAGGAATGTTCCGCCGTTGACGGCCAGCTGAACGGTCAGCATATTGCGCGACGGTGAGAACACAGGGGCACAATCGTTTTCTTTTCCCAAAACCATATCACACAGAATTTCCGCTGCCGCCATGGAAGAAGTCATCCCCCATTTGTGAAAGCCTGTTGCGACATATACATGCGGCAAAGTCTTGGAATACTGCCCGATATACGGTACGCCGTCAAGGCTCATACAGTCCTGTGTCGCCCAAACATACGCCTCGGCGCATGCAGGGTAATGCACCTTTGCAAAACGCCGCAGTTCCCCGTAATTGCCACCCGGCTTGCCGGTACGGTGGTCGCCGCCGCCGATTAAAAGATAATCGCCGTAATTGCGAAATGACATGCCTTTCGGGGCTTCGTCCACATACATCCCGTCAATTTGCGGGCCGTTTTCGAGTGCCAGCGCATAAGAACGCTCTTGATAGAGCTTCAAAAAATACCCACCGTACTTATTCAAAATCGGGAAATGCGTTGCAATGATAAACTGCTTCGCCGCCACCGTGCCGTGCGCGGTATACGCGCGGTTTTCACGAATTTCAAACACCTTGGTTTGCTCGTAGATTTCAAGGTCCTTTGCAATTCTCGCTAAAAATTTCAACGGATTGAACTGCGCTTGGTGTTGGACACGCACCGCGCCTGCTATTGCAATGGGTACGGGAAGCGTTTCCTCAAATGTCGCGGTTACGCCCAATTTTTCAAGCGCGCGCAGTTCGCGTTCCGCCGCCTGACGGTTTTTTACGGTATACACAATATTGTCTTTTTCTTCAAAATCGCAGGCAATTTTGCCGCAAAGCGCCCGATAGGTTTGCAATGCGCGTTCGTTGGCACGCAAATACATCTGCGCTTTTTCCTTGCCGAAGCGTTTTAACAATTTGTCATACAAAAATCCGTGCTGTACGGTAATTTTGGCAGTGGTATTCTGTGTCACGCCGCGGCAGATGCGGTCCGCTTCCAGCAAAATGCAGTCCACCCCGTGTGTTTTCAGCATATAGGCGCATAAAAGCCCCGCAATCCCACCACCCACGACGAGCACATCGGTTTTTTTGTCGCTTGTCAGTTGCGAAAATGACGGCAATTCGGTATTTGCCGACCAAACAGAAAGCATATACATCACCGCTTGTAGTGTGCCCGTGAATGCAACAATTACCCCATATAAAAAAGGGGCTGAAAAAACTTTCGTTTTACAGCCCCTTTTATGTATAATTCGGTTCAATCCCGCCGTTTGCGGCTTTTTTGGAGGTTTTTACCGAGCAGTCGATCCAGCACATAAGCAATATACCCGAGTGCCAAAAACGCAACGGTAATGCCGAGAACAATCAACAAAACCTTGTCCCACCCGTACAAATCCACATCCAAAAACGGATACGGGTAGCGGCTTTTTGCGCCGCCGAAGCCCGAAAACAGGTTGTCGCTTATCTCGGCGCGCAACAGAACAAAGCCGAAATACAAATACGGAAGCACCAGCCACGCAATCGGGTACAGGCTTTTGTACTGCCCTTTCGGGAAAAACAGAAAATAGTCCAACACCACCATCACGGGCACAACATAATGCACCAAAAGATTTCCCGCAAGCAGTACAGGACTGGTTTGGTCTGCATTTGCTTCCATAACACCGTTTAACATAAAATGGTATACCAGTCCCGTCACCGCAATGCACATCGTAATACTGCCCTTTACAAGCGGATTTTCCTTTTTGCGCTGCGCCACCACCAACACCGCAAAATACACAAAGCACAAAATATTGCTTAAAATTGTATAATAGCAAGTGAGCATCGCGGCGTTGCCGCTTTTCGAAACCGCGGCATATTGCAAAACGATGCCCGCTTCGCACAAAAATAAAAACAACAGACGGTATATCTGTTTCAAATACATATTCCGAATATACATAAAGCGCCTCCGCCGTTTGGTTTTTTTCTATTGTAACACCATCTTGCAAATTCTGCAATTTTTTTGAAAAGTTTCTTGCATATTTTTTGCGAAGCGCTATAATAGATATGAAATACGGCAGAGGCCGTGATTTACATTTTTAAAGGAAAAAGGTGACAAAAATGGCTGAATTAAAAGGCAGCAAAACCGAACAAAATTTGATGACCGCTTTTGCGGGCGAGTCGCAGGCACATACAAAATATTTGTATTACGCCTCGAAGGCAAAAAAGGACGGTTATGTGCAAATCGGCGCACTGTTTGAAGAAACCGCAAAGAACGAAAAAGAGCACGCCAAAATTTGGTTTAAGTTGTTGCACGGCGGTATGCCCGCAACCACCGAGAACTTAAAGGACGCGGCGGCAGGCGAAAACTACGAGTGGACCGATATGTACGCGGGCTTTGCAAAAACCGCGCGTGAGGAAGGCTTTGACGATATTGCCACGCTGTTTGACGGCGTTGCGGCAATTGAAAAAGAGCATGAGGAACGCTACAAAAAGCTGCTCCAAAACATCGAGGGCGATTTGGTATTCTCGAAAGACGGCGACGCGGTATGGCAGTGCGCCAACTGCGGCCACATTTTGGTTGGCAAAAAAGCGCCCGAGGTTTGCCCCGTTTGCGCACATCCGCAGGCATATTTCCAAGTCCGTGCGGAAAACTATTGATAACCTACTGTTGAATTCTTCAAAAGGAGGAAAAACCCATGGCAAAATATGTTTGCACCGTTTGCGGCTATGTCTATGAGGGCGACGAACTGCCCGAGGATTTTGAATGCCCGCTGTGCGGCGTCGGCGCCGACCAATTTGAAAAGGTCGAAGAATAAGCAACGCACATAAAAATCGCCCTGTGCACCGTTTGGTGCACAGGGTGATTTTTTGTTTTTGGTCGGATTGTTGCAGGCGCGAACTGTGTTCGCCCGCACCATTTTCCTTCTGTGGCGTTCAGTCGAAGAATCGCCTTCCGATTAAAATGCCCTTTATCGCACAAGATCCTTCACTTCGTTCAGGATGACTTTTTCGGTTATTTTTGCGGCACGGTACGACCATTCCCAACATACATCCATTTGCATTTGAGAAAATCATTATTTCTCCATCAAGGTGACCATAACGGCTTTTTGTGCGTGGAGGCGGTTTTCCGCTTCGTCGAAAATTTCGTCGGCGTGGGCTTCAAACACATCGGCGGTGATTTCCTCGCCGCGGTGTGCGGGCAGACAATGCTGTACCATACAGCCGCTGTTGGCAACGGAAAGCAGTTGCTTATTCACCTGATACACGCCCTCGAACACCTTGCGGCGTTCTGCCGCTTCGTCCTCTTGCCCCATGGACGCCCAAACATCGGTGAAAATTACATCGGCGTCTGCCGCCGCTTCTTTCGGGTCGCGGCAAAGGGCAAAGTTCTGATAAGGCTTTGCAAAATCCAAAACTTGGCTGTCGGGGTCATAGCCTTCCGGGCAGGCAACGGAAACTGCCATTCCCGTTTTCAATCCGCCTACAATCAGGGAGTTCGCCATATTGTTGCCGTCGCCGATATAGCACATTTTTAAGCCGTCCAAATGGCCTTTATGCTCACGGACGGTCAACAGGTCGGCAAGCACCTGGCAAGGGTGGCAAAAATCCGTTAAGCCGTTGATAATCGGGATAGAGCCGTATTTTGCAAGGTTTTCGACCTCGCTCTGCTCGAAAGTTCTGATCATAATCCCGTCCAAATAGCGTGAAAGCACGCGTGCGGTATCCTGAATCGGCTCGCCGCGGCCGATTTGTAAATCACGGTTTGATAAAAACAGCGCCTGCCCGCCCAACTGATACATACCCGTTTCAAAGGATACGCGCGTTCTTGTGGAGGACTTTTGGAAAATCATACCCAAGGTCTGCCCTTTTAAACGCTTGTGGGCAATGCCGTTTTTGGTTTCGTATTTCAGTTGGTCCGCAAGGTTTAACAGGTCTTCAATCTCCTGCGGGGTGGTGGTCAGCAAACTCAGTAAATGTTTCATAATTTTCTCCTTATTCCGAGAGCACACGCTCTAAAATCCATAGTCCCTTGTCGATTTCTTCGTAAGTAATGGTAAGCGGCGGGAGCATTCGCAAAGTGGATTTTGCCGTTAAGATAAGCAAGCCGTTTTCACAGCATTTTTTGGCGATTTCGCCCGCTTTTTTCGTTTTTAAATCAATACCTATCATTAAGCCTCGACCACGGACGCTCTCTACATCTGTAAAGGCTTTCACCTTGTCACGAATATACTCGCCTTTTGCGGAAACCTCTGCCAAAAACGCATCGTCCAGCCGTTCTAAAACGGCTAATGCGCCGGCACAGGCAACGGGATTGCCGCCGAAAGTCGTGCCGTGTGTGCCCGCTGTCAGCGTATTGCCGAGCGCAGCACGGCAAAGGCACGCGCCCATGGGGAGTCCCCCACCGATACCTTTTGCGGTTGTCAAGATGTCAGGCTTTACACCCACGGTTTCATAGGCGAACAGTTTGCCCGTTCTGCCCACACCCGTTTGCACCTCGTCAAAGATTAAAAGCACATCGTTTTCATCGCAAACCGTGCGGACAAACTCGATAAATTCCTGCGGGGTTTCCAAAACACCGCCCTCGCCTTGAATCACCTCTAACATCACGGCGCAAACCGTGCCGTCCAGCATATCTTCAAGTGCTTTGCAGTCCCCTGCTTCGGCGTAACGAAAGCCCTCTAAAAACGGGGTGAAAAATTCGTGGTAATGGTCCTGCCCTGTGGCGGTGATGGTCGCCATGGTTCTGCCGTGAAAGGAATTTTTCAAGCTGACGATATTGTACCGCCCCTCGCCGTATTTGTCAAAACTGTATTTGCGGGCAAGTTTAATGGCACACTCATTTGCCTCCGCGCCCGAATTGCAGAACAGGACTTTCGGGAAGCCCGATTTTTCACAAATCGCCTTTGCCGCTTTGGCAACCGTTTCATTGTAATAGAGATTTGAGGTGTGCTGTAACTTGTCAAGTTGTGCTTTAACCGCCGTTTTCCAGCCCTCGTCATTGGTGCCCAAGGCGTTTACGCCGATGCCTGCGGTAAAGTCGATATACGCTTTCCCCTCGCTGTCAAAATAGGTGGCATTTTCGCCGTGTTCCAACGCCACGGGAAAGTGGGCGTAGGTGGGCATCAAATAAGTATCTGCGGTTTCTTTGATTTCTGTAAAATGCATAGTCTGTAATCCTTCTTTATGCTGAAAACATTGTACCGATACCGGCATCGGTGAACAATTCGATTAAAATGGAATGGGGGATTCTGCCGTCAATGATATTGGTGCGTGTAACGCCTCGACGCACCGCCTCCACACAGCAGTCGATTTTCGGAATCATACCGCCCGAAATAATCCCCTGCGCTTTTAAAGACGGAATTTCGGACACCTTGACCTCTTGAATTAAAGTGCTTTCGTCATCCTTGTCACGCAAAAGGCCGCTGATATCGGTCATCAAAAGGAGTTTTTCCGCATGCAGGCAAGAAGCAATCCTCGCCGCCGCCGTGTCCGCATTGATATTGTAAACCTCGCCGTTTTCGCCGCCGCCCACGGTGGAAATCACGGGAATATAACCGCTTGCTATGGCATCGTTAATGACCTTTGTGTTGATTTTTACAATATCGCCCACAAAGCCGATGTCCTCGCCTGCATCGTGCTTTTTCGCCTGAATCATATCGCCGTCCAAGCCGCAAAGCCCCACAGCCTGCCCGCCGTGGCAAGTTAAGAGTTGCACCAAATGCTTATTGACCTTGCCCGCAAGCACCATTTGCACCACTTCAACGGTTTCTTCGTCCGTATAGCGAAGTCCGCCCACAAAACGGCTTTCTTTGCCGATTCGCTTTAACATATCGTTGATTTCGGGGCCGCCGCCGTGCACCAGCACCACATTGACACCCACAGAACGCAAAAGCACAATGTCGGTCATCACCGCGTCCTGCAATGCTTCATTTATCATGGCGTTGCCGCCGTATTTTATCACAACCGTTTTGCCGTTGTAGCGTTGAATATAGGGCAACGCCTGCACCAGCACCTCACTGCGATCTGCGTGAGAAAGTTTGGAAATGTCCATATTGTTTCCTCCTCGGAACAAAGTTGAATCTTGTTATTCGCCCTCTCTGACGAGAATTTGATGCTTCTTGGCGGCGGGGGGCGCGGGTGTCCGGTGGACACCTCTGCGAATGAAATGAGCAGAAGCGCTGTCCGAGCCGACAGGCGAGTAATTCAAGCCCCCGCCCTACCGAGAACAACTCTACATTGCATAACATATACATTTTTTTGATATTCGCCTGATTTTCAAGTGTGCGTGCTATACGGCTTTTGGATTGCCCGAAGTGTATGTTTTATACACGAGTGGGCAAGCCAAAAGTCGCAGAGTGCGTGCAATTGAAAATCAGGTTCTGTAATCTCCGTTGATTTTTACATATTCATAAGTCAGGTCGCATCCGTAAGCGGTGGCGGAAAATTCGCCGTCGTTTAAATCCACCTTGATGGTAATTTCGTCCTCTAACAAAATTTCTTTTGCTTTTTCCTCTGAAAATTCTATGCCTGCGCCGTTACGGCAGACGAAAATTTCACCCTTCGCAGAAACGAAAGACACATCAATTTTCGTAACATCAATCTCTGCGCCCGCATATCCGAGGGCACACAGCACCCTGCCCCAGTTGGCGTCCGAACCGAACATTGCGGTTTTCACAAGGGGGGAACGGATAACCGATTTTGCGCAGGTTTTGGCGATTTCTTCGGTTTTGGCATGATTTACCTCGCAAAGCACCAATTTTGTGGCACCCTCGCCGTCTTTGGCAAGCATACAGACAACATAATTGCAAATTTTATAGAGCGCACGGCAGAATTTCTGATAATTCTCGCTGTCCGTATTTTCAATACGGCTGTTTTCGCAAAGTCCGTTTGCCAGAATTGCAACCGTATCGTTTGTGGAAGTATCGCCATCCACCGAAAGCATATTATATGTTCTTTCCACGCACCACAGGAGCGCACTTTTTAAACACGCAGCGGTGATATTCGCATCGGTTGTAATAAAGGAAAGCATGGTTGCCATATTGGGGTGAATCATACCGCTACCCTTGGCTATGGCGCCGATGGTACAGGGTTTGCCGTCTAAATCGAAAGAAACAGAGATATGTTTCTTGATTGTATCGGTGGTCATAATCGCCTCTGCCGCCGCGTCCGAACCGTTTGCGGACAGTCCGTCGGCAAGTTCTTGCATACCGTTTTGTATGGGCTCTAAATCAATGGGCTGACCGATGACACCCGTGGAGCCGACAATTACATCCTCGGCGGAAACACCCGTATATTCAGCCGCAAGGTCACACATTGCCTGCGCTTTTTCCACGCCGTCGGCGTTGCAGGTATTGGCAATGCCGCTGTTGCAGATAACCGCACGGGCTTTGCCGTTTTCGAGATTTTTGCGTGTGACGGTAATCGGCGCGCCGTACACAAGATTTTTGGTATAAACCGCCGCCGCGTCACATTCGGTTTCGGACAAAATCAGCATCAAGTCCTTTTTGTCCTTATTTTTGCGAATGCCGCAGTGTATGCCGTTGGC
This sequence comes from Ruminococcus sp., assembly GCA_004555265.1. GTDB lineage: Bacteria > Bacillota > Clostridia > Oscillospirales > Acutalibacteraceae > Fimenecus. The sequence goes on from SFIQ01000016.1 coordinate 15,374, forward strand.
TTGAAAGCCTTTGGGCGAGGTCACCCCGCCGTTTGTGTCGATTTTGATTGAAAATGCCATATATTTCTCCTGTTTATTTCACGGCGGGAGCAAGCCCCCGCCCTACATTGTTTACTAAATCTCCAAATTAAATTCTGCCGGGAGGCCCATTTTGATGTTCATACATTCGAGTGCCGCACCGCTTGCGCCTTTGCCCAGGTTATCGTAACGGGCGAGGAGCAAAATGCGCTCGTCATTGCCGCAGACGGTAATATCCATACTGTCGGTTTCCGCTTTGGCGTTGGCGGATAGGAAGCCCGCCTCGCCCATACTGTCTTGAAAACGCACAATCGGGGTATTGTATTTCTCTTTGTAAAGGGCTTTGATGTCCTCTGCCGTTTTGCCGTTTTGTAAATCGTTTTTGAAAAGCGGCACGGTCACAAGCATACCGCTGAAATAATCGCAAATAAACGGGCAAAAAATCGGCGTGACCGAAAGCCCTGAAATGATGCGCATTTCTTTTAAATGCTTGTGCTCTTGGGTGAGGGCATAGGCACGGGGCGCATCTAACAGCGGGTCGCGTTCCATATCTTCATACTGGGCAATCCCCTTTTTGCCTGCGCCGCTGTATCCGGACATGGCGTGGCAGGAAAAGGCGTGATCGGGGGAAACGAGCCCTGCGTCTACCAAGGGTTTTACAAGGGCGATAAAGCCGCTTGCGTAGCACCCGGGCACGGCAATGCGGTTGGAATTTTTGAGTTTTTTCGCAAGTGTTTCGGATAATTCCGGAAACCCGTATGCAAATTCCTCGTTTGTGCGGTGTGCGGTAGAGGTATCAATCACAACGGTTTTTTCGTTTTCGATTAAGCCTACCGCCTCCACAGCCGCCGCATCGGGCAAGCAGAGAAAGGCAATATCCGCCGCATTGAGCGCTTTCTTTCGTGCATTTATATCCTTGCGAAGTTCTTCGGGCAAGGTAATGAGTTCAATATCTTCGCGGGTTTTCAGGCGGTCAAAAATTTTCAACCCCGTTGTACCCTGCGAACCGTCAATAAATACTTTGGTCATAGATAATCTCGCTTTACATCATTTTGAAATCAGGTAGTTTTGTTTTAAATTCCTTTTTGCTTTCCCAATCGTTTTTCTTATAACTTCGTCTGTCCATGGAATTATCGTGCCAAGTTGACAGATTCGTTAAATTTTGTTTAATGAAACCCGCTAAATAGATTTCTCTACACCTATCCGTGTGATTAAATGAATAATTTTCCAAAATGGGTTCATCATCGTTTAAATACAGGTTTTTCAGATCCCAAACGCTTAGCGGTTTGCCATCTTTTGTAAACCAACAGTTAAACGAAGGGTCAAACAGTACCCATTTTTGCAGTTCGCGGCAGTAAACATGTGTAACAAAATGGCAACCGCCGTTTGTACTTAACAGACAAATCGGATACGCGAAGATTTGCAGTGCCAGCAGACAGTCCGTGAACACCACTGCCTTTTCACGACAACAAATTGCGTGAGAAAAATCCTGCCCGTAGGCGTATTCCAAAATATCCAAAGGATTATCTGCTTTCCACTTAAAGGCGGCACCGCTGTAAAAGGTATTATCTGTCAGCCACTGCATAATGCGCACAGTCTTTTCAAAATCCGTTCCGTCACCTGCACACTTTTTTAAATCATACTTTTCCAAAAGCGTTGCATACAGCGAAATTTGCCCAAACAGGTTTTCTGCCGTTGTTTCTGTTAATTCCGCATCGCTGCCTTGTTCGAGAGGAACAAATGTATTTCTGTCCATTTTTTCTACAAAGGCAAGATAATTTTCCCATTTTTGCAGTTTGTGCAATTTCATGCGCAAAAAGAGTCCCATTTTTCTCTTTCTCCTCATACTCATTGTGCAATCTCCTCATACTCATTGTGCAATGATTGCGGGCATGGAAGCCCGCCACTACGCGATTTTCTCTGTCATTTTCACGGCGGGAGCAAGCCGCCCGCTCTACATTATTAAAACAAACCTTTTCACGGCGGGAGCAAATTCTCCGAATTCAGGCACCTTTCGGCGGGAGCAAGCCCCCGCCCTACCTTATGAAACGGACATTCCTCTAACAGGGGAATCACCCCCCGCCCTACCATAAAAATCTTTTTACTGATTTAAACTTCTGACTCTCTCCACCTGCGCCAGCACATTTTGCGGTGCGGGACCGCCGAGGGAGGTACGGTCATTTACGCATTTGTCAAGATTGATTGCATCGTAAACACCCTCATCGAACAAATCGCAAATTTCTTTGTATTCTTCCAAAGGAAGTGTTTCAAGTGTCAGCCCCTTTTTAATGCAAAGGGCAACCAACTCCCCTGTCGCCTTGTATGCGTCACGGAAGGGCAGACCTTTTGACACAAGATAGTCGGCGCAGTCGGTGGCGTTGATAAACCCGCCCGCCGCCGCTTTGCGCATATTTTCGGGGAGGGCGGTCATTGTGTCCAGCATGGGGATAAATGCGGTAAGGCACATTTTCACCGTATCAAATGCGTCAAAAATCGCCTCTTTATCCTCTTGCATATCCTTGTTATATGCAAGGGGCAAGCCTTTCATCATTGTGAGAAGGGTTGTCAAATCACCGAACACTCTGCCCGATTTACCACGGATCAATTCCGTAATATCGGGATTTTTCTTTTGGGGCATAATGGACGAGCCTGTGGAAAAAGCATCGTCCAATTCCACAAATTTAAACTCCCACGAACACCAAAGCACAATTTCTTCCGAAAAGCGGGAAAGGTGTACCATTATAATTGAAATTACAGATGCAAGTTCCATGCAGAAATCACGGTCGGAAACGCTGTCGAGGGAATTTTGCATAGCGCCCGTAAAGCCCAGTGCTTTTGCCGTCATTTCACGGTCGGTGTTATAGGTCGTACCTGCCAGCGCACAAGCCCCCAAAGGGGAAACATTCATTCTCTCCCGTGCATCATACAGTCTTGCTTTATCGCGCAGGAGCATTTCAGCATAGGCTAACAGATGATGCCCGAAAGTGATGGGCTGGGCACGCTGTAAGTGCGTATAGCCGGGCATAACGGCGGTTGCATACTGCTCCGCTTTTTTGCAAAGCACATGGACAAGCTCTGTCAGCTGCCCATACAGCGCATCACATTCTTTGCGCAGATACAAACGAATATCGAGAGCCACTTGGGAATATCCTCTGCGTTGGGGTCAATTTCCAACGCGCCGCTTTCGATTTCGGCTTTGATGGCTTTCAAGCCGTCGGTGATCTGTGCCAAGTCCTGTGCAGAGATTATCCCTTGTGCACAGAGCATTGATGCGTGCGCAAGACTGCCGTCAATGTCCTCACGGAACATACGGCTGTCAAATTTGATTGAGGAATTAAAATCGTTTGTTTTGGGGTCTAATGCCTTTTGAAATCTGCCTTGCCAAAGCTGCATATGTTTTTCTCCTGTAAGTAGTACAATACGACAAAGGGAAAAATTCCCTTTGCCGTTTCGCACAGTTCGTGTCCCCTATGCGTAGGGGCGGACGACCTCGGCCGCCCGTAGGTCTTAGATGTATTTTGCGGGGCGTCGAGTCGCCGCCCCCTACAAGTTTAACTGCGTGTGCATAACTCCCTCAGTCAAGCGCAAACGCTTGACAGCTCCCTCAAAGAGGGAGCGTAAGTGGATTACTGATTTGTATTTCTCTGTTGGTCAAGCAATGCCTTCACCTTAATGGGCAAGCCGAAGAGGTTGATAAATCCTGCGGAGTCTGCTTGGTTGTAAGCGCCGCCGTCCTCACCGAAGGACGCTACATTTTCATCATACAGCGTATAGGGAGAAGTGATACCCGCGTTCATTACATTGCCTTTGTAAAGTTTTACCTTTACATCGCCTGTAACGGTTTCCTGTGTTTTATCAACGAATGCGGAAAGCGCCTCACGAAGGGGTGTAAACCACTGACCGTTATATACGATTTCGCCGAATTTTTGGGAAACAAGCTTTTTGTAATGCTGGGTTTCTTTGTCCAGCGTAATCATTTCCAAAAGTTCGTGGGCTTTGTAAAGAATGGTGCCGCCGGGGGTTTCATACACACCTCTCGACTTCATACCGACAAGGCGGTTTTCCACGATATCTAAAAGTCCGATACCGTTTGCGCCACCCAGTTCGTTGAGTTTTTCAACGATAGAAAGTCCATCCATTTCTACGCCGTCCAAAGCGGTGGGCACACCTTTTTCAAAGTGAATTGTCACATAAGTCGGTTTGTCGGGTGCCTGCTCGGGCGCAACACCCAATTCCAGGAAGCCCTCTTTTTGGTATTGCGGCTCGTTGGCGGGGTCTTCCAAATCCAAGCCCTCGTGGGAGAGATGCCACACATTTTTATCTTTGGAATAGTTGGTTTCACGGTTGATTTTCAACGGAATGTTGTGCGCCTCGGCGTACTCGATTTCCTCTTCGCGGGATTTAATATCCCACTCACGCCACGGGGCGATGATTTCCATTTCGGGGGCGAATGCCTTTAATGTAAGTTCAAAACGCACCTGGTCGTTGCCTTTGCCTGTGCAGCCGTGGCAAATGGCGTCTGCGCCCTCTTTTTTGGCAATTTCCGCAAGTCCTTTCGCAATGCAGGGGCGTGCGTGGGAAGTGCCCAAGAGATAGGTTTCATAATCTGCACCCGCTTTTAAGCAAGGCCAAATGTACTCCTCCACATACTCCTTTTTAAGGTCCAGCACATAAAGTTTGGAAGCGCCTGTTTTGATTGCCTTTTCTTCCAACCCGTCAAGCTCGGTGCCCTGCCCCACATCGCCCGAAACGGCGATGACTTCGCAGTTGTTGTAATTCTCTTTCAGCCACGGGATGATGATGGAAGTATCAAGCCCGCCCGAATACGCCAAAACAACTTTTTTAATGTCTTTCTTATTCATGGAAAACCCTCCGATTTATATGTTCTTTTGATTACAAGGCAATTATACACGCCTTTCGCATAAAATCAAGTATTTTTTGTATATTTATTCATAAAAACTGTATATTTGTGCATATTGTAAGAATAAATATACGATTTATATGCGTTTATATGCAATTTTAGCCGGATAAAGCAGACCGATGCCGACTACCGCACCGAAATACCGATTTTGCAGGAAAATCATACCACAAACCGCGTTGGATTTCAACACAAGAAACCCTTTATGCGCATAAATTTTTGCCGCATAACATACCGCCGAAGCGCACTTGCGATTTTGCACAAAAAAGTAACAATTTTGCACTTAAACTTGACCATTATGTAGTATTTAGATATATTGAAATAAAACAATACCATTGCATACAAATGCTGTATCTATTGTTTTCAAACTTGCAGCATACAAACAGCAAACGAAAGAACAGGCGGTGTGTCCAATGCAAAAACAGACAAAGCATATACTTTTATTGTGTATAAAATAACGGGAAATGAGGCGTTAAAAAATGAAAAAAGCAGTATCCATCGTATTCACAATCCTTACAATTCTATTTTCAGTTGCCCCGTGTGCTTTCGCAATAGAAGTCGGGGAACAGTATACATTCGTAAATGCAGATACTTCCGTTATCTATCCCCTACGCAGGTTAATCGGAGGTGTAAAATGACAGCAAAAAAAAATTTTTTGGAAGTCCTCGTCGCCGTAGCCATACAACTTGTGCTACTGTTCTTTTGGGCGATGCTTTTGATTGAAACGGTCTGCCCGATATATCGTTGGTCATATTCCATGGGCGTCATCGGGGCAAACATCGGGGAAAATATGGTTGTGTATGCGCCGCAGCGCGTGGAAACCTTTTTAACGCCATCTGCCGAAAAACTGAACAACCGAAATTTCAGCGAGCAAAGCATTATGGTGCAAAACACATTTGTTTGTACCTATCAGTTGCAATCTGCACCGCAATACAAAATTCTGCAAAAAAATCACAATACATTGATATATGAATTATCTTCCGAGGAACAGCCGCAAAAATGGATTGTTTCGGTGTATTTCGGCGCAGAAAATGCGTTTGACATTTCCGTAACTGAGGCGGGAGGTGACGCCGCATGAAAAAGCGTATAGTGATTCTTATACTTTTTTTCGTTGTACAGATTGTTGCCTTGTGTATTCTATCCATACCGCCAAAAGAGCCGGTAACTTGGGAACCCAACGATTATGGCGAATACGAAATTGTTTCTTGTGCATACGGCGAAGATGTGTTGCAAACCGTAAAAAGCACCGTTGCCGCATATGAAAATGAACAAATACAAAAATATCAAACGGACAGTGCGCATCAGCTTGTGTTTGTGAAAGTGTCAAGAGTTTTACACAATCAAAAAGGCGTGACTGTTATGGAATATCGAACCACGCGTAAAACTTACACTTCCTTTACAGACAACGGTTTTTGCACCGATTATGAATTGCTCGATACCGTGCAGTTGTGGATTGTTGCCACAGAAAGCGGTGCTTCGGTGCAAATAAAACCGACCGACTGCAATGCCGGCATTTTTGTAAACGAAAAAACCATTGCTTACGAAGCAAAAATGCACCAATCATCATAACCTATACATAAAAACAGCGCATCCATTCGGATACGCTGTTTTTATAAGTCTGAAATCAGTCTGCCGTGTACGGCAAAATGGCGATTGCACGCGCGCGTTTGATCGCCGTTGTAAGCTCTCTCTGATGATAGGCGCAAGTGCCGGTTACGCGGCGGGGTAAAATCTTTGCGCGTTCAGAGGTATAGCGGCGCAGCTTGGCTGCGTCTTTGTAGTCAATCTTATCGACCTTTTCCACGCAGAAGGAGCAAACTTTTTTGCGTTTGCGGTTCTGCGGGCGGCCGCCTTGCGGTTTATCGTAAGCCATTTGTAATCCTCCTTAAAAAATCAATCAAATCTTAAAACGGCAAGCCGTCGTCATCGTCCGTACTGCCAAAGGGGAACGCGTCGTCGTCGCTTGTCGGAAGTACCGAGAAGCCGTCGGCGTTGCCGCCCTGGTATGCGGGCGCGGGGCGTGCTGCGGGTGCGGCGCCGGCCGTGCCGGTTTCCGCCTTGCTGCCGCAGAACGATGCACGGTCTGCGACGATTTCAACCGCCGTGCGTTTGTTGCCGTTTTTGTCCTCATAATTGCGGGTCTGAATCGAGCCTTGAATCGCAATCATAGAACCTTTGCGGAAATACCGTGTGACGAATTCCGCCGTTTGCCGCCAAGCAACCACATTGATGAAATCGGTCTGTCTTTCCTCACCCTGGCGCGCATAGGCGCGATCCACCGCGACGGAAAACGATGTCACCGAAGTGCCGTTGCCGGTCGTGCGAAGCTCGGGGTCGGCAGTCAATCTGCCCATAATAATTGCACAGTTGAGCATAGTCTAACCCTCCGCCTCAGTTCTTAACAACGAGTGTACGCAGTACGCCGTCGGTAATGCCGGCTACGCGCTCGAACTCCGCCGGGAAAGCGGGCTCGCTGTCGAAATTGAAGATTACATAGTGCCCCTCGGCTTCATCGTTGATTTCGTAAGCGAGCTTTCTTTTGCCCCACTCATCAACGCTTTCGAGAGTGCCGTTCGCTTCAATCAAAGCCTTGAATTTCTCTTGCAGGCTTTGGGTTGCTTCGTCGCCGTTTTTCACGGAGAGAACCAACACTGCTTCATACTTAGACATTCCTTTTGCACCTCCTTATGGACTTTCGCCCACGGGCATTCCCCGTGGGAAGGAGCCGTAAAATCAAAAATTATTTTACAGCGGTTAATGATTATACCAAACGGATTTCGGAAAGTCAAGCATTTTCCGAAATTTTACAGCGTCTCTTCGCCGTGTTCGTATAATTCGTTGTTGATGTCACACACGCCTTTCCCGTTGGCAACGCCTTTCAGAATGATGCTGTCGCGTTTGCTTTTCGGGTACAGCGGCGCAAAGCCTGCCACTTTCAGGGTGGCCTGCACCTCGTCCACGGTCATTTTGGCGCCGATGCAAAGGCTCAAAAGCGTATTGCGCGACGGACTGCGCGCGCCGGACAGCACCTGAAAGCCGAAAATTTCGCTGATTTCCGCATCTTTAATCACGGCGGATTTTTTAAAGCCTTTTTGCGTGATGTATTCGCTTAAAAACGCCGCAACCGACAAATCCACAAAATACGCTTCGTTCTCTTTCATATATTGTTCGATGTTGTTTGCTTTCAACAATTCGCCGAGCATTTCATCGGTCGATTTTTTCAGCATACGGTTTTCTCACTTCCTTTTTTATACATTGTATAGTATAATGAAAAACAGAACCGTTGGCAAGGGGGGATTTTCGTGCCGTCGATGGAAGAAATTTTAAACGCGCAGTACACGGTGGTCAAGGTATTCAAACAATCGGAGGACAAATCCATTGTTTTACTGCGGCACAAAGTCCTGCAAAAGGAATTGGTCTGCCGCAAATGCCGCGGCAACGCGGCGGTTTACAACATTCTGCGCGCAACGGACTTCCGAAATCTGCCCGCCGTGTATGCGGTGTTCGGAGAAGAGCCGCAAATCACGGTATTGGAGGAATATATCCGCGGCACGACCGTTTCCGACCTGTTAATGCGCGGGCTTTACAGCGAAAAGGGCGTAAAAACGGTTATCAAAAGCATTTGCGACGCGTTGACCGTTTTGCACAACCGCGGCATTGTGCACCGCGATATAAAACCCGAAAACATAATGATTACCGACCGCGGCACGGTAAAACTGATGGACTTTGACGCCGCGCGGCTTTATAAAATCGGGCAGTCGGGCGACACGAAAATCATCGGCACACAAGGGTACGCCGCACCCGAGCAGTTGGGGCTTGCGCAGACCGACGCGCGCACGGATCTTTTTGCCGTCGGGGTGCTGATGAATGTGATGCTCACAGGCGAGCACCCCTCGAAGAAAATGTACCAAGGGAAACTCTCGAAAGTCATTGAAAAATGTATTCAAATTGACCCGCAAAAGCGGTATGCGAGCGCCGCCGAATTAAAAAAAGCCCTGTGAAAAATGAAAACTCTATGCAGCCCGCATAGTACAAAACGACCGCCTTTCCGTTACAATACGGAAGGGTGGTCGTTTGTTTTATTGTTCTGCGCCCAACATTTCATTCAGCGCATATTCGCAGCACTGCACAACCAATTGATTAAACGAAATATTGTTTTGGTCGGCAATTTTCTGTAATCGGTCAATCAGGTCGTTCGGCATACGAATGGTTTTGTTGGATTTTTGTTGGTTGCGGATTTCAAACATGCAATCACCTCTGTACTTTAAATTGTATTGCATTTTACAATGGATTTATACAAGTAAATATATATGTATTATTGCAAGTAAATTTTAGTTGTAATTTGTAATATAATGTGGTGCTATAAAACTACAAAAAAGAAAGAGGCGAAAAATTATGAAATTTTGCGGAAAATGCGGAAAAGAATTGTTCGACGAAGCCGTCATTTGCCCGGGGTGTGGGTGTGCAACCGATGTGCAAGCACCGCCGGCAGGCATTTCCAACCCCACCGTTTTGCTGAATCAATTGTCTGAAAAAGTCAAAATCAATGCCATTATTTGGTTCGTAATTGCCGGCATTCAGATTGCACTTGGGATATTTGTCAACTGGGTGGTTTTGATTGTCGGCGTATTAAATATTATCTCGGCAATCGGTGATTTACAATACAGCAAAGAGGTTTTGGTAAAACCGGTTGGTATTGTCAAAAAATTTGAGCCGTTGGCTATGCCGATTATTGTGTTAGTCTACAATTTTCTCATCGGCGGAATTATCGGCGTAGCCGGTTCTGTTTATTATTTGGTTGCCATTCGTGGTTTTGTTTTAGGAAACCGTGCGGCATTTGATGCTTTTGAGAGAGAATACGCCTCTGAAAATTTGTAATGATTCCCAACAGGGAATAAAAATAAAAAAGGATGGATGAAAAATGTTCTGTACAAAGTGTGGAAAAGAAGTAGAAAACAATGCCAATGTGTGCCCGAATTGCGGCTGTCCAATCGAATCGCAAACGCAAACGCCGCCCGCACCGCCTGCGGTTGTGCCAACCGCAACCGAGCCGAAACAGCCGAAGCAAGGCAAGAAAGACTTTTTCCTGTTTCGATTGATTGCAAATGCGGTGGGTGCCTTATCGGGCGTTCTTTCGATTATTTTCGGAATTGTAATCAACAACTTCCCCGGCGGCAGTTACGCTGACTTGGAAACATACGGCGGTGATGCATATACCGGTATGCAAAACGCCTCGGCAATGGCGGCAAACAATGTGTTACGCCTTTCCTATAATTTAAATCATATCGTCTGCTATTTCATGATTTGCTTCGGTCTTGCGCTGTTAGCGTTTTTTGTATCCAAAATTTTTAAAACGCTTGCTGAAAAGAAATAAGCAACCATTGCAGAAAGGAAAAACGCCCTATGAAATTCTGACAAAATTGCGGAGCGAAAATGAATGATGAATTGTTGCAATGTCCGGAATGCGGCAATGCAACCACCGCGATAAATTCGGTTACGGAAGTCCCTAAACAAGAAAAAAAGAAGTCTAAAAAACCGACAAAAAAAGTTTGCATTACCGTTATTGCAATCCTCCTATTTATAGCGATTGCCGTTTGCTGTGCATTGGGAATTTTAACGGTAAAAAATAAAAAATATGCACAGGAAATTGCCCTAATGTTAGAAGGTAAAACTTTTGAAAAGGTTTCGGCTGAAGTAAAAAATGAACATGTAGATATTTTTATGGCATATACTGAAAAATTTGCTAACGGTCAGGAAATATACGATTCTTGGTACTACACTTCATTAGCCCCACAAGACGAGAGGTGGGATCATTATCAAAACACAAGCGAATATGAAGTTGAAGTTCCGTTATTCGGGCGACCTAAAGTACGCAACTATGAAATTATTATAGAGAACAATCAAATCGTATGTCTTTCGTCGATTAGTACCGGCGAAATGACACCCGTTGAAGTCCCTGCGATATCAAAGAGAGCAGTTGATGTTTTCAATGACCTTGGCTGGACATGGGGCAGCACATCTGAATCATTCGGAACATTGATTCCTGAAGTTTTCAAGAATTATACCATTTCTGTTGACCCTCGCGTTGGTGAAGAATACTGCTTTGATATTGAAGTTTCGGGCGAGTTTTATCCGGACAAGTTAAATAGACCTCGTTATACAAAAGAAGGCTCTTTTTCTTGTAAGGTGAATATCAAGTCCGAGGAAGCAACCGAATTTCATATAGATAGAGAAATAGGCACTGCATTTAATATGCAAGTAGCATATAGCGGTTTGTTCTAAAATCGGTAAATGCAACTGACTGTTCTTGGCGGTTGAAAAATCGCAATAGAGTATGTTCTTCTTTCAATTTCCAAGTTTATACAAAGCGATAGCACTATCCCCATTGTAAGAAAGACCTTGTATTTTGCAAGGTCTTTCTTGCTTTTTCCCTGTTATTCGACTATACTGTAATCGGTGATACCTATGGATCGTTTGCACTGCCCGCATTGCGGCAAGGAATTGCCGCCGGAAATGCAGTTTTGCCCCTACTGTATGGAGCGCATAGACGAGCCTGCCGCCGTATCGGCAGACGAACTGCGCCCGACAAGACAATGGAAAAAGCCGAATAAAACAACTGTTCTCCTCACAAGTATTGCGCTTTGCGCTGTGCTGGCGGCGTCGCTCTGTGTGGGGCTTTTTCGCCATGCACAAGCGAAAAGCAATCTGCCCGCCGTTACGCCCGAAAACAGCGCATATACGGAAACTGCGCCCACAGACGAAAACGGCGAGCCTCTGACAGCCGCGCCGACCGAGAAAAGCAAAATCGGCAGTTTATTCGGCAGCATTTTCTCTGCCGACAAGCAAACCGACGCGAACACCCCCACCGGCGGCAATACAGCCCACGAAAATGCCGCGCAATCCACAACAGGCGGCAATTCGAGCAGTCCGAACAGCACGGGAACAAATACAGGCACATCTGTCGGGAACACGCCTACCACCTCCCCCGCGGCGCAACCGCCGCAAAGCGGTTCTGCTTCGGGCGGGAGCGAAAAGACCGATCCCTGTGCAAACGGGCACACTTGGGCACCCGTCACCGAAACCGTGCATCACGACGAAGTCGGGCATTATGAACCCGTGGAGCATCAGCGCACGGTTACCAAATACAAATGCCCCGTGTGCTATGAAACATTTGCAAGCCTTGATGTATACTACGCGCATTTTGACAGCGTGCACACGCCGAGTTACAGCGGGGACCCCATACGCGCATTACGCAATCAATATACAACGGCAAATGAAATAGAAACTTACACAACCAACGAATGGGTTGTGGATACAGCGGCGTATGACGAAACCGTGATTGTCGGGTACACTTGCAGTGTTTGCGGCGCAAAGCAGTAACAAAAACGGATGGTATCAAAATTGCATATCTACCAAACAAAAAAAGAGCAGGACTTTCAAAAGTCTTGCTCTTTTTCAATACCTTTTTGCATTATACGCGCTTGCCCGTTTCATAGGCTTCGGTGTAGGCTTTTGTCGCCTTGATTTCGCCGATTTGCCACGCGCCCGTGCCGTAAATGATGCCCGCTTCGTTTGCGTTCGGCAGGCAGTCCAAGGTAAACCCGCGCAAGCCTTCTACGGTACGGGCAAGGCTTTCTTTGTCCGTATCGGCGGCGGTCAGTATGTAGTAAAAATCTTTATTCGCGATTTCCGTGTAGCGCGGTACGGTGCGGTCGATAAAGGTTTTCAGTTGTCCGTCCATCGAGTAAAAATACACGGGCGTGGCAAGCACAATCACATCGGCTTGCACCATCTTTTCAAGCAGTGCCGCCATATCGTCTTTTTGCACGCATTTGTGTGTAGTATTGCATACGCCGCATCCACGGCAGTATCCGATATTGTAATTTTTTAAAAATATTTTTTCAACTCTATGCCCTGCGCTTTCTGCCCCCGCTTGAAAACGGTCGCAAAGCAGGTCGGAATTGCCGCCTTTTCGCGGACTTGATGAGAGTATCAATACATTCTTCATTTTTCAGCCCGCATACTTTCTTTTAAAATTTCCACGATTTCATCGTGACTGAGTACCTTGTAGCCGCCCTCCATAATGAACGAGCCGTCTGCAATGCCGTCCAGCATATCTTCTGTAACGCCGAATTCGGTAATATTCATTGTCAGACCAAGAGAACGCATATAGTTTTCCATGGCGTCGAGCCCTTGGAGTGCCGTTTCCGTGTCGCTCTTGCCGTCGGGATTGATGCCCCAGACATTGACGGCATACCGTTTGAATTTCTGCAAGCCGTAAGGCAAAATGTGCTTGTAATAGGGAAGTGAAACCGCCGCAAGCGTCATACCGTGCGTGGCGTCAGTATATGCGCCGACTGACTGCCCAATCATATGCACCATCCAGTCCGTTGATTTTCCCTTTGCAACAAGGGTGTTCAGTGCCCATGTTGCAATCCACATTATGTTACTGCGTGCCTCATAATCGTTGGGATTTTCCACGGCAATTTTCGAGGAATGGATAAGCGACCGTAAAAGTCCCTCCATAATGTAGTCCGAGGTGTTGTCGTCCTCGCCCGAAAAATACTGCTCCAAAATGTGCGACATAATATCGAAAATCCCCGATACCATTTGATATTTCGGCAAGGTAAGGGTAAATTCGGGGTTGAGCACCGAGAATTTCGGGAACACATTTTCACCGAACACGTGCCCGATTTTTAATTTTTGCCCGTGGTTGGTAATGACCGAACCGCCGTTCATCTCACTGCCTGTACCCACCATCGTCAGCACACAGCCGACGGGGAGTATGTCATTGTCCGGTTCTTCCATGCGCAAATAATATTTATCCCACGGATTTTCATTGCAGTACGCGGAAACGGAAACGGCTTTTGCATAGTCGCAAACACTGCCACCGCCGACCGCCAAAATCAAATCCACATGGTTTTCTCGTGCCAATGCACAGCCTTCAAACAGTTTTTCCGCCGTCGGGTTGGGCATAACGCCTGCGTCCTCGATAATCGTTTTGCCGTTTGCGTTTAAAATGGCAACAACCTTGTCATAGATGCCGTTTTTCTTGATAGAACCGCCGCCGTAGCAAAGCAGGACGGTGTCGCCGTATTTCGGCAGTTCTTCGTTTAAGCCGTTTAAGGCGTCACGCCCGAAATACAGCTTTGTTGGGTTGCAATAGGTAAATTCTCCTAACATATAATACACTCCTTTTCTGATTTTTCATTCTTGTTCGCCAAGCGGCTCGCGTTTTTTCGGAGACTGCCACAAAAACGCCTTCTTGACTGCACCGAAAAAGTGCTGTATAATTCTTTCAAGTCAAATTCTACAACTTAAAGTTAACTTTAAGTCAAGATGTTTTTAAAAATTTTTTACGGGGGAATGTAAAATGCGCTATACCGTGGGGGAAATGGCGAAAAAATTGGGCGTTGCGCCCTCCGCCTTGCGCTATTACGAGAAAGAGGGCTTACTGCCGTTTGTGGAGCGCTCCGAGGGCGGTATTCGGGTGTTTCGGGACAGCGATTACGAGTGGCTGAAAATCATTTCGTGCTTAAAAAAGACGGGTATGCAGATTAAGGATATTCGTTCGTTTATCCACTTGTGTATGCGGGGAGATGAAACCATTGACGAACGGCTTGCGCTGTTTCAAAAGCGTAAAGCCGAGGTGGAAAAGCAGATGGCGGAGTTGCAGGAGACATTGGATACGGTCAATTTTAAATGCTGGTATTACGAAACCGCCAAAGCCGCAGGCACCACCGAAGTACCAAACAATATGCCCGATGAGGACTTGCCGCCGAAAATTCGAGAAATCCGCAGAAAATTAAAAAGCGGAATCACAGACGAGGACAAAAAATAAGATTTGTTTTGCGGGCAGAGAGCAGCTTTTTGCTTTGTGTTGTTGAGACTATCTCCCCTTCGTTTTGAATGACAAATTGGGGTTTGTATTTGTCATCCTGAGCGAAGCGAAGGATCTCCTATCGCACAAAATAAACCCGATCGAAACGAGATTCTTCGCCTATCGGCTCAGAATGACAATCGGGCGGGCACAGAGACCCACCACTACAACGGGGCGACGACTCGGTGCCCCGTATCCCCTCCCTCTTAGAGGGAGGTGGCACGCCGTAAGGCGTGACGGAGGGAGAGAAACGAAAAAAACTCTCCCCCAGTCAAATGCTGTGCATTTGACAGCCCCCTCTCGGAGGGGGCGGAAACGGCGGGCGATTCGTGAATCGCCCCTACAACCCGTAGGGAACGGTCTTGACCGTTCCGCAAACCTCCCCACTTGTTGGGGAGGTGGCACGCGCAAAGCGCGTGACGGAGGGGCAAAATACATCAAATCTACGGGCGGGCGTGGAAACCCGCCCCTACAACGGGTCGTCGAGGTTACGGCTGCGCCATCACCCCTTTGTCGCTGCGCGACATTTCCCCTAACAGGGGAATCTCACCGACCCCTACGCTCGCATTACAGTTTGTCTGTTCCGTAATTCACAGCAAACTCCGCGGCGGAAGCAAGCCCCCGCCCTACATGCACACGATTGATTTTATGCGTAGGGGCGATTCGTGAATCGCCCCTACGGTTGGAAAGACAACCCCCCCAAGTTATCCCTCCGTATTGTTCATAGGGGATTTGGGAAAGGATGCGCATTGTTGTTTTATAAACCACCGCAATAATCATACCCAACAAAAATTCCCGCGGATTTCTTTTCGGAAAATCCGCGGGAATACGCTATCCGTTTGAAATTATTCGGCGTCGTCTTCATCCTCGCCGCAGCAACCGCAGTCGCAACCGTCAAGTTCAAACTCTAACTTTTCGCCGCAGGCGGGGCAAGCCGCAAAGCCCGCGTCGATGTCTTCGCCGTCAAAGTAGACGGTTTCGCCGCAAGCGGGGCAATCGACTTCGTAAACATCGTCGTCCTCACAGCAGCAGTCATCGTCAAAGTCCTCTTCGTAAACAAACTGCTCCAAATCGTCCAAATCCTCATCCACAGCGTCAACCTGCTCGGTCAGCAGTGCCAACTCGTCTTCCAAATCGGAAACGGTCAGCGCCAAATCGTCAATGACATCAAGCATCGCTTTGAACAGTTTGGTGGTGTCCTTGTCATCATCGAGGTCCAAGCCCTCAAACAAGCCGCGCAGATATGCAGCCTTTTCGGTAACGGTCATTTTTGTTTCCTCCTAAATCATAATTTAAGCACGGGACATATACTCGCCGGTTCTGGTGTCCACGTTAATCATTTCGCCCTCGTCAATAAACAGCGGCACTTTGATTTCCGCGCCGGTTTCGAGCGTGGCGGGTTTGGTTGCGTTGGTCGCGGTGTCGCCCTTAAAGCCGGGGTCGGTTTTGGTAACCTGTAAAGTGACGAAAGTCGGCGGCTCTACGCCGAACACCTTGCCTTTGTAAGACAACACCTTGCAGGTCATATTCTCTTTGACAAACTTGAAGTTGTCGGAAAGGTCGCTTTCGTTAATCGGCACAAGCTCGTAAGATTCGGGATCCATGAAATAATAGAGTTCCCCGTCGCTGTAGGAATATTCCATATCCTTTCTCTCGATGAACGCGGTGGGGAATTTTGCAGTCGGGTTATAGCTTTTTTCGACCACGGCACCCGTAATGACATTTTTGGTCTTGGTGCGGACAAATGCGGCGCCTTTGCCGGGTTTCACATGCTGAAATTCGATAACCTGCAAAACCTGACCTTCTTCTTCAAATGTGACACCGTTTCTGAAATCACCTGCTGTAATCATAGTTTTTATCCTCCGTTTTTAAGCCCGCGGCAAACAAAATGCAGACAGGCACAGTTTATTGTCTCTATTTTATATGATTGCTATGCATTTTTCAAGCCTTTTTTAAAGAATTATCAGTTCTTTCGGCGCGCGCGTTAAATTCTCACACCCGTTTTCGGTGATATATGCCATATCTTCAATGCGCACGCCGAATTCCCCCGGCAGATAAATACCCGGCTCGTCGGTCACCACATTGCCGACGGTCAAAATACTGTTGGCGCGCGGCGCAAGCGAGGGGTATTCGTGGATTTCCACCCCAACGCCGTGCCCGGTGGAATGGGTGAAATAATCGCCGTAGCCCGCTTCGGTAATCACATCGCGCGCAATTCTATCTGCCGCCGCACAGGACAGCCCGGGGCGAAGTGCGTCCAGTACCGCTTTTTGCGCGTGCAAAACCGTTTCGTACACTTCTTTTTGCTTTGCGGAAACCTTCCCCACCGCCACGGTGCGCGTCATATCGCTGTGATACCCGCCGACCACCGCGCCGAAATCCATTGTGACGAAATCCCCCGTTTGAATGACGTTTTCTCCCGGCACGCCGTGCGGCATAGAGGTTTTTGCGCCGCTTATCGCAATCGTTTCAAACGAAAGCGCCTCGGCCCCGTGGGAAAGCATATAATAATCGAGCGCAAGTGATACCTCGCGTTCGGTTTTTCCGGGTTTTATAAAGGTGCAAATATACGAAAACGCGTCCTCGGCAATTTTTTGCGCCGCCTTTATTTTTTCAACTTCAAGCGGCTGTTTTACCGCGCGCAGGGCGCAGATAATGCTGTCAAGCGTGCTGTCGGCAAGCAATGCCATCGGCTCCAATGCCACGGCGTATTTTTGGTATTGCGCAAGCGTCATTCTGCCCGCTTCCACCGCCACGCGCGACACCTGCATTTCGGCAAACAGCTCGAAAATCTGCGTTGCCGCCGTGGTCATCAGCACCACTTCACAGTCTTTGACCGTATTTTGCGCCGCTTCGATATATCGCCCGTCGGTAATGAATACCGCGCGGTCGGCACTGACCAGCAAAAAGCCGTCGCTGGACGGAAACCCCGTAAAATAAAAGCGGTTTTCGGGTGACACAATCAGCGCGCCGTCAAACGCCGCCTGTTCGCGGATTGCATTTTGTAATCTGTTAATCATCATAGACACCGTACCCGTGTAATTTTTCAAATTCTGCCAAAATCGGCTGTTCGCGTTTTTCCTTCCACGCATAATACAGCGGGTACAGGCTCTTCATCGGAAGGGGGTCAATGCGTACCGCAATCGCCCCGCAGCGATTTGCCGCCTTGATGTCGGAAAACAGCTGGTCGCCGAGCATGGCGAGCTCCGTAATTTCTACGCCCATTCGCTTTGCCGCGCGCAAAAGCCCGCGTGTAAACGGCTTCATCGACAGCGAAACATACGGCAGCCCGAATTTTTTGGCAATCGGCGCAACGCGCAAAATTGTACCGTTGGAAATGAGCATAATGGGAAAGCCCGCGTCTTGTATATTGTCAATCCATTCCTTTGCCCCGTCGATGAATTTCATGGTGCCGTCGGGCGCCAAGGTGTTGTCAATATCTAATCCTACCGCCTTCGCACCCATTTTTTGCAAGTCCGCAGGCGTCACATCCAATACACATTTAAAGCGATAACGCGGCATCAGTACATCGTTCTTTTTCATCACACACCACAAAAAGAAAAAGCGGGCACATTTGCCCGCCTGTTCTTACTTATACTTTCTTTTACGAGCGGCTTCTGATTTTTTCTTTCTTTTCACAGAAGGCTTTTCGTAATGCTCTCTTTTACGAACTTCTTGAATTACGCCGTCACGAGAGGTTTGTCTTTTAAAGCGGCGGAGTGCGCTTTCCAAAGACTCATTGTCCTTGACCTTTACCTGGCTCATCTTATTCCCTCCCTTTCACTTTTCCAGATACTTTGTCATTATACAACAAGCCTAATTTTCTGTCAAGCAAAATCAGCGTATTGTTCATTTTTTTCTAAAAATCCAACGCAAAAAAATGCGAATCTTGCCAAATTGTTAACAGTTTATTCACAAATTCGTGTTTGGATTGCAATAATCCGCTGTTATGATATAGACACAACGAAAGGGGATTATACCTCTTTCCCCATCAACCGCATTTGAAGTGGTGAGCAAGTGCGGCAGATGATTTGTCTTATATCTACTTCCCGAAATCCCCGATGCATACGCATCGGGGTTCTTTCTTTTCGTATGTAAACAGACAATAAAGGCGGCGAAATTTGAAAATCCCGCCGCCTTTGTCATTCTGCGCCGTTCGGCGAAGAAGCTTTTGCAGATATGATTTCTTTTGTATGTGAGATCCTTCGCTATCGCGCAGGATGACAAATTGGGGGTTGTAGGGCAACCGCATTCCATTTCGTGCGTAGGGGTCGGCGTCTCGACGACCCGTTTGTAGGGGCGGGTCTCCACGCCCGCCCGTAGATTTTGATGTAATTTTACGGAACAACACAGAGGTTGTTCCCTACTCGTAGGGGCGAACTGTGTTTGCCCGCGTAATTTGATATGCTTTACGGAATGGTCAAGACCGTTCCCTACGCACAAAAAACAATTCGAGCGTAGGGGGCGACGACTCGGCGCCCCGTTTGTAGGGGCGGGTTTCCACGCCCGCCCGTAGATTTTGATGTAACTTGCCCCTCCGTCACGCGCTTTGCGCGTGCCACCCGCTGACGGCGGCGGTCTCCCTCTGTCGCTTCGCGACATCTCCCTCACACTGTGAGGGAGTCGACCCCAACAAGTGGGGAGGTTTACGGAACGGTCAAGACCGTTCCCTACGGGTTGTAGGGGCGATTCACGAATCGCCCGCTGTTTCCGCCCCCTCGTCAGAGGGGGCATAAGCGGCGGGAGCAAGCCCCCGCCCTACTTTATTATAACAGACATTTCCTCTATCAGGGGAATCACCCCGCCCTACCCTAATCTTGTATTTCGTTCGTTACAAAAACACCCCTACAACTCCCAATTACGCCGCGTCACACGCGGGTTATTCGACCGTCACGGATTTGGCGAGATTGCGGGGCTTATCGACATCACAGCCGCGTTCGAGCGCCATATAATAGGCGAACAACTGCAAAGGGATCACATCGAGTGACGGGGTGACCGTCGCATCCGCTTGCGGAATGTGTATCACTTCGTCCGCAAACTCCGAAACCTCCTTGTGTTCACCCGAAACGAGCGCAATCACCCGCGCGCCGCGTGCGCGTACTTCTTTAATGTTGCCGAGCGTTTTCTCGAACAACGCCTCCTGCGTGGCGATCGCCACCACAGGCGTGCCCGGCTCAATCAGCGAAATCGTGCCGTGCTTTAACTCCCCTGCCGCATAGGCTTCGGAGTGAATATACGAAATTTCTTTGAGTTTCAAAGAGCCCTCCAACGAAATCGCATAATCCAGCCCGCGTCCGATAAAAAATACATTTTTTGCCGCCGAAAACTGCCGCGCAAGTTTCGCCATTTCTTCGTCGAGTTTCAACAGTTCTTCAATTTGTGCAGGTAATTCTAACAGGGATGCGCATTTTGCCTGTTCCTCGGCTTCGGTCAGTCTGCCGACCGCGCGGGCAAAATACAGTCCCAACAAATACACAACCGCCAACTGCGCCGAAAATGCTTTTGTGGTTGCCACGGCAATTTCGGGTCCCGCCATGGTATAAATCACATCATCGCTTTCACGGGCAATGGTGCTTGCGACCACATTGACAATCGACACCGTGTGCGCGCCTTTGCGTTTGGCTTCGCGGAGCGCCGCCAAAGTGTCCGCCGTTTCGCCCGATTGGCTGATGACAATGCAAATATCGCCTTCTCTCACAATCGGGTCTCGATAGCGAAATTCGCTTGCCAAATCGGTTTCGCAGGGAATGCCCGCAAGACTTTCCAAAATATATTTTGCCGCCATGCCGACATGCCACGCACTGCCGCACGCCACAATATGGATTTTGCCGACCGCACGGATTTCCCCGTCGGTCAAATGCAGTTCGGGCAATTCCACTTTGCCGTTCACAATCCGCGGCGAAAGCGTGTCGCGCACGGCTTTGGGCTGTTCGGCAATTTCCTTTTTCATAAAGTGCTTGTAGCCGCCCTTTTGCGCCGATTCGGCATCCCAGGTCACGCGGTAAATCTCTTTTTGAAGCGGCGCGCCCGTGCTGTCAAAAAACAAGATACGGTCTTTTTCCAGCACCGCAATTTCGCCGTCGTTTAACAAATAGCAGTCACGGGTATACTTTAACACCGCAGGAATATCGGACGCGAGGAAATTTTCACCCTCGCCTTTGCCGACAATCAGCGGACTGTCTTTTTTTGCCGCCAAAATGCGGTCGGGGCAGTCTTTTGTCAATACCGCTACGGCGTACGAGCCGCGCACGGTCTGCATCACCTTGCGCATCGCCGCCACCGCGTCGCCTTTGTAATAGTAGGCGAACAGTTGCGCCAAAACCTCGGTATCCGTTTCGGAAACAAAGGTGTACCCTGCCGTTTCGAGCATGGATTTTAAGGCAATATAATTTTCAATAATCCCGTTGTGTACAAGCGTCACCATACCGTTGCCGCCCGTATGCGGGTGGGCGTTTGCATCTGTCGGCGCGCCGTGCGTTGCCCAACGCGTATGCCCGATGCCGACCGTACCCGAAAGCGGCTTGCTTTCTTGCAGTTTTTGCTCCAAGTCCGCCACGCGGCCTTTGGTTTTGACCACCTGCACCTCGCCGTTTTCGACCACGGCAAGCCCTGCCGAATCGTACCCGCGGTACTCCAGCTTTTTTAAACCGTCCAGCAATACCGGAGAAGCACAGTTCTCCCCAATATAACCAACAATTCCACACATATTTACTTGTTTCCTTTACAAAATAAATTTGTGCTTGCTTTTTGCGTTGTGCACGCGCATTACTGCCCGCTTTTGGCAAAAAACTTTTGCCCCCGCACTTAAGGTGAGCGGAGTCGAACACAATATGCCGAAAACTGGATATTGCGGCGGCTTTTCACTTTTTCACCGTTGTCGGGCGTCAGCCCGACTGCCGGCTTAAAAGCAAAAATCCATCCGCACTCTCTGCATTTTCGGTGCAGAGCAGTTTAAAACGAGTAGATTTTCGTTTGAACAAGGCATAAAATCGAAGCCATACTGCCGTATGGCGAGATTTTTAACGCAGTTCAATCGGAAATACACCGTTTTAAACCATATCGGGTTCGGCTTCGCTCACCTTATGGGGCAAGAGGCATCCGCCGAATATTTCGATAACCTCTTCCTCGTCACCTGCCCGAAAACACCGCAAACGCAGTGACCGTGCCAAGGCAGGCCCGGCGCTATTTTCGTTTGCCGCCCGAAAATTTCAAAAGGGCGTTTTTTAATCCTTTCTGAAAATTTGCAGTTCCCTTGCACGAAAGGGAAGGTGCTTTCTGCATTATATGCAAGGCGGCGGCAAATGTCAATGGATTTTTCAAAAATTTTATGAATATTTTTTTGTTTTTTTAACATTTTAGGAAATAATATTACCAAGAATATCCTTGTGAGGCGGTTTTTATGTCTTTTGCCCGTGCCAAAATCGACGCGCAGAACATTTTGCTGACTTCGCGCAGAAAAGCGATTGCGATTTGTCTTTTAGGCTTTTTCCTACGGCTGGTTTGTCTGCTTTGCACCGGGGTCAGTTTGTATTCTTTGTTGCATTTGGCTGACTATTCGATAGCGACACAATCCGTTTATGCAGAAATCGGATTTTATACGCTGTTTTCGGTCGCAACGCTTTTGTCGCTATGGCTGACGGCACTGCTTGCCTTTTTGCAAAAGCGGTGGTTTTTGGAAAACAGCCGCCATGCGGTCGGGATTTCCGCATTTTTCGGAAAATTCCATTTTGGGCAGGCGGTCAAAATCGGGGTTCTGTATTCAGTAAAAAAAGTGCTCGCATTTTTAGGATTTCTGTTTTATTTATTGCCGTTTTTTGTTTTCGCGGCAGGGTTTTTCTATGAATTGCAAAGCGCGGGCATGTCGCAGTTCCTTGCGGTATTTTCGTTGGTATTTTTAGGTGTTTTGTGCTTTGTCGGGCTGTATTTCGGCTTTGCCGCCGCGCAAAATTATGCGTTTTGCGACGCACTTTTGGCGCTGTCGCCGCAAGCGGGCTTGATCGATACGCTCAAAATGAGCCGAAAATTAGCGCGGAAAAGCCCATTTGCCGTTGTCCGTTTCAAATTGCGGTTTTTCCCGTGGGTGCTGTGCAGTTTTTTAATACTGCCCGCCTTTTACGCCCTGCCCTATTACCGTCAAAGCATGGCTTGTATGACGAAATCGGTTTTAGTTAAAAATCATCTAACACAGGAAGCGCAAAAACCGATTGTGTTTTTGGTACGGGCACAAACCCCTTTGCAGGCGTAAATATGTACGGGTGAAATGCGTCGCGCAATTTGTCATTCTGAGGCGAAGCCGAAGAATCTCGTTTCTATGCCATTTGCTTTTGGAGATTCTTCACTTCGTGCAGAATGACAAATTTTAATTTTGATGTGATTTTTGCTGCGGCGCGTCGTTTCCCTTGTCAAACGCCCCGAAATGTGCTACACTATGGGGAATTTGAAAGCGGGTGAACCGATGCAACAGAAACAAAAAGGAATTTTGCTCATCATTTTGTCAGCGTTTTGCTTTGCGCTGATGAGTATGTTTGTGCGCCTGGCGGGGGATTTGCCCTCCGTGCAAAAGAGTTTTTTCCGCAATATTGTCGCGTTTGTATTCGCGGGGTTCATTTTACTGCGTGAGAAACAGGCAAAGCCTGCGCTTTCCAAACCCGCGTGGGGGTATTTGCTGCTGCGCGCCGGTTTCGGTACGCTCGGTATTCTTTGCAATTTTTACGCGGTGGACAATTTGGTACTTGCGGACGCGTCCATTCTGAACAAAATGTCGCCGTTTTTTGCGATTTTGTGCAGTTACTTTGTGTTAA
The DNA here is from genome assembly GCA_004555265.1 of Ruminococcus sp. Lineage (GTDB taxonomy): Bacteria > Bacillota > Clostridia > Oscillospirales > Acutalibacteraceae > Fimenecus. The sequence continues at coordinate 38,991 of SFIQ01000016.1, forward strand.
AAGAAAAAATCACGCCCGCGAGAATGTGCATTGTACTCGGCGCGTTTGTCGGCAGTTTGTTTGTGATTAAGCCGTCCTTTCAAAATGCGTCTCTTTTCCCCGCCGTCATCGGCTTGCTCGGCGGCTTCGGTGCAGGTGTGGCGTACACGATGGTGCGAAAACTTGGCACGCTCGGCGTGAAAGGTCCGTTTATCGTCTTTTTCTTTTCGGGCTTTTCGTGCCTTGTCACCCTGCCTAACTTAATTTTTAACTATCACCCGATGACGGGCGTACAACTTTTGTATTTGCTCCTTGCGGGGTTTGCGGCAACGGGCGGGCAGTTTACCATTACCGCCGCCTACATTTACGCACCCGCGCGGGAGATTTCGGTGTATGACTATTCGCAAATCATTTTTTCGTCTGCCTTGGGCTTTTTCGTATTCGGGCAAACGCCCGATGTTTGGAGTTTTGTGGGGTATGTGCTGATTGTCGCCATGGCGATTACGATGTTCTTTTATAATCAAAAACAGCATTCGCGCATAGGGAACGGTCATACCGTTCCGAATAACATAGCAAAATAAAGCACTGTCATTCTGAACGAAGTGCAGAATCTCAAAAACCAAAGTGCAATGGAAAAGAGATGCTTCGGCTTCGCCGCAGTGACAAAACGGCGGGAGCAAAATTCTCCGAATTCGGGCACTTTGCGGCGGGAGCAAAATTCTCCGAATTCGGGCACCCTTTTGTCTGCTTCGCAGACATTTCCCCTAACAGGGGAATCACCCCGCCCTACTTTATTATAACAGACATTTCCCCTATCAGGGGAATCACCCCGCCCTACTCTCAATAGGTATTTTCCCTAACCCCACCCTATCGAAATATAGCAAAACGATAAAACCCGCCGTTCTCGTTGGAGAACGGCGGGTTGCGTTTTAAACAGATGCAAATTGCACGAATTACTGTTTCAGCGCGATATTTTCTTTGGCAAGCGCGGCGATAATTTCGTCCACCACGCCCATCACCTCGTCCCGCGTCAAGGTCTTTTCGGGGTGCGAGAACGTCAGTCTTGTGGTGATGGATTTGCCTGCCGCGTCACGGTAGGTATCGACCACCTCGACTTTTTGGATAAGCGGGCTGTCGGCGGCTTCAATCGCCTTGCCGATGGGCGCAAAGGTTTCGCTCACAAAGGACAGGTCGATTTCCATCCCCGGGAAGCGCGACGGCTCTTTGTAGTGAATCCCTGCATCGACAATTTGAGCAAATGCCTGCACGTCGATTTCCGCGTATACGATGGCGGCTTTTTTGTCGATTTTCTTCGAGACGGCAGGGTGCACCAAGCCGATTTCGCCGAAGGTCACACCGTCGCACGAAACCGCATTCAAATTGCGCGGGTGCTGGTAACTGTGGGTTGCAGTCATCGGCGCGAAGACAAGCGACTTGTGTTTCACATCGTCCGCCAGAACCGACAGCATTTTTGCCAATTCAAAATACAGCGTTTCGGCGGATTTGGTTTTGGAGAACAGCGTCACGCACAGTTTTTTGTGCTCCACGCACAGGTTGTTTTCGTCCAAGCCGTCCACCGTTCTGCCGATTTCAAACACGCCGAAATCAGGCGCAAACGCGGTGTTTGTACGCACCTGACAAAGTTGGGTAGGCACAATGGATTTACGAATGGTCTCGATATTCGGGTTGGTCGCATTGATGAGTTTAATATTGTCCTCCACTTCGATACCGAGCGCTTTATAGTCATCATAATACGCCCAGACATAGGAGTGCAGTTCGTACAGGGAAAAGCGCTTGACCAAAATATCCTTGATTTTGTCCTCCACCGTCTTTTCTTCACTCATACGCACGGGGTACAGCGGCGCTTGGGCTGTATGCACATCGAAATTGTCATACCCGTAAATACGGGTAATTTCCTCAACAAGGTCCGCTTTAATCGTGACATCTTTGGTGGCGCGGTAACTCGGCACATCGACCGAGAAACGATCCCCGTCGGCTTTGACGCCGAAGCCCAAGGATTGGAGCGTTTTGACCACCGTATCGTTCGGAATATCAATCCCTGTGTAGCGGTCTAAATACGCTTTGTCAAATTCCAGCGTGACAGGTGGATAGTGATACGCGTAATCGTCCGTCAGCGACGAAACCACGCGTGCGGTTTTGTCGGTATCGGTCAACAACTTTACAAAACGCGCAATCGCGGGCACGGTCATTTCGGGGTCAAGGCACTTTTCATAGCGCATTGACGCGTCGGTACGGTGTGCAAGACGCACGGTGGATTTGCGCACGGATGCCGCGTCAAAGGTGGCGGATTCGAGCGTTAATGTGGTGGTATCCTCTACGATTTCGGAGTCCAACCCGCCCATAATACCCGCAATGGCAACGGGGGTGTTGTCGTTGCAAATCATTAAGGTGTTTTCGTCAATATTGCGTTCGACGCCGTCCAAAGTTTGGAAAGTGAACGGCTCCGAAAAACGCTTAATACGGATTTTTTCGACCTTGCGGGAGTCAAATGCGTGCATCGGCTGCCCCATTTCAAGCATCAAATAGTTGGTAAGGTCTGCAAGGAAGTTAATCGCGCGCATTCCGCAGTAGTACAGGCGAATCCGCATATTTACAGGGCTTACATTCGTGTGAATGTTCTCCACCTGCAAGCAGGAGTACCGCTGGCAAAGCGGGTCCTCGATTTTCATATCGACTTTCGGCAGGTTGTCATACGCGTGCAAATCCACGGTGTCGAGCGGTTTTAACGGCCTGCCCGCAAGTGCGGCGAATTCACGCGCGATGCCGTAATGCCCCCAAAGGTCGGGGCGGTTGGTGAGGGATTTATTATCCACCTCAAACACAATATCCTCAATCGCGTACACATCTTTTAAATCCGTACCGTTTTGAATGTCGTCGGTGATGTCCATAATTCCCGAATTGTCGTCGCTGATGCCGATTTCCTTTTCGGAACAGCACATACCGTTGGACGTATACCCCGCAAGTTTGCGCGGAGCAATGGTAATGTCGCCGATTTGCGCGCCGACTTTCGCAAAGGCGGTTTTCATCCCGACGCGCACATTCGGCGCACCGCAAACCACATTGACCAAATCGGGTTCGCCGATGTCCACTTTCAAAAGGTGGAGTTTTTCGCTTTCGGGGTGGGCTTCGACGGACTTGATTTCGGCACAAACCACGCCTTTCAAATCCTGCCCTTTTAGAAAGATTTCATTTTCCACTTCGGCGGTGGAAAGCGAAAAGCGGTGAATTAAATCGAGTTTATCAAGTCCCGTAAAATCCACATAATCCGAAATCCAATTCATGGATAAAAACATATGGTTGCCCTCCTTCCTTATTCATCGTCCGTGAACTGCGACAAGGCTTTTAAATTGCCGCTGTTTAAATCACGAATATCTTTTACGCCGTATTTCATCATCGCAAGTCTTGTAAGCCCCAAGCCGAACGCAAAGCCCGTGTATTCCTCGGGGTCAATGCCGCCCGCTTTTAACACTTCGGGGTGAATCATACCGCAGGGGCAAAGTTCCAGCCAGCCGCTGTGTTTGCACGAGGAGCACCCCTCGCCGCCGCAGATAAGACAACTGATGTCGAGTTCAAAGCCCGGCTCAACGAACGGGAAAAAGCCCGGACGCAGACGCACCTTGATGTCTTTGCGGAACACTTCGGACAACATCGTTTTCATAAAATAAATGAGGTTCGAGATGGAGATGTTTTTGTCCACCATCACGCCTTCCATTTGGAAAAAGGTGTTTTCGTGGCAGGCGTCGGTCGCTTCGTTCCGGAAGCAACGCCCGGGGAAAATTGCCTTAATCGGCACGCCGTCATTTACAAGCGCGTCTTTATACTTTTTATAAATCGCGTTTTGCGCGGCGGAGGTCTGCGATTTTAACAGTTGCCCGTTTTCGAGGTAATAGGTATCCTGCATATCGCGGGCGGGGTGGTCTTTCGGGATATTCAAGGATTCAAAGCACTCGTAATCCGTCACGACCTCGCTGTAATCCTCGACGGTAAAGCCCATCGACTTGAAAATCGCCTCGCACTCACGCTGGACAAGCGTAATCGGGTGGTACGCCCCGCGGGCGAGATTTTGCGGCACGGAAATATCGAAAAGCGGCATACTTTCGATTTCACGCTGCATTTCGCGTTCCTTTAATTCTTTGGTTTTTTCACTGAGCATCGTTTCGATACTCGCGCGCACTTCATTGGCAAGTTGCCCCATTTTCGGGCGTTCCTCGGCGGAAAGCGCACCCATGCTTTTTAAAATCCCCGTCAGTTCGCCCTTTTTACCGAGCACCTGCACGCGGAAGTTTTCAAGATCGGACAAATCGCTGAGTGTCGCCAACTGTTCTTTGGCACGCGCACGAATGTCCTCTAACTTCTGTTTCAAGACAATCTCCCTTTCTGTATAAAAATTTCGCATCGTTTGCAAAAAACAAAGCGCCGCCCCCAAAGGGACGGCGCAAAAAGCCGCTTCTAAACCACCCGTTGTGATAGGCGCAAACACGCCCCTGCCTGTTAACGGCGGCAACCGTTGCGACCTACTGCAAGTTCAGCCGCACCGCTCCAAAGTGAAACTTCAGCGAAAAACCGTTTTGCCTGCGCTTACAGCCTATGGCGCATGACTCTCTGAAAAACAGTGACCATTTCGCTTACTGCCTTTTTCCCGGCGTTTGTCGGATTTATTTTTGCGTATATAGTATAGCACAGATTTTTAAATTTGCAAGTATAATTTCAAGGGTTACCTGTTTCTGTCTCCAACTATATCCGTAGGCGAGCTATCCTATAAATTGGGGGTTGTATTTGTCATCCTGAGCGAAGCGAAGGATCTCAAACCCAAGTCTAAAATGTGCGAAACGAGATTCTTCGCCTATCGGCTCAGAATGACAATCGGGCGGGTCTCCGCGCGCCCCGTTTGTAGGGGGCGACGACTCGGCGCCCCGAAAATGGATGAATAATGAAAAATGAATAATGAAAAATTGTAGGGAACGGTCTTGACCGTTCCGATTGAAAAAT
>SFIQ01000048.1 GCA_004555265.1 Ruminococcus sp.
TGCGCATTTGACAGCCTTGCCCTCTCGCGGTACCCGATTTTGTTTACGGCTTGGAGCGCCGAACAAAATCGACCGCTTCGCCCACAAATGTTCCCTTTTCCCGCCACCGGCGGCGGTCACATTTGTCGCCCGTCAGAGGGGGCTGAAACGGCGGGAGCAAGCCCCCGCCCTACCCTGTAAATTGTATTTTGTGCGTGTAGGGAACGGTCTTGACCGTTCCGCAAACCTCCCCACTTGTTGGGGAGGTGGCGCGCGCAAAGCGCGTGACGGAGGGGCAAATCACATCAAAATTCGCGGGCGAACACAGTTCGCCCCTACGAGTAGGGAACAACCTCCGTGTTGTTCCGCAAAATCATATCAAAATCTACGGGCGATTCGTGAATCGCCCCTACGGTTGGAAAGACAAACCCAAATTTCACGTGCTAGGCACATTTTGCGGCACAGTGCTCGGCACGGTAAGGGTAGTGTCGGTAGTTTGTTCCTCGGAAATTTCGGTCTGCTCGCCACCGGTACTGCTTTCGGGTGCAGCGTCGGTGGTGCGTTCTTCCGTTGCAGTCTCCTCGGGCGGCTTCGGTGCAATGACCACCGCCTGGCAGTGGAGCGCATTGTAAGCGGCGCTAACCTCCGCTTTTTCATAGCGAAAATTTTTCGCCTGCAACGAATCGTTGAAATAATATCCGCCGTTGTCATAGCCCACAAGCAGTAAGCAATGCATCGGGCGAATCCAGGTAAAGGTTTCCGCCGTACCCGTTATATACCAAGTTTTGCCGTTCTCGGCAGACGCCATATTTTGCGTCGCCCAAATGAGCACGGGAATATCGTTGTCAATATAGGTTTTACAAAGCTCGTCTATGGATTTTCCGTATACGGCGCGCACGGCAAACTTCTTTTGGTCAATACATTTGTTGACGCCGTTGACAATCACCGGTGCCCAACAGCCCCAGCCTTTTTTGCTGTACGGATTCCCCAAGAAGACCTTGCGCGGGTCGTCACCGAACAAATCTCCGTTTGCATCGCGGTAGGGTGTGACGCCCTTGTCAAGATACTTGTCAATAAACTGTTCGGGCGTAATCGACATACCGTAATACTGCATTGCCATCACCGCCGCTACGCTCTCACACCCTGTCGGGTATTTTTGGCGCTGGTCAATAAACGGCACATTTAACAGTTTTTTCGGCATAACGGGCGGTTTCGGCTTTTCGATTTTTGCAGGGAGCGCCGGTTCCTCACGCTCGACGGGCGCAGTCGTACCGACAGGCTTTTTCGGTGCTTTTGTGGTAGTTTCCGAAGTGGATTCGGGCACAGTTGTGGTTTCTTCCGGCGTGCTTTCCGAAGTGGATTGGGTAACCGTTTCGGTCGGAATTTCAGCGACGAGCGCCGCCTGATTTGGTTTTTGCCGCATAAAAACAACAGTTAAAACGGTGCAGATAACGACAACCGCCAAGCTGATCGCAATCGCAACCCAGCCCTTTTTCGGAATTTTATTTAATTTTTGCCGCAAGGATTCCATAGCTAAACATCCTCAATTTTTTCTATGCTTACATCGTGGCGCACAATGCGTCACACAGGGCGTCGATTTCCGCCAAATTATTTTCCTTGACGGTTGAGCGCAGGTTGACGGTTTCCTCCAACACGGTGATGTTCTGCATACCGTCCAAAATTTCGCGCATCAGTTTGCCGCTTTGCGGCGCCCACGAGCCGTTTTGCACAAGCGCGACCGTGCGGTTTTTGAGCATATGCGCTTTTAAATCCAACAGCAAGGTTTCCATCGGGGTGAAAATGCCGTTGTTGTAGGTGGACGAGGCGAACACAATGTGGCTGAAACGGAACGCCTCGGCAACGAGATAGGACGGGTGCGTAACGGAAACATCATACAGCTTGACTTTGACGCCCTTTTCTGCCAATTTGGCCGCTAAAATCTCCGCCGCGTTTTGCGTGCCGCCGTACACCGAGCCGTACGCGATTAAAACACCCTGTTCCTCGGGGGTGTATGTGCCCCAAAGCTGATATTTTTCAATAAATGTCTCGAAATCTTTGCGCCAAACAGGGCCGTGCAAGGGGCAGAGCATTTTGATGTCCAAGCCTGCCGCTTTTTTGAGCAAAGCCGTGGTCTGCGCGCCGTATTTGCCGACGATGTTTGCATAGTAGCGGCGCGCTTCTGCATATTCCGCTTCGCCGAAATCGGCTTCGTCCGCAAACAGGCAGCCGTCGGTTGCGCCGAACGTGCCAAACGCATCGGCAGAGAACAAGATCCCACTCGTTTTCTCATATGCCACGGTGACCTCGGGCCAATGCACCATCGGCGCGGCATAAAAGGTCAAGGTATGTTTTCCCAAGTCGAGCGTTTCGGCCTCTTTTTTCTGTTCAATTCTGTCCTCTAAATCCGCCTTAAAAAACTGTGCAATCAACCCCGCGGCTTTCGCGCTGCAAATGATTTTGGTTTCCGGATGCTTTTCGCACAGCGCGCCCAAGGTGGCACAATGGTCGGGCTCCATATGATTGACCACCACATAGTCGAGCGCTCTGCCGCCGAGCAGATGCTCGACATTTTCAAAGAACAAATCGCCCACAGCCTTGTCCACGGTATCCACCACGGCGGTTTTTGCATCGTCAATAAAATAGGCGTTATAGGTCACACCGTTCGGAATGGGATACATATTTTCAAACAGAGAAAGTCTGCGGTCACTGCCGCCGACGAAATAAATATCCTCCGTAATCTTCCTGACACAATACATGGTTATTCCTCCATTTTTCATCGTTAAAAGGTATTGTAGCACAACAGGTAACAGAATGCTATATTATCTTGCCAAAAAAAGCACAAAAGCAGGCAAAAAAATGAACGGGCTATCCTTGCAAATCAAGAACAGCCCGTTTTGGATACAGATGTGCTTACCGTTCGTTTTCCGACGGCGTTTTTTCTTTGTAAAAGCACCCCACCAGCCAATAATACAGCGGAATGGCCAAAAACAGCACCCAAGCGGTACTCCAAAGGGAAAAGAAAAATCCGCAAATCAAATACAAAAGCACAATGACTTCGGGGACAGGCATGGCGAGCAGTCTTGGTTTCTTTTTGCGCACGGTGAGCGCGCCTGCAAAATGGTAATAAATCGGAATCAGCAAAAACAAAAGCCACGCGGGATGCCAATCCTGCAGCGCGAAGCCGAGCACCACAAATACAAGCACCACAAACAGCGGAAAGGGGAATTTTAAAAGCTTTATGCCTTTTTTCTGCAATTCGGTTTTCGGCAGTTTTTCGGGCACCGCTTGCGCCGATTCTGCATCGTCGGACGGGGCGTTCCCTAAAATGTATTGGTCATTTTCGGTATTGACAAGCGCGTCGAGCGTTGTACCGTACAACGCGGCGAGCGCCATTAAATTATCCGTATCGGGCGAGGCCTCTGCGCGTTCCCATTTGGAAATAGCTTGGCGGCTGATGCCGAGCTTGGCGGCAAGCGCCTCTTGCGAATAACCATGGGATTTCCGAAGCTCTACCAAGCGGTTTGCGATTTCAATATTCAAACAAATCACCTCTGTTTTGTATTATCTTCGGGTAACGGAAATAATCTGAACAACGGTTTATTACCGTTACCCTAATTATACGAGATTTTCGGACGGTTTGCAAGGACATTTCGGTTGCAAGTGCAAAAAAATGCCGCAACCGCAGTTGTCAACACGCGGTTGCGGCGGCAATACCGAAATCCGTTCGGCTTAATAGCCCATTTCTTTGCAATTTTTTTGATGTTCTTCAAATGTCGCCGCAAAACGCGATTCATACGGCGGCTCTGTCGAAATGACAAAAAACAAATAATCGGTTTGGTCAGGGTTTAACGCCGCATTCACCGAAGCCAGACCTGGGTTGCAAATCGGCCCTGCGGGCAACCCCTTGCAACGGTAGGTGTTATAATAGTATTTGTAATGGTCGATTTTGTCGGGGTAATATTCTTGAATCACGCCCGTGCAGTATTTCTTGGTAACATCGCATTGCAGTTGCATACCCGCCTTTAAGCGGTTGTAAAGCACCGAGGCAATCTGCGTGCGTTGTTCGGCGGTATAGGCTTCTTTTTCGACAATCGACGCAACCGTCAAAACCTCGTGCCAAGTGTAGCCCATCGCCTTGGCCTTATCGCGCATTTCCTGCGTAAAGCGGGAAGCGGCGGTTGCCACCATTTTGTCAAGCACCGTTTTGGGGTCTGTATTCTTTTTAAATTCATAAGTGGCGGGGAACAAATAGCCCTCTAACGAAAAACAGACATTTTCCGCCTTTTGCACATCGGCAAGCAATGCGTTCTGCGACAGGTCATAGCTTTGCGCCGCTTCGACGAATGCGGTGCTCGCGCAAATGCCTTTTTCCTCCAACAGCCACGAAAGCCGCAGAAGCGTATAGCCCTCGGGCACGGTTACGGTAATCAAATCGGATTGTGCCACAGGCTCGGTTGAGGGGGCGTTTGTGCCGTCGGCATACACGCCGCCCGCGGGGCGCGTGGTGTCACCGTATACAGCACTGTCGGATTCCTCTTCGGCGGTGTTCCCACCGCACGCGGCAAGGGAAAACAGCATCACCAAAAGTAGTCCTACCGCAATCAGTCGTTGTTTCATCGGTTTCTCCTATATCAAAATGTATATCCTGTTTCGTGCGGTTGTAATCATACCATATTTCGACGGGGTTTGCAAGAATTCGGAAAAGAAAAATGCCCATGCATTGTGTAAGCCTTTGCACGGGCATTTGATGTTTCAAGATGCAGTACCTTTACGCCTGCGCCTGTTGTGCGGCGCGCAGAGCTTTGACAAGCTGGTCGGGGCAAGAAGTCGGGCGCATACCGCACCGAATGCCTTCAAACGCATTTGCAACCTCGTCTACGGTTTTGCCGACCACGATGGCGGAAATCCCCTGCAAATTGCCGTTGCAACCGCCGTAAAACTGTACGGATTTTATCACATCGCCATCCAATTCCACATCAATTTGTTGGGAGCAAGTCCCGCGGGTTCTATAAGAATACATTTTTAACGCTCCTTTATCCTGTGTCCGTAAAAAGGGGACTGTCCCCTTTTTACGGCTGATTTATTTATACACATAAACTGTCGGCAAGTGCCGCAAGTTCTTGCATGGTCATTTTTTC
>SFIQ01000049.1 GCA_004555265.1 Ruminococcus sp.
GGCAACAAATGTGACCGCCGCCGGTGGCGGAAAAAGGGAACATTTGTGGGCGAAGCGGTCGATTTTGTTCGGCGCTCCAAGCCGTACACAAAATCGGGTGCCGCGAGAAGGCAAGGCTGTCAAATGCAAAGCATTTGACTGGGGGAGAGATTTTTTCATTTCTCTCCCTCCGGCTTTCGCCTGCGGCAAAAGCCACCTCCCTCCCAGAGGGAGGAATAACGGGTCGTCGAGACGCCGACCCCTACGCACAAAAAACAACCCCGGTGTGTGCCGCTTTGGCGCACGCCGGGGTTTGTAATGTATATTTCGTCATTTCATATTCCGAAAATTCTTCACGGGTTTCGGGGCTTTTCGACGCTTTTTCTTTTGATTGTGGCGTATAATCAGCCCAATATAAATTGCCAAAATGAAAACAATCAGCGCAAACACGATTTGAAACAGCGTGGATTTGAAAATGTTTTGAATGCCGTCTAACACGAACAAAATCAAACTCATATGCACATCCTCCGCCGCAACCAAATTGACCGTGGCGATGACATCCTCCGCGTAGAGAATGCGCGCTTTGCCGAGCACCTCACCTTTTTTTATCGGGGCGTTTACCGTTTTGGGCGTTTCTTCGGGGATTACCTCTAACAGCACGCTGTTTTCGTCATTCCCCACGGGTACAAGCGCGGTGACCTCGGTTTCGGGCACCAACCGCACATGGTCTACATTCCACGACAGTTTCACATCCACAACCGTCGCAATTTGTGTGGGGTCGGCAACCTTGGTTAAACGAATGTTGTCAAACGCCCATTGAAAAATCTTTTTACATTCCAAAAATGCGCAGTTGTCAGGGTTGCCGTCGCCTGTCACATCTTCGGCGGGCGCGCCCATCACCACCGCCAAATAGTTGTAGCCGTCCTTGCTCGCTTTGGAAATGATGCAATGCCCTGCGTTCGTTGTTGTACCGGTTTTAATGCCCTGCGCATATTTTAAATAATAAGTTTTAAAATTCGGGTTAATCATCCAGTTTGTCGAAAGCAGATTGCGCTCGCCGCTTTTGTTGGTGGCGGGCAGCTTGTAGCTTACGGTGTTGACGATTTCCTCAAACAAAGGAAGCGTCAGCGCGTGCTTGGTAATCATCGCAAGGTCGCGCGCGGTGGTGTATTGCCCGGGCGAGTCGAGACCGTGCGGGTTGTCAAAGTGCGTATTTTCACAACCCATATCCATCACAAAATCGTTCATCATCTGCACAAAATTCGACACACTGCCGCCGATGTAATCCGCAAGGGCTAACGCCGCCTCGTTGGCGCTTTTCACCATCATACAGTATAAAAGATTGCGCACGGAGATTTCTTCTCCGACTTTCAAGCCCGCCGTGGAGCTGTTTGTACCGCTGATGGCGTTGATGGTGGACTGCTTAATCGTCACCATCGCGTCCAAATCTGCGCAGTTTTCAATGGTTAAAATCGCCGTTGTAATTTTCGTCAGCGACGCGGGCGCCGAAACCTTGTCCGCATTTTTGTCGAAAATAACGGTGTCATTGTCGAGGCTCACAAGCAGAACAATGTCAGCATCGGTTTCCAAAGAATTGTTAAACGCCGCGTTGCTTTCTATCGCACAGAACGGTAAAACCACCAAAACGGTCAAAACAAAGGCAAGGAATACAGAAATAAATCTTTTCAACGCGAAATCCCCCTTGAAAAGCAGTCTCAAAGCGTGTAAAATAGAAAAATACCGATATAAAGTATACCAAAGTTTTGCGACAGAAACAAGAGGAAGTGAAAAATTTGATTTATGTAACGGGGGATACCCACGGTGAAGTCGAACGATTGTCACCGTCGCGCTTAAAAGCCCTCAAAGCGGGTGATACGCTCATTGTCTGCGGGGATTTCGGTTTTTTGTGGGACGACAGCAAAAAAGAGCAGAAAATCATTAAGCAGTTGGGCAAGCGCAAATACAACATCTGTTTTATTGACGGCACGCACGAGAATTTTTCACTTCTGAACAATTATGAAATAAGCGAGTGGAACGGCGGAAAGGTACACAAGATTTACGGCAATCTGTACCACCTTTTGCGCGGGCAGGTGTTCACCATTGACGGCAAAACCGTATTCACGATGGGCGGCGGCGAAAGCCCCGATATTGACATTCGTTCCGAGGGCGACAGTTGGTCTCGCGAGGAAATCCCCACGCGTGAGGAACTGCTCGCAGGCGCGCACGCCTTGGAAGCGGCGGACTACCATGTCGATATGGTCATCACACACGAGCCGCCGTTGCGTATTAAAGGCTTTTTGCAACTCAAAGATTATGATTCCCTGCGCGTAACCGCCTTAAACGCCTATTTTGAGGAACTGTCCGATTCGTGCACCTTTGATAAATGGTATTTCGGCAGTATGCATATGGACAAATTTATTTCAAACACCCATATTGCGGTGTTCAAAGCCATTTTGAACGCCGAGACGGGGGAAAAGGTATAAGCAATTTATGGAAATGACCAAATCCAAAAAAGTACTCGGTACGATAGAGTTAATTGCCGCCGCCGCAGTGTTAGTGATTGCGGTGGCGTTTGCGCCTGCCTATACAGCAGCGGTCGAACCCGAGCCCGAAACGCAGGCGCAGACCGAAGCGCCGTCCGAAACGGGCAGTGAAGCACAGCCCGAGCCCGCCGAAACCACCACCGAGCCGACCACCGCCCCGCCCGAGGTCGGGGAATATACGGTATCGCCCAATTATATTGTCGTGACGAAAGACGCGGCGATGGAAATGTATTCCGTCAACAAGCAAAAATTGCTCGATTACGGCGAGGCGGTGAACGCACTTGCCGCCGCCGTCCCCGAAGTCAAGGTGTTTTCTTTGCTTGCGCCGACGCGTATGGAGTTTTACGGCCCGGAGGAATACCGCACGGGCTCCCACAGTCAAAAGCAAGGGATAGAAATCGCCTACGGTGCAATGGGCGACAACATTGTAAAGGTTGACGCGTATGACAAACTGTCGCGCCATACCGACGAGTACATTTATTTCCGTACCGACCACCATTGGACGGCGCGCGGGGCGTATTTTGCTTATACGGCGTTTTGCGAAGCGGCAAAATTGGAGTGCAAGCCGCTCGATGTGCACGAAACCGCGCGGTTGGACGGCTTTGTCGGCAGTATGTACCGATACACCCAAAGCGAGGCGCTCAAAAACAATCCCGATTTTGTCGAGGTCTTTTACCCGACCGTGGAGGCGAGCGGGCAGTTTTTTTCGGGTCCCGCGATGGACGACGGCAAGAATTTGCGCATCATCTCCACCAACATTACCGACCCCGCCAGCAAATATATGGCGTTTATTCAAGGGGACAAGGCGCTCATTAAAATGACAACCAATGTCGGCAACGGGCAGAAAATCCTGTTAATCAAAGAAAGTTACGGCAACGCCTTTGCGCCGTTTTTGTTGGAAAATTACAGCGAGGTCTATGTGCTCGACCCGCGGCAGGAGGGCGTGCAGGGTATGAATTTGCCGCAGTTTTTGCGCGACAACGGCATACAGAATGTTTTGTTGTTAAACTATATGATGGCGCCGTCCAATTCCAAGTTTATGACGCCGCTTCAAGCGATGATTGGCATGTAACTTCCGTTCCTGTCGGATTGCCTTGAAATTTCTCGAAAAAACGGCGCCGATTTGTGCAAAACCGCCTTTGCAAAAATTTGAAAATTTGCTATACTGTAAATCCAGCGTGTAGCGTAACTGCGTAAATCCGGTTGCGCGCACGCTGTATTTTTTTGTCTCGGAGGTTTTTATGGCGGAAAAAACGGAAAATGCCTTTTTAGGCACGGAAAAACTCGGTACATTGATGCGTAAATATGCGGTGCCGTGCGTGATTTCCCTACCGGTGGCGGCGATTAACAATATAAACGGACAATACAACAAACGACCGTGCAGAGGGGCTTCCCGGCATCGGTCGTTTTTTTGGAAGGCGGTGTGTTTGGCGTACAAAAAAGGCAATTGGAAATTGTGTAAAATGCAGAAAATCCCGATTTTATATCAAATTTCTTGACTTGCAGTCCGAAAAAAGTTATGCTATATACAGTATGGAAACGCGGAGGAGATAGGATGCGGGCAGATGCAAAACAAATCCAAATTGCGCCGACTTCTGTCTATGACGCGGCATTTGCCCAGCGCGAAAGCGGCATTGCGCACACACCCTACCAGGCGGAATGTGCGTTTTACGCTTGTATTCGGCAGGGCAATGTGCATTTGCTGGAAGAAAAAATGGAGCAGTATTTTAAATCCGGCGTGGTCGTCGGCAAACTGTCTGACAATCCGCTTCGCCAAATGCAATATTGGGGTGTAAGCGGTGTGACGCTTGCGGTGCGCGCCGCCATACAGGGCGGGCTCCCTGAAATGACCGCCTATAATTTGAGCGACAGTTACATTCAAAGCATTGACAAAATGCAGTCGCCCGATGAGATTTTGTCCTTTTTGATTGAAAAGGCGGGGGAGCTTACTGCGCTTGTTTCGGGCGTGCACGGGCAACTGCGGTATTCGCCGTATGTGCGCCGCTGTATGGCGTGCGTGGAGCGCCGCCTACACGAAAAAATCACCATTGCGGGGCTGGCGCAGGAAATCGGCATCACGGCAGATTACCTTTCCGCTGTATTCAAAAAAGAAACGGGCGAGCCGTTGAGCCGCTATATTCTCCGCCGCAAGTTAGAGGAGGCAAAGCGCTTGCTCGAAAACGGCTGTGACAGCGATTTTGTCGCCTATACGCTCTCGTTTTGCTCGGAGTCCTATTTTATTGCCTGCTTTAAGCGCGCCTTCGGTGTTACCCCGCGCGCGTATGTGTCCGGGCGGGCGCTCGGCACGGATTTGGAAAAATAAATCACGGGAATTTTGCTTTTTCTTCGGTATTTTGATATGCTTTTTTGCTTTTCTTCGTTACAATAAGAACAAAAAATGTGTAAAGCGCCGAAGCGTCCCGAAAAGCGGACAGCCGCTGTG
>SFIQ01000017.1 GCA_004555265.1 Ruminococcus sp.
TGACATATTCCTACGATGCTGCGGTAAGCAAGCTTGCTTTGAAAGCGCTCGGTATTTCCATCACCGGTAAAGGCGCTATGCACACCGAAGCTTCTTACACCAACTTCGTGTATTAAGCGGCAAACCGAAAGCGCACAATATGTGCATATCTTGTTAGGAAAGGAAGAGCATGATGGCTAAAAAACCTAAAATCGAACTCACGCTCGAAGAGTTACAGGCGAAAAAAAGCAAACGCCAGCGCGGTTGGGTTCGTTTCTGTGCAATCCTGCTTGCGGTTGTGCTGACACTCGGCATTTTCGGTATGGCGTCGAAGGGCGGTCCGAATGTTGTTGAGGTTTATCCGAATGTGGTGCGTGCGCAAACCAAAACAGTTGTGCAAAAGCAAGACGTGCCGCAGACCGACCTGTCCGATACCGACACAGAGGATGAGGACACCCCCTCCGCCCCGCCGGCTGCTGCCGAAGAAGAGGGCAGCATTTTAGATACCATTTTAGGGTTGCTCGGCGGCTTGGATTTGGGCAGCCTCGTCGGTGGCTTGGATATGAACGGGTTGGGCATTACCGTTGCAAACGGGATTCAAACCGCAAAGGATTCTTTGTTGACCTTGATTGACCAGCTCGAAGCGGCAATCAGCGGCAAGCCGACCATTTCGCACGACGCAGAGGAATATGATTTTGATGAAAGCGTTGCACGCGGCGACGAGGCACTTCGTCAGTCTTTGGTTGAAAAACTGAACGCCGCAACCGCACCCGGTGTGGGCTATACGGTCACGCGTTTCAGCGCGCCTGACTATGAAAACCATCCGGTCGATGTGGATAACGGCGAAAGCTTGACGAGCATCGGCGCCCAGACTGAAACCGTGAATAAAATCCTGTTGCTTTCCGGCACGAACTTGGATTTTGTTGTCGGTGCATTTAACGGTGCTCAATTGGATACGAACAGCGGTAATGTTGCGCCGGTTACCTACAATGTTGCAAAAGGCAAAACGGCAGCGGAAGCGGTTGCCGCGGCAAAATATGACGCCATGTATGCAAATTACGGGCTGAAACAGACCGCCTTGACCGCAGAGGACATTGCCATTTTGGAAGCAGACGAAGAAAGCGGCGTCTATGTCTTCGCATTGAAAGATGTTGCAAATCCGAACAGACGCGCGGATTGCGGGTTGACTCGCTTCACGGATGACTATTTGGTGCAGAACGAGGTCGCAGAACGCATGCAAGGTGCTTCGGGCGTGACGGAGGTTTCCAACAGCCCCTTGAAGCTGACGGATTTGGATATCAAGTATTACAGTATCACCGTATCTGCACAGTTTGATGTCCAGACCGGGCATTTGGTGAGTTTGTCCTATTTCTATACGACAGACGCGAAATTCACGGTTAGAACCAATACGGTGCAGGTCAACGGGATGTCTCAGTATTTGCTCACGGCGAACGAGTACACGAATTTCTACTATTAATCCCTTTTGAATGAATCTTATCCCCTTTTGGTGTTCTGCCGAAAGGGGATTTTGTTTTACCCGAAAAACCGTTGGCTTTTTTGCCAATTTCAAAAGGCAAAATTTAGCAATATTAGGCGTTGTCTATGTGCCTGTTTTGTGGTATATTTACATTGATTTCATTTTGTTTGTGTCGAAAAAAGAAAGGGAGGACGCGTTATGAACACTGCTTTACGCCGTGGTTTTGCTTTTGCGGGCGCGGTTTTGTTTTTGTGCGCGTCCATGCTGTGTTTTGTAAGTGCGCATTCCGTGATGACGCCTGCCGAACAAATGCAAACCCGTTGGAATACCGACAACGGCTTCCCTTCCGAAACGGTACGCGATATTACCATGACTGCGGACGGGCTGTTGTGGTTTGCCACGGCGGATGGCTTAATTCGGTATGACGGCTATGCGTTTTCCTTGATAAACAAGCAAACCGAGCCGACTTTTCCGGCGATGGGTACTTCAGCGCTTTGCGCCGCGCCGAACGGCGACCTTTGGGTCGGTACCAACGGAAACGGCGTTTTGCATTTGGCAGACGGCGTTTGGCGCAACATTACAACACAGAACGGCGCGCTTTCGGACGCCGTAGTTGACATTAACCTGTTGCCGGACGGCTCCGCGGCGGTTGCTGTGCCGACGGGCGTCTATTTTGTGCGCGCGGACGGCAGCGTCGGTGACTGCTTTGCGCTGAGTGACCGCGCTTTGGTGGTGCGCGACATTGC
This sequence comes from Ruminococcus sp., assembly GCA_004555265.1. Lineage (GTDB taxonomy): Bacteria > Bacillota > Clostridia > Oscillospirales > Acutalibacteraceae > Fimenecus. The sequence goes on from SFIQ01000017.1 coordinate 2,203, forward strand.
CGTCGGCGCGGCGGGCAATGTGTTCGGCGTGACGGAGGAAGGCACTCTCTTTTCGATTGTGGACGGTGGGTTTTCGTTTTCTACCTTCCAAAAATATAAGTGGAAAAAAGAAGGCACCTACACGGCGATTGACTCTGCGGGCGAACGGTTTTTAGTCGGGTGTGCCGACGGCTCTCTGATTATCGTGGAAAAAGATGAGAACGGCGAGTATGTGCCGCACTTGGCACAAACCGAGCTTTCCACGGTATCTCGTATCAGTCATGATGCCGAAAATAATTTCCACATCATTTCGCAAGACGGCTGGGGCATTTTGTTTGCCGACGGCACCTATGCCTGCATGCAAAAAAGCGGCGTGGAGGGGCTTTCCGCCTTTTGCTGTGATTTTCAGGGCAATTTTTGGCTGGGTACGCGGCAAAACGGCGCGGTGAAAATCTCGAAAACCGACTGCCGAAATTGGAATGTGTTGCATGAACTGCCGTCCTGTTCCGCCCTGTCCTTTTTACAATACGATACATATGCTTGCGTGGGGACAACCGAAGGGCTATGGATGTTGGACACCCGCACGGACGCCATAGTGGAGAATGCGCTGACACGCGCAACGGCAGGGCAGTCGGTGCAATATTTGCTTGCCGACCGCAACGGGACCCTTTGGGCCGCCGCGGGGAGCACTTTGTACCAACTGCAAAAAACGGGTGCATTACAGACTTTCTCTGCACAAAACGGTCTGCCTGCTTATACCATTCGGGTGCTGTCGGAATTGGAAAACGGCGATATTGCCGTCGGCACGGACAACGGCCTGTGCTTGCTTCGGGAAAATCGCGTATTACATACCTTAGACGCCGCAGCCGGAATGCTCGGCCGCGTCAGCGCGCTGTTGCAAGTGCCGGACGGAACACTGCTGGTCGGCACGGTCGGAAACGGCGTATACAGCATTACAAAAGACGGCTGTGTGCAGGCATACGGCACCGATGCGGCGCTTCCCGCGGGGAAGGTTGCCTGTATGGTGCGCGACCCGTCTGCGGCAGACCGTATTTGGTTCAGCATCGGCTCCGAGCTTTTGTACCGAGACGGCGCGCATACGGCCATGCGGTTTTCGGGGCTGAATTTGACCGGGGACATTACGGATTTGTTTTTTACCGACGAAGCCCTTTGGGTCATTACCACAAGCGGTGCCGCGTTTGTCCGCAAAGCGGATATGTTTACGCAATCCGATACCTTGCCGTATGAAACTGTTGGCAAGCGGCAGGGCATTCTGGCGGCTTTGGACGGGGATGCGCAGAATTTTGCGGATGAAAACGGCGTTTTATACCTTTGCACCGGAAACGGCGTCAATCAAATTGACACAAAAACCTATCAAAGTTACACGCCGATTCCGCGGATTTTGTTTTACACCGCGCAAAGCGGAAAAAATACGGTTGCTTTACGCGACGGCATCACCGTGCCGGGAACGGAGAACGCCGTACAGCTTTGCTTTACGGCAATCACCTTTGGCAGCACCGCGGATTTCTGTTTGGAGTATAAATTGGAGGGCGTGGACGCGGAGTATACGCGCGTTACGCCCGCCTCGGAAATTCGCGTCAACTACAATCACTTGCCGTACGGAACCTATACATTTTCCGTGCGCGCGGTCGATAAAAACGGCGCCTTGCTCGGCGAAAGCACTTCGGTGACCTTCAAAAAAGCAGCAAGCAGCAATGACCGTGTTGTATTTTGGCTTATGGTTATCGCTATGACGGCGATTGTTGTCGGCGGTGGGGTGCTGTTCGGCATGATGATACACAACGCGGTGTTAAAGCGGCGGCAAAAACGGTATCGGGATATTACGCGGCAGTCCATTTCCGCGATCGTCAATGCCGTGGACGCGAAAGACCCCTACACGCGCGGGCATTCCGACCGCGTGGCGAAATATGCGGCGGAAATCGCACGGCGTTATGGGTTAAAGTCGCTGAAAGTATCGGATATTTACTATTCGGCGTTATTGCATGACATCGGCAAAATCGGTATCCCCGATGATATTTTGAAAAAGCCCGGTAAGCTGACCAAAGAGGAATATGAAATTATCAAGACGCACGCCGCCATCGGCGCGGATATTGTGAAGGACATTTCGGCGATTCCGCACATTCGCCGCGGGATTCATGACCACCACGAGCGCTATGACGGCAACGGGTATCCCCGCGGGTTGCGCGGCAACAGTATCAGCTTGGAGGGCCGCATTATCGGGATGGCGGACGCATATGACGCAATGGCAAGTGCGCGCGGATACAGCGCCCCGCATACGAAAGATTATATAACGGCGGAAATCCGCGAGGGGCGGGGTAAGCAATTTGACCCGAAAATTGCGGACATCGTCTTGCAAATGATGGAAGAAGGCTTTTTCGAGACCTTCGCCGCACAATCGGAAGAAACGACGTCGGACGCACCGCCCGAAACACCGCCGACCGCGTGACAGAAGCACACAAAACCGTACCCCCGAAATGCAAATTCTGCATTTCGGGGGATTGCTTTTTGTACCCGCGGAGGGAAATGGGGATTTGTCTATCCAACCGTAGGGGCGGGTTTCCACGCCCGCCCGCGTAATTTGATATATTTTACAGAACGGTCAAGACCGTTCCCTACACGCATGAACTACAAATTGTGCGTAGGGGTCGGCGTCCTCGACGACCCGTTGTAGGGGCGGGTCTCCGTGCCCGCCCGATTGTCATTCTGAGCCGACAGGCGAAGAATCTCGTTTCGCGCAAGTTTACTGTGTTCTATTGGAGATCCTTCGCTATCGCGCAGGATGACAAAGTGGGGTTGTGGGGGTGTTTTTGGAACGAACGAAATACAGGATTAGGGTAGGGCGGGGGCTTGCTCCCGCCGTTAATTTACATCGAACCCCGCGGCGGGGGCAAGTTCCGTAAACCTCCCCACTTGTTGGGGAGGTGGCACGCGCAAAGCGCGTGACGGAGGGGCAAATCACATCAAAATCGACGGGGCGGGCACGGAGACCCGCCCTGTATCCCCTCCCTCTTAGAGGGAGGTGGCTTTTGCCGCAGGCAAAAGACGGAGGGAGAGAAACGGAAAAATCTCTCCCCCAGTCAAATGCTGTGCATTTGACAGCCCCCTCTGGGAGGGGGCGGAACTGGCGGGCGATTCGTGAATCGCCCCTACAACCGTAGGGAACGGTCTTGACCGTTCCGCAAACCTCCCCATTCATTGGGGAGGTGGCACGCGCAAAGCGCGTGACGGAGGGGCAAAATACATCGAAATTCACGGGCGGGCGCGGAGACCCGCCCCTACAACGGGGCGCCGAGTCGTCGCCCCCTACGCTCGCATTGCAGTTTGCCCGTTCCGTTACCCCCTACAACCCCCAATTTACCGCATTTGTTTTGCAAAATAGGTTTTATATAAGGCGTGCAATTCCGCTTCGGTGACATAGGCGGACAGCACGCCGACCGCCGTGACCGCCTTGCCGCCCGTGATGTTGCCGTAGGCGATGCAGGTGGAAAGCGGCGCGTCGTGCATCAGGCCGTAAATAAAGCCTGCCAAAAATGCGTCACCCGCGCCCGTCGAGTCCACATTTTGAAATTCCGAAACGCTCTTCACAAAGAACTGCTGTCCGTTTTCACTGCCGATGCACCCGTCTTTGTCCACCTTGACAACCACCTTGTCAAAATAGGCGTGCAGCCGCTCTGCGGCGCGTTCGGGCGTTGGCTCGCCTGTGATTTGCAACGCTTCTTTGCGGTTTGGCGTATAATAATCGGCGATTTCCAGATAGTCGCTGTACGTTTCAAACGATAAATTTTCGTCCCAGCCCGTGTCCAGCACCATCGTGCTCCCCTCGGTTTTTAATTGCCGATAAACGGGTAAAAATCCGCCCGGCTGCATCAACACAACCTTTGCGCCCGTCGCCGCTTTGTAAAAGGTCTCTAACGCCTCGTCACGCGGCGCAATACTGCCTTTGCCGTAGGTGAAAAAGGTGCGGTCCTCGGGCAGAATGATTGCCGAAGTGATGTTTAACGGGATTTTGTCGCCCGTATATAAGTTAATGGGCGCAACGCCGTTTTCTTGGAATTTTTCTTTGGCGAAACAAGAGAATAAATCGTCGCCCAGTTCCGTCGCAATACGCGTTTCCACCCCCAACCGTCCCAAATTGATGAGTGTGGCGGGTACGCCGCCGCCGAGCTGTAATGAAAAATCGTCGCAATAGATTTCCTCACCGAGTTTCGGCAATCGCGGAAACCCCTTATACAGCAAATCCACATTGGTGGCGCCTGCCCCTGCAACAAACCCGTTCATTTCCATTCCCCCGCGTAGTCTTTATTCAAATCTACATACGCCGAAACCAACCGTTCCGCGAGCGAATAACTGTTGACAAGCGGGTGGAGCGTCAGCGCGTCTACCGCCGCCGAAACACTTTTTTTGCGTATGGCAAGGCTTGCAAGCCGTTCATAATTTTTGACGCGGCGGATCAGTTCCAAATTCTGCGCGTCCACCGACGAAAATTTGTGCGGAACTGCCTCGCCGTTTTGAATGTCACAGGTAATTTCCACAATATCCGTATCCAACAGCCCGTCAATCGCGCCGTTGTTCGGTACGCACAAAATCATCGAGCCGCGTTGGTTGCGTTCGGCAAGTTCAATAAACCGTAAGGCAACGCCCGCGTAGCCGCCGTCGTCTTTGCCGAAAATGTCAAATTTCCACGGCGCCGCGCGGCGCACGCCCGTTTCCGCCGCCATATAGTTGTTTTCGCGTTCGCCGTAATACTGTTCAAAGACGGCAAGCGCTTTGTCAAAGTCCGTTTTCATATCCAAATTCCGCAACGCCGCGGTCATACGGCGGTTGATGTCGGCGATTTGCTCTCCGCGTGTCTGCGGTGCATTTAAAATGTTCGCCACCGCCTGTTCACGGTAGTAAAAGTAATATAAATATTCGTTTAAAATCGCCCCGCGCGCTTGTAAAAGCGACGGCGCAAAATACCGCATATCGGTTTTTTTGTAGGCTTCGGGGTTGTTTATCAACGCTTGCGTAATGTCTTTCCCGTTTAAGGTGACCGACGAAAAATAGGAAAGATGATTTAACCCATAGACTTCGCCCGCGGCACTGCCCTCGGGCGCGCCGTACAACTTTTCAAACGAGCGAAGCATACCCGACGGCGCATCGCAAATGCCGTATGTAAAATCGTACCCCATATCCCGAAGCGTTTGGCTGACCACGCCCGCGGGGTTGGTGAAGTTAAACACTTTACAAGTCGGCTTCGCCAATCGCTTAACCTGCTCGCAGTAGTCTTTCAGCGCCGAAACCGAGCGCATCGCAAACGAAAAGCCCGCCGCGCCTGTGGTCTCCTGCCCCAAAAGCTCCAAATCGAGCGCGATGCGTTCGTCGCGCACGCGCATCTCGTCGCCGCCCGGACGAATGGTTGTAATACAGTAATCCGCGTCTGTGAGCGCTTCGCGGCTGTCCGCAGTCAGCGAAAAACGCAAGGACGGGCAAATGCGCTTGGCGGTTTCTTTGGCAAGCGTGCCGTAAATGCGCAGTTTTTCGGGGTCATTATCCATAAATACGAGTTCTTGGATCTCTAAATCCTTTGCGCGGGCGGCAAGACTGCGTGCCAAAAACAGAGAGCGCACCCCACCGCCGCCGAGCACGGCCAATTTCATACAATCCCACCTTTTCGGTTTTTCAACTCAGTTTACAACATTTTGCGGATGCCCTGCAAAATAGGCTTTGAAATTCTCCTGCAAAACAGAAACGAGACGTGCCCGCGTTTCATAGCCTGCCCACGCAATGTGCGGGGTAATCAGGCAGTTTTTCGCCGTCAACAACGGATTGTCGGCTTTGGGCGGCTCTACCGAGAGCACATCTAACCCCGCGCCTGCAATTTTCCCGCTGTTTAATGCGTCCGCCAAAGCGCGGTCATCCACCACAGGCCCGCGCGAAGTATTGATAAGATACGCGGTTTTCTGCATTTTCGAGAGGAATTCCGCGTTCACAAGCCCTTCGGTGTTCGCGTTTAAGGGGCAGTGGAGCGTGATGAAATCCGCTTTCCGCGCGATTTCGTCTACGCTTCCCCAACGAAAGTTTTTGCGGTCGCTTTGGTCGGTTTCGTGCCCCGAAGCGGCAAGGATTTGCATATCAAATGCTTCGGCAATGTCCGCGACGCGCTGTCCGATTTTGCCGAAGCCGATAATGCCGAGCGTCTTGCCTGCGAGTTCTTGCAGCGGCGTTTTCCAAAAGCAAAAATCGGGGCAGGCGGTCCATTCGCCCGCGTGTACCGCATCGCTGTGCACCGCTACGGCATTGGTGAAAGCCGTGATAAACGAAAAGACCAACTGTGCCACCGCGCCCGTGGAATAGGCGGGAATATTACAAAGCGGTATGCCTTTCTCGCGCAAATATGCGCCGTCGGCAATGTTAAAGCCCGTGGACAACAGCGCGACGAATTTTAAGTGCGGCATCCCGTCAATCTCTGCCTTTTCGAGCGGCGTTTTGTTGGTAATCACAATGTCCGCGTCTTTACAGCGCGGCACGATTTGGTTACGCGGGGTGCGGTCATACACGGTTACCTCGCCGTACTGCCCAAGCCAATCCCACGAAAGGTCTCCGGGATTTGTCGTAAATGCGTCTAAAATCACGATTTTCATCGATAGCGCTCCTTTTATGCAGTATGTGATTTGTATATTGTACCATATTTTTTCAAACCATAACAGCAAAACGGAGAAATTTTTTTGTTTTTCCATAATTTGTTGACCTCGCGCCTGTTTTGTTATACAATTAGCATAGATTTGTGCGCGCTTGACCTTCTAAAAAGTGCGCATATGTGAATTTCGGAAAGGGCGGTGACACGCGTTGGCGCACAAAAAGAACAACCGAAGAAGACTGCTCAATTTTCTCGGCTGTGTTTTGCTGATTTTGGCTCTGGTGCTGTTTTGCGTGGCGCTGTTGTTTCAAGACCCGACCTTTGTGGAGCATTACGATGAGATTATGCGTCGGCTTGCGGAATTTGAGTATTCCGTGGCAACGCTTCCGTATCGCGGGCTTGTGATCGTCGCCATTTTATTGATATACCTTTCCAAATCCTTTGTGCCGTTGCCGATTTCCGCCGTCTGCGTGATTGCCGGTATGGCGTTCCCGTTGCCGTACGCGGTGCTCATCAACATTGTCGGATTTTCGCTTTTGTGTATCATCAAATATTTTTGGGGCAAACATATCGGCGGGGGGCTTGTGCATAAACTCCTGTTGAAAAGCGAGGATATCGAACGGATTTTGGAAAAGGCGGACGACAAGGCGAAGGGCGCGTTGCTTGTAGGCTTTCGGCTTGTGCCGAGTTTTCCGATTAACACCATAAGCCAAGTGTACGGCGCGATGCGGTATGACTTAAAATGGTATATGCTGCTGTCGGTTGCGGGCTTTTTGCCGAAACTCGTTTCGTACAGCGTCATCGGCCGCAATGTGTACGACCCGTTCTCCATGGCGTTTATTTTGCCGTTTGTTATCCTGTTTACGATTTCGGGCCTGTCGCTGTTCGGCGTGAACAAGATGATTGACATATATAACAATAATTTTAAAAAAGATACAGGTATAAAAAAGAGCTGAAAGGATGTTTCACACAATGGCAAACCAACAGGAATTAAAGGCGATGCTGACCGGCGGCGCACTCGATGAAAGACTTCGTCGCGTGTATGTGACCGACGCGGAAATCAAAGCGCAGTATGCGCGGTATACTACCGTTATCGACGCATTTTCGGAACTGTTTTCGGGCGCGCGGGACATTCGTTTGTTCTCCGCCCCCGGCAGAACCGAGGTCGGCGGCAACCACACCGACCATAATCACGGCAGAGTGCTTGCGGCGGGCATCAATTTGGACGCGATTGCGGCGGCGGCAAAAAACGAGGACAATGTTGTGCGCGTGAAAAGCGAGGGCTACCCGATGGATGTGGTGGATTTGTCCGATTTGTCGGTACAACCGTCGGAACTCGGCCATTCCCCGGCGCTTGTGCGCGGCGTGTGCCAAGGCTTTTTGAATTACGGCTATAAAATCGGCGGCTTTGACGCGGCAACAGCGTCCCGCGTGCTGTCCGGTTCGGGGCTTTCGTCCTCGGCGGCATATGAGGTGCTCGTGGGCACTATGCTCAATTATTTGTATAATGACGGTAAGGTGGACGCGGTGACGATTGCGAAAATCGCGCAGTACGCCGAAAACGAATACTTCGGCAAGCCCTGCGGCTTGATGGATCAAACCGCTTGCTCCGTCGGCTCGTTTGTTACGATTGATTTTTGTGACCCGCAAAACCCCGAAATCGAAGAAGTGAAATTTGACTTTGCCGCCTGCTCGCACGCGCTGTGCATTGTGGACACGAAGGGCAGTCACTCGGATTTGACCGACGAATACGCCTATATCCGCGAGGAAATGGAGAGTGTAGCGCAGTATTTCGGTAAAAAGGTGCTGCGCGAAGTGCCCGAGTCGGAATTTTACGGCGAAATCGCGGCGGTGCGCAAACGCGTCGGGGACCGTGCGGTGTTGCGCGCCATGCACTTCTATGCGGATAACGCCCGTGTGTTACAGGAAGTGGACGCGCTTCGCGCAGGCGATTTTGAAACCTTCAAACAGTACATACTCGAAAGCGGCAACTCGTCGTATATGTATAACCAAAATGTCTTCTCGGTGAAAAAACCGCAGGAACAGCCCGTGTCGCTGGCGTTGGCAATTTCTCAGCGCGTATTGGCGGGGCGCGGCGCATGGCGCGTACACGGCGGCGGCTTTGCGGGTACCATTCAGGCGTTTGTGCCGTTGGATTTGCTGGACACCTATAAATCCGAAATCGAGCGCGTGTTCGGCGAGGGCGCGTGCTATGTGCTGTCCATTCGACCGGTTGGCGGCACGGAAATTTAAATTTTAAGGAAGTGCATCTTATGGAAACCAAAGAACTGCTGAAACTGCTCTGCGCCGCGCCCGGCGTTTCGGGCGATGAAGCGGCGGCGCGTGAAACGGTAAAAACGCTGTTTGCGCCGCTCGGTGAAGTCAAAACGGACGCGCTCGGCAATGTGCTTTGCACCTATACGGGCACAGGGCGCGGCAGAAAAATCCTGTTGGATGCACATTTGGATCAAATCGGGCTTTGCGTATTGGAAGTGACGCCGGAGGGCTTTTTGCGCACCGCCCCCTGCGGCGGCGCGGACAAGCGCGTGCTTTGCGGCGCGGAGGTCACGGTGCACGGCAAGCGCGATTTGTACGGCGTGGTGACAAGTACCCCGCCGCACTTGCAAAAAGATGGCGACGAAAAAACCTTGCCCGACACGGTGCTCATTGACATCGGACTTCCGGCAGACGAGGCGCAAACGGCAGTTTCCGCGGGTGACCGCGTTTCCTTACGCCACGCGTTTACGGAACTGCTGAACGAATGTGTCAGCGCGCCCGCACTCGACGACCGCGCAGGGATTGCGGTGTTGTATCTTGCGCTGGAACACTTAAAAATGATGGGCTGTGCCGATACGGTTACGGTTGTTTGTTCGACACGCGAGGAAACCACCGAGGGCGGCGCGAAAGCCGCGGCATTCCATGCAAATGCGGATTTGTGCATTGCGGTCGATGTCAGTTTTGCGAAAACACCCGATGCGAAGCCGGAGGATTGCGGCGAACTTTTGAAAGGCCCTATGATTGGCATTGCGCCGTCTTTGACGCACAGCGTCAGCGAGGGTCTGCGGCAAATGGCCGTCGAACAGCAAATTCCCTATCAACTTGAAGTGATGGGCGGCGGGAGCGGCACCAACGCCGATGTGATTGCCGCCGAAGCGGGCGGCGTAAAAACGGGGCTTTTGTCCGTACCGCTTCGCTATATGCATACAGGCATTGAAGTCGTGTCCGTCAAAGATGTGGAAAATACGGCGCAACTTTTGGCAAATTATATTTTATACGGAGGGCTGTCATGATGTTAAAAACGCTGTGCGAATTAAACGGCACCTCCGGCAGAGAGGACGCGGTGCGGGACTATATCCTTGCCGCGCTTCCCGAAAACACAACTTACAAAATCGATGCGCTCGGCAACTTGCTTGTCGAGAAAAAAGGCGCGGCGCGCCCCAAAAATAAAGTCGCCTTGTTCGCCCATATGGACGAAGTCGGCTTTATCATCACTTACATTACCGATGACGGCTTTTTGAAATTCGCCCCTGTCGGCGGCGTGGATGCGCGCGCCATATTCGGCAAGGCGGTTACGGTCGGCGCGCGGGAAATCCCCGGCGTGGTCGGCGGCAAAGCCGTGCATCAACTCTCGAAAGACGAAAAGGGCAGTGTGCCCGAAGTTGAAACTATGGTGATTGACATCGGCGCGCAGACAAAGGCAGAAGCAGAGTCGCTTGTTTCTCTCGGCGATGTCGCGTATTTTCACTCGGATTATGTGGAATTCGGCGACGGCTTCGTAAAAGCCAAGGCGATTGATGACCGCGCGGGTGTGCAAATACTGCTCGATATGCTCAAAACGGATTTGCCGTATGATATGACCTTTTGCTTTACCGTGCAGGAGGAAATCGGCACGCGCGGCGCGACGGCGGCAACCTTTACGGTGCGCCCCGATTATGCATTGGTGATTGAAAGCACCACGGCGGCGGATTTGCCCGAGGCTTCGGGATATAAACAGGTCTGCAAAGTCGGCGGCGGTGCCGTGGTCAGTTTTATGGATCGCGGTACGGTGTATGACAAGCAACTGTATACTTTTGCGCGTGCGCTCGCCGCAGAAAAGCAAATTCCCTGCCAAACCAAAACGATGATTGCGGGCGGCAATGACGCGGCGGCAATCCACAAAACGGCAGGCGGTGTGAAGACCTTGGCAGTTTCCGTGCCGTGCCGTTATATTCATTCGGGCGCGTGTGTGGCGAAGCAAGACGACATACAAAGCGTTGCCGATTTGACAAAAGCACTGGCGGAGGCACTTTGCAATGCTGAAAGTGATTGAAAATTTGTCGGCGGATACGGCGAAACAGCTTTTTTCCGTTTTGCCCGATACGCTTTGCACCGCATTTGCTTTGTTTTCGCTGTTAGATGTGCACCGTGTGGACGGCGCGTGGGTGCAGACCGAGGGCGACAGCGTAACGGCGCTGGTGGTGTCCGAGGGGCAGACCAAAGCTTATGTCACGGCGTCGGAGAATGCCGATTTTGAAGAACTGCAATATTTTTTGCGCACGCTCGGCGGCGTGGTGGTGCATTGCGCGCCCGAGCAAGCCGAAAGGCTCGGCGTTACGCCGTTCTCGAAAAAAAGTTTGATGGAACTTTGCACCTTGCCCGACGGCGGCAAACAGGCAAAAACCGTAAACGACAATCTGCGCCCGATTTATGATTTGCTGGTGCAGGCGGCATCGACTGCGGTCGGCACGGCGAGCAGTACCGCAGATTTTCAAAAATACAATGACCGCGCGTATAAAGAATGGCTCTCCAAAACCGCGCGCGGGATTTTCGGCGGCTACACGGTGGTCAAAGCGGTGTATGTCGGTGAAAATGCTTTGCTTGCGGCGGGCGTTGCCGATGTTTTGGGGGACTATGTGTATATCCGCGATGTCGTGACCGATAAAGACTACCGCCAAATGGGGTACGGGACGGATTGTGTGCGCGGGCTTTGCGCCGATTTAAAAACCGATACAAACCGCATTTTTTTATTGTGCGGGGACTTAAAAACCGAACGGTTTTATCAAAAATCCGGCTTTGTGCGAAAGGGCTATATTCAACAGGGAATTGTAGAATTATGAGCGAATTTTTTGAACTTTCCGAGACAATCAAAACCGCGTCGGCGGCGGCAATGGAAAACGCCGCACCGCAGTTTGCAAAAATTGACGCGCTGACAGAGCACAATCAGCAAAAGGTGCTGTCGGCATTTATTCAAAACCGCGTGGACGAAACCGATTTCAACTCCACCACGGGCTACGGCTATAACGACAAGGGCAGAGAGAAATTAGACCGCTTAACGGCGGATATTTTCGGTGCCGAGGCGGCGTTTATCCGCGCAGGGGCACTCTCTTGCGGGACACATACGCTGTCGGTTTGCCTGTACGGCGTTCTGCGTCCGGGCGATGTGCTTTTGAGCGTGACGGGCTTGCCGTATGACACCATTCATTCCACGATAGGGCTTGACGGCGACAAAAGCGCGGGTAAGGGCACGCTTCGCGATTTCGGCATCACCTATAAACAGGTGGATTTGACCGAACAGGACGAATTGGATTATGACAGAATAGAAGCCGCCGCGGCAGAAAACGCTGTGCGAATGGTCTACATACAGCGCTCGCGCGGGTATTCCCTGCGGCATACGATTTCGGTTGCGGAAATCGAACGCGTGTGTTCGATTGTGCACCGTGTTAATCCGCGCGCGGTGGTGATGGTCGATAACTGCTACGGCGAATTTACCGAGAAACAAGAGCCGACCGAAGTGGGCGCGGACTTGATGGCAGGGTCGCTTATCAAAAATGCAGGCGGCGGGATTGCCGCGTCGGGCGGCTACATTGCAGGGCGTGCCGATTTGGTCGAACTTTGCGCCTGCCGTTTAAACACCCCCGGTTTGGGGTTGGAGGTCGGCGCCACCTTGGGGCAAAATCGCAGTTTGTTTATGGGGCTGTTCCATGCGCCGCATGTGGTGGGCGAGGCACTCAAAACCGCGGTATTCGCCGCGTCTCTGTTTACGGAACTCGGCTTCGCGGTGACGCCGAAGCCCGACGAAGACCGCCACGATATTATTCAGGCGATTTGTTTGGAAACCCCCGAACGGCTGATTGCGTTTTGCCAAGGTCTGCAAAAGGGTGCGCCTGTGGATTCGTTTGTCACGCCCGAGCCGTGGGATATGCCCGGCTACGACAGCCAAGTCATTATGGCGGCGGGTGCGTTTACCTCCGGCTCGTCGATTGAACTGTCGGGCGATGCACCTTTGCGTGCGCCGTTCGCGGTTTGGATGCAAGGCGGCTTGAATTTCCACACCAGCAAGGTCGGCGTATTGCTCGCCGCCGAGGAACTTGCAAAACGCGGGTTACTGTAAAATATTTATATCGCATTGTCATCCTGCGCGACAGCGAAGGATCTCACACAGCACAACAAAAACAAGCGTCGGGCGGGGGCTTGCTCCCGCCGTGTAAGCTTGTCATTCCGAGCCGCAGGCGAAGAATTGTCTACCACGAAAAGTGAATTGGATAAAGCAATTTTGTAGGGGCGATTCACGAATCGCCCGAGCAATTCCGGTTTTCACACAAATGAATGGTAACGCACAATCTCGTCGGGACGGGCTTCTGTGTCCGCCTATGCATGAGGAGAACTGTATGTATACCGTCCGTACATTGAAAATACGCGAACTGCCACTGCTTCTGCGCCTATTTGACTACAATAAACCCGTGCAGATGCTCGCCGAAAATACCCGCGGCATAAAAAACAGGAAAATAGATATTTTCGGATTGTTCCGTGACGGAAAGTTAATCGGTGAATTGCATGTTAAGTACGAAAGTGCAGACAGCAGGGAAGCTGCACGCGGTACGCGTGCCTATTTGTTTGCATTTCGAATAGAAAAAAATTTTAGAGACAAAGGTTTCGGAAGGCTTCTTTTAAACCGCGTCATCGAACAGCTTGCCGCCGCAGGCTATACGGAATTTACTGTCGGCGTAGAAACGGATAACGCAATCGCAAAGCATATTTATGAAATGTTCGGGTTTACGGAATGTATCGCGCAAAAAGAAGAAAGCTATCAGGGCGACACATATGTATATACCCTACTGTTAAAAAAGACACGCAGGGAACGACCGGAAATGTGTTCCGCAGAGTTTCAGCAGAATTTGGCGGGCGATTCGTGAATCGCCCCTACCGAGGTTCTTGCAAGCTTGTCATTCTGAGCCGCAGGCGTAGAATCTCACGCGGCACAAAAGAATTGGGAATCATAGGAGGTCTTTATGCAACTTTTACATTTAAAAAGCGGCACCGACGTGCGTGGCACGGCGGTGAACCCCGAAAACCCCGAAAAAATCGACTTGACCGACGAAGCGGTTCGCCGCATTACGGGCGCATTTGTGCGATTTTTAGAAGTGCAGACCGCAAAACAGGCGGGCGACATAAAACTGTCCGTCGGACACGATTCGCGTGTGTCGGCAGAGCGGATCAAAGCAGCCGTCTTAAAAGAACTGACCGCGTGCGGTGTGCAAATTCTCGATTGCGCGCTGTGCTCGACGCCGGCAATGTTTATGACCACGCAGACCGAAGGCTGTGACGGCGCGGTGCAGATTACCGCGAGCCACCACCCGTGGGACAGAAACGGGTTGAAATTCTTTACCCGCGCGGGCGGGCTTTCGGGCAAAGAATTGGAACGCATTTTAGAGGATGCCGAAACTGCGCCCCCGCACACGGGCGAAGAAATCCGAGCCGAAAAAATCGACTATCTTTCTAAATATTGCGAACAGTTAAAAGATTTGATACGCAAGGGCGTAAACAGCCCCGAAAATTTTGACAAACCGCTGACGGGGCTTAAAATCGTGGTCGACGCGGGCAACGGCGTCGGCGGATTTTACGCCGAAAAGGTGCTGTCTCCTTTGGGAGCGGATACGGCGGGCAGCCGCTATTTAGACCCCGACGGCACCTTCCCCAATCATGTGCCGAATCCCGAAAACGCGGCGGCAATGGCGAGTATCCGCGAGGCGACGCTCTCGTCCGGCGCAGACCTCGGCGTGATTTTTGACACCGATGTGGACCGCGGCGGCGCGGTGACGGCAGACGGCGAGGAACTCAACCGCAACCGTTTGGTTGCCGTGGCGGCGGCGATTGCGCTCGAAGATACCCCCGGCGGCGCGGTGGTGACCGACTCCGTGACCTCTGCGGGGCTTACGAAATTCATCAACGCGCATTTAGGCGGCAAACACATTCGCTTTAAACGCGGCTATAAAAATGTGATTGATGAAGCGGTGCGCCGCTGTGCGTTGGGCGAGGAAACGCCCTTGGCGATTGAAACTTCGGGGCACGCGGCATTTCGTGAGAATTACTTTTTGGACGACGGCGCGTATCTCGTCACGCGCATGATTATCAAACTTTGCCTTTTGAAACGCACGGGCGGCGATCTGGGCAGTTTGATACAGGATTTGGAAGAACCCGCCGAGGAAAAGGAAATCCGCTTAAAAATCACCGCGCCCGATTTTAAAGCCTACGGCGGCGAAATGATTGCCCTTGTGAACGATGCCGCGAAAAAAGCGGACGGTGTGCGCATCGCCGACGACAGTTATGAGGGCACGAAAATCATCTTCGACGCACCCGACATAAACGGCTTTTTCATCTTCCGTTTGAGTGTGCATGACCCGATTATCCCCGTCAATTTCGAGGCGGCGGTTTCGGGCGGCGTCTCGAAAATGGCAAAAGTGCTTTCCGCTTGGCTTGCAGAGACAAAAGGGTTAGACTTAACGCCATTTACACAATTTTCAGACGAATTTAAAAAAGGATATTGACAAAGCGCAAGATTTCCATAAAATGAGTATATACAACTACAACGCGATCACACTTGGAGGTGTGCAGAATGATTTTTGAGAAAGTCAGAAAAATTATTTGCGACCAATTTGATTTGGAAGAGGACGACGTCACGCCGGAAACCCTCTTGGAGGACGATTTGGAGGCGGACAGCCTCGATTTGGTCGATTTGGTGATGTCGTTTGAGGACGAATTCCAAATTGAAGTGCCCGACGAAGATGTGGAAAACATTAAAACTGTCGGCGATATTGTAAAATACATCGAGGAGCATTAAGGCATTTTCGCCCTCGATTGAAAAGGACAGTAAACATGGCTGAACAAAAGAAAATGGTAGAAGAAATCACCTCAATGGAGGAGGATTTCGCAAAATGGTATACCGATGTCTGCCGCAAAGCGGAACTGATTGCGTATACCAGCGTCAAAGGCTGTATGGTCATTCGCCCCTACGGCTATGCAATTTGGGAGAATATCCAAAAAGAACTCGACAAGCGCTTTAAGGCGCTGGGGCATGAAAATGTCTGTATGCCGATGTTTATCCCCGAAAGTTTGCTCAATAAAGAAAAAGACCATGTCGAGGGCTTTGCGCCCGAGGTGGCATGGGTGACGCATGGCGGCAACGAGAAGTTGGAGGAGCGCCTTTGCGTGCGACCGACTTCGGAAACCCTGTTCTGTGAGCATTACAAGTCGATTGTGCAATCCTACCGCGACTTGCCGAAACTCTACAACCAATGGGTTTCGGTGGTGCGTTGGGAAAAAACCACCCGCCCGTTTTTGCGCTCGCGCGAATTCCTGTGGCAGGAGGGGCATACCATTCACGCCACCGCCGAAGAGGCGCAGGCGGAAACCGTACAGATGCTGAATGTCTATGCGGATTTTTGTGAAAATTACCTTGCCATGCCCGTGGTCAAAGGCGTAAAAACCGAAAAGGAACGCTTCGCCGGTGCGGAGGATACCTATACGATTGAAGCGCTCATGCATGACGGCAAGGCGTTGCAAAGTGCAACTTCGCACTATTTCGGCGACGGCTTTGCTCGCGCATTTGAAATTCAGTATACCGATAAAGACAACAAACTCAAATTCCCTTTCCAAACCTCTTGGGGCTGTACCACACGGCTCATCGGCGCGGTGATTATGACGCACGGCGACAACAACGGGCTTGTTCTGCCGCCGAAAGTCGCGCCCACGCAGGTGGTCGTCATCCCGATTGCCGCGCACAAAGCGGGCGTTACGGAAAAGGCGCAGGAAGTGACAGAACGCATTGCGAAATTCTGCCGCGCGAAAATCGACGCAAGCGACAATTCGCCCGGCTGGAAGTTCGCCGAGTACGAAATGAAAGGCGTGCCGCTGCGTTTGGAGTTGGGGCCCAAAGACATCGAGAAAAATCAGTGTGTTTTGGTGCGCCGTGACAACCGCGAAAAGGTATTTGTTTCTTTGGACGATTTGGAGACCGAAATTCCGCGTTTGTTAGACGCCGTACAGCAGGGATTGTACGATGCCGCGCTTGCCCGCCGCGAAAAGATGACCTATACCGCCGC
Source organism: Ruminococcus sp. (assembly GCA_004555265.1). Taxonomy (GTDB): domain Bacteria; phylum Bacillota; class Clostridia; order Oscillospirales; family Acutalibacteraceae; genus Fimenecus. The sequence goes on from SFIQ01000017.1 coordinate 19,180, forward strand.
AACGCTTGACGAATTGAAAGATATTGCCGATCATAAACCCGGTTTTATCAAGGCAATGTGGTGCGGCAGTCGCGAATGTGAGGAAAAACTCAAAGAAGTCGCGGGCATTTCGTCGCGCTGCATTCCGTTCGAGCAGGAACAGATTGCCGATACCTGCGTTTGCTGCGGCAAGCCCGCAAAGCATATGCTCTATTGGGGCAAGGCGTATTAAGAAAGCCTTTCGATTTTTGTATCTTACAACAGGGTGGGATTTCCCCACCCTGTTTTTGTGTGTAGTATGTAATAAATTGGGGGTTGTAGTGATAATTTTATGCGGTAGGGCGGGGTGATTCCCCTGATAGGGGAAATGTCTGCGAAGCAGACAAAAGGGTGCCCGAATTCGGAGAATTTTGCTCCCGCCGCCCCGTTGTAGGGGCGATTCACGAATCGCCCGCCGATTTTGATATGATTTTGGGGAACGCATCTTCGGTTGTTCCCTACTCGTAGGGGCGAACTGTGTTCGCCCGCGTAATTTGATATAATTTTACGGAACGGTCAAGACCGTTCCCTACACGCACGAAATAAAATTTTCAGGGTAGGGCGGGGGCTTGCTCCCGCCGCCCCGTTGTAGGGGCGGGTTTCCACGCCCGCCCGTGAATTTTGATGTGACTTGCCCCTCCGTCACGCGCTTTGCGCGCGCCACCCGCTGACGGCGGCGGTCTCCCTCTGTCGCTTCGCGACATCTCCCTCACACTGTGAGGGAGTCGACCCCAACGGTTGTAGGGGCGATTCACGAATCGCCCGCCGTTTCCGCCCCCTCCGAGAGGGGGCTGTCAAATGCGCAGCATTTGACTGGGGGAGAGATTTTTTCATTTCTCTCCCTCCGTCTTTTGCCTACGGCAAAAGCCACCCGCTGACGGCGGCGGTCTCCCTCTGTCGCTTCGCGACATCTCCCTCACACTGTGAGGGAGTCGACCCTCGTTAGAGGGAGGAATAACGGGGCGCCGAGTCGTCGCCCCCTACGCTCAAATTGCATTTTTATTTTTCAATCGGAACGGTCAAGACCGTTCCCTACACGCACGAAATGCATTTTACAGGGTAGGGCGGGGGCTTGCCCTCGCCGCGGAGTTTGAGGTGGATTAACGGCGGGAGCAAGCCCCCGCCCTACCTATTATAACAGACATTTTCCCGAACAGGGGAATCACCCCGCACTACAATTATTCATCATTCATTCTTCATTCTTCATTTCTTCTCTGCCGCCCACAAATTGTCCTGGCGAAAACCGATTTCCACAACATGTTGGGGAAATCTCTGAAAATCGCAAAAACGGCAAAAAAACCGTTCTAAAAATCAACGAAATTGCGAAAAATGTTGAAAAATGCGGCGACGTTGTTCAAAAACCCGTCGAAAAGTTGGCGAAAACGAAAAGTTCACAATTTGTTCATAATATTTCAACAAAACTGCCAATTTTCTTTCTGCAAAATGCCCAAAAACCACAAAAATATTTGGGCAATTCATAAAAAAGAGTGGAAAACATGAATAATTTATTGACTTTTTTTTCTGAAAATTCTATAATTTGAGTAACCATAGGAATGGTGTAATGGGGCGAAGTGCCTACTTTTTTAAGGGGGCAGTGTGTCTCCCTCGAAAAATGTGCGCTTCGGCAGCTCATTTTGATACACATCCTACGGTAATATTTGCTCGGGTGTGTATCATCTGTCTTCCGCCGGTTTTTGTTTTAAAAGCGGAAGCGGTGGAGGACGAACCGAGTAACCCGTAGCGCTTTAGCGGAACCCTTCCGACGCGGTGTTCACTCGCGCGGATTGGTCAGAGGCGGAAACTATGGCGCGCAAAACAAGTCGGCGAGTGTGCCCCGCGCCGACCGCGTAATACGGGGCACGGAATGCATTATACATATTGTAATGCAAAACTAAATAGGAGGAAAACACTTATGAAAAAGTCTACAAAATTGTTAAGTGTCATCTTAGCAATTGTCATGCTTTTCTCATGCATGTCGGTTATGGCTTCGGCATATCAAGCGTATGACGACAGCCAGGAAGCCGTGTATACGTCAAACGATACCGGCTTGGCTATGCTTTTGACCGATGAGCAGAGAGCCTCTTGGTTCTGCGACACAGTTAACGGCCTTTTGGCAAGTGTTAACATTAAAGCAAGCGTTCCCGTTGTCGGTACCATCGACTTTACAAGCCTTGACGCTACTTGCGATACTCTCGCAAGCCTGAAAGGTCTTATCGGATTCATGGGTATCGGTCTGGACCTCGGTATTATCGAACAACTCGATTTGTCCACCATCGACGGTAACGAGTCTGTCAACAACGCTGTCAATATGGTTGACGAACTCATTGTGTTCGTAGACAAAAACGTCGACACTTTGGGCAACGTCATCGGCAGCGGCGTTAGCTTCGGTATCTTGGGCGGCGCTATCCCCGTTGATTTGACCGCAGTTAACGAGATTCTTGTAAATCTTGACGATTTCCTGAAAGGCACCATCTACGGCCTTGGCGCGCGCAAGCTTACAGGCGGCATCGGTGACGATCCCGCTTTGCCGAACGCACCGCTTTGGAAAGATATGGCTTCCAAGCCCACCTTGGACAAAATCGTGAAGGATTTGCTTGTGAACCTGTTGACCACACCGCGTCATACGGAAAACATCACCGATCCTTCCCAGAACTTGATTTGCACCGATCCCACAACTTACGGCGCAACTGCCGCGATGATTCACACCGAAAAGGCTGTGGATTCCGCAGGCAACCCCGTTTTGGATGAAAACGGCAATCAGGTAACATGGTACTATATTTACGGTACACTGCTTGCTGACGGCACATGGAAGTTTACAGAGACTTCAACCGCAAGCAACGGCACCGACGACAAAAACTACATCACGCATTGGGATGAAGATAGCTGCCTGCTGAAGAATTTCGATAAATCAATTCTTGATTTCGAAACCAAGACCTTGTATCAGATGCTCGGCGACGCGCTTCCGTGGGCGTATAACACCTTCGGCGCACCGAACCTTGACGGTCAGCTTCGTGCAACCATCATGCAGTTCTGCGGCGCGATCAACAGAGCGGTAACCGATGAAGCCATCACCGCGCAGTTGAAAGAGAAAGTGCTTGCATATCAGGCAATCGAAGACAACGGCGCTGCGAATGGCAGAGCACTCCTCAGCGACGCTATGGAAGCGAAAGTCGGCGAAGCCGGTAACTACAACTTCCAGTACATCTCGCTTTCCGGCAAAGACATCAACACCATGCCCGATGACCTGTACTATGTGGTACAGTGGGGCGACGGTTGGGAATTCTACCATGTTGACTTCACACAGATGGCAGGCGAAAAGCTTGAACTCTTCAAGATGCTCAACTGGGAATGGCAGGCTCCGGCTTGGTCCGAAATTATGCCGACCTTGGATTCCACCAGTGATTCTTATCTTCGCAACATTACCGATGCGATCGGTAAAATCCTGAATAAGGCTGTTGTGAACCTCGAATGGACTTATGACAGCGGCTCTGAAGACAATGCGCACTTTGAATCGAATGTAATGGGCTTGGTACGCAAAGTTCTCAAAACTGCGCCCAACCTCATCTACGGTAAGAACGACGCTTACAAAGCAGAAGCAATCGACACCCAGACCGACGAACAGGTTATCGCGGTTCTCGGCGTGGATATCATCGAGTGGCTCATGCCCTCTATTGTAATTCCGGCCGATGTGGATTGCCTTGAAGCGATTGTTGTTTACGGCGTCCGCGAGTTCATTGCGGAAATCCTGCCCGAATACAACTGGGATACCCAAATCAAAGCGGCTTCGACCGATGAAGATTATCTGAACATCGCTTTGGATATGGGTGCTTCTATCGGCGTTTACTATTTGAAGAACGTGATGGGTCTCGGCACCACGACGAACGGCAGCGGTACCACGACTTACACTTCACCCGACCAGTACATCGCGCCCAGCACAGATTGCGCAACCGGCTGGAACACGAAGTTGAACTACATTGTGGATACCCTCCTTCAATTGTGGGTTCCCGATCTGACTTCGAAGATCGTTTCCAGAAACGCGACTGTCATGAACGGCACTGACGCGCTTGACAAACTTTCCATCATCTTCAATGCCTTGTTCCCCGGTCTTCTTTCCTTGATTTCCGGGTGCGACGCTACCATCGGTAACGGCACCAACAAGGCTTGCACAGTTGACCTCAAAGTAGTGAAGGATCTCCTTGCAGGTATCCTTGACCTTCGAATTGAGCCGATTGCTGCAAAACTGTACAGAAACTCCACCGGTTACGGCAACAAACAACTTTACAACGCAGTTGTAAATATTTTGATCGACCTTACAACCGGCCTTGGTTTCAATGACTCTCCTGACTATGCAAACTTGGTAACCTCTTTGAACAACGCTTTGAAAGCAACCAATCCGTTGGATTACTTGGTTACCAATGCAAACCTCAAAGTGACCGTGAAGAACCTTCTCTGGTCCATCACGGATGACGCCAACAAGGGCATGTGGGTACAGGATCTTCTCGCGATCCTCATGCAGGTGACCGGCAAGATGGACGATATGGTCCTCAAGGGCATCAATCAGACCATCGACCAGTTCAAATATGTTGGTTCAACAACACCCACAATCAAAACACAGATTACCCTTGATACCGACGGTCTGAAATCCGTTTGGTATGACGGCGGTTACCGCAGCGGTAACTTCGTACAGGACGGTGCATATTCAGGTCTTTTGAAAAAGCTTGAAATCGTTGACCTTGAAGGCAACGTTGTTGCAACAAAGGATCTCAATGTTACATTGAATCCCAACGAAACATACGAGACAACAATCACAGGTGTTGCAAGCACCGACGCGGCGGCTTACACGCTGAAGTCTTATGTTATCGTTACCTTGCCCGACGGCACCACGAAGGCAAACAACGGTGAGCCCATTGTGACCACCTCGAACTTCATTACCGCCGCGGCGGCACAGGACGATACCGTGAACATGGTTACCGTTTTGAACAAAGTCGGTCCGAATAACGACGTTACCGCAAAGATGTGGAACATCTATGTTGATGAAAACACACCGCTCTCGGCAATCGAAGGCTACAAGATGTATGTTGGTACAACTTCTGCAAAAGCGCGTAAGCTCTACATCTCCGGCTTCGGTTACCTGGACTTGAACGCTGACGGCTCCGTCTCCTTCCGGGCTGACCAGGCAAACGCTTTCACTTGGACAAAGAAGGTTTACGAAGAAGGCAAATCCGCCGTTACTTCCACTATCAAACCGGCAGACTGTGCAACACCGGTTGCAGGCGGCGTTCCGGCGTTCTGGAAATGGAACAACGACTATTCAGGCACCGAGTTCGGTACAAACAAAGACTGGTCCGAGATGAACAGCCAGCAGTACGCAGTTGATAAAGTAAACTTCAACCGTGCTATGTATTCTGCTGACTTCACCGTATTCGCATTTACAGCCAAGGTAACCGTTTGGTGCTATAATAACGCGTTTAGCAAACCCACGAAGGAGGTTGACTTCACTTCACAACCTTCTTTGATCTTCTACAACTCCTACGGACTTGAAGGTCTCATTCAGAGAGCGTTGAACTCCAACAGAGTTGCTGCAGACTACACAACCGAGTCCTGGAACGCTTACATTGCCGCTTTGAAAGCCGCAATCGCAGAGTTCTACATGGCAAAATCAGCCGCGACCTTCGTTTCTGACCACCAGACGAACGGCATCTCCGACTTCAAGACCGCAGGTGAAAACCTCACGGCGGCGATTGAAGGCTTGGTGGCAGTGACCGAGTCTGCGTCCTCCGCGACCGATTACACGGCTGAAGAAAAAGCAGTTCTGAATTCCTTGAAGGCTACGCTTGACGCCCAGGGCAAAAAGGAAAACCTCAACAACAAGAACTACATTATGTATCGTTGGCTGAAATACTACAATGAGTATGCTTGGCTCAACGGCATTTACGACAACGCACAGATTCCTTCGGGCGTTGCGGACAGCAAACTGACAGGCGTTCCGTCTGACAAAATCACAACCGCTATCGCAGCAGCACCCGAAAACAAACAGGGCGCGTTGAACGCCATGGTTGTAGCACCCACCGAGGAAGAATCCGCAGCAGCAGCAAAAGCAAGAGCAGACTTCCTTGAAAATCTGCCCACGCTTGACCTGACCTCTATTCAGGTTGACATGGCACAGATGGCACAGTATGAATCTCGCTTGATTGCGCGTTCGCCGGCAACCTATTATTTGAATGACGCCTATAAGATGGCAAATGCCATTACCGATCCCGCCGCTTACACGGCTGAATCTTGGACGAAATTCAATACGGCAAGAACTGCGGCTTACAATGTTTCGGCGGATCCCACTTCGACTCCGGCTGAAATTCACGAAGCGAGATATAACCTTCTTGTTGCTTACAAGGCTTTGACGAAGGCAGGCACCGATGTTGACCTCACCGCACTTCGTGATGTGATGGCGTATGTTGACACCATCTGCGCAAATCCGACCTTGTTCCAGCCCACAGCGGCTTCCGGCTACAAAACCCTCGATGAAGCGCTCGCAGCTGTATTCGCAGAAGCAGGCGTGAAAGTAACTGTCGGTAAAGACACTTACTACATCGGCGGCGGCGACACCGGCGCAGCTTGGCTCGACGAAGCAGGCATGAGAACTGCACTCGAAGGACAGGAAACAGTTGACCGCGTTGTCAAAGAAATCAAAGCAGAACTTGCAAACATCGAGAGCACCATTAAGGTTGTTCCCAATGATACGGTTGCGGACAACACCACAACGGTTGACTATGCAAACCTGATTGTTGACGGCATTAAACCCGGCACAATCAACACCACCGCTGAACTCCTTGCGCTCGTGAAGACCACCGCGCCGGCAGGCTACACTGCAAACCTTGCAGTTACCGCTTCCGCGGCAAACGGCTTCGGTACCGGCACAAAGGTTGTTCTGACCGTGAACGGCATTGACGGCTTTGAAATCAACCACACCGTTATGGTTTACGGCGATGTGAACGGCGACGGCGCAATCGACGCATTCGACGCTGCACTCATCAACATGAACGTAACCGGCGCGTCGGCTCTGACCGGTGACTTTGCAACGGCAGGCGACACAACGGCTGACGGTGCGATCAACGCATCTGACTATGCCGCAGTTGCAGCCTATGCAATCGGTGCAGGCACCATCGCACAGACTCGCTGAGTTCTCAAATTGTAGGGCGGGTTATGCGCCCGCCCCGTAGGAAAACGCACTTCTCAACCGCCCCACTCGTGGGGAGGCGGCACGCCGTCAGGCGTGCCGGAGGGGCGCGGGCGAATGCAATTCGCCCCTACAAACACAAACCGCATTGTGCAACCCACAATGCAACCCGCGTCTTGCGCTTCTCCGGTGCAAGCGAGGGAAACAAAAGAAAGACTTCGCCGCCGCGGATTTTCCGCGCGGGTATAATGTGCATATACTCCCTCGGCAAGGCGTGTTTCTGTTGAAGTCACCACACTGTTTGCGTCCTTGATTTTCAGAGTGATAGCTGACAATCAATCCGCACAGCAGAACAAAGCTTGTCGCAGAAAAATTTTCTGTTGACTTTTTGCCGCGGAAACTGTATATTATATGGGAAGAAAATATAAGGAGGATATTATGACAAAAGCTAAAAAAGTATTAAGCCTTGTTTTAGCTGTTGTTATGGTTGCTGCGATGTTTGCATTCTCGGCTTCGGCCGCTACGCAGAATGCAACCTTCACCGTTTCCGTTGATAATGCGACTGTTTCGCAGAACGATGTTATCACTGTTACGGTGAACTTGACAACGGATTATTATGCCGGCCCGACCAATGTTCCGGTGTATTACAATCCCGCAGTCTTTGAATTCGTCGCAGGCTCTGTTACCGGTGCCAAAATTTTCGGCGAAGGTGCAACAGATGTGCAATCCTATAACGACGCTGTTACAGGCTGCTTGAAAGTGGCTTTCATCCCCAACACGGCTGGCACCGCTGCCGCAAAGCTTCTGAACGGGACTTTGTTCACTTTCCAGTTAAAAGCGATTGCTGACGGCACTTCCGACATCGGCTTGAAAGCTGAAGACCAGAAGACGGCAACCAACATCGGCGGTACTTTGTACTGCGGTGCTTACACTTCTTCTGCGATTGACAACAATCCGGCTACTGTTGGCCAGACCTTTGCAATCACCAACACTTCTGCTACCGTTGGCGCTACTGCGGCTCCTGAACTTCAGTTGTCCGAAACCGGCGCGGCAAACGGAGCGGTTATTGACAGAGTTTCTACTTGCAATGATGGCGTTGGTTTCGTGTACGGCATTGCAACTCATGAGGGCGAAATGATTTCGGACTATTTGACCACGCCCGCAGGTAGCATTCAAGTTGTCGCGAATGACCAAGGGAATGAATCCACTGGTACGTTGATTCAATTGCTTGACGATGGTGGAAATGTGGTTGAAACCTACATTTTCGTTCTCTTTGGCGATGTAAATGGCGACGGTGCAATTGATAGTACTGATGTTACAGATATTGAATCCGTTGCTATGTATTTAAATACTGACAACTATGCTGATGATGGTACAGCATGGAGTATAGCTGCTGATACCAACGGCGATTCCTCAATTGACAGTACTGATGTTACAGATGTGGAAGGTGTCGCAATGTACACCGTGTCCACAACACAGGCTGAATTTGCAGCCGCCTTTGTAAGTGGCAAAGGCATTTAATTTAATCAACTATTCTAGGAGGACATTACGAAATGGCAAAAGCTAAAAAAATTCTGGCTCTTTTATTGTCAGTAATCATGCTTATTGCTGCGTTCTCTTCTGTTGTTTCTGCGGCATACACTTCCTACACTCCCACCTTGACGAGCGGTGATTTAAAAATCATACTCCGTGCGGATAAAACGGAAGTGAATCCCGGCGACACAGTCACATTTGACATGTTTGTTGACACAACATTAACTGACCTTGGTACAGCGCAGTTTGTTGTTTCATACAATAGTGCTCAGGCTGCGCCTGGTGCATCAGCAATTGCAGATATGAGAACGTTCAATGATGTTTGGGAATATTGGTTTGACCCGGCATCATCAGGCAATACGAACTTGGCGGGTACAATTGCATTGGCAACCGCAACAGATTATGATAATAAAACAAAAATCAATGCGTCTGCTGAAGATAAGGCATACTTTGATAAAGCAGTCATGATTGGTACAAAGGCGAATACGGGTAATGGTGTTACTAACACAGTTGGTAATGGTTGGAATGCAGATCCGGCTGTTTCCGTGTTGACCTTCAAAATGAAAATCAACGACACCGTTACACCCGGTGAAAAGATTTTTATTGGTTATCACTCCCAATCTTGGTCCGGTAAAGCACCGAAAGCATACATCGCTCAGGCGGGTGGTGCAAAAGTGCGGTACACCAATTGCGATTTGTCTGAGGCTATGGTTGAATTGACTGTTGCTTCTGCAGGCCCCGCTGTTGCGAAGTCCAAGGCACAGGTTAAGATGACCCCGAACAGTGCTACCACTGTTGAGGATGCATTCAGCTTCCGTGTAACTTCGGTTATTGCCGATGCGGATTGGGATACCTACTTCGCAAACTCCGCGGATGCTTCCGCAACCACCAAAGCAATTAAATCCGTTGGCTTCGTTGCTTACAAAGGCACCACCGGCTTCAACCTCGACACTGCAAAAGCAGTGGCACAGGGCTCTTCGGCTGTCGGCTATGATGTTGCGACCACCGATTACATCCAGAAAGCGAATGACACTTCGGATGCATTCTTCGGCTGCCGTTTGGAAATTACAAGCGCCGCAACGCGTTCCGACGTGACCTATGTTGCGTTCGTTCAGTATTTGGATGCTACGGGCAACACCGCTTATGCGTTCTATGATGCTGAACAGCAGGCTCTCCTGAATACGAATTATAATAACATCGTTTCCACTTACCTTCTTGCTCATCCCTTTGCTGGCTGATAAGGGCTCGGTAACTTGAAAACTTTGCAAAACAAACCGTATTCTGCGCCGGAGTTTGAATATGTTGCTTACGAGCAAATCGAGGCGGTTACGATTAATATCAGCAAAGACCTCGAAAATGACCGTGACGCAGTTATCGTTTGGTAAAAATTATAATTCGATTTTGAAAGGAGAAAACTTCAGATGAAACAGGTTTATACTGCACCTGCGTTCGATGTTTCAGTCTATGATGTTGACGATATTATCACACTTTCCATCGGCACCGGCCCCGTTGACGGCGGCGACGAAGGTTGGGTAGAAATCTGAGTTTCTCCCAAGCGTGTTCGTTTACATCTTCGTATAACGCGAACGATTTGTAAAACAACAGGGCAAGGCAAGGGTTTATCCCTTGCCTTGCTTTTTTGCGTGCAGGTTACGGTGAAAATCCACGCTTGCAAAGCAATACGCGCGTAGGGGGCGACGAGATTCCCCTGTTAGGGGAAATGTCGAGCGGCGACAAAGGGGTAATGGCGCAGCCGTAACTCGCCGACCCGAAAATGATGAATAATGAAAAATGAATAATGAAAAATTGTAGGGGTGAACTGTGTTCGCCCGCCCGCTTGTCATTCTGAGCCGACAGGCGAAGAATCTCGTTTCGTATATTTTTATTTTGCGCTATTGGAGATCCTTCGCTTCGCTCAGGATGACAAATTTGGGTTTGTAGGGCAAACGCATTCTATTTCTTGCGTAGGGGGCGACGACTCGGCGCCCCGTTTGTAGGGGCGGGTTTCCACGCCCGCCCGTAGATTTTGATGTGATTTTGCGGAACAACACGGAGGTTGTTCCCTACTCGTAGGGGCGAACTGTGTTCGCCCGCATAATTTGATATAATTTTGCGGAACTGTCAAGACCGTTTCCTACGATTGTAGGGGCGATTCACGAATCGCCCGCCGTTTCCGCCCCTCCGAGAGAGGGCATAAGCGGCGAGAGCAAGCCCCCGCCCTACCATAGAAATTCCATTTCATGCGTAGGGGGCGACGACTCGGCGCCCCGTTTGTAGGGGCGGGTTTCCACGCCCGCCCGCCAATTTTGATGTGATTTTGCGGAACAACATGGAGGTTGTTTCCTACTCGTAGGGGCGAACTGTGTTCGCCCGCGTAATTTGATATAATTTTGCGGAACGGTCAAGACCGTTCCCTACGGGTTGTAGGGGCGATTCACGAAATTTCGTGCGTAGGGGGCGCCGAGTCGTCGCCCCCTACGCTCGCATTACAGTTTGCCCGTTCCGTAATTCAAAGCAAATCCCGCGGCGGGAGCAAAATTCTCCGAATTCGGGCACCTTGCGGCGGGGGCAAGCCCCCGCCCTACCCTAATCCTGTATTTCGTTTGTTCCAAAAACACCCCCCACAACCCCCAATTTAACTTCAACCTTTCGCAACCGTGGGTGGTTGTTGGGGCGCACGCACCTTGGAGGCACAGCACAAAAACGAGCCAAAACACAACATCTTGTGCCCGAAAAACGGAGTAGAACTATAAAAAATCCAAAATTTTTAAAATCGAAAAAATTTGTTTGGATTCACGAATTTTTTTGAAAAAAATTGTTGCTTTTTTCTAAACACTATGCTAAAATAGTCAGGCACGCGTGGAAAAGGGGCTTGCCATGCCCATTTTTACGCGACTTGATATGCGATGATGCGGTAGGTGGCTGCACTTAGATGCAGGGAATTACCGCGGAGTATGTCCGATTACAAACCGGGCGACCCATAACAGTGTCTCACTCCGGCGAGCGTACCCCAACTGCGCTTTCCGTGACTCCCGTGGACATTGTGCGCTTTTCTCTGCCGTCCGAATGCCGTTTTGGTTTTCGGTTTTTTAACGAAAGGTTCGTAAACACCCGGCAGGGTTGCAAGAAAAGCGCTTGCCCTGACTTTTTAAAGGAGGCAAACAAACATGGCAGCAGCAAAAGGCAAGAAAATCCGTATCAGACTGAAAGGCTATGACCACGATTTGGTGGACAGAGCAGCCGAGAAAATCGTTGAAACCGCAAAGCGCACCGGCGCACAGGTTTCCGGTCCCGTGCCGCTTCCGACCGAAAAAGAAGTCGTAACCATTCTTCGCTCCGTTCACAAAGACAAAGACAGCCGCGAACAGTTTGAACAGAGAACGCACAAACGGCTCATCGACATCCTCAGACCTTCAAACAAGACCGTTGAAGCTCTGACCGGCCTTGAGCTTCCCGCAGGCGTAGACATCGAAATTAAACTGTAATCTCGGTAGAAACGCTTACAGGTCATGTTGGCAACCGCCAACCAATAACCAAAGGAGGAATACACAATGCAAAAAGGTCTTATCGGTAAAAAAATCGGCATGACACAGCTTTTTGACGAGAACGGCAAGGTTATCCCCGTGACCGTCGTAGAAGCAGGTCCGTGCGTCGTTGTCCAGAAAAAGACAACGGAAAATGACGGCTATGAAGCCGTTCAGGTTGGCTTCGGTGATGTCAAAGTCCAAAGAGTGAACAAGCCGCAGGCAGGTCACTTCAAAAAGGCAGACGTTGCACCGAAAAAGGTACTCAAAGAGTTCAGACTGGACGATTGTTCCGCGCTGAACGTCGGCGACATTCTCAAAGCAGACGTGTTCGCTGTCGGTGACAGAGTGGATGTTGTCGGCACCAGCAAAGGTAAGGGCACCGCGGGCGCAATCAAGCGCTGGAACTTCTCCCGCTTGAAAGAAAGCCACGGTACCGGCCCTGTTGCACGCCACGCAGGTTCCTTGGGCGCTTGCTCCGACCCCTCCCGCGTTTACAAGGGGAAGAAGCTCGCCGGTCACTTGGGCGCTGAGCGTGTGACCATTCAAAATCTCGACATTGTCAAGGTTGACGCAGAAAACAACCTCATCGCCATCAAGGGCGCCATTCCGGGCCCCAAAGGCGGCATCGTTGTTCTCGCCGATACGGTGAAAAAATAAGGAAGGAGTGTTTTAAATGGCGAAATTGGCAGTTCTCGACAAAGCAGGTAAAAAAGTTTCCGACATCGAGCTCGCAGACAGCATTTTTGCAATCGAGCCCAACGAATCGGCAATGCACCTGATGGTTGTCAACTATTTAGCAAATCAGCGTCAGGGTACGCAGTCCACCCTCACTCGTTCCGAGGTGTCCGGCGGCGGCAAAAAGCCTTGGCGGCAAAAGGGCACCGGCCGTGCCCGTCAGGGTTCGACCAGAGCACCGCAGTGGACTCACGGCGGCATCGCGCTCGGTCCGAAGCCTCGTGATTACGGCTTTGACGTAAACAAAAAGGTCAGAAGACTTGCTATGAAGTCCGCGCTTTCCGCGAAAGTTGCGGCAGAGGAAATGATTGTACTGGACAGCTTCGGCGTCGACGCAATCAAGACCAAAGAGGTTGCAGAGGTTCTCGCCGCAATCAAAGCGGGCAAGAAAACGCTTATCGTTCTGCCTGAAAAGAACGACATCGTTTACAAGAGTGCCCGCAACATTGCCGGTACCAATGTAACCCTCGTAAACACGCTGAATGTTTATGACATCTTAAATTGCAACACCATTGTGGTGCTCAAAGATGCCGTTGCAAAAATCGAGGAGGTTTACGCATAATGAAACTTGCACAGGATATTATCCTCCGCCCCGTGATTACCGAGGAAAGCATGATGGGTCAGGCGCTGAAAAAGTACACTTTCAAAGTGGACAAAAAGGCGACCAAGCCCGAAATCAAAGCGGCTGTTGAGAAACTTTTCGGTGTGAAAGTCGCAAAAGTCAACACCATCAATGTCCGCGGTCATTTAAGAAGATACGGCAGATATGAAGGCTATACCGCCTCTTGGAAAAAGGCTGTCGTAACCTTGACAGAAGATTCCAAGACCATCGAATTCTTCGACGGTATGATGTAAAATCCCGACGATAATGTATGGAGCCCGACATGCTCCGCTAAATCGTTCTAAGGAGAGTGAATGAAATGTCGATTAAAGTCTACAAACCGACAACCAATTCTCGACGCAATATGTCGGTTACAGATTATTCCGAACTTTCCAAGGTTGCTCCCGAGAGAAGCCTTCTCGCGCCGCTCAATAAAAAAGCAGGCCGCAACAGTTACGGAAGAATCACCGTTCGCCACAGAGGCGGCGGCAACCGCAGAAAATATCGTATTATCGATTTCAAACGCGATAAGACCGATATGCCTGCAACCGTGCTCACTTTGGAGTACGACCCCAACCGTTCCGCGCATATCGCACTTGTGCAGTATGCGGACGGCGAAAAAAGATACATTCTCGCGCCTGTCGGCTTGAAGGTCGGCGACAAGGTGGAAGCCGGCGCCAATGCAGACATCAAACCCGGTAATGCACTGCCGTTGAGCGCGATTCCGGTTGGTACCATGGTACACAACGTGGAACTTTACCCCGGCCGCGGCGGTCAGCTTGCCCGCGCGGCAGGCAACGCGGCTCAGCTCATGGCAAAAGAAGGCGTTTACGCATTGTTAAGACTTCCCTCGGGCGAACTTCGCAATGTATCCGCTTCTTGTATGGCGACTGTCGGCACCGTCGGCAACGCAGACCATGAAAATGTGAAAATCGGTAAAGCCGGCCGTACCCGTCACCTCGGCGTTCGTCCGACCGTTCGCGGCTCGGTTATGAACCCGAACGACCACCCGCACGGCGGCGGTGAAGGTAAAGCGCCTGTCGGCCGTCCCGGTCCCTGCACACCGTGGGGCAAACCCGCACTTGGCTATAAGACCAGAGCGAAGAAGAACCGTTCCGATAAGTTTATCGTAAGACGTCGTAACGCGAAATAAGTCGAAAGGAGTGTAGAGTATGAGCAGAAGTGTTAAAAAAGGACCTTACGTTGCACCGAAGCTGTTAGCAAAAGTGCAGCAGATGAATGAAAACGGCGAGAAAATCGTCTTGAAAACTTGGAGCCGCAGCTCGACTATATTCCCGGACTTTGTCGGTCATACGTTTGCCGTCCATGACGGACGCAAGCATGTTCCGGTTTACGTTACGGAGGATATGGTAGGCCACAAGCTCGGCGAATTTGCGCCGACCAGAACCTTTAAAGGCCATGCCGGTTCCAAAACTTCCAACAACGGTAAATAAGCAGCAAAGGAGTGTATAACGAATGGAAGCAACTGCAAAAGTGACCCATGTACGCATTGCACCCCGTAAGGTGCAAATCGTGCTGGACCTCATCAGAAACAAGCCTTGCGACGAGGCGATGGCAATCCTCAAGTACACACCGAAGGCTGCGTGTGAACCGCTTGGAAAGCTGTTGAAATCCGCAATGGCAAACGCCGAAATGAAAGATATGGATACAACACGTCTGTATGTCGCAGCGTGCCGTGTCGATCAGGGCCCGACCTTAAAGCGCATCCGTCCGAGAGACCATGGCAGAGCGTACAGAATCAACAAAAAGACTTCGCACATCAGTATTGTGCTCAAAGAAGCAGAATAAGCGAGGAGGAGGTAAAACTATGGGTCAGAAAGTAAATCCCACCGGTCTTCGTATCGGTGTCATTAAAGACTGGGATTCCCGCTGGTATGCCAGCAAAAAGGACTTCGGCGACACGCTTGTCTCCGACAATCAGCTCCGTAAATATCTCCTCGAAACCCTCGCGCCCGCAGGCGTTCCGAAGGTAGAAATCGAAAGAGATGCCAAAAGAGTCCGCATCAACATTCACTGCGCAAAGCCCGGTATGGTTATCGGCAAAGGCGGCGCAGAGATTGAAAAACTCAAAGAAACTTGCAAAAAGAAACTCGGCGGTGACAAGGATGTTTACATCAACATCGTCGAAATCAAACAGCCCGACCTCAATGCACAGCTCGTTGCGGAGAACATTGCTTCGCAGTTGGAGCGCCGCATTTCGTTCCGCCGCGCGCTCAAACAGAGCATCGGCAGAACCATGAAGCTCGGTGCAAAGGGTATCAAAACACAGGTCAGCGGCCGTTTGGGCGGCGCGGAAATCGCGCGTTCCGAACACTATCATGAAGGCACGATTCCGCTGCAAACCATCCGTGCAGACATCGACTACGGCTTTGCCGAGGCAAAGACAACCTACGGTCGTATCGGCGTAAAGGTTTGGATTTACAAAGGCGAAGTGCTCCATGACAACCGCAAGCCTCAGAAGGAAGGAGGCACAAAATAATGTTACTGCCGAAAAGAGTAAAATACCGCAGAGTCCACAGAGGTCGTCTGACCGGTAAAGCGACAAGAGGCAATAAAGTCACCTACGGCGACTATGGTCTTGTGTCTCTGGAACCGGCTTGGATTACTTCCAACCAAATCGAAGCCGCCCGTATCGCCATGACGCGTTACATTAAGCGTGGCGGTCAGGTTTGGATCAAAATTTTCCCGGATAAGCCGATTACCGAAAAGCCGGCTGAAACCCGCATGGGTTCCGGTAAAGGCTCGCCCGAATACTGGGTGGCCGTTGTCAAGCCCGGCAGAGTGATGTTTGAAATTGCAGGCGTTCCCGAAGAGACCGCGCGCGAGGCTATGCGTCTTGCCGCGAACAAGCTCCCGGTCAAATGCAAGTTCGTCACCAAGGCACAGCAGGAAGAGGAAGGTGAGCAAGCATGAAAGCAAGTGAAATCAGAAAACTTTCCCCCTCGGAGTTGGATGCTAAACTCTTGGAGTTAAAGGATGAGCTTTTCAAACTGCGCTTCCAGCAGGCCATCAACCAACTCGACAATCCGATGCGTATTAACGCCGTGAAAAAGGATATCGCCAGAGTGAAAACCGTTATTCGCGATATCGAGCTGCACGGCGCGCAGTCGTAAGGAAAGGGAGGGTATTTAGATGAGCGAAAGAAACCTCAGAAAAACACAGGTCGGTCTTGTAACCAGCGATAAAATGGACAAAACTGTCGTGGTTTCCATCAAAGACAGAGTTCAGCACCCGCTTTACAAGAAGATTGTGAACCGCACGGTAAAAATCAAAGCCCATGACGAAAAGAACGAGTGCGGCGTCGGCGATAAAGTCCTCGTCATGGAAACCCGCCCCCTCTCGAAAGATAAGAGATGGCGCGTAGTCGAAATCATTGAGAAAGCGAAATAATTTCTAAGGAGGCTATTACTGTGATTCAACAACAGACTTACCTCAAAGTAGCCGACAACACCGGCGCGAAGGAAATTATGTGCATTCGCGTTCTCGGCGGTTCCGGCAGAAGGTATGCAAATATCGGCGACGTGATTGTTGCTTCGGTGAAGAAGGCAGCACCCGGCGGCGTTGTCAAAAAAGGCGACGTTGTCAAAGCAGTCGTCGTTCGTTCGGCAAGCGGTGTGCGCAGAGATGACGGGACTTACATCCGTTTCGATGAAAACGCAGCCGTATTGATTAAAGAAGACAAAAACCCCAGAGGCACCCGTATCTTTGGGCCGGTTGCAAGAGAGCTTCGTGATAAAGATTATATGAAGATTCTTTCTCTTGCTCCCGAAGTACTGTAAACGGAGGTGCAGTCAGAATGAATAAGGTTCATGTAAAAACCGGCGATACCGTCGTTGTCATCAACGGCAAAAATCGCGGCAAACAGGGCAAGGTTATGCAGGTTGCACCCGCCGAAGGCAAGGTTATTGTGGAAGGCGTTAACGTGGTTACCAAGCATGTGAAACCCCGCAAAATGGGCGAAGCAGGCGGCCTTGTAAAAGCGGAAAGTGCATTGTATGCAGATAAGGTTCAGCTTGTCTGCCCCAAATGCGGCAAGCCCACAAGAGTCGGCCACGAAGGCACCGGCAAAGACAAAAAACGCGTTTGCAAAAAATGCGGCGCAAAATTTGAATAAGGGAGGGACATAACACATGGCAGCAAGAATGAAAGAAAAGTATCTCGCTGAGGTTGCTCCGGCACTTCAAAAGAAATTCGGCTACAAGAGCGTTATGCAAATCCCGAAGCTCGACAAAATCGTCATCAATGTCGGTTGCGGCGAGGCGAGAGACAATTCCAAGGTCATTGACGCAATCACCAAGGATTTGGCACAGATTACCGGTCAGAAGCCCGTTCCCTGCAAGGCGAAGAAATCCGTTGCGAACTTCAAACTGCGTGAGGGCATGACCATCGGTGTGAAAGTAACGCTGCGCGGCGAGAGAATGTATGAATTCCTCGACAGATTCTTCAATCTCGCGCTTCCCCGTGTGCGCGACTTCCGCGGTATCAACCCGAACTCCTTTGACGGCAGAGGCAACTACTCCATGGGTATCAAAGAGCAGTTGATTTTCCCCGAAATCGAGTATGACAAGATTGACGCGGTTCGCGGTATGGACATTTGCTTCGTTACCACAGCCAATACAGACGAAGAAGCCAGAGAGTTACTGACTCTCATGGGCGCACCGTTTGCGAGATAAGGAGGGATTACAGTGGCCAAAACATCTATGAAAGTCAAACAGGCAAGACCTGCCAAGTATTCGACAAGAGCTTACAACAGATGCAAAATCTGCGGCCGCCCGCATGCTTATCTGCGCAAATACGGTGTTTGCCGTATCTGCTTCAGAGAATTGGCACACAAGGGTGAAATTCCCGGCGTGAAGAAAGCAAGCTGGTAAGAAAGCAATTGCAAAGGAGGCAAAAGTATGCAAATTACTGATTCCATCGGTGATATGCTCACCAGAATCCGCAACGCGAGTTCTGCAAAGCATGACACGGTGAAAGTTCCCGCATCCAACATGAAGAAAGCAATTGCGCAGATTCTTGTGGACGAGGGCTATATCAAGAGTTTCAAAGTGGAAGAAGACGGCAAGCAGGGTATGATTGAAATCGAGCTGAAATACGGCGCGAACAAGGCTCCGGTTATTACCGGCCTTCGCAGAGTTTCCAAGCCCGGTCTTCGCATTTATACCAACTGCGAGGATATGCCGAAGGTGATGAAAGGCCTCGGCGTTGCAATCCTTTCCACTTCCAAAGGCGTTATGACTGACAGAGAAGCCCGCAAAGCCAATGTCGGCGGCGAGGTTCTCGCATATATCTGGTAAGGAGGTTACAGTATGTCCAGAATCGGCAGACAGCCCATCGCTGTTCCCGCAGGCGTCGATGTAAAAATCGACGGCAGTACTGTTACCGTGAAGGGTCCGAAAGGTACACTTACCAGAACAGTACACAACAATATGAACGTCGAGATGGCAGACGGCGCAATTGTCGTTACCCGTCCCGATGACAGCAATCTCAACAAATCCCTGCACGGTTTGACCCGTACATTGCTTCACAATATGGTCGTCGGTGTGACCGAGGGCTTCAAAAAGGAATTGGAAGTCAACGGCGTCGGTTACCGTGTGGCAAAACAGGGCAAGGATTTGGTGATGAACATCGGTTTCTCGCATCAGGTAACGATGCCCGAACCCGAAGGGATTACCATTGAGGTTCCCGCGCCCAACAAAATCATCATTTCCGGTGCCGACAAGCAGAAAGTCGGCCAGTTTGCGGCAGAAGTACGCGAAAAGCGTCCGCCCGAACCCTATAAGGGCAAAGGCATCAAATATGCCGAAGAGCATATCCGCCGCAAAGAAGGTAAAGCCGGTAAAGGTAAATAATGGAAGGAGTGAAATTCAGTGGTTAACAGACCTGACAGCAAAAAGGCGAGACAAAAACGCCATAAAAGAGTCCGTGCAAAAATTTCCGGCACCGCAGCGTGCCCGCGTCTTGATGTTTTCCGTTCACTCCAGCATATTTATGCGCAGTTGATCGACGATGTTGCAGGTGTCACCCTTGTGTCGGCATCTACAACCGAGAAAGACTTCAAAGACTACGGCGGGAACAAAGACGCCGCGCGCGCAGTCGGCAAATTGCTCGCAGAAAGAGCCGCCGAAAAGAACATCAAAGACGTTGTCTTTGACAGAGGCGGTTATGTATATCACGGCAGAGTGGAAGCACTCGCCGAAGGTGCCCGCGAGGGCGGCCTGAACTTCTAAGAAAGGAGAAATGACAATGGCTACAAAAATCGACGCATCTACCCTTGAACTCGAAGAAAGAGTCGTTGCGATTAACCGTGTTTCCAAAACCGTTAAGGGCGGCCGTATCATGAAATTCTCCGCTTTGGTAGTTGTAGGCAACGGAAACGGCATTGTGGGCTTCGGTCTCGGCAAATCGGGCGAAGTGCCGGATGCAATCCGCAAGGGCATTGAAAACGCGAAAAAGAACCTGATTGAGGTTTCCCTGAAAGGGACCACAATCCCCCACGAAATTGTCGGCAAATACGGCGCAGGCGTGGTTTTGATGAAACCCGCTGCCCCCGGTACCGGCGTTATCGCCGGCGGTCCGGTTCGTGCAGTTGTTGAAACCGTCGGCATTAAGGACATCCGTTCCAAGGCGCTTCGTTCCAACAACCCCTGCAATGTTGTGAGAGCCACCATCGACGGGCTTTCCAAGCTTCGCAACGCGGACGAGGTTGCTGCAATTCGCGGCAAATCCGTCAAAGAGATTTTAGATTAAGGAGGGGCACAAATGGCAAACGTAGTAGTTACACTGAAAAAGAGCCTTATCGGCAGCAAAAAAGATCAGATTGCCACCGCCCATGCACTTGGTCTTAAGAAAATCGGGGACAAGGCTACCCAGCCCGACAACCCGCAAACGCAAGGTAAGATTAAGAAGATTGCTCATCTTATCGAGGTAACGAAAGCTTAAGGAGGTGCGAATATGAAATTGCACGAACTGTCTCCCGCGGAAGGCTCCAAAAAGAGCGTAAAGCGCATCGGCAGAGGCGCCGGCTCCGGTCAGGGCAAAACCGCAGGCAAAGGGCATAAAGGTCAAAAGGCACGCGCAGGCAGAGGCATGCGCCCCGGCTTTGAAGGCGGTCAGATGCCGTTGCAAAGACGTATCCCCAAGAGAGGGTTTAACAACATTTTCGCGAAGGAAATCGCCGCAGTGAATGTTTCCGCTCTTGACAAGGCGTTTGAAGACGGCGCAACCGTTACGGTTGACGCGCTTATCGAAAAAGGGCTTATTAAAAAGGCGCTGGATGGCGTAAAAGTATTAGGCAATGGCGAAATCAGCAAAAAGCTTACTGTGCAGGTTAATAGCTTTTCCGATTCGGCAAAGCAGAAAATCGAAGCAGCCGGCGGAAAGGCTGAGGTGATTTGATAATGTTTCAAACATTTATCAACGCTTGGAAAATCGCCGATTTGCGCAAAAAGCTGCTGTATACGGCTTTGATCGTATTGATTTTCCGTATCGGTGCCGCGCTTCCCGTTCCGTTTGTGGACATTGCGGAAGGTTTGATTACCGATGCAAACGCCAACAACTTTATGACATATCTCAGCATGATGACCGGTGATGCGTTTAACTACGGTACGCTGTTCGCAATGTCGATTACCCCGTACATCAATGCATCCATTATCATTCAGCTGTTGACTGTCGCAATTCCGCCGCTGGAAAAGCTGGCGAAAGAGGGCGAAGAGGGCAGAAAGAAAATTTCGGCTATCACCCGCTACACGGCAATTGGTTTGGCGGCACTGCAAAGCACGGCATATTACTTCTATATCCGTGCACAGGGCTATCTCACCGTAGCCGCCACCGGTGCAAAATACACCGGCTTCTGGGCAGTGTTCCAGGCATTGGTCATTATTCTTTGCTATACCGCGGGTGCCGCACTGTTGATGTGGCTCGGCGAGCAGATTAATGACAAGGGCATCGGCAACGGCATTTCGATTATCTTGTTTGCCGGTATCGTTTCCCGTATGCCCACCACGCTGTATTCGCTTTACACCTATATGGATAAGGGCGGTGCGTATTTCGCGCTCATCCCGATTGCATTCATCAGCATGATTTTGATGATTGCCTACATCGTTTGGATGGACAATGCCGAGCGCCGCATTCCCGTGCAGTATGCAAAGCGCGTGGTCGGCCGCAAAATGTACGGCGGGCAGAATACCCACATTCCGATTAAGGTCAATATGTGCGGCGTTCTTCCCATCATCTTTGCGTCCTCCATTCTTTCCTTACCGCCGACCATTCAAATGTTTGTCACGGTAAAAGAGGGTGGCTTCTGGGAAGGCTTCTTCAAAATTTTCCAGACGGACCATTGGGCATACGCCTTGATGTATTTTGTACTGATTATCTTCTTTGCCTATTTCTATGCGGCAATTCAGTACAATCCCATTGAAATGGCAAACAACATCCGCAGAAACAGCGGTGCGATTCCGGGTATCCGTCCCGGCAAGCCCACTTCTGACTATATCACAAAGATTTTGTCAAGAATAACATTGCTTGGTGCATTGCTGATTTCGGTTGTCGCGCTGTTCCCGATTCTGTTCTCGCAGATTACCGCGCTGTTTGACAAGCAGGTCAATCTGTCCTTGGGCGGCACCTCGATCATCATTATGGTTGGTGTTGCGCTCGAAACCGTGAAACAGCTCGAAAGCCAGATGATGATGCGTCATTACAAGGGCTTCTTAGATTAAGCAAAAGGAGGAACCTTTATGAACCTGATTTTACTCGGCGCGCCGGGCGCGGGCAAAGGCACACAGGCTGAAAAAATCTGTGAAAAGCTCTCTATCCCCGCAATCTCGACGGGCAATATGCTCCGCGAAGCTATGGCAAACGGAACCGAAATGGGGCTTAAAGCGAAATCCTTTATTGATGCCGGCAAACTCGTCCCCGACGAGGTTGTCATCGGCATCATCGACGAGAGACTGAAACAGGATGACTGCAAAAACGGCTTCATCCTTGACGGTTTCCCGCGGACCATTCCGCAGGCGGAGGCGCTCGATGAAATGGGCGTTCGCATTGATAAGGTCATCGACATTGAAGTGCCGGACGAAAAAATCGCTTCGAGACTTTCGGGCAGACGCGTTTGCCTGAAATGCGGCGCGACCTATCACACCGAGTTTAAAAAGCCGAAAACAGAGGGTATCTGTGACGCTTGCGGCGATACACTCGTCCAAAGAAAGGACGATATGCCCGAAACCGTGCTCGACCGCTTAAAGACCTATCATGAGCAGACCGAGCCGTTGAAGGGCTACTACGAGAAGAAGGGCATTCTTCGCGTGGTGGAAGGGCAGGAGGAGGTTGCCGATACAACCGCCCTGACCTTCAAAGCATTGGAGGATTAAGCATGATAGTGCTGAAAACCGCCCGAGAAATCGAGCTTATCAGAAAGGCTTGTATCATTTCGGCGGAGGCATTACAGTTGGCAGGGGAAGCTGTCAAGCCGGGTGTCACCACCTATGAAATTGACAAAATCGCGTACGATTACATCAAGAAGCAAGGCGCAGAGCCGAACTTCCTGCATTTGTACGGTTTCCCTGCCACGGCATGCATTTCCATAAATGACGAGGTCATTCACGGAATTCCGAGCAAAAAGCGTGTCATCAAAGAAGGCGACATCGTCAGCATTGACCTTGGCGCCAAGGTGGACGGTTATAACGGCGACAATGCTGCTACTTTCGCCGCAGGGAAAATTTCCGACGCGGCGAAGCGGCTGTGCGACACGACCGAGGAGAGCCTGTATAAAGGCATCGAACAGGCGGTCGCAGGCGGCAGAATCGGCGACATAGCCTCTGCGGTGCAAACGCATTGCGAGGAACGCGGCTACGGCGTTGTGCGCGAATACACAGGGCACGGCGTCGGTGCCAAACTCCACGAAGACCCCAGCGTACCGAATTTCGGCACACCGGGACGCGGTGTGCGCCTGTTGCCGGGTATGGTGATTGCGATTGAGCCCATGATTACCGAGGGCGACAAAGCAATCCGTCAAATGCCCGACGGTTGGACTGTAAAAACCCGTGACGGGAAGCTCGCAGCGCATTTTGAGCATACGGTTGCGATTACTGCAAACGGTCCGCAAATTCTGACAAAAATCAGATAAGGGCGGTTTTGTATGGAATGGGCAATCGGTACGGTTGTGTACGCCTTGTGCGGACGCGACTGCGGCAAAGCAATGTGCGTGGTCGGCAAAAGCGAAACGCGCGTGTTCGTCTGCGACGGGAAAGAGCGGAAGCTTTCAAAGCCCAAGCCCAAAAACCCGAAGCACATCAGAAAAACCGAGCACACGCTCACAGAAGCGCAAATGCGGTCTGACCGGGCAATCAAACAAGCGTTAAAGTCTTTTTCGGAGGTTTGAGTTTATGTCAAAGCAGGATATGATAGAAATTGAAGGTACGGTCGTTGAGGCGCTGCCGAACGCACAGTTTCAGGTGGAGCTTGAAAACGGTCACCAAATTTTAGCCCATATTTCCGGTAAGCTGCGTATGAATTTCATCCGCATTCTGCCGGGCGACAAAGTGACGGTCGAAATGTCGCCATATGACCTCACGCGCGGGCGCATAACATGGCGAACCAAATAAGCAACAGGTTTAGTTCTTGATTTTTAAGAAGGAGGTATTCCCATATGAAAGTCAGACCTTCTGTCAAAAAAATTTGCGAAAAGTGCAAAATTATTAAACGCAAGGGCAAAGTGATGGTCATTTGCGAAAATCCGAAGCACAAACAACGCCAGGGCTGATCTCCCTGCCGCGCGCTCGAATATCGTTGTTAAAGATCTAAACAACGATATTGCGCTTTCGCAAACGGAAATTTCAATGGTAAAATTTACCGCATCATAATGGAGGTGCAAAGTTAAATGGCACGTATTTCAGGTGTTGATTTACCGAGAGACAAGAGAGTCGAAATCGGCCTCACATACATCTACGGTATCGGCAGAAAAACGGCAAGCGACATTATTGCCGCAACCGGTGTAAATCCCGACACGCGTGTAAAGGATTTGACCGAAGAAGATGTAGCAAAACTTCGTGAATACATTGAGCACAACGTTAAGGTTGAGGGTGACCTTCGCCGCGACGTCGCGTTCGACATTAAGCGCTTGATTGAAATCGGCAGCTATCGCGGAACCCGTCACAGAAAGGGTCTTCCCGTTCGCGGCCAGACTTCAAAGAACAACGCGCGTACCCGTAAAGGTCCGAAGAAGACCATCGCAAATAAGAAGAAATAAGGGAGGGTGTATTCAATGGCTACCGCAAAAAAAGGCACGGCGACACGCCGTCGCCGTGAACGCAAAAATATCGAAAAAGGTGCAGCACATATTCAATCCACCTTCAACAACACCATTGTCACGATTACCGATGTGCAGGGCAATGCCGTTTCGTGGGCGTCTGCCGGCGAAATGGGTTTCAGAGGCTCTAAAAAGTCTACGCCGTTCGCAGCGCAGACCGCCGCGGAAACCGCAGCGAAAATTGCAATCGACCACGGTATGAAAACGGTGGAAGTTTATGTCAAGGGCCCGGGTTCGGGGCGTGAAGCCGCAATCCGTGCGTTGCAGACCGCCGGTTTGGATGTAACGATGATTAAAGATGTTACCCCCATTCCCCACAACGGCTGCCGCCCGCCCAAGAGAAGAAGAGTGTAAGTTTTTGGAGGTGTAATTTATGGCAAGATATACAGGTGCGGTTTGCAAGCTTTGCCGCCGTGAAGGCAAAAAGCTCTTTTTGAAGGGCGACCGTTGCTACACCGGCAAATGCGCATTTGAACGCCGCAGCTATGCGCCGGGCCAACACGGCCAGGGCCGCAAAAAGACTTCCGAATACGGGTTGCAGCTTCGTGCGAAGCAGCAGGCTCGCCGTTATTACGGGATTCAGGAAGGGCAGTTCCACAAGTATTTCCTGATGGCTGAACGCAAACAGGGTATGACCGGTGAAAACCTGCTTCGCATTTGCGAAAGCAGACTCGATAATGTCGCTTACCTTCTGGGCTGGGCTTCGTCCCGCGCAGAAGCAAGACAGCTCACCACCCACGGGCACTATCTCGTCAACGGCAAAAAGGTAGACATTCCGTCCTATCTGCTCAAAGCCGGCGATGTGGTTTCGATTCGTGAAAAGAGCCGCGACAGCGAAAAAATCAAAGCCGTGCTCGAAGCAAACGCTTCCCGTCCCGTGCCGGAATGGCTCGATAAAAACGGCGACGATTTGACCGCAAAAATTGTCAAACTGCCCGACAGAGAGCAGATTGAAGTTCCTGTTGAAGAACATCTTATCGTTGAGTTCTATTCTAAATAATCGCATCGGTGATTTTCAATCGAATTCTCGATTTATACAGGTACGAATATATGTTTTATTTCGGGCGTTTGCCCGAATCCCACGATAGGAGGGTTTTGAATGATAGGAATTGATAAGCCCAGCATTGAAGCACTCGATTTGTCCGCGGACGGCACTTACGGTAAATTCACCATGGAACCGCTGGAAAGAGGCTACGGCACCACGCTCGGCAACTCCCTGCGCCGCGTGCTTTTGTCCTCTTTGCCGGGGTATGCCATTACTTCGGTGAAAATTGACGGCGTACTCCACGAATTCTCCACCGTTCCCGGTGTAAAAGAAGATGTGACCGAAATCGTTCTGAATTTGAAAGGGGTTATCCTCAAAATTCAGGGCGACGGTCCGAAAACGCTGTATGTGGAAGCCAGCGGCAAATGCGAGGTCACGGCAGGCGACATCAAAACAGATTCCGAGGTTGAAATTCTCAATCCCGACCATTTGATTGCAACGCTTTCCGAGGGTGCAACGCTCAATATGGAGCTGACCGCCGACAGAGGCCGCGGCTATGTTTCGGCGGAGCGCAACAAGCAGATGATGCAGCCCGTTATCGGCGTGATTGCAATTGACTCTATCTACACCCCTGTGTTGAAGGTGAATTATACGGTCGAAAATACCCGTGTAGGGCAGATTACCGACTTCGACAAATTAACGCTCGAAGCTTGGACGAACGGCACCATTTCCGCTAAGGAAGCGGTTTCGCTCGGCGCCAAGATTCTCACTGAACACCTCAACCTCTTTGTTGACCTCTCCGACGAGGCGGGCAACACCGAGGTGATGGTCGTGAAAGACGACGACGGCAAAGAAAAAGCACTCGAGATGACCATTGAGGAGCTTGACCTGTCCGTGCGTTCCTTCAACTGCCTGAAACGCGCAGGCATCAACACGGTGGAAGATTTAATCAGCAAATCAGAGGAAGATATGATGAAGGTGCGCAACCTTGGCAGAAAATCGCTTGAAGAAGTGATTGCCAAGCTTGAGTCCCTGAACTTCACTCTCCGCAAAGAAGACGAATAAGAAGGAGTGATTTAGATGCCCGGAACCAGAAAACTCGGCAGAACTACGGATCACCGTAAAGCAATGCTCAGAGGTATGGTTACTTATCTGTTGGAAAACGGCAAGGTGGAAACCACCGTTACCAGAGCGAAGGAAGTTCGCTCCATGGCAGAAAAGATGATTACCATCGCTAAGGACAACACCCTGCACGCAAAGCGTCAGGTGTTCGCATATGTCACGAAAGATGATGTTGTGAAGAAACTGTTCGACGAAATCGCGCCCAAATATGCAGGCGTGAACGGCGGTTACACTCGCATCATCAAAACCGGCACTCGCCGCGGTGATGCCGCAGAAATGTGCATCATTGAATTGGTCGAGCCGAAGAAAGCGGAATAATCTTCGCAAAAAAACAGCAACCCGCGCAAGGATTTTCTTGCGCGGTTTTTTTTGCTTGCAATTCAAAATCGGCGCCTTGCAAAAAGCAAGGCGCCGAAAGCGTGCAGTTTTCAAAATTACTTAATAGTAGTAGCCGGAATCCATTGTGGCTATGCCGAGAAAGAATAAGAAAAATACACAAATGTACAACAAAACAAGGCTTACAATGCTGATAATACCGAGCACTTTTGCAGTTTTGTTTTTGCTGATTGCCTCTGCATAATTTCCTTTGTTGAAATCTGATTGTGCCAAAGCACCGAAAATTGTACCAATGATACTGAACAGATTTGTAAACCCACTGAGCACCAGGAATACAATGTTGACAATCAGCCAAGTCAAAGCCGGTTTTTCCGGCGGAACACCATAGGGCTGCTGCGGCGGGTAGCCATAGGGCGGCTGTTGCGGCGCATAGCCGTAAGGCTGCTGCGGTGCGCCGTAAGGTGCCTGTTGTTGGTTGTCATACGGATTGACGGGTGGTGTTTGCGGCTGTGCCGCTTGTACGGGTGCGTTGCAGTTCGGGCAGAAAAGCGCCCCGTCTGCTAAGGCCTGCCCACAGTTTTTACAGAACATAAAATAATCCCCCTTTATTACTTATCGACATCATAGCATACAAAACAAGAAAATACAATCTTTTTTTAAGACGCAAAACCAATGGATTTCGCCTTGTTTTCTTGCATTTTGCGGATTTCCCTGTTACAATAAAAATGAAAAAAACAGGAAGTGAGGCAGTTTACTATGGCCTATCAAGCAAGTAGCAATCGGTATGATACCATGCAATACAATCGTTGCGGGGCAAGCGGGTTGAAGCTCCCGAAGGTCTCTTTGGGGCTGTGGCACAATTTCGGCTGTACGGGCGATTTTCAAAATATGAAAGAAATGCTGTTTTGTGCCTTTGACAACGGCATTACGCATTTTGATTTGGCGAACAATTACGGCCCCGAGCCGGGCGATGCCGAACGGAACTTCGGTAAAATTTTAGCGTCGGATTTAAAGCCCTACCGCGACGAGCTGATCATCAGCACCAAGGCGGGGTATACCATGTGGGACGGCCCTTACGGCGACTTCGGCAGTCGCAAGTACCTGCTTGCATCCTTAGACCAAAGCCTTATGCGTTTAGGGCTTGACTATGTGGATATTTTCTATCACCACCGTATGGATAAAGAAACGCCGTTGGAGGAGAGCATGGGCGCGCTTGCTACTGCTGTGCACAGCGGCAAGGCGCTGTATGCGGGGCTTTCCAACTATGATGGGGAGACCATGCAGCGCGCGGCGGCAATTTTAACCGAATTGCACTGCCCGTTTGTCATCAATCAAAACCGCTATTCGATTTTGGACCGTACCATTGAGCAAAACGGCTTGAAAGACGCGCTGAAACCCACGGGGAAAGGGTTGATTACATTTAGCCCGCTTGCCCAAGGGCTGTTGACCAATCGGTATTTGAACGGCATTCCGCAAGACAGCCGTATCGTGACCGACGGTCGGTTTTTAAAAGCGGCGCGCTTAACACCCGCGTTGCTTTCGCAGCTGCACGCCTTAAATGCGCTTGCCGCTGAACGCGGGCAAACCTTGGCGCAAATGGCGCTTTGCTGGGTGATGAAAGACAGCGATGTGACAAGCGTTTTGGTCGGCGCGTCGCGCAAAGAGCAAATTTTAGACAACCTCGGCATTGTAAATGCCGCGCCGCTGTCGGCAGAGGAGCTTGCCGAAATCGACCGCATTACCGCCTGCGGCGCATAAGTGCACCTTGCAGTTACACAGGGCTTGTGCTACAATGGGCACAGAAAATCTTTGCCGTTTCCGGGCAAAAAAGGAAGAGCAAAATGGATTTTGTCGCTGTATTTTCGTTCTTTTCGGAGAATGTTGAACTGACCGCACAACAGCGCCTGGCAGAGCTTATCTGCGTAACGGTGCTGTTTGTGTTGCTTGCGGCGGCGGTCGCAGCTTTGCTCACGCGCAAAATCAAAAAATACCGCGCCGAACAGACAAAACAAACGGAGAAAACCGATGGCGATACAGAAAAATGACGAAATCCAACTGCATATTGAAGCACTGACCGCCGAGGGCAGCGGTGTAGGGCATTTCGACGGTATGGCGGTGTTTGTGGCGGGCGGTGTGCCCGGCGACACCTTGCTTGTGCACATGATCAAGGCGAAAAAAACCTATGCCGTCGGCAAAATCGTTCAAATTTTAATCCCGTCCCCCGCACGGACACAGGCGGATTGCCCGCTGTTCCCGCAGTGTGGCGGCTGTGCGTACCGCTTTATGGATTACGAAACCGAACTGCGGGAAAAACAGCGCCGCGTGGAGGATGCGTTTTTACGGCTTGCACATATGCCGATGCAATGCGAAACGGTTTTAGCAGGGTGCGCCGACCGCTACCGCAACAAGGCGCAGTATCCCGTCACACGCGAAAACGGCAGGGTGAAAATCGGCTTTTATGCGCCGCGTTCCCACCGTGTGATTGACTGTAAGGACTGCCGTTTACAGCCTGCGGAATTTGCACAAATCGTCGCGGTATTTCGAGAGTTTTTGACAGAATTTGACATTTCCGTCTATGACGCGCAAAGCGGCAAAGGGCTTGTGCGCCATCTCTACTTGCGCAAGGGCTTTCACAGCGGCGAAATCATGGTGTGCGTGGTGGCCAACGGCACGCGATTGCCGCACAGCGATGCGCTTGTAGACCGTTTGTGCACCTTGCCTTACAAAATTACAAGTATTGTTTTGAATACCAACACCGAAAAAACCAATGTCATTTTGGGCGCGCCATGCAAAACCCTTTGGGGCACGCCCGACATCGGCGACACGCTTTGCGGCGTCGAGGTGCGGCTGTCGCCCTTGTCCTTTTATCAGGTCAATCACGATATGGCGGAAAAACTCTATCAAAAAGCCGCCGAATTTGCCGATTTGAAGGGCTCGGAAACCGTGCTCGATTTGTACTGCGGCGCGGGGACAATCGGACTTTCCATGGCGAAAAGCGCGAAAAAGATTTACGGCGCGGAAATCGTGCCCGAGGCGATTGAAAATGCCAAGGAGAACGCACGCCGTAATCATATAGAAAACGCAGAATTTTTCTGCGGAGACGCCGCCGACGCGGCAAAGCGGTTTCGGGAGATGGGGGTAAAGCACGATGCAGTGCTTTTAGACCCGCCGCGCAAGGGCTGTGACGAAGCGGTTTTAAAAACCGTCGCCGAAATGCGTCCCGAAAAAATCGTCTATGTTTCCTGCGACCCCGCCACGCTCGCGCGCGACGCGGCAAGACTTTCTTCGTTCGGTTATATGCCCACCCGCCTCGCCGCCGCGGATTTGTTCCCGCGAACGGTGCATGTGGAAAGCGTGTGTTTGTTTTTGAAAGAAAAATAAACAATATACGCGTTTTTTGAAACACAATGTTTCTCGAAGAAGGATAAATTTTAATTTAGATTAGTGGCGTAGCCGCAATCCTTATATTCCTCCCTCTGGGAGGGAGGTGGCACGCGCAAAGCGCGTGACGGAGGGAGAGAGAAAATATCTGCTTGTTTCTCTCCCCCAGTCAAATGCTGTGCATTTGACAGCCCCCTCGTCAGAGGGGGCGGAAACGGCGGGGGTAAAATTCTCCGAATTCGGGCACTTTGCGGCGGGGGCAAAATTCTCCGAATTCGGACACCCTTTTGTCTGCTTTGCAGACATTTCCCCTATCAGGGGAATCACCCCGCCCTACCCTGAAAATTTTATTTCGTGCGTAGGGAACGGTCTTGACCGTTCCGCGAAATGACATCGCTTTTTTTCGGGCGAACACAGTTCGCCCCTACGATTCGTAGGGAACGACCTAAGTGTCGTTCCGCAAAGTCACATCAAATGCACGGGCGGGCGCGGAGACCCGCCCCTACAACGGGGCGCCGGGTCGGCGCCCCGTTGTTCCTCCCTCTTAGAGGGAGGTGGCTTTTGCCGTAGGCAAAAGACGGAGGGAGAGAGGAAATATCTGCTTGTTTCTCTCCCCCAGTCAAATGCGTTGCATTTGACAGCCCCCTCTCGGAGGGGGCGGAAACGGCGGGGGCAAGCCCCCGCCCTACCGTATAAATACAAACATAAATAAAAATTTATATTTTGCAGAGGCATTTCGCGGAACATCTTCAAGTTGTTTTGCGCGATTAGCTTTAAAAAACTTGTCATTTGTTTAACAAAAGTTTATAATGCAACTGTAAAATACTCCCCAAAGTGGAAATAGTATGTAACGAGCCGAAATAAATGGGGTGTATTTTATGAAGAAACTTTCGGAACAGGCATGGAACCGTAAAAATGACGGGTTGCGCCGCACGGCGGTATTCTTGGGCGCGTCGGCGGTAATTTTAACCTTTTCTCTTTGTGCGCCGCCCAATGCCGAACGCTTTGACATGATCGGCATGGAGCTGGCGGTTGTGGCGCTGGCGATTTTCCTGTGGAAATTTCCGATTGGCATTTATTTTTCTGCCAACCTGTTCACGCTGTCGGCGGCGGCAGGGTCGATTTTAAAACTGTATGACCGTTTCCCCGGCTATGACCGCGTGGTGCATTTCATCAGCGGGCTGTTGCTCGGGTATATCGGCGTGTATCTCATCAACCGCATTTTTGCCCGCCTGCACACAGAGAGTATCCCCGTGCTTGTGGTGTTGTTTGCGGGGATGTTCGCGTTTTTCGGCGCGGGATTTTGGGAAATCGTCGAATTTTTGACCGACTGTGTTGTGCATATGGATGTGCAGCACGGCAACACCGATACCATGGGCGATATTGTTGCAGGGTTTTTGGGCGGCATTTTGTATCAGGGGTGTTTGTTGTTCCAATACCGCAAATGTTTTTCAAAAGCGAATATTATTAAATTCATAAAGGGCGAGCCTGTACCTGCAACTGCCGCCGCATTGCAAAAGGAGCATGCCGCCCGATAAACAGGGGGCATGCTCTATGCTGAAAAAACGGGAATACATCTTTTGGATTTCGATGTTCTGCGGACTGTCGCTGTTGTTGCTTTCGGTGGGCACGGTGTACGATTTGCAAATCGACTGTTCGCTTTACAACCCCGAAAACGGCTTCGCGCGGTTTTTGCAGGACTACGGCGAGGTGCCGCGCTTTGCGCTGTGGGGGCCTGCCGCGGCGGTGCTGTATGCCACGCGCGAATGGGAATGTGAAACCGCCGTTGCGCTGATTGACAATTTGCGTCGCAAAAAAGGCGGCCTTTCCGAAAAATCCAAACAAACGCTTCTGAAAATCGCAAATTGGGGATTCGGCGTCGGCTTTTTGATACTCGGCTATTTCAGTTGGCAGAAACTCATCCGCAATGTGGTAAAGCGTTGGTTTTCGGACGAGACAAAAGAAACCGTGTTGTATACCGTGTTTTTGGTGACGGTGATTTTGGTGGTGGATGTGCTGGCGGCATATTTTGCAAAGCGCAAAATCAGCGAAAAGACCTTGCGCGCCTTAAAACCGCTTGCATACGGCGGGATTGTGTTCGGCATTTTGTACCGTGTCAGCATTGACCCGATGAAAAATTTAGTTGAACGCACGCGGTTTTACGAAATGCTGACGGTGTACGATGACCGCGCCTTTACAATGTTTACCCCGTGGTATCAAAAGGGATTCGGCGGCTCGTCATTTCCGTCGGGGCATACGGCAAGCGGTGCGGCGCTGTTTTTGAGCCTGACGCTGTGCGACACCTTGGATTGCTGTAAAAATAAGGAACGGCTGTTCTTTCTCCTGTCTTGGGGCTACACTTGGCTTTTGGGCTTTACGCGTATGATTATGGGGCGGCACTTCCTGTCCGATGTGGCGGCAGGTGCGCTGTTGGGCTTTTTGTTCGCGATTGCGGCGCGGGAACTGTTTGTCCGCCGCACGGCAAAGAAACTCGGCCTCGTTGCGTGAAACGAAAAAAACAAAACCGCGGCACACTTGCAAAGTGTGCCGCGGTCTTTTGCAGGGGATAAATTGGGGTTTGTGGGGCAAATGCATTTCACCTGGTAGGGCGGGGGCTTGCTCCCGCCGTCAATTCACATCGAACCCTGCGGCGGGGGCTTGCCCCCGCCCTACATGCACACGATTGATTTTATGTGTAGGGGCGATTCACGAATCGCCCGCAAGGCTTGATGTGATTTTGCGGAACAACACTAAGGTTGTTCCCTACGAATCGTAGGGGCGAACTGTGTTCGCCCGCCTAATTGTCATTCTGAGCCGTTAGGCGAAGAATCTCGTTCCGCTCGGGTTTATTTTGTGCTATTGGAGATCCTTCGCTATCGCGCAGGATGACAAATTGGGGTTTGTGGGGATATTAACGGAACGGGCAAACTGTAATGCGAGCGTAGGGGTCGGCGTCTCGACGACCCGTTATTCCTCCCTCTGACGAGGGAGGTGGCTTTTGCCGCAGGCAAAAGCCGGAGGGAGAGAAACGGAAAAAATCTCTCCCCCAGTCAAATGCTACGCATTTGACAGCCCCCTCTCGGAGGGGGCGGAAACGGCGGGCGATTCGTGAATCGCCCCTACGGTTGGATAAACAACCCCCAATTTTACGCCTTTTGTATCGTTTCTGCCTTGGCTTGCGCTTGCTCGGATGCCACGGAAATGCCACGCGTGCTTTGCACCTTATTGTGCGGCCTTATGCTGTTTGCCTGTACTGTCGATTCGAGAATTGTCCCAATACAAAAGGTCCTCGACCGTTACAAATTGATACCCCTTTTCTGTCAGCGCCTGCAAGCACTGCCGCAACGCCTCGGGGGTGTTTTTGACATCGTTGTGAAACAGGATAATCGACCCGTTTTCCGTCGCCCCCGTCACGCGCGAAACCATTTCCGCAACCTCTAACCCTTGCCAATCCAAACTATCCACCGACCATTGCACGGTCTGCATGGAAAGACGCTCTGCGGCGGTGATGACATCATTTGTATAATCGCCCGACGGCGCACGAAGCAGTTTCGGCTTCACACCGATTACGGCTTCAATTTCTGCATTGCATTTTTCAATATCCGCGGTAATTTCGTCCAAGGACAGCTTGCTGTATGCCTTGTGGCTGTCGGAATGGTTGCCGATGGTGTGCCCCGCCTGATAAAAGGCTTTGACCGCGTCCGGGTATTTTCGTACCCAATCCCCCACAACAAAGACGGTCACCTTGGCATGGTATTCGTCTAAAATCGACAGCAATTCGTCCGTATCCTCCGCACCCCACGCCGCGTCAAAGGTAATGGCAACCTTTTTTTCGGCGGTATCCACGCAATAGACGGGCAGTTTTCGTTCTTGCGTTTTTGCCGCCTGTATGGTTTGCACCCGTTGGGATACGCCTGCCGCCACAAATACCGCCGACAGCATCAGTATCAGCCCGATTGTAAGAGATTGTTTGGTTAACAGCATATACCGTTTCATGTTACCGCCTCCTTAAAAGGTGAGGGCGTGACACCAACTCGGTGTTCCCCTCCTTAGGGTAACGGTAATAATCCGAACCACGGTTTATCGCGGCGGATTTGCCCTTACTCTTCGTTAAAATACTCGTTAATCCGAAAGGATTAACTGCGTTTTTGCCTCGATTAAGACCAAATCTGCACACGATAAACTGATCGCTTTAATACTGCATTTTTGACGGGTTCGGATTATTATCGTTACCCTAACTAATATGGGAACTCCCGATGAAAAATGCAAAAGAAACCCTTGACAAACCGAAAGAAATGGTGTATTCTATTCGAGCAATAAAGAAGAACCGTTCCGTTCTCACCTGTGAGTTTTGTATGAAACAGGTCAATACAAGGCAAACCCCCTATGTTACGGGGCGATTTGTGTGTATTTCGGCGTGAACGGGTTTTCGTTCACGCTTTTTTGAATTTTAAGGAGTGATTGGTATCAGTACCAAAGAAATGCAAATCAATGAGCAAATTCGTGACCGCGAAGTCCGCGTCATCAGCGCAGACGGCGAGCAGCTCGGGATTATGTCGGCAAAAGAGGCGCTCAAAAAGGCAGAGGAGAAAAACCTCGACCTTGTAAAAATCGCCCCGAACGCCAAGCCCCCTGTCTGCAAAATCATGGATTACGGCAAATATCGCTTTGAGCAGGCAAAGCGCGAAAAAGAAGCGCGCAAAAACCAAAAGATTGTCGAAATCAAAGAGATTCGTTTGTCCTTAAACATTGATACGCACGACTTTGAAACCAAAGCCAAGCACGCCGAAAAGTTCTTAAAGGCGGGGAATAAGGTAAAGGTTTCTATCCGCTTCCGCGGCCGCGAGATGGCGCACCCCGAACTCGGGAAAGCCTCTATGGAAAAATTTGCCGAGGCGTGCAAGGAATTTTCAACCGTTGAAAAGCCCGCGAAATTAGAGGGCAGACAAATGCTGATGTTCTTAGCGCCCGTAAAACAGTAACCATTATTTCAGGAGGAATTGAAATGCCTAAAATCAAAACCCACTCCGGAGCGAAAAAACGCTTCAAACTGTCGAAAAACGGCAAACCGATTCGCGCACATGCAAACAAATCCCACATCCTTACCAAGAAGAGCACCAAGAGGAAAAGAAATCTTCGCAAGACGGCTGTTGCGGATACAACCAATCAGAAGCAGATTAAGCGTCTGATTCCCTACAAATAAGCGAAAGCGGCGTACCCGCAAAAGAAAAATTCGGAGGTAACTTAAATGGCACGTGTTAAAGGCGCTATGATGACGCGCAAAAGAAGAAATAAAACCTTAAAGCTCGCAAAGGGCTACTACGGTTCCAAGAGCAGACTGTTCAAGACCGCAAAACAGGCGGTTATGAAATCCGGTCAGTATGCTTACATCGGCAGAAAACAGAAAAAGAGAGATTTCAGAAGACTCTGGATTACCCGTATTTCCGCGGCTTGCAAAATGAACGGTATGAATTATTCCACCTTCATTAACGGGCTCAAAAAGGCAGGCATCGACTTAAACCGCAAGATGCTTTCCGAAATTGCTATCGCTGACCCCGCGGCATTTACCGCGCTGACAGAACAGGCAAAAGCGGCATTGAAATAAGTAAAAACCACGCCTTGTGTTTGTCGGGGCGTGGTTTCCGTTTTCTTTTAGAGGAGGTGGAACAGGTTGGCATATCCTGTCATACAAAGTCGAACCAACGCAAAAATTAAAGACGGTTGTCGCCTGACCGCCTCGGCAAAATACCGACGCGAGCAGGGGCTTTTTACGCTCGAGGGGCTTCGTCTTTGCGCGGACGCGGCGCAAAG
Source organism: Ruminococcus sp. (assembly GCA_004555265.1). Lineage (GTDB taxonomy): Bacteria > Bacillota > Clostridia > Oscillospirales > Acutalibacteraceae > Fimenecus. The sequence goes on from SFIQ01000017.1 coordinate 55,729, forward strand.
CGGCTGTCAAGTACAAACGCTGTTTTTGACCGCCGACGCGGAAGAAAAAGGCGGGGAACGGCTTAAAATTCTGCTGAAAAACGCGCAAAAAATCTATACGGTGACGGAGGAAGTTGCAGAGAAACTTTCGGATACGGTTTCGTCGCAGGGCGTCTTTGCCATTTTACAAATGTTGCCCGAAACGGCGCTTGCCATACAAAAAGGCGGCAAATATGTGGTGCTGGATACGGTGCAAAATCCGCAGAACTTGGGGGCGATTGCCCGCACGGCGGAGGCGTTCGGCGTAAACGGGCTGATTGTCGGCGGCGGGTGTGACCGCTATAACCCGAAAGCGTTGCGCGCGTCGATGGGCTCGCTTTTGCGCCTGCCTGTGTTTGAAACCGAGGACTTGGCGGCAACCGTGCGGGAAATCGGCAAAACCGTGCCGACCTTTGCCACCGTACCCGACTGTACGGCAGAAAGCATCTGTGCGCAGGACTTTTCCGGCGGTGCGGCGGCGATTATCGGCAACGAGGGCAACGGCGTCCGTGAAGCGGTGCTCTCTGCGGCGCAAAAGCGTGTTACCATTCCGATGCGCGGCAATGCAGAATCTTTAAATGCGGCGGCGGCGGCAACCGTAACCGTTTGGGAAATGATGAAATGAACGACGAGATTTATTGGATTTGGCTGCTGCGCTGTTTGGGGCCTGCCGCGGCGATTGCGGATATGATAGAAGTGTTCGGCTCGGCGCGCGGCGTGTATGAGGCGGGCACAGTCGAATGGCGGCTGTCGGGGATACTGACCGCAAAGCAGATTGCGGCGCTCTCAAAATATTCCCCGTCCGAGTCGGGCGGCGTTTTGCGCACCTGCCGCGAAAACGGCTGGGAAATGCTCACGCCTGACAGCGTGTATTACCCGCAAAAACTGCGCGAAATCCGCAACTTTCCGCCCGTATTGTTTTTGCAGGGCGACAAAGAAGTGCTCCTAAATGAAGTGAAACTCGCTATGGTCGGGACGCGCAAAGCGACGCATTACAGCCTGCGGGTGGCTGCTGCATTGGCACAATCGTTGAGTGCGGCAGGTGTCACCGTGGTTTCGGGCGGCGCGCTTGGGATTGACAGCGCCGCGCACACAGGTGCGCTTCGCGCGGGCGGCAAAACGATTGCCGTGCTCGGCTGTGGCTTGGGTACGGATTATCTGCGTGAAAATGCGGCATTGCGCCGCGAAATTTCCGAAAACGGCGCGCTGATTACGGAATTTTTGCCGTTTTCGCCGGCGTCCAGAACGACCTTTCCGTTGCGCAATCGGATTATTTCCGCGCTGTCGCTCGGTACGGTGGTTGTGGAGGCAGGAGAAAAAAGCGGTTCCTTGATTACCGCGCGGTATGCAATGGAGCAGGGGCGCGATGTGTTCGCCGTGCCGGGAGATGTCATCTCCTCGGCGTTTACGGGCGCGAATAAGTTAATTCATGACGGCGCAAAACCCGTCTTTTCGCCGCTTGATATTTTGGAAGAATATGTTTATACTTACTCTGACGCGATACATCCGCAAGCGGCAGAGCGTGTGTTTCAAGATTTACAACAAATGCTGCTGCGCCGAGGTGCGCCTGTGCACGGTGCATCCGCACCGGCAGTGCAACAGGAAACGCCGAAAACAGCGTCCGCGCACCCCGTCGGAACGCTCCCCGAAACGGCAAGCCAAAACGCCAAGGCGGTATACGCCGCTCTGGGGGACGGCGAACGGCACATTGACGAGCTGTGCGAAACCGCCGCCCTTTCGGTCGGCGACACGCTTGCGGCGCTGACGGAGTTGGAACTGTACGGCTGTGCCGCATTAACACAGGGTAAAAAATATAAGAAAATATAGGAAGGTCTCAAATGTCGAATTTGGTAATTGTGGAGTCACCCTCCAAAGCAAAAACAATTCAAAAATATTTGGGTAAAGACTATAAGGTCACGGCGTCCGTGGGGCATATCCGCGATTTGCCCGCCGCAAAGTTGAGCGTGGATGTCAAAAACGATTTTGCGCCGAAATATGCGATTGTCAAGGGCAAAGAAAAACTGGTCAAAGAGTTAAAAGAAATGGTGAAACAGTCCGACCGCGTCTACCTCGCAACCGACCCGGACCGCGAGGGCGAGGCGATTTCGTGGCATCTTGCCACGGTGCTCGGCTTGGATATGGACGACAAAAACCGCGTGAAATTCAACGAAATTAACAAAACCAGCGTGCAAAACGGCATTGCGCACCCCGAAAAAATCGATTTGGATTTGGTGGACGCCCAACAGGCGCGCCGTATTTTAGACCGTTTGGTCGGCTATAAATTGAGTCCGTTTGTGTCACAGAAAATCCGCCGTGGGCTTTCCGCAGGGCGCGTGCAATCCGTGGCACTGCGCTTAATTGTGGATCGCGAGCAGGAAATCCGCGCCTTTGTGCCCGAAGAATATTGGACGCTGGACGCGAAGTTTACCGCCCCCGCCTCAAAACGCGCGTTTGCGGCGAGTTTTGTCGGCGATGAAACGGGCAAAATCAAGGTGGAAACCAAAGAACAGTCCGACGCGATTCTTATGCGCCTGGACGGTGCGGAATATAAGGTGACGAGCGTCAAAAAGGGCACACGCCGCAAAACGCCCGCCCCGCCGTTTACCACCTCCACCTTACAGCAGGAGGGTTCGCGCAAACTCGGCTTTCAGGGCAAGCGCACGATGAAAGTGGCGCAGGAACTGTATGAAGGTATGGAAGTGAAAGGCTACGGCGCAATGGGTTTGATTACCTATATGCGTACCGACTCGTTGCGTATTTCCGAGGAGGCGCGCGCCGAGGGCAACGCCTATATCGCGGAGAATTTCGGCAAGGAATATCTGCCCGAAAAACCGCGTTATTATAAAACCAAAGCCTCCGCGCAGGACGGGCACGAGGCCATCCGCCCGACCGTACCGTCTTTGTCACCGGACAAGGTGAAAGACAGTTTGACCTCGGATCAGTTTAAACTGTATTCGCTGATTTGGAAACGCTTTATGGCAAGCCTTATGGCAAACTGCGTGCAGGATACCGTCAAGGTGGAAATTCAGGGCGCAAACGAACAGGACGCGAAAGACAGCAAATACTGCCTGTTCTCGGCGAGCGGCTACACCGTGCGCTTTGACGGCTATACGAAACTCTATATTGCGGGTACCGACGAAGAGGAAGAGGATGCGTCCAATCTCCCCGCACTCAAAGAGGGCGATATGCTGAAATTGAAAGAACTGCTCGGCAATCAGCACTTCACCCAACCGCCCGCGCGTTATACCGAGGCTTCGCTTGTGAAAACTTTGGAGGAAACGGGCGTCGGCAGGCCGAGCACCTATGTATCGATTGTGTCTACGATTACGGGGCGTGAATATGTTACCCGCGAGCAAAAACAGTTAAAGCCCACAGAACTCGGTGAAGCGGTGACGGGGCTTTTGAAAGAGCAGTTCCCGAATATCGTCAATGTGAAATTCACGGCGAATATGGAAAGCGACCTCGACAAGGTCGAGCACGGCGAAGTGGATTACATCGCCATGCTCCACACCTTCTATGACGGCTTTGAGGAAACCTTAAAAGCCGCCAAGGAAAAAACCGAGGGTGTGAAAATCAAACTCAAAGAGGACGAAACCGACATTCCCTGTGAAAAATGCGGGCGTATGATGGTGGTAAAAACCGGTCGGTTCGGCAAATTCCTGGCGTGCCCCGGCTACCCCGAATGCAAAAACACCAAACCGTTGGTGGTCGAGACCAACGCGAAATGCCCCGTCTGCGGCGGCAAAGTGATTCAGAAAAAGAGCAAGCGCGGCTATACCTTCTTCGGCTGTGACAATTATCCCAACTGTAACTTTATGACTTGGGATAAGCCCACCGACGAGGTGTGCCCACAGTGCGGCAAATCGTTGTTTAAACGCAAAGGCGGCGTGTTGGCGTGCTTAAACGAGGGCTGTGGCTTTGAAAAGAAAGCCGAGCGCAAACGCAAAAAGAAAGACGAAACGGGAGTAAATGACGAATGAAAGCGGCAGTCATCGGTGCGGGTCTCGCAGGTGTTGAGGCGGCTTGGCAACTGATAAAACACGGCATTTCGGTGGATTTGTATGAAATGAAACCCGAAAAACGCTCCCCCGCGCACAAAACCGATTGGTTCGCGGAGTTGGTTTGTTCCAATTCCTTAAAAGCCGAACGGCACAATTCCGCCGCAGGGCTTTTGAAAGAGGAAATGGCTTCGTTCGGCTCGCTGTGCGTCGAAAGCGCTTTGCAGTCGCGCGTGCCCGCAGGCGGTGCGCTGGCGGTGGATCGCGATCGGTTTTCGGAATATATTACGAAAAAAATCGAAGAAAATCCCCATATTACCGTCATTCACAAAGAGGTAACCGACTTGCCGGACGGCTATGATACGGTGATTATCGCGGCAGGGCCTTTGGCGAGTGACGGCATCAGCGAAACGGTACGCGCACTTGCGGGGGACGGGCTGTCCTTTTATGACGCCGCCGCGCCGATTGTTACCGCCGAAAGCGTGGATATGAACGAAGCGTTTACCCAATCGCGCTATGACCGCGGCGGGGCGGACGATTATATCAACTGTCCGCTTGACAAAGCGCAGTACGAGGCGTTTTATGAAGCACTCGTAACCGCCGAAAGCGCAGAATTACACAGTTTTGACAAGCGCAAAGATGTGTACGAGGGCTGTATGCCCATTGAGGTACTCGCCTCGCGCGGGAAAGAGGCGATGCGCTACGGGCCGTTAAAACCCGTGGGGCTTGTGAACCCCAAAACGGGACACCGCCCGTGGGCGAATTTGCAACTGCGCAAAGAAAATTGCGCGGGCACGCTTTACAATTTGGTCGGCTTTCAAACCAACTTGAAATTCGGCGAGCAAAAGCGTGTATTTTCGATGTTTCCGGCACTTAAAAATGCGGAATTCGTGCGCTACGGCGTGATGCACCGCAATACCTTTTTAGATTCCCCACGCCACTTAAACGGTGATTTTTCCTTGCGCAACCGCCCCGAAATTTTCTTTGCGGGGCAAATTACGGGCGTGGAAGGGTATATGGAGTCTGCCGCGTCGGGCATTTTGGCGGGCTTAAACGCCGCGCGGCGCTTACAGGCTTTGCAAACGGTGATTTTACCCGAAACTACCATGATGGGTGCACTCGCGCGGTATATCAGCGACGAGAGCGTGCGCGATTTTCAGCCGATGGGCGCCAATTTCGGGGTACTGCCGCCGCTTGACGAAAAAATCCGCGACAAGGCCTTGCGGTATACGGCGCTTGCCGATCGCGCCGAAGCGGATTTGCAGAAATTTAGGGTAACGGAAATAATCCGAACCACGGTTTCTCGTGGCGGATTTGCCCTTACTCTTCGTTAAAATACTCGTTAATCCGAAAGGATTAACTGCGTTTTTGCCTCGATTAAGACCAAATCTGCACACGATAAACTGTTACCCTAGGGAGGAACAAGGGCTATGAATATTTTAATAGACGCATTCGGCGGCGACAACGCCCCGCTCGAAATCATCAAAGGGGCGCTGGACGCGCAAAAAGAATACAGCGTTTCTGTCACCTTGGTCGGGGACGAAGGAAAAATCAAAGCCTGTGCCAAGGAAAACAATTTAGATATTACTGCATTGGAAATTTTACAGGCAGACGAAGTATTTGAGATGGAAACCCAGCCGACCGAGATTATCAAATCACGCAAAAACACCTCGATGGCGGTGGGGCTGCAAGCGCTTGCCGACGGCAAAGGCGACGCCTTTGTTTCGGCGGGCAGTACGGGCGCTTTGCTTGTGGGCGCGACCTTTATTGTCAAACGCATCAAGGGCGTAAAACGCCCCGTGATCGGCGGCGTAATGCCCTCGGCGCAAAAGCCCTTTATTTTGGTCGATACGGGCGCGAATGTGGAATGCAGTGTGCCGATGCTCTGCCAATTTGCACATTTGGGCAATATTTATATGCAAAAGATTTTGGGCGTCGAACATCCGCGCGTGGCGCTTGCCAATATCGGCACGGAGGAAACCAAAGGCACCAAATTGCAGGTGGAAACCTACAAAGCGCTGTCACAAGCGCCCGATTTAAACTTTATCGGCAATATCGAAGTGCGCGACATTGCGTTCGGCAAAGCCGATGTGATTGTCGCCGACGGCTTTACGGGCAATGTCATTCTCAAAATGTATGAGGGCGTTGCCAAAATGATAACCACAGAACTGAAAATGATGTTCAAGAAAAATCCCGTGACAATGCTTTCCTACCTCGGTGTGAAATCGGGAATGGACGATTTTGCAGAAAAAATGAACTACAAAAAGTACGGCGGCGCGCCGATTATCGGCGTGCAGAAAACCGTCATTAAAGCGCACGGCTCGTCCGACGCCTACGCAATTAAAAACGCCGTGCGGCAGGCTGTGGACTGCGTGACGGGCGATGTCGCGGGTGAGATTGCAAAAACCTTGGGGAAAGGTGAGGGGAAAGATGCAGAACTTGCAGAATAATTTGGGGTACACATTCAAAAATCCCGATTTGCTCGCGCGCGCACTGACCCATTCGTCTTACGCCAACGAATACCATGTGGGCACGGGCGACAACGAACGGCTGGAATTTTTGGGCGACTCGGTTTTGGGCTTTATTACGGCGGAATATCTGTTTGCCAATCATAAAGATTTCCCCGAAGGGGAACTGACAAAACTGCGCGCCTATGCGGTGTGTGAAAAAAGTTTGTTTGCTTATGCCAAAGAAATTGAACTCGGCAAATACTTAAAACTCGGCAAAGGCGAGGAGCGCACCGGCGGCAGAAACCGCGCTTCGGTGCTCTCCGACGCGTTTGAGGCGGTCATTGCCGCGATTTATTTGGACGGCGGTATGGACGAAGCCAAAAAATTCGTGCTGCGCTTTGTGGTGCCCTATGTCGAGGCAAAGCCAACCTTTAAAGACTACAAAACGATGCTCCAAGAGGTGGTACAGCAAAACCACGGCGAGGCGCTTGAATATGTGCTGGTGTCCGAGTCGGGGCCCGACCATGACAAGCATTTTGAAATGGAAGTGCACTTAAACAGCAATGTGTTGGGGCACGGCGTCGGCGGCAGTAAAAAGAAAGCCGAGCAAAACGCCGCCAAAGAGGCGTTGGAGTTGATGGGCATTGAAACACGCTAATGTGGCGCTGTTTGTGCCGCACAAAGGCTGCAAACACGCGTGCAGTTTTTGCAATCAAACCACGATTTCGGGGGCGCAAAACGCCCCAACGCCCGACGATGTGCGCCGTGCGTGCGAAATCGCCGTGAACAGTCAAAAATGCAATCCCGAAGAAAGCGAAATCGCGTTTTTCGGGGGCAGTTTTACCGCAATCGAAAGGGACTGTATGCGCGCCCTTTTGGCTGCGGCATTGCCGTATATACAGGGCGGTTTTTTTCGCGGCGTGCGCATTTCCACACGCCCCGACTGCATCGACCGCGAAATTTTAGCGGAATTAAAAGATTTCGGCGTGACGACGATTGAACTCGGCGCGCAAAGCATGTCCGACGCGGTTTTGCTTGCCAATCGCCGCGGGCACACGGCAGACGATGTGCGACACGCGTCTGCACTTATCCGCGAAGCGGGATTTTCCTTAGGGCTGCAAATGATGACGGGGCTGTATCGAAGTGATGATGAAACCGATTTGCGCTCGGCAGAGGAATTGATTGCTTTACAGCCCGACTGTGTGCGGATTTACCCCACCGTGGTTTTAGCGGGCACGCACCTTGCCGCGCTTTACAAAAGCGGGGAATACATTCCACAGACCATAGAAACAGCCGTTCCCCTTTGCGCAAAACTGCTGTTGCGCTTTCACGAAAACGGGATTCCCGTCATTCGTCTGGGATTGCACAGCGGCGGCAATGTGGAGGACGGGTATCTTGCGGGCGCATATCACCCTGCGTTTCGGGAACTTTGCGAGGGCGAGATTTATTTGCAAAAAATGCTTGCACATCTGCGCGCTTTGCCGCGCGACGGAGAATATCTCATCGAAGTCCCCGAAAAATCCCTTTCCAAAGCCAAAGGACAGCAGAAAAGAAACGAAAAAGCATTGCGAAATCTCGGGTTTCGGTGTAAAATAAAGGGTAACTTATTTTTAGAGGATTACGAAATTCAAATAAAGGAATTAGGTTATGATTTTAAAGTCGCTGGAAATGCAGGGGTTTAAGTCTTTTCCGGACAAAACCGTGCTGGAATTTAATAAGGGCATTACCGCGGTTGTCGGGCCGAACGGCAGCGGCAAAAGCAACATTTCCGACGCGGTACGCTGGGTATTGGGCGAGCAGTCCACCAAAAATTTGCGCGGGTCGAAAATGGAGGATGTTGTCTTTATGGGCACGGATCTGCGCAAAGCCAAAGGCTATGCCGAGGTCACCCTGCGTTTTGACAACAAAGACCGCACGCTGTCGAAAGATACGGACGAAGTGTCGGTTACGCGCCGCTACTACCGTTCGGGCGAGAGCGAATACATCATCAACGGCGAAAACGCCCGCTTGCGCGACATCAACGAACTGTTTATGGATACGGGGCTCGGGCGCGACGGGTACTCCATCGTCGGGCAGGGCAAAATTGCCGAAATGGTATCGTCCAAAGCCGCCGAGCGCCGCGATATGCTCGAAGAAGCGGCAGGGATTTCCCACTTCCGCTACCGCCGCAACGACGCGAACAAACGCCTTGCCGCCGCAGAGGAAAATCTTCTGCGCCTGCGCGACATTTTAACAGAACTTGAAGGGCGCGTCGGACCTTTAAAAACGCAAAGCGAAAAGGCACAGAAGTTTTTGGTGCTTGCCGAGGAGAAAAAACAACTCGAAATCGGCACTTGGCTTTACACGATTGACAAAACCAACGACCGCCTGCGTGAGCAGGAGCATAAAATTGCCACCGCCGAGGCAGGACACAAAGCGGCGGCGGACGAATTGGAAATTATCGGCGAAAAGATTGACAGCGCCGCCGAAAAAACCCGTGAAATCAATGTGCAGATTGAAGAAATCCGCAACGCCGCCGCGCATTTTGAGGAGCAGGCGTCTGCGCTTGACGCACAGGCGCGTGTGGAGGAAAACTCCGTTTTACATAACACCGAGGCGATGGAGCGTCTGAAAGCGGACAAACTGTCCGAAAACGAAACCGAACAGCATTTGGAGGAGCGCATTGCCGAATGCCGCGCCACCGCCGAGCAAAGCGAACAGGCGGCAGAAAAACTGCAAGCAGAACTGTCCGCCCTTGCCGATGCGCAGGAGAAAAATACAGGCGACGCCGCGCAGTATTCCGAAGCGGCAACGGCGCTTTCCGCAGAGGTTTCCGCGCTGTCGGTGGCGATTGCCGATAACCGCGTGACCGCCGAAACCGCCAATTCTTCGGTGGAGGAAATCCGCACCCGCATTGCGGCGATTGACGCGCAACTCGGCGGGCGGCAGGACACCTACGAAACCTACAAGCAAAACAAAGAAAAGGCAGTATCGGCGTTAAACGAATGCCTTGAAACCATACAAAGCGTGCAAAACGCGATGGACGGCTATTCGATGCGCTTTGAAAGCCGTGCAAAAAAGGCGGATACCATTAAGCAAAATATCGAAGAAAAAGAGCGTGAGGTACATAAAACGGCAGACCGTATCCGCTTGCTGTCCGACCTCGAAAAGAATATGGAGGGCTACCAGGGTGCCGTGAAAGCGGTGATGCGCGAATCTGCGCGTGGGGCGCTTCGCGGCATACACGGGCCGCTGTCGCAACTCATCACCGTGAAACCCAAATACACCGCGGCGATTGAAACCGCCCTCGGTGCGGCAATCCAGAATATCGTGACCGATACCGAAAACGATGCGAAACGCGCCATTCAGTTTTTGAAAGAATCCCGCGCGGGGCGTGCGACTTTCCTGCCGATTGCGGCAATCCGCGCCCGCGAATTTACCGAAAAGGGCTTGGATGACCAATACGGCTTTGTCAGTATGGCGGCGGATTTGGTCGCAACCGACAGGCAGTATACCGAAATTATCCGCGCGCAGTTGGCGCGCACCGTTGTGGCGGAGGATATGGATGCCGCGATTGCGATTGCGAAAAAATACAATTACCGTTTCCGCATTGTCACGTTGGACGGACAGGTCATTAACGCAGGCGGCTCCATGACGGGTGGCTCGCGCACACAGAATGCGGGCATTTTAAGCCGTGGCAACGAAATCGAAAAACTGCAAAAAGAGTTGGACGCGGCGCAAACCGAATTGGCGACGATGCAGTCCGACTATAAACTGTTCACAGAGGATCTCGCCGCTGCGCGTGCGGAATTGGAGGGCGCGCAGGGCGACCTGTTGCGCGCGAATGAGGAAAAAATCCGTCGGGAGGGCGAATTGAAACTCGCCGAAGAACAACTTTCTTCTGTATCGGGCACGGTACGCGAATTGGCGGAAGAAAAAGAAATGCTCGAGCACCGTATTGACACCGTGCTCGAAAATGCCGCCGCCGCGCGCGAAGCGTTGGAAACGCAAACCGCCGAATTACGCGAGAAAGAACAGGCGCTCGAAAAATTGACGGGTGACCGCGAGGCACTTTCTGCCGCACGCGAAGCCCTGTCACAAAAGGTGTCGGAATTGCGGCTGCAAATTATGGCGCTCGAAAAGGACGCGCAATCCGCGCGCGACGAAATGCAGCATTTGGAAAACCGCAAATTGAGCCATACCGACAAGCAAGGCAGTTTGGACAGCGAAATCGCCGCATACGAAGCGAAAAATGCCGAACTGCTGAAAAATATAGAAAACTTAAAAGCCAATGCCGCAACGCTGCGGGAAAACAACAGTACTGCCCGTGCGCAAATTGACGAATTGCTGGCACAGCGCGACGCACTCGAAAAAGAAACCAACGATTTGCGCACCTTGGAGCGTGCCAAATCCGTGGAACGCGAGAATTTAAGCGGGGAGCTTGCCCGCCTGGAAGAACGCAAAATCGCCATGCGCAAAGAGTATGACGACCTGACCGCCAAATTGTTTGAAGAATACAGCCTGACGCGGCGCGAAGCGGCGGCGTTGGAAATCGAAATCGAGGATTTCTCGGCGGCAACCAAACGCTTGAACGAATTAAAAGGGCAAATCCGCGCGCTCGGTTCTGTCAATGTTTCGGCGATTGAGGAATATAAAGAGGTTTCCGAGCGGTACGAATTTATGTCGGAGCAGATTTCCGATGTGGAGCGCTCGCGCGATGAACTCAACAAGTTAATCCGCGAACTGACGGATAATATGGCACAGCAGTTCCGCGACAAATTCCGTTTAATCAACACCGCGTTCGGCGAGACCTTTTCGGAATTGTTCGGCGGCGGCAGGGCGGAACTCCTGCTTTCCGACGAGCACGACATTCTCGAAAGCGATATTGAGATTAAAGTCCAGCCGCCGGGGAAAAACTTAAAGAGTATCGAACCGCTGTCCGGCGGCGAAAAGGGCTTGGCGGCCATTTCGTTGCTGTTTGCGATTTTGAAAGTCACGCCCGCACCGTTCTGCATCTTCGACGAAGTCGAAGCGGCACTGGATGATGTGAATGTGTCGCGTTACGCGCAGTATGTGCGCCGTATGACCAAAAACACGCAGTTTATCCTGATTACGCACCGCCGCGGCACTATGGAGGAAGCCGACGTGCTTTACGGCGTGACCATGCAGGAAAGCGGCGTATCGAAACTGCTGGAATTAAAAACCGCCGAAATGGCGAAGCAACTTGGGCTCGCGTAATCTTTTGCGCATTGCACATTTTCCCTCCGGTACCTCGCGTACCTTTGTACGCGTCGCCGTCGGGAAAATGCACACTGCATCAAAATCTTACGCTACGCCGAGGATCGCGTGTGCCGGCTGTTTGTCGCATTTTTCCCCGCAATCTTGCGTACCTTTGTACGCGTCGGCAGTGCAAAAAGCCACCATACAACCAATCTTACGCTACGCCGAGGCTCGCGGGCGAACGCAGTTCGCCCCTACAAAGCGTAGGGGCGAAAACACATCGAATCTACGGGCGGCCGAGGTCGTCCGCCCCTACAAACGGGCGCGCGATGCACGCCCCTACAAATAAACAATACCCGTGTCATTTTGTTTGAAAGGAAAAAAACGATGGGCATTTTCAGTAAAATCAATTTCGGACTCACCAAAACCCGCAACAAAATGGCGGGCGCGATTGACGATTTGTTCGGCGATGTCGAGGAAATCACCGATGACCTCTATGCCGAACTCGAAGAAATTCTCGTCATGAGTGATGTCGGTGTGGCGACTGCCGTGGAAATCACCGAACGCTTAAAAAAAGCGGTCAGCGACAAGCATTTGCGCGGCGCCGAGGCAGTCAAAGAAGAAATCAAAGAAATTGTTGCCGAACTGTTAGACGGCGGCGAGGATATGGGGCTTGTCACCGTGCCGTCGGTGGTGCTGGTTATCGGCGTCAACGGCGTGGGCAAAACCACCACGATAGGCAAACTTGCCGCGATGTATAAAAACGAGGGCAAGCGCGTTATTTTGGGGGCGGCGGACACCTTCCGCGCGGCGGCAATTGACCAACTCGACATTTGGGCAAAACGCTCCGATGTGGAAATTATCAAGCACAGCGAGGGCGCAGACCCTGCGGCGGTGGTGTTTGACACAGTTTCCGCGGCAAAAGCGCGTGACTGCGATATTGTGATTATCGACACCGCAGGGCGGCTCCACAACAAAAAGAATTTGATGGATGAACTTGCCAAAATCTACCGCGTGATTGACCGCGAACTGCCGTATTCCGACCGCGAGGTGCTGTTGGTGCTTGACGCGACTACGGGGCAGAATGCCGTCAACCAAGCGCGCGAATTCAAAAATGTGGCGGACATTACGGGCATTGTACTGACAAAATTGGACGGCACGGCGCGCGGCGGCGTGGTACTTGCGATTAAGAACGAATTGGGCATTCCCGTAAAGTTTGTGGGTGTGGGTGAGCAGATTGACGATTTACAGCCCTTTAAGCCGCGTGCGTTTGCGGACGGGCTGTTCCAAAAAATGGACTATGCCGATGAGGAGGAAGCGTCCGATGAAGAAAATAACGAAACAGATGTGGAAACTGACGGGCAAGACCTTCCGCCTGCTGGATACACCCCCGCAGCACGAGATATTCCCGAAAACGAACCCCTTAGCGGTGCACAGGACGCTGCTGCACCCGAAGAAGAAAGCACCTCTGCCGCTGCGCGAGCAGATGCAGCGGGAGTTTCGGAATTGGAACAGAGTGCGGGAGAAGTAACCGAAAACGAACCCGCCGAAACGAAGAAAAAGGAGAAAAAACGCTTTGGATTTTTTAATCGCCACGCATAATCTCAAAAAACGCGACGAATTACAGCGCATTTTGTCACCCTTAGGGGTAACCGTGCTGACCGCCGACGAGGCGGGCGTCGATTTGACCGATGTCGAGGAAACGGGCACGACCTTTGAAGAAAACGCCCTGTTAAAAGCGCGTTCGGGCGCAAAAGAGGGCAATATGCCCTGCATTGCCGACGATTCGGGGCTGTGTGTTGACGCGCTCGACGGTGCGCCGGGCGTGTATTCCGCACGCTTTGCAGGCGAACACGGCAATGACGCAAAAAACAATCAAAAATTGTTGGATTTATTAAAGGATGTGCCGAAAGCACGCCGCACCGCGCGCTTTGTCAGCGCCGTGGCGTGTGTGTTCCCCGACGGGCGCGAACTGACGGTGCGCGGCACCTGTGAGGGCTTGATTGGCGATATGCCCAAAGGGGAAAACGGCTTCGGCTATGACCCGCTGTTTTATCGGGGTGAACGCACCTTTGCCGAGTTTTCGGCAGAGGAAAAGGACGCGGTTTCCCACCGCGGCAACGCCCTGCGCGCCCTTGCAAAAGAATTGCCGAACTATTTATAATTCTCTACAAGCAAAAATTTTTGTTTAGATTAGCGGCGTAGCCGCAATCCTTATATTCCTCCCTCTGGGAGGGAGGTGGCTTTTGCCGTAGGCAAAAGACGGAGGGAGAGAGGAAATATCTGCTTGTTTCTCTCCCCCAGTCAAATGCTGTGCATTTGACAGCCCCCTCTCGGAGGGGGGCGGAAACGGCGGGAGCAAGCCCCCGCCCTACCCTGTAAAATGCATTTCGTACGCAAACCGCAAAAAAGATGTAATTTATTACGGGTCGTCGAGGACGTCGACCCCTACGCGTTGTCATTCTGAGCCGATAGGCGAAGAATCTCGTGTCGTATATTTTTGTTTTGTGCTTTTGGAGATCCTTCGCTTCGCTCAGGATGAAGAACGCGCGGCTTTGCGCGCACAGGCAAATTCCATAAAAGCGCTGTTTCAAGTCGGCAAAGACGGTATTACGGACGCGCTGATTAAACAGACCGACGACGCGCTCGAAGCGCGGGAATTGATTAAACTGAAAGTGTTGCTCGAAACCGCGCCCGAAAAGCCGTATGATATTGCCGACAAATTGGCGGCGGCAACCCATGCCGAGGTGGTTTCGGTGGTGGGTGGCTCGATGGTCTTTTACCGCTACAACAAAAAACTGCATGAAAAGAAAAAGAAATAAACAGGGGCGGTTTTTATGAAAATCGGTTTGTTCGGCGGCACTTTTAACCCGCCGCACAAGGGGCATGAACGGCTGCTTGCGCAGTTTTGCGAACAACTGCAATTCGATAAAATCCTAATTGTGCCCGACAAGCGCCCCGTGCACAAAATCTGCGACGATTTGGCGCTCGACAGCGAACGGCTTGCCATGTGCCGATTGGCGTTTCAAGATCCGAAATACGAAGTCAGTTCTATGGAGATCGACCGCGCAACGGACAGTTACACCGTCTATACCGTCCGCGAAATTTCGGCGCAGTACCCGAATGCCGAATTGTTTTTGATTATCGGTTCGGATATGTTCTTATCGTTCCACAAGTGGTACAAATACCGTGAAATTTTGGAAAAATGCACCCTGTGCGTTGCTTCACGCGAATCAGAGGTGGATATGCACACCTTGCGCAGTTACGCATTTTCACAATTTCGCATCTATATTCAAGAAAATGCGGGAAAACACATTTTGCTCTCGCCCGTCGAGCCGTTTGAAATCAGTTCGTCTCAACTGCGTGCGCGGTTAGCAAACGGAGAAGATGTGCACGCATATCTCTCGCCGCAGGTCGAAAACTATATCAAGGAAAAGAAACTGTATGGATACCGAACGCAACGCTGAATTTTTGGAAGAAATTAAAAAGCATTTAAATCCCGACCGCCTGTATCATTCGTTAAATGTCGCGGACGAGGCAAAAAAACTTGCTTTGCATTACGGTGCGGATGAAAAAAAGGCATTTACCGCGGGGCTTTTGCACGATATTATGAAAAACACCGCGCCTGCGGATTTATTGAAATTTTTTGAAGACAATGGTATAATGCTCACGAAAACCGAGCAGATAAGCCCTAAAACCTGGCATGCGATTGCCGGGGCTGTGTATTGCGAACGCGTTTTGGGCGTGACAGATACAGAGATACTTTCCGCAATCCGGTATCACACAACGGGGCGTGCGGGGATGACGCTTTTAGACAAGGTGATTTTCATTGCGGACTTCATTTCCGCCGACCGCGCGTACGACGGCGTGGAGCGCATGCGCGAAAAAGCGTATATAACGCTCGAAAGCGCGATGGAAGAGGGCTTGCAGTTTACCTTGGAGGAACTTGCGCACAACGGTTGGGCAATCCACGAGGACAGCGTGGCTGCCTACAACGAAATTCTATATCAAAGAAAGGATGAAACCGAATGACACCGAAAGAACTGCTTTTTTCTGCCGTGCAAATTCTCGACAAGAAAAAGGGTATGGATATAAAAGCCTTAGAAATCACGGAGATTTCCTCTGTCGCGGATTATTTTCTGCTCGTTACGGGGACTTCTTCCACGCACATCCGTGCGTTGGCGGATGAGGTGGACGAGGAACTCTCGAAATTGGGCGTACAGCCCGACCACATTGAGGGCAAAACCACGGGCTGGATTTTGCTTGACTATAAAAGCGTGGTTGTGCATATTTTCACCCAAAGCGAGCGCGAGCTTTTCAATTTGGAAAAACTGTGGGGCGACGCGAAAGAGGTCGATTTGCGCGACCTTTTAACGGACTGAATCCGCGATAGATAAATTTTGACTACACAGGCAAAGGATGCGTTGTTATGGAATACAATTTCAAAGAAGCAGAGCCAAAATGGCAACAAAAATGGGAGGAAGCCGGTGTTTTCCACGCGGTGGATAACGACGACCGCCCGAAATTTTACGGCCTTGTCGAATTTCCGTATCCGTCGGGTGCGGGGATGCACGTCGGGCATATCAAAGCGTACAGCGGTTTGGAGGTCGTTTCGCGCAAACGCCGCTTGGAGGGGTATAATGTCCTGTTCCCGATCGGCTTTGACGCGTACGGTCTGCCGACCGAAAATTACGCCATTAAAACCGGTATTCATCCGCGTAAGGTCACGGACATGAATATTGAAAAATTCACAAGCCAATTAAAAAAAGTCGGCTTTTCGTTCGACTGGACACGTGTGATTGACACCACCGAAGAGGGCTATTATAAGTGGACGCAGTGGATTTTCCTGAAAATGTTTGAAAACGGGCTTGCGTTCCGCGACAAAACGCTTGTCAACTACTGCCCGTCCTGCAAGGTGGTGCTGTCCAATGAGGACTCGCAAGGCGGCAAGTGCGATATTTGCCACAGCGATGTGGTGCAGAAATCCAAAGATGTTTGGTATTTGCGCATCACCGAATACGCCGACAAACTGCTCGAAGGTTTGGAAACGGTGGATTACCTGCCGAATGTCAAGCAACAGCAGGTGAATTGGATTGGCAAATCCCGCGGCGCATTTGTGAATTTCACCTTGAAAGATGTGCCCGAAACCCTGCGGATTTACACCACCCGCCCCGACACGCTGTTCGGCGTGACCTTTATGGTTATGGCGCCCGAACATCCGTTGATTGACAAATACCAAGACCGTATTGCCAATATGGATGCGGTCAAAGACTACCGCGCCGAATGCGCGAAAAAGACCGAGTTTGAGCGCACCCAGCTCGTCAAAGACAAAACCGGCGTGAAACTTGATGGGCTGACGGCGATAAATCCCGTTAACGGCAAAGAAATCCCGATTTATATTTCCGACTATGTGATGATGGGCTACGGCACGGGCGCGATTATGGCGGTGCCCGCGCACGACGGGCGCGACTATGAATTTGCAAAGAAATTCGGTATTCCGATTATCGAAGTCATCAAAGGCGGCGATATCTCGAAAGAGGCCTACACCGGTGACGGCGAAATGGTCAATTCCGACTTCTTAAACGGCATGGACAACAAAAAAGATTCCATCGCTAAAATGATTACATATTTGCAGGAAAAAGGTATCGGCGAGGGCGGCGTGCAGTACAAAATGAAAGACTGGGCGTTCAACCGCCAGCGCTATTGGGGCGAGCCGATTCCGATTGTGCATTGCCCGAAATGCGGCATGGTTGCCGTGCCGTACGAAGAATTGCCGCTGAAACTCCCCGAGGTCGAGAACTTCGAGCCCGGCTCGGACGGCGAAAGCCCGCTTGCGAAAATTGAAAGCTACGTCAACTGCAAATGCCCGAAATGCGGCGGCGACGCCAAGCGCGAGACCGACACCATGCCCCAATGGGCAGGGTCTTCGTGGTATTTCCTGCGGTATGTAGACCCGCACAATGACAAGGCATTTGCCGATTATGACAAATTGAAATATTGGATGCCCGTCGATTGGTACAACGGCGGTATGGAGCATGTCACCCGCCACTTGATTTATTCGCGGTTCTGGTATAAATTCCTCTATGACCTCGGCTTGGTGCCGGTTGCGGAGCCGTATCAGAAGCGTACCGCGCAGGGCTTGATTTTGGGGCCGGACGGCGTGAAAATGTCCAAATCCCGCGGCAATGTCATCGACCCGAACGAGGTGGTTGAGGCGTACGGCGCCGATGTTTTGCGCACCTATGTTTTGTTTATGGGCGACTATGAAAAAGCCGCGCCGTGGTCGGAAAGCTCCGTGAAAGGTTGCAAGCGCTTTATTGACCGCATTTGGAATTTGCAGGAAATCTTAAAAGACGGCGACGCCTATTCCGAAAAACTCGAATCCGCGTTCCACAAAACCGTGAAAAAGGTGACGGAAGATATTGAAGCGATGAAATACAACACGGCAATCGCCGCGCTGATGACGCTGTTAAACAATATTTACGATGCGGGCGAAATCAACCGCGCTGAACTGCGCACCTTGCTGATTTTGGTCAATCCCTTTGCCCCGCATGTGACCGAGGAAATGTGGGCAACCTTAGGTTATGGCGAAATGCTCGCCAAAGACGCAAAATGGCCGACCTTTGACGCGGCAAAATGCGTGGATGCAACGGTGGAAATCGTGGTGCAAATCTGCGGCAAAATCCGTGCAAAACTCAATGTGCCCGCCGAAATTTCCGCAGAGGACGCCATTGCCCTTGCGAAAGAGGAAGAACGCGTTGCGGCGGAAATCGCAGGCAAAACGATTGTCAAAGAACTGTATGTCAAAGGCAAACTTGTCAACATTGTGGCAAAATAATTTTACAAACGAAACACAGCAGACAGAGCGTTTTTGAAATGCTCTGTCTGCGGATTTTACGGTGAATTTTATGCATACTTTTGTAAAACGCCTGCTTGCGGCAGTGCTGATTTTTGCGCTGACCGTGCCGATTTGCACGGAGATTGTGAAAACCTGCGACCGACAGGCGGCAGTGCAGACGCTGAAAGAACAGATGGCATATCCCGACGGTTTTGCGGAATCGGAATTTCGCGGCCGTGCAGACGCGTTACAGCGCTTGATAGAAACCTCGGGGCTTTCCGATGATGCGGCTTTTTCTGAGAAAGTCAAAACCGCATTTGCGGAACTGTATCACCTTGCCGCCGAGGCGTTAGCGGGGGACATCAACCCCACCGATGAAGTGTTCGCACAGCGTGCGCATGCCGTGTTTGACCTGCTGTTTGAACTCGACCGACAAGTACAGGCGCAAAAGGAAACGCCGGATTTGACTGCCGAGGACGGCTTTGTGGCATTCGGTGCATCCATTCTTTGGGATTTTATGGAATATTACGATAGCAAGCGGTTGAGTACGCAGGAAATGCGCGCGGGCGTCAGCGTTTTAAAGGACATTCCCTACACCGAGAACGCAGATGAATATCAATGTTTAGATATATACTTCCCCGAGGGCGAAACCGAAAAGTGCCCCGTGATTATTGACATTCACGGCGGCGGGCTGATGTACGGCGACAAATCGTTGAACCGCGTGTATGCGTCGTACCTTGCCGAAAAAGGATATATTGTGATTGCGGTCAATTATCATCTTTGCCCCGAAGTGCTGTATGACACGCAGGTGCGCGATTTAATGACAGCCTACAAATGGGTTGCCGAGCACGGCGAAGCGTATAACTGTGACCTTCAAAATGTGTATTTGGTCGGCGATTCCGCAGGCGGGCAGTTGGCGTTTTACACGAGCATCGTCAATACAAGCGAAGAATTACGCACCCTGTATAACGCACCCGAAACGGGGCTGACTTTTAATGCCACGGGCTTAATTTCGGGGATGTACGATATGAAAAGCGGCTTTAACAGCGTTTTAATTTCGTGTATACTCGGCTATGAATATACCGCGTCACCGTTTTACGATGTGTTACAGCCCGAAGAAGTGATTGACAAAGGCACCTTGCCGCCGTCCTATATCGTGACAAGCGCAAAGGACTTTTTGCGCCCCGCCTCGGTACAGTTAGACGCGTTGCTGACCGAAAAGGGGATAGAGCATCAGTTCCACGATTGGGAGCTGACCATCAACCGTTCGTCGGGGCATATTACAAGCGTGGCGTACCCCGATTTAGAGGAAAGTCAGGTTACGATTGCGGAAATGCTCGCCTTTTTTGAAGCACACAGAAGATAAAAAAGAAAACAGCCTTTCGGGAACCCCGAAAGGCTGTTTTTGCGTGTAAGTTTTTAATTTTTGAAATCAAAAATTTCCACAATACTTTCGACTTCTTCGCAAACGAGGTTGAACATCCGCTTGCCGAGAGAAATGAATGTGTCGTCTTTTTCTTTGCCGCAAAGCATGGCGAATGCTTTGCCGATTTCGGCAATGACGCTGTCGCTTTCTTTGCGCATGGCGAGGTAATAAAAACTGTATTCCGCCCCGTCTGAAAATTCATCATAAAACGCGCGGTCACCGCTTTTAATGTTGCTGTAAAGCGCGTTGATGGCGGTGCTCTTGAGCACCGTGTTCGGCAAGACACGGTTGATGGTGTATTCCGCCGCAAAAAACATTAAAATTTTGATTTGAAATACAATGTTTTGCGGGTAGTCGAGTTTGCCGACTATCGGCTCCAACCGCGCAAGCAAATCGTTTTCCTGTAAGAAAATGTCCGACAAATAGTCGCCGAGTTTTGCCGCCTTTTCGGTGTTGCCGTTGGCGCGCTGTTCTTCCATCAGCGCAATCAGGCGCAATTCGTCGTCACAGCTTTGCGCTTGCTTTTGCCCGAAAATTTTAATATCGCTGTCTTCCATACTGTCCTCCTGCGGGGACTTAAACGGTCGCCCCGCTTGCGGCGGCTTCCGCCGCTTTTTGTGCTTTTTTTGCCAGCCGTTTTTGTTTGGCTTTGTAGCCGAGTAATTTGCTCACTGCGTCATCGGGTGCGGTAACGTCGCCCAAAGAAACGGTGTTGAAATTGTAAAGCCCGTGAAAATCCGTGCCGCCCGTCATCAGCAATTTGTTTTTGGCAGCGAGTTTTTTGAGCTCTGCCTGCTGCGCCTCGGTTGCCGACGGATGCCAAACCTCGATGCCGTCTAAGCCGTTTTCCAAAAGACGGGGCAGGGAGTCCAAATTGTCAAACAGAAACGGGTGTGCCAAAACGGCAATCCCGCCCGCGTCGTGAATGGCGGTCAGCACCTCGATGATATCCGCGTATTTCGGTGTGACGGCAATATTGCCCGGAACGGATTTATCAAACAATTTGCGGTACAGTTCGCCGTAAATCTCGGTGGTGAAGCCGCATTCCATCAGCGCCTGCATGATATGCTGTTTATAGATGTTGGTGGAGCCGGTCGCGCATTTGACAATAAACTCGGCGGTTACGGGGTAGCGCTTGGCGACTTGCAGCATCATATAGTGCGCGGCTTTTTTGCGCACCAGCGAATTGCGGTGGCAAAGCCCCTCCAAACGGTCGGGAAACTCCGGCAGGTAGCAAAGCAAATGCACATTTTTGCCGGTTTCGGTATCGGTTGCGGACAGTTCCACCCCCGGAATGACCTGCACGCCGAAACGGTCACCGATAATTTTCCCGCGCACGGTGCCCGCCAAACAGTCGTGGTCGGTAATTGCAATCGTGCCGACCTCGCGCTTTTTGGCGAGTGTAATTAAATCTTCAATCCCCAATGAGCCATCCGACAATTTGGTATGGCAATGTAAATCTCCGCCCATGTCTCAGTCCTCCACTTCCATCACAAAAGAAAAATGCGGTTCATCTATGCAAAAAATACGGAATGCGGACGCAAAATACCGCAATATAGCATTTATGAAATAATTATACACTTTTTCAAAAAGTGTTGCAAGTCCCGTTTCGCACAAACTTTGCACACACAGGCGGGTTTTTCCCCGTGAAATTCGCACAAAAATAGGGTGAACAAATTTTGCCGATTTATCCCAACGGACGGCAGAACCAAAATTGCGCGAGAAAAGCCGTTAAGGTGAGGCGAGTCGAACACAATATGCCGAAAATTTGATATTACGGCGTATTTTCACTTTTTCACCGTTGTCGGGCGTCAGCCCGACTGCCGTCTCAAAAGCAAAAATCCATC
>SFIQ01000050.1 GCA_004555265.1 Ruminococcus sp.
TTCGCCGCGGCTCATCTCTTTTTCCTTTAAATCCACAAACTGAAAAGGAATCCTCCGCTCCTTGAACCACATCTGCGCTTTTTTTGTGTCAAAATTTTTTGTTGTTCCAAAAATCTGAATCATGCGGTCATTATAGCAAAAAACCGGAGAAAATTACAGACAGGACAAAGCAAACTTCGCAGATTTTCCAAAGTATACTTTGAAATAACATTGACTTATATAAATTTTCAAAGTACACTTTGAATAAATGACAAGAAACACATATTTTCAAAGTATAGAAGCATTCAAAGACAAGCAGGTCATAAAAGTTCTGACAGGAATACGCCGCTGCGGAAAATCCGTGCTCATGGAACAATTCATGCAGAGCCTTTTGGAAAGAGGCGTTTCAGAAAGGCAGATTACTTACATCAGGCTTGACGACTTGGACAACGAGCTTTTACTGGAATATCACAATCTTTATGCGTTTATAAAATCCGCTCTTTTGGAAGACAGGATGAACTATGTTTTTATAGACGAGGTTCAATTGTGCAAGGATTTTCAGAAGCCGGTAGAAACACTTTTCAACTGCAAAAACGTGGATCTGTATCTTACAGGCTCGAACGCGGACTTGCTGTCTGGTGAACTTGCCACTCTTTTAAGCGGAAGATACGTTACGATTGACATGCTTCCGTTTTCATTTTGCGAATACCTTGAATGCATAAAGGAAAATAATTTTCCGGCTCAGACGACCGAAGAAAACTATTACGACTACGTAAAATTCGGAAGCATGCCGTTCACAGTCCAGCTCAAAAAGAACACAGAAAGCGTATATCAGTACCTGAACGGAGTTTACAACACGATAATCGTAAAGGACATAGCAAGGCGGCATCAGATAAAGGACGTCGCGGTTCTTGAAGCCGTAATAAAATTCATGTTCCAGAACTGCGGAAATTTCTGCACCTCAAAAAAAATCAGCGACACACTTACAAGCTCCGGAAGAAAAACAAGCCAGCCCACAGTCGAAAACTACATGCACTTTCTTGAGGAATGTTTTCTAGTCTACAGGGTCGAACGCTACGATGTGCGCGGAAAGGAGCTTCTGAAAAACATCTCAAAATACTACATCGCCGACACAGGACTGCGGAACATGCTTTTGGGCTACAGAAATATCGACATGGGTCACATCCTTGAAAACCAGATTTTTCTTGAGCTTAAGCGGCAGCATTTTACGATTTACACAGGAAGAAACCTCGACGCCGAAATAGATTTTGTGGCAAAAAACCAGACCTCACTCTTCTACATCCAGGTCGCAGAAACCGTAAAAGACGAGGAGACGCTGAAACGCGAGCTTGCCGCCTTCAAAAACATTCCGGACTCGTACCCAAGAATTCTTATCACGATGGACAGAAACCTGAATTCAGACTTCAACGGAATCCGAAACATAAACGCACTCGATTTTCTTACAGGAAAGGAGAAGCTTGTTTTTTAGAAGCAGAAAGGGAAAAAAACTCTCTGCATAAAAATAAAAATTGTGATACCATTCTGCCCATAAGGACAAAATTATGAATCAGAACGAAAATAGAACGACAACGGCGGAATCCCTTTCTGAAGTTTCCGCTCAGCTTGAAAAGATAATTACAGAACTGCTCGATTCGCATCCGCAGAAAAAAGGCTCGGTTTTTGTAATCGGCTGTTCAACAAGCGAAGTTACCGGCGGCTCAATCGGAAAAAATTCCAGCGAGGAAACAGGAAAAACAATTTTTGAGACAGCAAACCGGATTCTTTCTTCAAAAGGAATTTTTCTTGCCTGCCAGTGCTGCGAGCACTTGAACCGCGCGCTTGTTGTTGAGCGTGAGTGCGCCGAAAAATTCGGTCTTGAAGAAGTTTGCGTTGTGCCGTGGATTCACGGAGGAGGCTCGTTTGCGACGGCGGCATACTACGGCTTTAAAGATCCTGTTGTGGTTGAGCACGTAAAGGCTACAGCAGGACTTGACATCGGAAGCACGCTGATTGGAATGCATATAAAAGAAGTCGCCGTTCCAGTCCACCCGGAACAGAAATTTATTGGAAAAGCCTACATTACGGCGGCATACTCAAGGCCAAAACTGATTGGCGGCGAGCGGGCAAGATACACGGCGGAAAGACAATTGAAGCGTTAGGGATTGAAGCACCTGCGGAGCAGTTCCGAAACGAAGTGAAGGAATGAGCGGATAGCGAAGTGTGAAAAGCCCGGCGGCACGAGTTTGTAGAGCAAACTCGTGAAGCAAAACGAAGTTTTGCGGCGAACGCCCAAAAAAGAAAAAAATTATTCCAAGAGAGACAATAAACAAGGCTATTGACTACATTCTTCTTCACCTGACCGCCCAGATTTCGGTTGACGACGTGGCGGACTTCTGACAATCCGTATTAGTCCAACGAGAACTGCTGCCTTTACGACCTTTGCATCGAAGCGGAAAAGGACTGTCAGTTTGAGAACATATTCTGTCAGATATTTGACCAACCACCCGAAATATTATACTCTTCGGAATAGGGGACGCATGTTCCCGCATTTTATTTTTTGGGGGATTTTATGCCCGACGGGTCGATACCCTTACTTGTTTCTCTTTTTGTTTTGATTGCTTTTTCCGCTTTTTTTTCTGCAACGGAAACCGCATACACCAGCGCCAGCAGAATCCGGCTCAAGTCGCTTGCAACGGGCGGCAACAGAAGGGCTGAAAAAGTTCTTGCGCTCTGCGAAAATTCCTACGACAAGCTTCTAAGCACAATTCTTATTGGCAACAACATCGTGAACCTTTCGGCTTCAACAATAAGCGCGCTTCTTTTTGCAAAGATTCTTTTTGGAAGCCGGCTGAATCCGTCCATAGTTTCAACCGCGGCGATTACGGTTGTTGTGCTGATTTTCGGCGAGATTACGCCAAAGTACATCGGCAAATTCTGCGCGGAAAAACTTGCGATGGCGGTCTATCCTTTTATTTCAATTCTGATTTTTTTATTTTATCCGCTGAACATTGTGTTTTCCGGCTGGAAGAAGCTGATTGTCAGGATTTTCCGCTTTAAGGCTAAGGATGTGATTACCGAAGAGGAAATTATAACCATGGTTGAGGAAGCGGAGGAAGACGGCACGATTAAAAAGGAAGAAACGAACCTTATCCGCTCGGTGATTGAATTTGACGACCTTGATGCGAAGGACATTCTTGTTCCGCGCGTGAATATCTGCGCGGTTGAGGCCAGCAGCGCGCCGGAAGAAATCATGAGGAAATTTGAGGAGAGCGGGTTTTCAAGGATTCCGGTTTACGAAGGCGACATCGACACAATCATCGGAATAATCCACGAGAAAGATTTTTTCAGAGCGTTTCAGGCGGATGAGAAAAACAACTCAAAAGACAGCGAAAAATCCAGCGGCCTGTTTATAAAGTCAATTATGCAGAAACCGTTCTTTGCCATTGAAACAACAAAAATTTCCCTGCTTTTACGAAAAATGCAGAAAGAGCGGAACCACATGGCGATTGTGATAGACGAATACGGCGGAACTTCGGGTCTTATTACAATGGAAGACATTCTTGAGGAGCTTGTAGGCGAAATTTACGATGAGCACGACAGCGACAGCGATTCCGGCTGCATAAAGCCCTGCGGTGAAAATGCTTTTATTGTAAGCGGCGAAACTTCAGTGAGCAAGATGATGAAATATTTTGAGCTTGACGAGGACGAAACCAGCGGCTCTACCACGGTCAGCGGCTGGATAACAGAAAAACTGGGAGACTTTCCGGAAGAAGGAAAAAAACTCCGCTGGCAGGACAAGATTGAAATAGAAGTCCTTAAAACCGACAAGAACACAATCCGAAGCCTAAAAGTTGTAAAACTGTAAGCCCGACACGGTGGCGGTCGGAGTGCAACTAATTGAAATGAAGACCGCTGCCGAAGCCCCGAAAAAAGGGACAAACATTATATTCATAATTGATTCAGGTCAAAGCAAAGAAAAAGTTTTACTTGACAATTTCCATGAAAAGAAATAACAATAGAGGCGTAAACCAATCTAATATTTTTTCGGAGCTTATTATGTGTTTATCAAAAAAATCAAAGATTGCATTGATTTTGATTATGATTACAGCATCTGCTTGTTTTGCCCAGAAATGGAAAGGTATTGTAAAAGGAATTGAAAGCAGAACCGGCGGAAATAACAACTCTCAAGCAATAGAAAAAAATGAACCGAAAGAAACGAGCAATGCCAAGAAAAATACTGCAAAACTCTCAAACAATCCTCAAGTCCAGAAAAAAGCCGCTTACCTTACAAAGGCCGAAGTCGCACTAAATTCAAAAGATTACAATACAGCCGCAGAAAACTACAACAAAGCTGCAAAAACAAAACTTCCGTCGAACGTTGACAAATCTGACGCCGACATACTTAATACCTGGACTAAAGAAATTTATGCAAGGCTTCAGTACCAAAATATCAAAAGTTTAAAAAATAGATAGCATTCAGATCCCGGCTTTACACAATGTAAACCGGGATTTTTTTTTTGCGTTCCCTGCCTCACGGCAGGTCGGGCTTTCCGCACTTCGCCGACTAACCGCGGCTCATTCCACCACTTCGTTCCGGAACTGCTCCGCAGGTGCTACAATCCCTAACGCTTTAGCGTTAAGACGTACGCCCAAGCGTACACGCCAGATAAACGAGTTTTGCGCCAGCAAAATCTCGCAGCAAACCGTAGGTTTACAAATCCCTAACG
>SFIQ01000018.1 GCA_004555265.1 Ruminococcus sp.
AAGGATTTTGACAATCTGCTTTGGTATTATTTCAAAGGTACAGATAGTCGCATAAAAAAAGCGATGTCTTTATTACCTAAGAAATAAAACAAAACCCGGCTAAATGAATAGTCGGGTTATTCTTATATTTCTTCATGTTTAATTCCAACCCTTTGAGCGTAGGCTATAGCTGTGGAATCTTTTGGTGCGTTGGAATTACTGTTTAGTATAATCGTTGACTTCAAGGAATTACATCGCTATAACGAAGATAACATATCAAAGATAAGATAAGTGCATTATACTGCATCTCTTCTTTTTTCAATATCTAATGTGCTGTTTAAAGGACATTACAATCTTCGTCTGCCACCGGTGATTTTCTTTTCAATGCTTTCAATAAGTGCAATATCAAATTTGTAATTGCCCGAAATTCTATCGGCAATTTTTCGTGGGTTTTCAATTACATATTCATAGGCTTTATCCCCGTAAGGTGCAAAATCTTCTTTTATAATTATTTCATCATCAACACTACAATCCATAATAAATGCTCCACCACAAACAGGAATATTTCTTTCTTCAAAGATTTTCTCGCAAATTTTCCAACTTCTGTAACCGCACTGTTCTGCAGCTATCACGATAAAATCAGGAATAAAAACTGTATCGAAAATATTCTCAATTGCAAGCATACTTGCTTCATCAAATATAAGACTTAATCCAACTTGTAAATGCTTTGCATGATTACAGAAATCCTCATATTTTATCTCTCCATCATCACAATGATAGCAAAGATATTCCAATTCTTCCGTTCCATACTCATTTTCTGCATAACACACAATGCTAATTAGTCTGGTGAGACAGTTTTCGGGTGTTTCTAAATGAAATGACACACCACAAAGTGGCTTTATACCACAAGTTATACATCTTGTCACAAATCTTGGAAGCCTGTTCATAGTATTATATTCACACAAAGCAAGTACATCACATTTACTATAATCCCATGAGTTTCTCTCATTATCCTCAAACAGATTTTCATCTGCAAATCTAACATGAACCGTACCGGATAATTCAATTCTTTTATTTGACATAGAAATCACTCTTTTCGAAAAACATTGAAATCAAATTGTAATTCTTGCTACTTTGCACCAATATGTGGCAACATTTTCACAATTGATAAGATACGGCATAGGTGCACAAAGCAAGTTTTGTGAAATTAGCGCATATTGTGAGATAATTATATAATAATTAATGTACCGTTTTTGTACCATTCAACTCGTATTGAATTGTTGACATGCAAAATGGTTGTTGGTAAAATAAAAACAGATAATAATAAGTTATGGAGACATTCGATAATGAGTTATAAAGATTATGAAAGACAACTTAATGAAATGTATGAAAATATATACTGTAACGAGAGTTGTGGAAATCGTTGCGAGCATTGGGAGAAATGCAAACCTAACGAACCCGAAAAACCTGTTAAATTCTATTTTGATAGAGTAAAAGTTGGAAAAGAATATGGAACAATTTACCCTAAAATCCTGTTTTCAGGGTTAGAGGGCAAACATGATAATAAGGAAAATTACAGGATAACTGAAATATCTAATCCAAGTAAAGATGCAACCAATTCCCATTACATTGGTGTTCGATATGTTTTATCTTATTTGTTGTCAAATCTTTTAGGTGAAAAGCCACCGATTAATGCAAGTATAGAAGAACTTTCTAATGATAGATTTGTTGAATACTTAAAACATTTTTGTCTTACTAATATTTATAAATGTGCATTTGGCCAACCTAGTCAATCACGGGGATTAACTCATACAAAAAGTATGCGGGATGAGTGCTACAAAATTTTTCTTAAAGAAATTGATATTTTGCACCCGGAAATTATAGTTATACAAGCAGCAACTGATGTACCTATCAAATTATGGAAATCAATGATAAAATCATATGGCAACAAAGAAGAGTTGTTAAAAGGCGATGGACAAAAAAATAACACATCAGCATTTCGTCTGTATTACGAGGATGGAACACCATTTTATTGTATATGGACATATCACGGAAGTGGCAGGCCACACAATAAAGGTAAAGTTTTTGGCGACAATAATATCGAATACATTGAAAATGAACTAAATCCCGTGCTTGATGAAGTTATTATACAATTTCTTAAGGACAAATAGACTTACCTCCCTTTAATCAAGGGGAGGTTTTGTTGTCTATTTTTTTGAACACATCATAACCTGCAATTTGCAACTCCATGCCAAGCTCATACCAATCGGCTTTGCTCATTCCTTTGATTTGTTCGGGGGAGAGTGTCATAGGCATTTTGTCGGGGTCAAGTCCTGCAATTTCTTGTTGCTGACGCATCTGCACCCAATCATTTTTTGTCATTTTAATTACTCCTTTAATCTATATAATGCTCGGACAAATTGCCGAAATTGTTTTTAAGGACTCGCACCACGCACCCTTTTATTGTTGTAACAGGGTCAACCGCGAAGATAATATCAAAATACTTTTCAACATTGCCGATCGTACTTCGTTCTCTTTGAATGTCGGCTATGCTCATTCTTTTTTTAATAAAATAATGTTTAATCCACAGAATGACATCAACATTGTATTCTTCTGAAATCTTTTTCATTTCAGCAACCATTTTCTCGAACGCTTCACTTGTATATCTTTGATAGCATACACGACCAACATTTACACTAAGTACATCAACATCTTTTGGGTCTATGTAAAATGGTATATCTTTGATTTCACCATTGAGATAAGCACGAAAGAATTTTGGAACTTCTTCTATTCGTGGTTGATTTTCCGCAGGTGGGTCATAAATATAAGCACTGTTGTTCTTAATATAGTGATAGAAGACGAGATTTGCACCGATTCGAGTTTCTCTCAAATGCTTATTATGTGCTATTAAAATCATTTTTGGCATAGTCTTCTCTCCTTTAAATGTTATATATTTCGCTTTCGCCTAAATAACCGTTTTAAAAAGTTAAGTTGGTCCACTTTTTTTACAAAATGTAGGGAATGGTCTTGACCGTTCCGATTGAAAAATAAAAATGTAATGTGAGCGTAGGGGGCGACGACTCGGCGCCCCGTTGTAGGGGCGGGTTTCCACGCCCGCCCGTAGATTTTGATGTGATTTGCCCCTCCGTCACGCGCTTTGCAGACCGTTCCCTACACGCACAAAATACAATTTACAGGGTAGGGCGGGGTGATTCCCCTGTTCGGGGAAATGTCTGTTATAATAGAGTAGGGCGGGGGCTTGCCCCCGCCGCAAGGTGCCCGAATTCGGAGAATTTTGCCCCCGCCGCAGGGTTCGATGTAAATTAACGGCGGGAGCAAGCCCCCGCCCTACCCAAATCCTGTATTTCGTTTGTTCCCAAAACACTCCCACTAACCCCAATTTGTTATCCTGCGCGAAGCGAAGGCGCTCGAACAGCACAAAATCGAACGATACGCAACAAGATTCTTCGCCGCACGGTGCAGAAGGACAAAGTGACGGACGGCTTCTGTAATATTTCCTTTTTCTTCGGTTTTTGCCTATAAAAAAGCCCCCGACGCATTGTCGGGGGCTGCCGAAACTTCGCAAATTTGTGTCAAACCTGTACAAAACAGATTTAGCGGAATTTAATCATATTGACCAGAGAAGAAAATGTCCGTCCGCTGTTCATACAAATTGCCGTCTTGGTCTTTTATTTCATAATCATATTGTAAAGCGTTCGGGCCGGCATCTATCACCCATTTGGATTTCTCGGAGGTCAACTGCCCATTGGTTTTCGAGAGCATCGATTCCAACTGCGCGTCCATACCTTCCTCTAAGGCCGCAAAGTCCTCATAATCGGTCACAGTCGATACGGTAACATACACACCGGAATCCTTTTTGTGCAGGGTGTTCCCCTCAAAATACCAGAGCTTTTCAGGCACTTCCCATTTGAAATTGGCGGTTTCATACAGATTGTCTTTTACAATCGCAGACGGGAATGCAATCGCACGAGTTTCGTTTTCGCCGTTTTCATCGGTCACGAGATGCCCGCGGCTGTCGGTCACGCCAATGACAATTTGCCCATACTCGTTGACCATGGTGTTGCCCTCGGCATCGGTTAAAACGGGATGTTCCACACCGGAATCATCGGTATAGACCAAATATTTTTTGCCGCAAGCCGCAAAAGTGGATAAAATCAGAAGCGTTGCAAGTATTATTGCAAGAACCTGCTTTTTCATAATCGTTCAAATCCTTTCGAGAGAACTGTCTCGGATACAAACAGTATAGCACATTTGCACCCCGAAATCAATCCTCGCCGTTGAGTATGGCGAAGTTTTCCTTGTTCGCCTTATACAGATTTTTATAGACCTTAAAGTTGCGGTCATAAACCGCCTTGTTTTCCGGATTCGGATAAAAGGTCTTTGCCGCGGGAATCAACGGTTTGACCTCGCCCAAATCGTGAATTAAGCCCACGCCGACCGCAATCGTCGCCGCCGCGCCGACAGCGCCGATATTCTGCGGGCTTTCCACGGTCTCCACGATTTTGCCGGTGCAGTCCGCCAAAATTTGGCAGGTGGTATCGTTCAATGCGCCGCCGCCGACAAAGCGCACGGTATCGGAAGTTTTGACTTTCTTTTCCTGCGTTTCAAGCATCCAGCGCAGATGGTAGCAAACACCCTCCACCACGGCGCGAATCATTTCGGATTTGCCGGTTTCGAGGCTGATGTTAAAGAACATCCCGCGCGCGTTCGGGTCTTCAAACGGGCAACGGTTGCCGTGCAGCCACGGGGTGAAAATAACGCCGCCCGCGCCGACGGGAACGGTATCCACCACCGCCATCATATAGTCATACAGATTGGTATATACCACCTCTCTGTCCTCGCGGTGATGCTTCAAATCGTGACTCTTGTCGAGATAAATATCAATTTCATCCAGCGCCAAATGGTCTTTCACCCATTCCACGCATTTTGCGGCGGTTTCCAACTCTGCAAAATAGTTGAAATAGCCGTCGCGTGCGCCGATGATCGCGGCAATCATCGCATTGGCATCGACAACGCTCTTGTCCACCACGGTGGAAACCCAGCCCGAGGTGCCCGAGTAAATATGTGTATCCCCCAAACCGACGGCACCTGCGCCCACGCCGATTAACGAAGCGTCGCCGCCGCCGCCGAACACGGCTGTGCCTTCTTCAAGCCCCAGTTCTTCCGCCTGCTGTTTACGAAGTTTTCCGACGCGGTCGGTACAGCGGACGATTTTCGCAAGGTGTTTTTCCTGCACGCCATACATATTGCAAATCGCACTGCTCCAACCCTCTTTGCCTTTTCGGATGTCGTAAAGCAGTGTGCCGAAGGCCGAGTCGGGCGTCATCACAAATTCGCCGGTCATACGGCAAATGAGGTATTCTTTGACATCGAGCCATTTATGTACTTTGGCAAACACTTCCGGCTCGTTTGCCTCCACCCATTTGTATTTCCAAACGGGGTCTTTCACCGAGCATGCCACCGCGCCGGTGATTTGCAGAGCCTTTAACAGTTTCGGCACATTGGCGCCGGCAATCTGCGGGCCGTAGGCAATGCCTTTTTTGAGCTCGTCACGCGCGCGCTGATCCATATAACTCATCGCGCGGCGCACGGCGTTGCCGTCCTTATCCACAAGCACGAGGCCCTGCATTTGCGAGCAAAACGAAATGCCCGAAATATCCTTCTTGTCCACCTTCACCTTTTTCATCACGGTTTTGGTGCTTTTGACCATGGCCTCCCACCATTCGTCGGGGTCCTGCTCCGCACCGCCGCCGGGCAACACATACAGGTTGTAGCCTTCGCTTGCCGCCGCGAGCAGTTCAATTTTATCGGTGACGGAAAACAGGCAGGTTTTTACACCCGTGGTACCGATGTCATAGGCAATCGTGTAAATCGGATTGACCATATTGTTTACCTCCCAACAGAGAATAAAGTTACTTTTTCAGCGCGCTTTTTACGAATTTCAGGCATTGCTCCACCACAAAATCGTCTCGCTGTGTAATGGAGTTGCCCGCATAAATGCGAAACCGTTCCACATAATAGTCGCACGCATAAGAAAATTGCAGAGACATAAAAATGTTATCCAATAAATACGCCGCAAACGCCGCGTCAATATCGGTGCGGATTTCGCCGCTTTTCTGTCCTTCTTCAATCGCTCTGCGGTAAATGGACGCGGTCAGCGCCTCCATTTCATACGCAAACTGCGAAGCAAAGCGCGGATTGCTCTCGGCGGTCATGCCGTTATACAGCTTCATCAGCGTTGCATTTTCTTTGGAGGAACGCTGAATTTCCCGAATGATGCGCTCCACTTTCACCAAAATGTCCTCATTGCTGACCGCAAGCACGCTCAGCAATTCCTCCATACTGTGAATGCTGTACTGAATGACCGTTAAAAACAAATCCTGTTTGTTTTCAAAGTATTTGTAAAGCGAGCCGACGCTGACATCCGCTTTTTTGGCAATCACATTCATATTGGCGTTGTCAAAACCCTTTGCGGCAAACTCGCCGGTCGCGGCGCCGATAATACGCTCGCGCTTTTCCGCGGAGATATTGTCAAATGTCGGTTTGTGATGCTTCTGTAAATCCATTTGCGCCCATCCCCTTTTCTGCAAATAAATACACTTTATCATAGCATATACCGGGGGACTTATTCAAGATAAATTTTCGGGAAAGTTGCATTTTTTCGCTTTTTCCGCACAAAAGCGTGCGTTTTTCCCTGTTTTGCATCACCGCGCGGTATGCGGTATTTACAAAAGCAATTATAGACAAAAATTAACTATATTTTCGACAACTTCGTCAATCATAGTTAAAAATTATCTGCCGTGCGAAAAATTCACAGTTTATTTGCGGATTTCAACAAAAAAAGCGTTGACATCGGCTTGTTTTGTGGTATAATGCAAGTGAACGGCAATTCACCGAACGGTGTGTTGCAAAAAAATATGGGCGGGGGAAGCCACGCCTGAGAAATCGGAGGATTTTTAATGGATACCAGATTTGCAATTTCGGAATACCATGACGCTGCGGCCATCAACAGACAGCTCGATGAGTTAATCGCCAAGCCGATTTACACCATCAAGCCCGATGTGCTGAAAAAGTATGAAGACGAATACTATGAGAAAAAGTGCGCGAAGTCCAAAGAAATGATTTCCGAGGCGCGTGAAGTCATTCCAGGCGGAGTGCAGCACAACCTCGCGTTCAACTATCCCTTCCCGTTGGTTTTCACCAAGGCAGAGGGCGCATATCTTTATGATGTTGACGGCAACAAATACTTTGACTTCTTGCAGGCAGGCGGCCCGACCGTGCTCGGCTCCAACCCGAAGGTCGTGCGTGAGCAGGTGATCGACCTGTTAAACACCTGCGGCCCTTCCACCGGTTTGTTCCATGAGTTTGAATACAAACTGGCGAAAAAGATTTCGGACAGCGTGGAAACCGTCGATATGTTCCGTATGCAGGGCTCGGGTACAGAGGCTTGTATGACGGCGGTTCGTGTGGCGCGTCTTGCCACCGGCAAAAAGAACATATTGAAAATGGGCGGCGCGTATCACGGCTGGTCTGACCAATTGGGTTACGGCATCCGTGTTCCCGGCTCAAAATTCACACAGGCAAACGGCGTACCGCTTTACCTCTTCAAACATACGCAGGAATTCTTCCCCGGTGATTTGGAAGATTTGGAAAGAAAACTTTGGATGAACCAGTTTAAGGGCGGCACAGCGGCTGTCTTTATTGAACCGGTCGGCCCCGAAAGCGGCACCACGCCCCTTGCATACGACTTCAACAAAGGCGTTGAGCGTCTTTGCCGCAAATACGGCGCATTGCTCGTATTCGATGAAGTGGTGACCGGCTTCCGTATCGGCATGGCGGGTGCACAGGGCTACTTCGGCGTATCGCCCGACCTGACCATCTTCGGTAAAGTTATCGCGGGCGGCTATCCGGGCGCAGGCGGCGTCGGCGGTAAGAAAGAATATATGAAATACCTCGGCGCAGGTCTCGATGATTCCGGTATGAAGATTAAGAAAGCCTTCACCGGCGGTACCATGACTGCAAACCCGCTTTCCTGCTGCGCAGGCTACTTCACCCTCGAAGAAATCGACAAGCAGAACGCTTGCCAGAAAGCCGGCCAGATGGGCGACCGCTTGACCGCGGGCTTAAAGGAATTGGTTGCGAAATACAACCTGCCGTTCGTGGTTTGGAACGAAGGCTCCATTTGCCACCTCGAAACCGTCGGTACCATGCACTTCTCCATCAATTGGAGCAAGCCGTGGACGATTCCGGGCGTTATTTCCGCAACAAGCGAACGCAAGAAAGAAATGCAGTATATGGGCGCGGCTTACATGGCAGAAGGTCTTGTTACCTTGGCAGGCAGCCGCTTGTATACCTCCGCGGCATACACGCCGAAGATGATTGACCAGGCACTGACCTGCTTCGATAAAGTTTTGGCAAATGTTGCGATTAAAACCGAATAAGGGAATCAATCAGTAAGCTCTTTGGGGGCGGGCGAAGTTCGTCCCGCCCCCGATATGTTTTGCATTGTGTAAAAGGTAGAGGTGAAATCCAATGGATATTCAAGCAGCAAAAGAACTTGTAATTAAAGCCGGCAAAGAGGTTGTCGCATCGGGCTTGATTGCGCGCACTTGGGGCAATATTTCCTGCCGTATTGATGACAAACAGTTTGTAATTACCCCCTCGGGCAGAGCGTATGAAGACCTTACGCCCGACGAAATCGTTTTGGTCAATATTGAAGACCTTGCCTACGACGGCGATGTAAAGCCCTCGTCTGAAAAAGGCATTCACGCCGAGGCGTACAAACTGCGCCCCGAAGTAAATTTCGTCATTCACACCCATCAAATGCAGGCGTCGGTTGTCAGTGCGTTGGGCTTTGATATTAACGCCGTTTCCGAAAAGAGCGCCGCGGTGATCGGTGACAATGTACCGCTGGCGGCTTACGGGCTTCCCGGTACGGGCAAGCTGCGCGCAGGCGTGGTTGCCGCGATAAAACGCAGCGACTCCAAAGCCGTCATTATGGCGCATCACGGTGCGCTTTGCATGGGCGAAAGTTATGAAGATGCCTTTGCGGTTGCCGCAGAACTCGAAACCGTTTGTGAAGGCTTTATTACCAACAAATACAAAGAGTGGACGGGCGCAGTTGCCGAAGGGCTTGAAACCGTTTACAGCTATATTGCAGACAAATTCGCCAACCAAAAGCTGGCCGCCGCCCCGCAGTTTGCCGCATACAACAGCGAACGCGAAGGCAGTGTGTTCAACATTACCGCCGTCAACGGCGAAGGCGAAATGGTGCGTATTGACATTCAAAGCGGCGATTTGGTGGAGGGCAAGGATTACCCCGCCTCAGCCGAACTGCATCGCGCAATCTACAAAAAGCGCAAGGATGTAAACTATATCGTGCACAACCAAAGCCCTGAGGTTATGGCGGCTTCTAAGACCAACAAGGTATTGAAACCGTTGCTTGACGACTTCGCGCAGCTTTGCGGCGTGACCGTGAAAAACCGCACCTTTAACCCCAACGACACGCTCAAAACCGCGAAAAAGGTTGCCAAGGGCTTAAAGGGCAGAAATGCCGTGTTGCTTGCCAACAACGGTGCGCTTTGCGTTGCCGGCAGTGCATATGATGCCACCGCTGTGGAAATGGTATTGGAAAAGGAATGTAAAACCGAAATCGGCAAAAAGTTGTTCTATGCCGGCAAGCCAATTAACCCGATTGAAACCCGTTTGATGCGGTTTGTTTATTTGCAGAAGTATTCTAAACAGGCAAAGAAATAAGCGCATTGTCAAAATAAGCAAAGCCCCCGACAAACTGTATGTTTCGTCGGGGGCTTTGCTTTGCACCGCCGTTGCATGCGGCGAATTTCCTACCGATTTTTGTGCGTTAAATTGGGGGTTGTGGGGGTGTTTTTGGAAGGAACGAAATACAGGGTTAGGGTAGGGCGGGGGCTTGCTCCCGCCGCGGGGTTCGATGTAAATTAACGGCGGGGGCAAGCCCCCGCCCTACCCTGTAAAATGCATTTCGTGCGTAGGGAACGGTCTT
This sequence comes from Ruminococcus sp., assembly GCA_004555265.1. Classification (GTDB taxonomy): domain Bacteria; phylum Bacillota; class Clostridia; order Oscillospirales; family Acutalibacteraceae; genus Fimenecus. The sequence continues at coordinate 10,022 of SFIQ01000018.1, forward strand.
GACCGTTCCGATTGAAAAATAAAAATGCAATTTGGGCGTAGGGGGCGACGACTCGGCGCCCCGTATCCCCTCCCTCTCAGAGGGAGGTGGCTTTTGCCGCAGGCAAAAGACGGAGGGAGAGAAATGAAAAAAACTCTCCCCCAGTCAAATGCTGTGCATTTGACAGCCCCCTCTCGGAGGGGGCGGAAACGGCGGGCGATTCACGAATCGCCCCTACGCATGAAATCAATCGTGTACATGTAGGGCGGGGGCTTGCTCCCGCCGCGGAGTTTGAGGTAAATTAACGGCGGGGGCAAGCCCCCGCCCTACCCTATAAATTGTATTTTGTGCGTGTAGGGAACGGTCTTGACCGTTCCGCAAACCGCCCCGTTTACGGGGAGGTGGCACGCGCAAAGCGCGTGACGGAGGGGCAGCCGAGTCGTCGCCCCCTACGCTCGCATTACAGTTTGTCCGTTCCGTAATTCAAAGCAAATCCCACGGCGGGGGCAAGCCCCCGCCCTACCGATAAACCAATTTGCATTGCGAAAAATTTACGGGTCGTCGAGACGCCGGCCACTACGCACGAAATAGAATATGTTCACCCCCACAACCCCCAATTTATCTCTCCACGCTTTTCCGCCGTTTACAGGCACAAAAACGCGGCAGGCGAAGACGCCTACCGCGAAAAATGCGAAATTTATAAAATGCAATGACAAATCTGCTTAATCCGTTACCGTGTAGGCGGCACTCCACGCCTGCAACACCGTTTCAAACGCCGCGCCTTTTAAAGTGCGCAGGCAATCCGTGCGGTAGGTGGCAAATAAATTGCGGTCGGCGTCCGTAATATCCTCGCGTTGGATTAAAAAGATATATTCACCCAAAACAAAGGCTTGCGCCGTACCGTTTTCAATACCCGAGACCTGCGCAAAAAAGCCGTCGGGATAATTCGGATTGTCGCGGTGCACCACCACCGTTTCGGTGTTCGCCGTGGTGTTTTCTATCGCGGACGCCTGTTCCTCTACGGAAGAACCGCCGTTGATGGCTGCCGCGCTTTTTTCAAACTGCGCCGTAAGACGCTGCTTGTCCGCGTCGGACAGCGTGACGGTATTGCCGCTGTCATCCGCTGTGGTTAAAAAGCCCGTGACGGACTTAAACGCAACATAATTCTCGTTAAAATAGGCTTTTAAGGTTTCCTCCGAGACAGGCTCGTCCCCGTCGGGCGCGTAAAAATCCGCCATAACCGCATCTTTATACGCTTTGGAGGTCTCCACCAACAGCAAATCCTGTTTTGTCACGCCCAATGCGGTATAATACCCGCCGAACAGCCGCCACAAATTGTTGACGGACTGCGAAACATCTGCCTTCTCGGCGGTGGTCAAGGCGAGATTTCGTTCCGAGAATGCCGAGTTTACGGCAACATATTCTGCAATTTGCCGATGTGCCTCTGCGGTTTGTTCTTCTTCGGTCGCATCGGGCAGCGCCTGCCTTGCCGCATCGACAAAATACGCCGCAACCCCTTCCCCGATGGGGGTGCCGTTGACAGATACCGACGCCCGCCGCGTGCAGGCACAAAGCGAAAGAAGGCAGAACACACCCGCAAGCATCATGCAAATTGCTTTTTTCATCTGCCTGCCGCCTCCTGTCATTTCAGCATAAATTCCATCGAAAAGGTTTTTTCGCCGCAGTGCGTAGTGATGGTGCACCCCACACCGCAAGTGATGTATTCCTTAAACTTCACGGTTTTGTGAATTTCCTTTTGCAACGCCTTTAACTGCGCGTCGCTTACGCCCTCGGTATGGCACAAAATCACGCGGTCGGTATCCATCTGCCCTGCGTACTGCGTGAGCAAATCGCGCACATACTGCATTTGGCAGTTTTCGATTTTGCCGCGGTATTTTTTTCCGACAATCAAGGCGCCGTCACGCATCAAAATCGAGGGCTTAATGCCCAACACATTCGCGCCGAGCGCCGCAACACCCGAGCAACGCCCGCCCTTATGCAGGAATTCCAGTTTATCGAGCACAAAGGTTGTAATGACTTTTTCGCGTTTGTATTCCATTTCGTGCGCAATGGTTTGTGCGTCACACCCCGCCGCCGCCATTTCCGCCGCTTTGATACACAACAGCGTAATGCCCGTGGTTAAACTTTTGGAGTCCACAACATAAACATTGTTGAACGCCTCTGCCGCAAGCAACGCGTTTTGGTGCGTAGAGGAAAGTTTAGAAGTGAAACTCAAATGCACTACGGAACTGCCATCTGCCGTCCATTCTTTGAAACAATCGGCATATTCGGCAATCGAAACTGCAGAGGTGGTCGGCAGTTTGCCCGTCTCCTTATAAAACGAAATTAAGTCCTTGGGGGTGATGTTCACCCCATCCTCATAGCATTTGCCGTCCAACAAGATGTGCAACGGAATCACACGAATGTCGTATTTTTCGCAAATTTCCGGCGGCACATCCGCCGGGCTGTCAGTCGAAATGATGATTTTGCTCATTTACATAGGCCTCCCAAAGGCGGTCTTTTCGCTCCGCATCCTTTTTTTCGCGCAAAATCCGTGCACGAATCTGTTTTTTATGTTTTCCGAATTTGCCGTTTCGGTAAAACGCCACCGTAAACATGCCGGCAAGCGCCCCGACCGCCGCAATGATGAAATCCACCATGGTGTCGATAAGCCCCGTTTCCGAGGTCGGCGTGGAGCATTGCAATGCCATTCCGTACAGTCTGTCCATTGTGAATTCATAAATCTCCCACGCCACGGAAATCCCGAGAGAAAAGCAAATGGAAAACATCGCCGTCAGCGCCGGTGAAAGCCGCCCGTAGCGCCCTTGCATAATCACCGCGAAATCGTAGCCGAACCACGCCGCAATAAAGCCCGCACAGCAATGCGTTACCAAATCAAAACTTTGAAAGTTCGTGCGGTTGTTCAGGGTGGTGCCGACCACCACGCCGATAAAAATAAACACATTGAGCATCGTGCCCGAAATGTAATCGACGCGCGTGATAAAGGCATTGCCGCCAAACACCTGAAAATAATCCCACATATGGGTAAACAGGATGGCGAAAATCGCTTCTAAAAATTCAACAGTCGAGCCGTGAAACAGCCCGTAAATTCCCCAAATCATAATCCCCGCGCGCAGAATCAGCCATAAAACATAGTGGCGCAGGGGCAAATACCCCGGTTGTGTCTGTTCTTCCATCTGCCAAACTCTTTTCTTTTATTTTGCCCCGTGGCGGTCGCCGTTATGAAAATCTTGCAATCATACCCACGGTGTTTTCGCCGTTGCTGCTTGCCGCAGAACCGACCAAATCCCCGTCTGCCGACAGCGTAGAGCCGCAGGCAACAATATTGCCGTCCGCCGTTACGCAAAGGCTTTGGAATTTATCGTCGCGGCTGCCGCCGTACCCTTGCACAGAGGTGATTTTGCCGCTGCTGTTCAAGGTGACAACAAAGCCATCACTGCCGCCGCGGTTTCCGACCGCGCGCAAATCGCGGTTGGCGGAATTGGAATAGCCCACTGCGGCGAACCCGTCTGCCGTTGCAACAATATCGGTAAAGGCATCGTCAAAGAAGCCGCAGAAATTGCGGTCCCAAGCCATCGTGCCGTTGGCGTCAAATTTCACCAAAATCGCGTCATAGCCGCCCTGGTTATACAGTCTGTTCAGCGAATGGTCGGTTGATTTGGAACGGCCGGCAATCACACAACCGCCGTCGCCCGATGCCGCCACCGCCGTGAAATTGTCAATATCCGAGCCGCCGTATTGCGCAAACCAAAGCCGTTCGCCGCGCGGAGAATATTTCAACACGCACGCGTCCGCTCTGCCGAAGCTTTGGAACAACGCCCCCGAGGAGAACGAGCCGACCGCATAAATATTGCCGTCTGTATCCACATCCACACCCGTCAGCGAATCCCCCGTAGAGCCGACCGCCTGCATAAAGGCGACAGCACCGTCCGCCGTATATTTCACCAAAACAGACGCGCTGTTTTGCGGGGAAAGCCCCAGCGAAGCGCCTGTGCCGTTCGCAGAGGAAGAATATCCCACCACGGCAAAGCCGCCGTCGGGAGATGCCGCAATCGCTTCAAAGCCGTCGGTCATCGAGCCGCCGAAACTTTGCGTCCATTGCAAATCGCCGCGGTCATTGTATTTCATCACCACCGCGTCAAAATCGCCCGCATTTGTAAAGCCCAAATTTGTCGATTTCGTGTACCCGCACACGGCAATGTTGTCCTTTTTATCCACGGTAATGCCGGTGACAATCATCCCGCGGTCGGAAGAAATGGCCTTTTGCCAAGCAACCGTGCCGTTTTTCTTGTATTTAATCAAAACCGGAATCGGCGTTGCGGAATTGCCCGCCAGCGCCGACATACTGCCGTCTTTGGAGTTGGACTGCATCAGCGCCACAAAGCCGCCGTCTGCGGTGGCCGCCGTGCCGACGAAATTGTCATTCCCCGTGCCGCCGAAGGTTGCGCCCCAGTTAGAGCTGTTGTCGCCCGGCGTTGCGGGGTTGGTTGTATAGATTACAGTTTCCGTTAACGGGTTGCCGTTTTCATCTAAAATGGTGTTGCCGTTATTCGGGTCGGTAACGGGAACTTGCGTCACCGCCGGTCCGCCTGTGGTGGGCGGCACGATAATCATGGTGGTTAAAACCTCGCCGTTTTTATCCGTCACCGGCACGCCGTTTTCATCGGTCACGGGCACGCCGACCTCCTGCGGAATATAGACCACCGAGGTTTTGACATTGCCGTTTTCGTCGTAGACCTTTTCCCCGTTGGCATTGGTGACCTCGACAATGGTGGTTTCCAAAACAACGGTCATCGCCTCGCCGTTTTCATCGGTTACGGGCACGCCGTTTTCATCGGTGACCACAACCGTTTCGCCGCCACCCGATTTGTCGCCCTTGCAAGCGGAAAGCCCTACGAATACGGCAGCCAACAGCACAAGCGAAAGTAGGATAATTTTTTTGTTTCCGTTCTTTTTACCGTTCATTTTCCTTGCCCTGCGATACAGGCGGCGCACGGCAGAACATCTGCCCTTTGCCCGTTATCGTTCCTTTCTTAGGTAGATTGATGCTGTCATGCGCATAAAAGCAAACACTTCATCAGCATATATACTTGTATTTTAACATATCCAAGACGGTTTTTCAACGGAAATTTTCAGCAAAGTGCGTTTCTTTTGTTGCGGGGGATTCAAATGGGAGGTTGGCGGAACGAACACATTGTACCTCGGGTGCAGGGAGTATGATTGCCCGTTCCGTCAACACCCCGATACCCCCGATTTTTCTCTTTATCCCCTTGTTTCATTGAAGCAGGCAAAACGGAAAAACCCGGGTGCAAATTGCGCACCCGGGTTGGTTTTGTTCCCGCGCATCCGCGTTCAAATCGTTACCGCGGTGCCCGAGGCGGTCACCATCAGCATATTGCCTTGTCCGAGCACCTCGTAATCAATATCAATGCCGACTACGGCGGTTGCACCCATTTGCGCGGCACGCTGTGCCATTTCGTTAATGGCTTGCTCGCGCGCGGCAATCAGTTCTTCTTCATAAGTGCTTGAGCGGCCGCCGAAAAAGTTACTGAGTCCTGCGGCAAAGTCTTTGACGAAGTCCACGCCGGAAATCACCTCGCCGCAAACCAGTCCCAAATAGCTTTTTACGGGGTAGCCCTCAACATTCGGTGTTGTGGTTAAAATCATATGTATGCCTCCTTTTTATGGTTATAAGCCCAGCTTATCGTATTCCGTATCCGCCTGTTTTTTCAGTTCTGAGGCAACGTACCCCAAAACCATACATAGCACGGCGCGTTCGAGTTTTTCTTTGGAATCCGCGTTCGGCCCGCGGTATTGCGCCAGATGCTGTTCGATAATTTCCGCCAGTTTTTCGCGGTTTGTGGTTTGCTGTTCGTCTGCCTCGTGAATAACGGCGCACAAAAGGCTGAACAACTCGCGGTCGGGGATGATGTCATCACTCCGGTCATCGACCTGCCCGTTTATGTAGGTCATCAGCGCAATGATTTTGTCGAGCTGCATGGAATTGCGCAACATATTGATAATCACAATACGCACAATCTGCTGTTCGCCGTAACGCTTCCCTGTCGGCCGTTCTACCCAGCCGCGCTTTACCCAATTTTGAATAGTCGAGCCCTCTAAACCCGTCAATTCCCGCAGTTGGCTTAATGTCAAGCCTTTTGTCACCGCCAATACGGGCGAGAGCACCGCGAACGCATTTTGCTGTAAGCCGTCCGTCCACGGCAAGACCGTCCCCGGGACTGTTCTCAACATCTTATCTCCTCCTTTCGTTATGTCTTGATTGTATCACAGGTTCAAAAGAACCGCAACGGGCAATTTTGCCCGAAAAATGCGGATTTCGCCGCATTTCGGCTGTTTTTGCGGCGCAACGGGCAGTTTTTCAATCGGATTGCGCACTTTTCGTGTATTTTATGGGGCGGCATTCGGAAAAATACTGTCGCAAAGCGCGGCGTAAACCGGTGACAGCCCGTCGGCAAGCCAATCCGTAAAATCGGGCAATGCCCATTGCGGCAAAGACGCACGCCCGTTCGGCAGAGAAAAGGAAACCGAGGCAAACGCGGCAGACTTTGCGAGATATAACCCGCCGCCGTGCAGCCGCGCGGTTTGCGCGGCAAACCAAAGCCCGCCGCCTTGGTGTTTTTGCGCCGCATAAAAAACGGAAACGGGGAAATCCCCCTCGCTTGCCACAGTCAGCACCGCCCTGCCGCCGACCGATGCCGTATCGATAAAAATATACCGTCCTGCGCTGTACTGCAAGGCGTTGGAGAGCAGATTGAGCGTCGCCCACAAAACCGCCTGCGGGCGGCAGGCGGCGGTGATATGGGGCTCTCCCGTGAAAAACACGCGCTTTTGCGCTTCGCCGCACAGCAAATCCGCGCAAAAGGCCGCGCTTTCACACAGGGCAGACAGCGGCACACACATTGGCGGGGCGGCACTTTGTGGCGGTGTGCGGTTTTGTAAGGCGCGCAACAGCCGTAAGCCGCCGACGCGCGCCGCAAGCAGTTCCGGCGCGGGGGCGGTTTGCTCTGCCATACACAGCGCGTCAAAATACATTTGCAGGTCGGCGCGGACTGTGCCGTTTTGTGCGTGTTCGTCAAAATCTGTCTCCAACCGATGCAAAGCGTCTAACAGTTCCGTTTGAAGAAGCCTCCTTTCAAAAATGTATACTGCGGCTGTTCGGGTTTATACTAATTCATATAGCAATAGCATACCCAACCCGCACGGATTTACCAATTATTTTAGGCAGTTTGACAAAGTTTTCACAAAACGGCAGAAATTTCCCGAAAGTTCTTGCAAATTTTGCCGTTCCGTTATAGAATAGTATCGCAAAAAAATAAATATTATTTTTTGGAGGTAATCCCAATGGCAGTTAAAGTAGCAATCAATGGGTTCGGCCGTATCGGCCGTCTCGCATTCAGACAGATGTTCGGCGCAGAAGGCTATGAAGTCGTTGCCATCAACGACCTTACCAAGCCCTCCATGCTTGCACATCTTCTGAAGTATGACACCGCACAGGGCGGTTACTGCGGCAAAATCGGCGAAGCGGCACACACCGTTTCCGCTGACGATGAAGCAGGCACCATCACCGTGGACGGCAAAACCCTCAAAATCTATGCGAAAGCAAACGCGGCAGAGCTCCCCTGGGGCGAAATCGGCGTAGACGTTGTTCTGGAATGCACCGGTTTCTATTGCTCGAAAGACAAATCGCAGGCACACATTGACGCAGGCGCAAAGAAAGTTGTTATTTCCGCACCCGCAGGCAATGACCTGAAAACCATCGTTTACAGCGTAAACGAAAACACCCTTACCGCAGAGGACAAAATCATCTCCGCGGCTTCCTGCACCACCAACTGCTTGGCGCCCATGGCGAAAGCGCTCAACGACTATGCACCGATTCAGAGTGGTATCATGAGCACCATTCACGCTTACACCGGCGACCAGATGATTTTGGACGGCCCGCACAGAAAAGGTGACCTTCGCCGTGCACGCGCAGGCGCTGCAAACATCGTTCCGAACTCCACCGGCGCTGCAAAAGCCATCGGCTTGGTGATTCCGGAACTCAACGGCAAACTCATCGGTTCCGCACAGCGCGTGCCCGTTCCGACCGGCTCCACCACCATTTTGACCGCAGTTGTCAAAGGTGCCGATGTGACCAAAGAGGGCATTAACGCGGCAATGAAAGCGGCGGCTTCCGAAAGCTTCGGCTACAACGAAGACCCGATTGTTTCCTCCGACGTGATCGGTATGCGTTTCGGCTCTTTGTTCGATGCAACCCAGACCATGGTTGCGAAGATTGCGGACGACCTCTATGAGGTACAGGTTGTTTCGTGGTATGACAACGAAAACTCCTACACCAGCCAGATGGTCCGCACCATCAAATACTTCGCAGAACTTGCGTAAGAAAATCAAAATACGGATTTTGCAAGGGTACGGTTTTTGCCGTGCCCTTGTTTTTTTGCCGCCGTATGCGAAAATCCCCGCGCGCTCGAAAAATTTTTTGTCCTTCCGCGCCGTCAGGCGAAGAATCCGCCCGATTGTCATTCTGAGCCGATAGGCGAAGAATCTCGTCTCGTATATTTTTGTTTTGCGCTATTGGAGATCCTTCGCTTCGCTCAGGATGACAAATGGGGGGGTTGTGCGTGTAGGGAACGGTCTTGACCGTTCCGTACGCACGGAATAAAGATTTTAGGGTAGGGCGGGGGCTTGCTCCCGCCGCGGGGTTCGATGTGAATTAACGGCGGGAGCAAGCCCCCGCCCTACCCTGTAAAATGCATTTCGTGCGTAGGGGGCGACGACTCGGCACCCCGAAAATGGATGAATAATGAAAAATGAATAATGAAAAATTGTAGGGGCGATTCACGAATCGCCCGCAAGGTTTGATGTGATTTTACGGAACAACACGGAGGTTGTTCCCTACTCGTAGGGGCGAACTGTGTTCGCCCGCGTAATTTGATATAATTTTGCGGAACGGTCAAGACCGTTCCCTACGCACAAAAAACAATGTGAGCGTAGGGGGCGACGACTCGGCGCCCCGTTTGTAGGGGCGGGTTTCCACGCCCGCCCGTCGATTTTGATGTGATTTGCCCCTCCGTCACGCGCTTTGCGAAAAAACAATGCGAGCGTAGGGGGCGACGACTCGGCGCCCCGTTGTAGGGGCGGGTTTCCACGCCCGCCCGTCGATTTTGATGTAATTTTCCCCTCCGTCACGCGCTTTGCGCGTGCCACCTCCCCAACAAGTGGGGAGGTTTACGGAACGGTCAAGACCGTTCCCTACGGTTGTAGGGGCGATTCACGAATCGCCCGCCATTTCCGCCCTCTGACGGGCAACAAATGTGACCGCGCCGGTGGGGCAAAACACATCAAACCCCGCAGACACGCGAATGAAAAACGAATCCCCGCCCTATAACAGGGCGGGGATGCTTATGCCTGTTTTCTGTTATTGCGCAAAAAAATACCCGATCAATGTAAACCATTCTCGAACGATAAAGGTCGGCAGGGCGAACACGCCCGAACGCGCGCTTACCTTATAGGTTTGCAAACCTTGCTTTTCGGCGAGCAACCCTGCGCGGAACTGGTGAAAATCGGTGGTAATGAGCACCACCGTATCGCCCAATCCCTTTTCCGTCAAAATCTGTTTGGAATATTGCATATTTTCGGCGGTGGAGGTAGAGTTTTCCTCCAAATACAGCCGTTCGGGGGCAACGCCTTTTTCCGTCAACGCGTTATACATACACCGCGCTTCGGAGAGGTTCTCTCCATCGCCCTTGCCGCCCGAAAGAATGCACACCGCCTGCGGATTTTCGGTCAAATAGTCGTACGCCGCGTCAATGCGTTTTTTTAGCATTGCGCTCGGCTTTTCGCCGTTGACCCCACAGCCGAGCACCACGGCGGGGGAATTTTCGGGGATTTCGGCAGAGGCGGCAAACCCGCGTACCACAAGCACCGTAACGGTGATTGCCCAAAGGCAAAATACCGTCAACAAAACCGCGCCGACGGTCAGCAAGACTTTACCCTGTGCGGTGTTTCGGCAACTTTGCAAAAAACCTTTGATTTTCGTGGAAAATACAGCGCACAGCACAATCAAAATGCCGACCACCATACCGAAAACCGAACCGCTGTTCAGCACGAACGAAACAAGCGGCGTAAACAATAGGAAAATCACACTGCCGAGGAAAATCCCGCAAATTCTGCCTTTGGAAAGGCGCTTTTTTGCCTTTTCCATATTTTCCCCTCCCGCACGGTTATTTCAGCAATTTTTCCGCATCCTCCAACCGAATGCGTTTGGAAATAATATAGGTTTTGCGCACCTGTTTGCCTTTGTCGGTCGCATAGGTGCCGCTTTCTTTCTGCTCGGTCGAGAATATGCCGTAAGACGAAGTGACGACCGTGCCGTCGGGCAGTACCACATTGCCGCAGTAGCCCGTGTCCGCATTGGCAGTGATGCACGGCGCGGTTTGGTTGTTCAAATAGGTGTGCGCGATTTTCAGGCGATACTGCCCCTCGCGCCCGTTTTTGAGGTCATCGTATGTACCGACCCACGCGATCCAGCCTTCGGAATACCAATGCATCGTCTTTTTCTCATAATTTTTTGCGCGTTTCTGCGCATCGCGCTCAATCGAACGGAACGTAATGAACAGCCGCCCGTCGGGGAGCCACTCTGCGTGGTGGCGTTCGCCGTTGAGCGCCGCAGGCGCTTCGACGGGTTTTGACCAGGTTTTGCCCTCATCGCGCGAAAAACTCAAAAGTGAATTGATTTTTTTCGTGTTGCTTCTGGTAATGAGCATCAACTCGTCGCCCGTGCCGCCGTCCGAGCGCACGCATTCGACTTCGCACATATTCGAGTTTTTCTCCATCCCGCGGTATGCTTTGAAATACCGTTCGGGCTTGGACCAATGCATATTGCCCGCGTCGTCAAAGGTTAAAATCGTTTTATAGTTCACAAACCGTCTGCCCGGCACACATTCGTGGAACAGCCCCATCCATTTGTCGACAAATTTGCCGTTTTCTTTGAGTTTGGTCAAAGAGCTCATCGGCACAATCGGCGTGCAGGAAAAGGCTTTGTTGTCATAATCGTAAAACCGTTCGTATTCACTCCATGTTTTGCCCTCGTCCGACGAAAGCGACACATTGAAGCCGCCCGGCGTGGGCACGCCCGGCCATTTTGGGTTGCCGCAGATGAGAATTAACTTGTCTGCCCAGTTTCGCTCGGTGAATTCCAAGCGGTATACCGTCGGGGTTTCGAGCGAGGTTTCCCAACTTTTCGGGGGATTTTCAATCGTGTCGGGATAGGTTTTGCCGCCGTCGTGGCTAATGCGCGACAGCGTTCTGCCCTTGCCGTGCCCCTCGGGGAAAAAGGTCAAAATATCGCCGTTTTTAAGCAATACCGAATCGGGGTGCCCCAAATAGCCCTGCCCCTCGTCCACCGTGGACGGGGTAAACAGATAGCGTAAGCTTTCGTCCAAATTTTCAGGCGGTACGCTTAAATCAATTTGCGGAATGGTATAGTCTTTGCCGGGAGTTTCATATTTGTTTTTAAACCACATAATGCCCTCCATTAGTAACAAACATTATTTTTTTCAATATCGCACAAGATTGTCGCACAAACAATCAAAGAACCGTCCATTGTGTTTTCCGAAACGCGGACGGCGCGGGGGGGGGATTGTCCCACCCCGTCGGTCGTCAGGACACAGCACCGCCCCCTGTCTTTGACGGGTAGGGCAGGGGTCTGTTTTGCAGACCCCTGCCTGTGTTATTGCGCTAACTCAATCGCACACAGCTGCTCCTTATCGACTTCCTTTGATACCTACTATATAAAGTATAATAGTCATTATAACGCTAAAAATCAGATTAGCAACGAAGAAATAATATGCTGAAATATTTGATTGCTTAAAGTTTAATATCTTTTTTCTTGAAGTAATTATCACTATAATATCCGCTAAGAAAAAATTGGCGAAAATTATTGGAATCGCTGTACCATATGCGGTTTGCGTTATGCGGCAAACGTCTAGCATAAAATAACTTAGAAGAAAGACATATGAATCAACAAACATCCTTAAAAGTTGTATTTTAAGGGCTTTATTGTTTTTTTTCATTTATTCAAACACCTCTCCAAAAGACAGGGGACGGTTCTCTGTCTTTACTAGAATTTTAAACATTTTTTAACCAACCCCTTACTAATTCCGGTTAATCTGTTGATTTGCCTGATTGTTAGCCGATATTCTGCGTGCCGAGGGGCGGGGGAAAACCGCCCCTTAGTGTGTGTCATTTAGTCACAATCAGAGAACCGTCCCCTGATTGTCTTCCAACACAACTATTATGATAATACAAATTGCCAAAAGAACTAAGCTACCAATTATAATCGGAACAAGTTCTTTATGTTTGTCACTCATTCTTCCCTTTTTATATTGATAAATATCAACAGCTAAAGTCAAAATAAAGAAAATCACAAGCCATACTAACGACACATAAAAAGCAATATCATTATAAGAAGGAAAAAAGTCATGTATAAATCTTGTTGCAACCACTAAAGGCATTCCTATCAAAGCAGTAATATAAATTATCTTGAGAGACTTTTTGTCCGATATACCGCGTATTTTTTTCATCTCTATGATAATCAATATTGTTAAGCCTATTGCAAAAATCATTAAAAAAGAGGCTGGTAATTCAAATAATAAATTAGCCATGAAAGACAGGGGACGGTTCTCTGTCCCTGCTAGAATTTTAAACATTTTTCAACCAACCCCTTACTAATTCCGGTTAATCTGCTGATTTGCCTGATTGTTAGCCGATATTTTGTGTGCCGAGGGGCAGAGGAAAACCGCCTCTCGGAATATGTCATTTAGTCACGATCAGAGATCTGTCCCCTGATTGTTTATTTTTTATGTTTATTCAAATATTCTTTTTCATATCGTGTGGTTCTACCATCAACACCAAATTGTATTCTAAGTAGAATTAGAATAACAAGTTCAATCACGATATGTACTTTTATAAACAGCTTTAATATTGACACTTCAGAGAAGCAAAAAAGCATTATGAAAATGAAAATAACTACACACGAAAATATAACATAAGCTTTTTTTATCCTTAGCCAAAATAACAATTCTTTTCTGTATTTTTTGGTATATTCAAGTGTATAATTCATTGATATTTTATCTTTAAGCGTCTGCTCCTCTCGTATTTTTTTAGTTGCTCTTTTACGGCTGGTATTACATATTAGTATTTGAAATATTATCTCTCTGCACTGAAAGTAATTTGCGCATTTTGAAAACAATACAAATATAATATATGAAGTTATTAGTTCATTTGTTGACATAAAATCACATCCACCGAGAAGACAGGGGACGGTTCTCTGTCCTCACTAGAATTTTAAACATTTTTCAACCAACCCCTTACTAATTCCGGTTAATCTGCTGATTTGCCTGATTGTTAGCCGATATTCTGTGTGCCGAGGGGCAGGGGAAACCGCCCCTCAGATGAGCTATTTAGTCACAATCAGAGAACCGTCCCCTGATTGTCCTTTTTTAGGATAGTTGCTTTTTCAAATCTTGAAATGATAATTTTAATTCATCCCCAGTAATTAATCTATCACATTGAAAATTTTGCCATTGAGAACTAATTTTCCATTCGCATTGAATTTTTTCAAAACTTATTAAAGGATTTTCACTGGTTTCCATCGAAATATAATGCATATCGGTTTGCAGATTATTATCTTCCCACTCCTTTAAAAACTTAAAAAACTCATATATCGGAAAATTAGGCTCACAAAACCAACAAATACTATCCACATATATCGAAAACTTACATTCGGGAAATAATACTTGCGGATATTCTAATTCAAATATTTTTTTATTTAAATTTTCGACTAAAAACTTTATCAAAATATCACCTCATCAATCAGGGGGCGGTTATGTGATTGATCTGTCTTTTCCGAAACGCGGACGGCGCGGGGGATTGTCCCACCCCGTCGGTCGTCAGGACACAGAACCGCCCCCTGTCTTTCTTCTTGTGTTTTCAACATATAAATCCAATTGGATTTCCGCATCGAGATTATGAACAATATCAAGGAAACTTTTTTCAAAATATATGGCTGGTACATTGTCTGAATCAAAAGTAGACACAATATCAAAAATAACTTTTCCTTGATTGTCAGCACAAATCTTTTTGATTTGCATTAACCCGCCTTTTACCTTAAAAACTAAATCATCTATAGCGGCACTTATGTCAATTTCTAAAAAAGTTTTGCTTTTTAGACTCCAAAACCCGGGATTGTGATCGTGAGTTTCAGAATTGATTCTTGTTTCACATCTCCTTTGGCACTCATAAGGGGTTATTTTAGTTAATTCCGTAATCGTTTGTACATCATAATCATTATCAAACACTAGGTGCATTTCTGCATAAGTCTCAGTATTATTCATATTATAACCTCTAAATCAACCAGACAATCAGGGGACGGTTCGACAATCAGGGGACGGTTCTATGATTGACTATATTTTTGTACAATATAGTAATTTACACCCGTCAATCTGCTGATTTGCCTGATTGTTAGCCGATATTCTGCGTGCCGAGGGGCGGGGGAAAACCACCCCCTTGGCATGTGTCATTTAGTCACAATCAGAGAACCATCCCCTGATTGTCGCCCTGATTGTGCGGAACGGTCAAGACCGTTCCCTACGCACAAATATCGGATACAGGGGAACGAATTTCTGTTTGTTCGTTCCCTGTCTGTTTTGCATTTTATTTCTTCCAAAAACACAGTTTGCGCTTTTTGGGCTTGGCAAGGTTCGGCTTGTCGGTAATTTCCACGGTTTTTCGGTCTGTGCTTTCCTGTTCAAAAATGACGATTTCGTTTTCCTCTTTTAAAACATCCTGCGGCAGATACAGCGTCACCTGCGGGCCTGCCGCCCAATAGCGGCCTAAGTTGAAGCCGTTGACAAACACGCAACCCTTTTGAAAGCCTGTCATATCCACAAAGCAGTCCGCATCCGCGGCGGCTTTGAATGTGCCTTTGTAAAAGCGCGGGAATTTGTCGCCTGCCGTGCCGTACTGCACCTTGTCGATATTGTCCAGCGGCAGAGTGGTGATTTGCCAATCAAATACCACCTGATTGCCGAGCATCACGCGGGCAATGCCCTTGCGGTCATACAAATATTTGCCGTAATTGACGCGCCCCATTGCGTCTACCAAAATTTCAATTTTCTTTTCGCCCTTGATACTGCCCAAGCGGTATGTAAAGCCGTCATTATTTGCCATTTTCGGATTTTCATGGCGGTAATAGGTCTTTTTCAGTTCCCCGTCCACAAACAGATAGGCGTTGTCATGCACACCCTCGACAGACAGCGTCAAAGCCTCATATTTGCCCTTAATTGTGGTGGCGTACAGAATGTAGCCGAAGTTTTGGTCGAATTGTTCCATACTTTCGGGCGTGGGGCTGTACTGTGTTGTGCCGATGTTTTCGAGGTTGTCAAACAGTCCCGCCGACTGCGTGAGTTGCACCGAGCCGATATATTGGAGTTTCGGTTCGGGCGGCAAAACGCCTGCTTCCAAGCCCTGTTTTTCCAAAAGCAGTTTGCGAACGGCGTGATAGGTCGGGGTGTATGCACCCCATTCGGTTAACGGCGCGCTGTAATCGTAACTTGTGACGGTCGGCTCGAAGCATCCGCCGCAATTCGCGCCCGCGGTAAACCCGAAGTTTGTGCCGCCGTGGAACATATACATATTAAAACTTGCATCCATATCGAGAAAATCTTTGATTTCCTTTTCAATTTGCACGCTTGGGCGCGTATGGTGCTCTCCGCCCCAATGGTCAAACCAACCGTCCCAAAATTCGCCGCACATATAGGGCATATCGGTTTGGTAATTGTCCAATTTCTTTAACAGCGTTTTTGCGCGCGAGCCGAAGTTCATTACCTTGAACACATCGGGAAGCCCGCCGCCCGACAGCATCCAGTTGCAGTCGCCGTCGGAGGTGAACAGGAACGAATCCATACCCGCTTCGCCCATAATTTTGCGGATTGCCTGCAAATATTGCTTGTCGTTGCCGTAACCGCCGTACTCATTTTCGACCTGCATGGCAATAATGTTGCCGCCGTTTTTCTCCAAAAGCCCGTTAATCTGTTCGCCGAGCGCATTGTAATAGCGGCGCACACAGGCAAGGTACGGCTCGTAGTTGCAACGCAAACGCATATTTTTATCTTTTAACAGCCACGCGGGGAAGCCGCCGAAATCCCATTCGGCGCAAATGTACGGGCCGGGGCGCACAATGGCGTATAAACCGACTTTTTGCGCAATACGCAAATATGCGGCAATGTCCAGCATCCCCGAAAAGTCAAATTCGCCGGGGCGCGGCTCGTGCAAATTCCAGCAGACATAGGTTTCCACCGTGTTAAAGCCCGCCGCTTTGAGTTTTTGCAGTCTGTCCTCCCAATACGCGCGGGGAATGCGGAAATAATGCATTGCGCCCGAATAAATCGAAAACGGTTTCCCGTCCACACAAAATTGCCCGTTTTGAATGGTCAGCATAGTATATTCTCCTTATTAGGCGACGCCTAAATATTCTTCTAAACATTGGCCGCTTTTTTGCATTTCGGCGGCGGCCTCTTTGCCGACAAATCGCCAATGCCACGGCTCATACATCACGCCGGTGATTTCGGTTTTGTTTTCAGGGTAGCGCAGAATAAAGCCGTATTCGTGCGCGTGCGCTGAAAGCCACGAAAACTCCTTGGTGGAAATAAAATCCGCGCTGGCGCTGACAATATCCATTGCAAAGCCCATGTTGTGCTCCGACGCGCCGGCGGGCAAAATACGCGTTTGTGTTTGTGCAGTCGCCTCGGCTTCGCTCAACCCCTGCGAAACATAATACGCCACCTTGCGGTCGAAATTTTCCTGCTGCCGCGCAAAGGTGCGGTAGCCTGAATACGGCGTCAAGGTGCACCCGTCCGCCTTTGCCGCCGCATACATTTCGGCGTAAAACGGCGCCACGCGCGCGTCAAGTTGGACGGAACTGCCCTCGACCGCCGCTTGTAAGGTCGGTTTGTAGTCTTCGGGCAGACGGTACTGTAAATTGACAAGCGTCAGTTCCCAGTTGTCGCCGTCGGGCGAAACCGTCACGGGGTTGCCGTCGGCAGACTGCGGCAACGATACGGGCGGCGCTTTCGCGGTTGTCGGCTCCGGCGCGGCGGTCTGCGCCTCGGTGGGCGGCTCTGTCTGCGGTTCGGTTTCAACCTCGGACACAGCGTTTGTGGTCGGTTCGGCGGGCTTTCGCTTTTCCGTTACCGCAAATCCGACCGCAAGCCCCGCCAAAATGAAAAGTAACAGCAGTGCCAATATGCCTTTTGCCATCCATTGTTTTTTCGAGTATTTCTTTGCCATATCCGCGATACATCCTCAATTTTTACATACAAAATCTACTGTGTATTGTACTTTTTTTCCCGCTTTCTGTCAATAAGCCGCGCCGATTTCAAAATATCTATCGACTTTTTCGTTTTTTTGTGTTAGAATAAAGAAATTCTAAAGGAAATTTTTAACGGAGTGATGTTATGCTGGCGCGTGAGAGCAACGCAAACTATCCTTCCCGCAGAAGGGAAATGACAAACTACACTTTACGCGAGATTAAAAAGGTCTGTAAAGAAATCGGGCCGCGCGAGTCGGGCGAAGAAAGCGAACGCAAAGCACAGGCATATGTCGCCGAGTCGATGAAATCGGTCGCCGATACGGTGGAAACCGAGGAATTTGAACTGCACCCCAAAGCGTTTATGGGCTGGGTGCTGCTCGATGTCATTCTCATGATGATTTCGGCTGTGTTGCTGATTTTGAGCCGCTTTGACGCCGTCCCGACGCTGAGCACCGCGTTCAACATTGCGGCACTCGTACTGTCCTTTTTGTCTTTGCTGTTTATGGTATGCGAATTTTTGCTGTATAAGCCGTTGCTGGACCCGTTTTTTCCGAAGCGGCGCACCTGCAATGTGGTTTGTACGCGAAAAGCCGCGGGCGAAACCAAACGCCGCATTATTTTCAGCGGCCACATTGACTCGGCGTATGAATGGACCTACACCCACCTCGGCGGCGGCAAACTGCTGACAACGGTTATCGCGCTGGCGTTCGGCTCGGTATTCATACAGTTTGTTTTGGATATTCTCTCGCTGTTCCCGATTCCCGCGTGGCTTGCCACCGTGGTTTTGGTGGTTGCTTTTGTCACGGCTGTGCCGATTTTGCTCGGTGCGTTCTTTGTGAATTGGAAACTCGTTGTGCCGGGTGCAAACGACAATTTAACGGGCGTGTTCGCCTCAATGGCGGTGCTCCGATATATGGCGGCAAACGATATTCGCTTTGAAAACACCGAAGTGGTTGCCGTTTCGATGGCTTGCGAAGAAGCGGGTTTGCGCGGGGCAAAGGCATTCGCCGCAAAACACGCGGGTGAGGACGATGTGGAAACCGTATTCGTCGCCACCGACACCTTGCGCGACTTTGATTTTATGGGCGTTTACAACAAGGATATGAGCGGCACCGTGAAGCTCGACCGTCAGGCGGCGGCGATGCTCAAAAAGGCAAGCGAAATTGCCGGATACAATCTCGACTACGCCAATGTATTTTTCGGCTCGTCCGACGCGGCGGCCATTCAGCAGGGCGGGATGAAAGCCGTGGCGCTGGCGGCAATGGATCCCACGCCCGCGCGCTATTATCACACCCGCGGCGACACAGCCGAAAATTTGGACCCGAAAACCGTGGAAGCGGGGATTGACATTTTGCTGGAAACCGCCTTCCTGTTCGACAGCGAAGGGTTGAAAGATAAGTATTAAGCGTATAAAAACTATACGGAAATGGGGAAAATTATGCAGAAAAAGGGTTTCAAACTGATTTGCGTTTTGGTATCTCTCTTGCTGGTCGCGTTGGTCTTAACCTCGTGTGATGTCAGCACCGGGGAAGAAACCCCCGAGCCGGTCGCTGTGACGCTGAAAACCGATTTGCACGACGCAATGTTCACCTTTACCTACGGCGAACTCGAAACCGTTTTGCCGACCGAGCTTTTGAGCACGCTGTTTGAAGAATACGAGGAAAAAGACGAAAACACCACCATTGAACTGAATTATAACGATTTGAAAGCCCGCTACGCCTACAATGACGACGAAAATCTGTTCCCGAATGTGCTGGCGCTGTTAAGTGCCGAGGAACAGGCACAGTTAGAGGGCAACCGCGCCGCGGCATTGGACTATTACACACGCATTGCCAATGCCCTGAAAACGCAAAAGCCCGCGACGGTGTATTCCGAAAATTTCTGGGTGGACGATGACACCATTGCTTTGACGGACGCCGCGGGCAACACTTCCAACAAAGATACCCCGCTTGCCAAAGCGGTGCGCCTGTATAAGGATATGATTTCGGGTGGGATTTCGGACGCATTGCCGAACAATGCAGAATTGGAAGCCGGCACGGATTTGAACGATATTCTGTACTTGAAAGGCAGCGACACGGTTACGGCGCTGACGCTTGACGATATTGACGCGATTTACACTTCGGTCACGCCGACCACGGAAAACAATTCCGCCGAAGAGCCTGTGGTTACCGAACTGACGCGCACGGTGGAAATCCGTTTGAAAAATAACCCTGCTTCGATTGAAAAAGCGATTTCCTTCCGCAACCCGACAGAGGTGTTGGCAAAGCTCAACCGCGCCGAAAACAGCTTTACGGTGTCGGAATACACCCTTATGCCGCATGATTGCGTGATTGTTGCGACATTTAACGCCGCAACCGATGAATTGCTTTCCCTTTCCTACGATAAAAATATGACCGTGACCGCCACCGTGACGGGCGAAGGCTCGCTTGCCGACTACGGCACACAAACCTTGACCTTTGAATGCGGCAGCAATATGTATTATCAGTTCGGTTGGGAATCCGAAGCAAAATAACCCTTTTCCCCATAGATAGAAAGTTCGCCCCGCATTCCTTGCGGGGCGTTTTTTTACGAGGTACTGTGATGACTGAACAGGAACGCATTGACTTATACACAAGCATTGTGCCGAGCCGCACATGGAAAAAGCAGAGGTTATTGCCACCGGTGCATACAGAGTGTAAAAAAAGGCTGTAAAAAACTTTCGTTTTTTACAGCCTTTTGTTATTTCTTCCACGGATTGTTCGCGTCGGGATCCGTGGGGTCCCAACCGCGGCGGGCGGTATCGTTCTCATCAATTTTTATCGGTGTAGGCTTTGCCAGCGGCTCTTTTTCGTCGCTGTCGTAAATAACCACCGTTGTGCCCTCGGGGCAATTTTCATATACCCACTTTGCGTCCTCCACGCTCAGGCGAATACAGCCGAGTGAGGCGGGAGAACCGAGCTTGTTGTATTCCGCATATTCCAAATCGCCTTTGTCCTTGGTGAAATACGGCACGGAATGGAACAGATACGGGCCGTTAATCCGCGTGGCGTACTGCCCGTAAACATTGCCCGAAAGCAACCGCCATTCATATTTTGTACCCGGGGTAACAAAGGTGCCCGTCGGGGTTTTGCCGTCCATACCGACCGAGCAAACCATTGCCTTGGCGGGCACGGTGTAATCCCCGTTTGCGTCTTTGGAATAGGCAATCACAATATTTTGCGTGCGGTTGACCTTAAACAAATACGGCGCGTCGGAGCGTTTGGTCTGCCCTTCGGCTTCGGCGACATATTCGCCGGAAACATAGCCCACGCCACCGTTATACGAAATGCGGTACCAGCCGTTCGAGCAGCGCCCGGTGACGGAAAGCGGTGTTTCCTGCCCGATCATACCGAGCTTATTGCCGTCGGCAGAGGGAATACTGCGCACATTGAGTGTGGTGACGGTGGAATACATCGTCATTTCGCATGGCGTAATCGAAACATCGCCAATCATTTCGGTCGGTGTTTCGGTGGGCGCTTCGGTCGTCGGCGGGGCGGTTTCGCTGACGGATTCGCTGACCTTTTCAAAACCGCCGCCGGACGCAGATTCGGTTTTGAAATGTCGAAACAAAAATACGCCGCCAACAAGCAATGCCACAACCGCCAAAACGGCAACCGCAATGAGAATCGGTTTTTTCAAATTCGTTTTGCGTTTTCCGCCGCGACGGGGCGGCTGTCTTTTTTTATAGTTTGCAGAAAATTCCATTTTGCTCGTCCTTTGTTTTTATAGTTTGTATCAGTATACCATTGTTTTCGCCCTTGCGCAAGATGTAAACAGGAAACCGTTTCGATTGTAAATTGGGGGGGTGTGGGGGTGCTTTTGGAACGAACGAAATACAGGATTAGGGTAGGACGGGGGCTTGCCCCCGCCGTCAATTCACAGAAAACCCCGCGGCGGGAGCAAGCCCCCGCCCTACCCTGTAAAATGCATTTCGTGCGTAGGGGGCGACGACTCGGCGCCCCGTTGTAGGGGCGGGTTTCTACGCCCGCCCGCCGATTTTGATTTGATTTTGCGGAACGGTCAAGACCGTTCCCTACGGGTTGAGAGACAAACCCAAATTTGTCATCCTGAGCGAAGCGAAGGATCTCCAATAGCGCATAATAAAAATATACGAAACGAGATTCTTCGCCTAACGGCTCAGAATGACAATTAGGCGGGCGAACACAGTTCGCCCCTACGGTTTGAGAGACAACCCTCAATTTATTTACGCCACCGGTTGCCGATTTGTTCTATGCGGCACGCGGTTTCTGCGGAAATGTGTCAAAAATCTCGTGAATTTTGTAACAAAGTGCACAAACGGCTGTAAGGCGCGTTTTGAAAATTTTGATAAAAATGTCAAAAACCACTTGCAAAATAACCCCGCCTTTGTTAAAATACGGGTATATAGGAGGAAAAGCACTGTTTTTCCGAGTTTACAAAGAGGTTATGTTTATGCCGAAACAAACAAACAAAAAGCCGAAAAGCGAACACGAGGTGCCGCTGTACCTGTTCCATGAGGGCAGCAACGCGCGTGCATACGAATATTTCGGCGCACATAAATCCGCCGCGGGTGTAACATTCCGCGTGTGGGCGCCGCATGCCGCTTCTGTGAGCGTGGTCGGTGATTTTAACGAATGGAACGAAACCGATGCGGTCATGCACTATGTGCCGGACAGCGACGGCGTTTGGGAACTCACCTTGCCCGAGATGGCGCCGTATGCGATTTACAAATACCGCATCGTCTCCAAAAACGGCAAAGTGACGATGAAGTGCGACCCCTACGGCGTGCATATGGAAACGCGCCCGGGTACGGCAACCAAATATTACGAACTGGAAAACTGCTACGAATGGACGGACGGCGATTGGTGTGCCGCGCGCGGCAAGCAAAATGTGTATAAATCGCCCGTCAATATTTACGAAATCCACGCAGGCTCGTGGAAGCAGTATCCCGACGGCAATTTCTATTCCTACCGCGCGCTTGCCGATGAATTGGTGCCGTATGTCAAAAAAATGGGCTATACGCATATTGAGTTTATGCCTTTGACGGAATATCCGTTTGACGGCTCGTGGGGCTATCAGGTGACAGGCTATTTCGCCGCCACCTCGCGCTATGGCACGCCGGCGGATTTGATGTACTTAATCGACACCTGCCACAATGCGGGGCTTGGCGTGATTTTGGATTGGGTGCCCGCCCACTTCCCGAAAGACGCGCACGGCCTTTACGAATTTGACGGCGAACCGCTGTATGAATACCCCGACCCGCGTAAGGGCGAGCATTATGCGTGGGGCACGCGCGTGTTCGACTACGGCAGAAACGAAGTGCGTTCGTTCTTGATGTCGAGCGCGGTGTTCTGGCTGCGGGAATTTCATGTGGACGGCTTGCGTATTGATGCAGTGGCGTCGATGCTGTATCTCGATTATGACCGCGACGACGGGCAGTGGATTGCCAACAAAAACGGCGGGAACGAGAATTTGGAGGCAGTCGAGTTTTTGCAAAAACTCAACCAAAACATTTTCCGCGATTACCCGTACGCCTTAATGATTGCCGAGGAAAGCACCGCCTGGCCGATGGTCTCAAAGCCCGTGTTTATGGGCGGTTTGGGCTTTAACTTCAAGTGGAATATGGGCTGGATGAACGACATCCTGCGCTATTTCTCCTTGGACGGCTTCTTCCGCAAATACAACCACGATTGCATCACTTTTTCGCTGTTTTACGCGTTTTCCGAAAACTTCGTCTTGCCGATTTCGCACGACGAGGTGGTGCACGGCAAAAAGTCGCTGATTGACAAAATGCCCGGCACGTACGAGGAAAAATTCGCGGGCGTGCGCGCATTCATCGGCTATATGATGGCGCACCCCGGCAAAAAACTGATGTTTATGGGGCAGGAGTTCGGGCAGTTTATCGAGTGGAATTATGAGCAGGGCTTGGATTGGCTGTTGCTTGACTACCCGCAACACCGTGCACTGCAAAATTATTTCCGCGAAATCAACCTGCTTTACAAAAAGACCAAACCGCTGTGGGAGGTCGACGATTCGTGGGAGGGCTTCTCGTGGATTTCCTCCGACGACAAAGACAATTCCGTCATTGCGTTCCGCCGTATGGACGAAAGCGGCAAGGAGATTATCGCCGTTTGCAACTTCACCAATGTCGAGCGCACCGATTACCGTATCGGTGTGCCGAAGAAGGGGAATTACAAGGTGTTCTTCAATTCCGACGATACTGCATTCGGCGGCGCGGGACGCGGCGATAAAGACAAAATCAAAGCCGACGCCATCAATATGCACGGCTTCGAGCAAAGTATTTCTTTGGATTTGCCGCCGCTTTCGACAATCTATTTAAAGAAAACGCGGTAAACTGTATTCCTGTGTTTTAAATTCTCATAAGGAGGCAAAACTTTATGGCACGCAAAATGGAGTGCATTGCAATGCTGCTTGCAGGCGGGCAGGGCTCGCGCCTGGGCATTCTCACAAAGAACATTGCAAAACCCGCCGTTCCCTACGGCGGCAAATACAGAATTATCGACTTCCCGCTTTCCAACTGTGTGAATTCGGGCATTTCCACCGTCGGTGTTCTGACGCAATATCAGCCCCTCGAATTAAACGATTATATCGGCAACGGGCAGCCGTGGGATTTGGATCGCGCCAACGGCGGCGTGCACATTCTCTCGCCCTATCAACAAATTAAAGGGTCGGAGTGGTACAAGGGTACGGCAAACGCGATTTACCAGAACATCACCTTTATTGACCGCTACAATCCCGAATATGTAGCGATTTTGTCGGGCGACCATATTTATAAAATGGATTATTCCAAAATGCTCGCCTATCATAAGGAAAAGGATGCCGCCTGCACCATTGCAATGCTCGAAGTCCCGTGGGAGGAGGCTTCGCGTTTCGGCTTGATGCTGGTGGACGAGGACAACAAAATCACCGAGTTTGAGGAAAAGCCGAAAAATCCGCGCAGCAATAAAGCGTCTATGGGCGTGTACATATTCACTTGGAGCAAATTGCGGCAGTATTTGATTGACGATGAAGCAAATCCGAATTCCTCGAACGATTTCGGGCACGATGTCATTCCCGCTATGCACAATGCGGGCGAAAGAATGTATGCCTATTTATTTGACGGCTATTGGAAAGACGTCGGCACGATTGACAGCCTTTGGGAAGCGAATTTGGACTTGTTAAACCCGAAAGTGGATTTGGATTTGTCCGACCCGACCTGGAAAATTTATTCCAAAACGCCGACCGCGCCGCCGCATTATGTGGCACCGACCGCCACCGTGCAAAACTCGATGATTGGCGAGGGCTCGCAGGTCTACGGCGAATTGGATTTCTCCATTTTGTTCCACAATGTCACCGTGGAGGCGGGCGCCGTGGTGCGTGACTCCATTGTGATGCCCGGTACGGTGATTAAAGCGGGCGCGGTGGTGCAGTACGCCATCGTCGCCGAAAATGCTGTGATAGAGGAAAACGCCGTTGTCGGCGAACGCCCCGAGGATATGCAGAATATCGAAGATTGGGGCGTTGCGGTGGTCGGCGCGGGCGTAACTGTGCATAAAGGCGCGCGCGTTGCACCGAAAGCCATGGTGGATACGGATGTAGAGGAGGCGTAAGGACAATGACGGGCAACAATATTTTAGGTATTATTTATTCCAACAAGTATGACGAGTGCCTCAGCGAAATCACGGGGCTTCGCACCATGGGCTCTGTGCCGTTCGCCGGGCGCTACCGCTTAATTGATTTTGCGCTGTCGAATATGGTCAACAGCGGCATTGAAAAAGTCGGCGTCATTACCAAAAGTAATTATCAATCCTTAATGGATCATCTCGGTACGGGCAAGCCGTGGGATTTGTCGAGAAAAACCGAGGGTATGTTCATTTTGCCGCCGTTTTCCTCGGCGGGCAACACGGGCACTTACACCAACCGCGTCGAAATGTTGCGTGGTGTGATGGGCTTTATCGCACGCTCGAATGAGGAATATGTTTTGCTGTCCGACTGCAATGTGGTGTTGAATTTGGACATTGCGGAGCTGATGCAGTTCCACACCGACAACAATGCGGATATTTCCGTGGTTTGCAAACACGGCATTTTGCCGAAGCTTGACAATATTATGCAGCTTGATTTAAACGATGACAACCGTGTTGAGCGCATCGCCCTTGCCCCGAACACCACGGGCGAGGTGGATTATTCCCTCAATATGATTTTGATGAAGCGTTCGCTGTTACAGCGGCTGGTCAACGAAAGCGTCAGTTTGAATCAGGAATCGTTTGAACGCGATATTATGCAGAGCAACACGCAGAAACTGCGGATTTTCGGTTTTCCCGTGACGGGCTTTGCCCGCACGATTGATTCGCTTGCCGACTATTTCAAGGTAAGCATGGAGTTGTTAGACCCTGCGAACTGCGCGGCGCTGTTTAACCCCGACAGACCCGTTTACACCAAGGTGCGCGACGATATGCCCGCCATTTACGGGCTCGGCTCGACCGTCAAAAACTCGCTGATTGCCAGCGGCTGTATCATTGACGGCGAGGTGGAAAACTCCATTTTGTTCCGCGGCGTGCGTGTGGAAAAGGGCGCCGTGGTGAAAAACTCCATTTTGATGCAGGGCAGTTTTGTCGCCGCGGGCGCAACGCTCAATTACACCATCGCCGACAAGAGCGTGGCAATCACCCCGAACAAAACCCTTTCCGGTGCGGAGAATTATCCTGTCTTTGTCGGTAAAGGAATTGTGATTTAATGGACGAACGGTGTGCGCTGTGCGGAAATCGTACCGCACAGATGGATTTGGAAAGTGTTTCGTTTGAGGGTTTGGAAGCAAAAGCCTGTCCCTATTGCCGCAAACAGTTGGAACAGACTTTGAAAAATCCCGCGCAAAACAGCGATTGGCTGCAAAGCATTTTGCAGGTGGATACCAAAGGCGTGCGCACGGACGAGGTGACTGCGGCACTGACGCGGATTTGCTATCAAAACGATATTCCGCGCCCGCAGACGGACCCCGCCGCACCGATGGTACCCGTACCCGCGGTAAACAAAGTGCCCACGGCGCAAAGCGAAGCGGAAAAAACGGCGGCGTTGGAAGCGCGCGTCACGGCTTTGGAGCAAAAACTGCACAAGATGCAACGCCGTATATTGCTTTCCAAAATTTTAGGCGCGGTGATTCCGATTCTTGTGGTATGTATTTTGGCGATTATCTTAGTGCGCTCGGAATATTTCCAAAACATTTTGGACTATTACGACCAACTCGGCGAACTCGCAAACCGTATGTAACCCATATCTGTATGTAAGGAGTAGGTTTTATGAAAGTATTGTATGTTTCGAGCGAAGCATTGCCCTTTATGGCGTCGGGCGGGCTCGCCGATGTGGCGGGCTCCTTGCCGAAAGCACTGCGAAAACGCTTAATCGGTTGCCGCGTGGTAATGCCTTTATATGACGGCATTCGGCAGGAATTAAAAGACCAAATGACCTTTTTGACAAGCATTACCGTCCCCGTAGCATGGCGGCGGCAGTATTGCGGCATTTTTGAAGCCAAGGCCAACGGCGTGATTTACTATTTGCTGGACAATCAGTATTATTTCAAACGCGACGGCATTTACGGCTATTATGACGACGCGGAACGCTTTGCGTTTTTCTCGCGCGCGGTGCTCGAAATTCTGCCGCATATCGGCTTTAAGCCCGATATTATCCATTGCAATGACTGGCAGTCGGCGCTCACGCCGCTTTATTACAGCACGATGTATGCCACCCGCGAGGGATATGAAAATATCAAAACGATTTTCACCATTCACAACATTCAGTACCAGGGCACTTACGGCATGGAACTGATTAACGAAGTGCTGGGACTTCGCCCGCAGGACAGAGGGCTTATCGAGTATGACGGCGATGTCAACTTTATGAAAGCCGCCATTGAAACTGCCAACCGTGTAACGACCGTCAGCCCCTCGTATGCCGACGAAATTCTTGACCCGTGGTATTCGCACGGGCTTGACACGATTTTGCGCCAGCGCAAGTGGAAACTGTCGGGGATTTTGAACGGGATTGATACGGAGTTATACAATCCCGAAACCGACGCGGATATTTTCAAAAACTACTCTGCCGCGGATTTCTCCGCTAAGGCGGAAAACAAGCGGGCTTTGCAGGAATTGCTGGGCTTGCCGCAGCGTGCCGATGTACCGCTGATGGGTATGGTGACACGATTGGCGGGGCACAAGGGGCTTGACCTTGTGAAAGCCGTGCTCGACGAGCTTTTGGCAACCACGGAAATTCAAATGGTGGTCTTGGGCTCGGGCGAGTGGCAGTATGAGGAATTCTTTAAGCAAATGGCGGCGAAATACCCCGATAAATTTGCGTTGAAGCTCGGCTTTATTCCGTCCCTTTCGCGCAAAATTTATGCGGGCTCGGATTTGTTCTTGATGCCCTCAAAGAGCGAGCCTTGCGGGCTGTCGCAAATGATTGCGCTTCGGTACGGCTCGATTCCGATTGTCCGCGAAACGGGCGGACTTCGCGACAGCATTCACGACAGCGGCGACGGTGCGGGCAACGGCTTTACCTTTGCCAACTACAATGCCCACGAAATGCTGTATACCGTTCGCCGTGCCTTAGAGGGCTACGCAAAACCCGACGGATGGAAAATCCTCGTCAAACGCGCCATGGAGTGCGACAACAGCTGGGGCAAATCCGCCAATGAATACATTAAACTGTATAAAGCGGTGCTGAAAGACTGATTTTGGAGTAATTGTAATGCAAGGGGCTGCAAAAAAACGAAAGTTTTTTTTACAGCCCCTTTTTGGGGATAGCAAGCGCTATCCCGTGTTTTTAATAATAGGTTGCATTTATCCTATTTTTAGGGTATACTGTAAAAGAGGTGATAAAAATGATGGTCAATACAAACGCTTTAGTACCGATGACCGATGCCAACCAAAATTTTTCAAAAGTGACGCGTATGGTGGAGGAAAACGGATTGGCAGTCATTTTAAAAAACAATAAGCCGCGCTATGTTGTGGTGGGTTTTGAAGAATACAGCCGTGTTTCTGCCGCTTTGCAAATGCGAAAAGCCAAAATCGACGCGGCTACCGACAAGTTGATTGCCGAAAATATGGAGGCTTTAACGGAACTGGCAAAATGATATATTTAACGGTAGAAGAAATTCAGCAAATACACACCAAATTGATTGCAAAAACAGGCGGTAGTGACGGCGTGCGCGATATGGCACTTTTGGAATCTGCCGTTTTCAGCATCCAAAGCAGTTTTGATGACTGCGAACTATACCCGACCGTAGAGGAAAAAGCCGCGCGGCTTTGCTATGCCTTAATTTCCAATCACGCGTTTGTGGACGGGAATAAGCGCATCGGCATACTCTCAATGCTCTTAACACTGCAACTAAATGATATTTTTTTAGCCTATGCCCAGCCTGAACTCGTGCGGCTTGGCTTGTCCGCCGCCGCGGGAGAAATGCGGTATGTGGAGATTTTAGCGTGGATATGCGCACATAAGAGGGGAGAAAGCCAATGATTCGCAAAGCAGAAGAAAAAGACGCCCCGCGGGTGCTGGAACTCTTAAAAGAGATTGTCAAACTGCACCACGAGGGACGCCCGGATATTTTTTCGGGTGAAAATCCGAAATATGACATACCCGCGTTACTTGAAAAATTTCAAAATCCGAACGAACGGATTTTTGTTTCCGTAGACGATAACGATTTTGTCAACGGCTATGTGATGTGCATTTTGGAAGAAAAGGACGACCCGTTTTTTACACAACACCCTTACCGCACGCTGTATGTGGACGATTTGTGCGTAGAGAAAGCCGCACGCGGCGGCGGTATCGGCAAAGCCTTAATGGCGCGCGCTGCCGAGGAGGCGCGTGCGCTTGGGTGTTATAATCTGGATTTGAATGTGTGGGCGTGCAACGAGGACGCTATTCGGTTTTATGAAAAAATCGGTATGCAAGTCCAGCGGCAGTATATGGAGATGATTTTGTAATCAAAGTACGAAAAAGCCCAATACGCCTGCCAAAATTCCTATGCCGGCGCCCGCGAGCACATCCCGCGGAAAATGCACACCGCCCAAAACCCGAACGGCGGCCAAAATCAAACCGAATACGGTGAGCACAATCCCGACAGGCACACAGGTGTAATAAAAGGCAAGCGCAATCACAAATACCGAAAACACATGGCGGCTCGGAAACGATTCGCCGTGTGTTTCTTTGTTTAAAATCGAGCGAAACTGCCATTTTTCATACGGGCGTTCGGCGTTTATCAGTTTGCGAAGCCCGCTGACTGCCAAAAATGAAACGAACGGCACAAAAAAGCACCGCCACAGCCGCACATCTTTTGTAAAGAACAGAACACACAACAAAACGGGATAGGAAAGATACACAAGCCCTGTTAAAATCAAATCGGTATACACAAGCACTTGCCGCAACCGCTTGCTTTTGCGGAACGGACGGCTTAAATTTGCATATTGTGCACGCGTCATATGGGTTTCGCCCCTTTTGTTCGGAATTCTCTATCAGTATAGCAGATTTTTCCCCCGTGGACAAGTCAATACGGCAAAACACACAAGATATAGAGCGTAATTTTGTATGCACTCCCATATTTTATGAAATTTCGGGGAAACGGGTTGCAAAATCTTGGTTTTATGATACAATAAAAACAGAAATTTTTTTGTGTGAAAATGAAGGAGTTCCCTATGCGCAAAGGCTTTATCAAACGATTTTTTTCCGTGCTGTTGAGCGCGGCTTTGGTTACGCTTCTGTTTGCCGCGTGCGGCAAAACCGAAGCACCGCCGGAAACCGTACCGACTGTGCCCGAAACCACGACCGAAGCGGCAAATCCCAATGTTAATCCCTTAACCGGGCTTTCCGTGCGGGCAGAAGCGCTCGGCAAACGCCCCGTGGCGGTGATGGTGGAAAATTCTCCTGCGGCACGCCCGCAGTGGGGGTTAAGTTCACCCGATGTGGTGATTGAAGGACTTGCCGAGGGTGGCATTACCCGTATGCTGTGGCTGTATGCCGACGCGGCGGATATACCGAAGGTCGGTCCGACGCGCAGTGCACGCCACGATTATGTGGAGCTTGCCGAGGGGTTTGATGCGGTGTATGTTCATTTCGGCGGCAGTGTGTATGCCTATGATACGCTCCAAAAGGACGGCGTAGACGACATTGACGGCACCAAGGCAGACGGCAAATATTTTGCACGCGACAAATCTCGGAATGTCGCGGTGGAGCATACCGCCTATACCACGGGCGAGAATATGCAAAAGGCAATTACCGAAAAGGGCTTGCGCACAGATATAAAAGAGGCAAACGCCTATCCGTTCACCTTTGCCACGGAAAAACGGACGCTTTCGGGTGGATCTTGCCAAAGCGTGCTGGCGGTTTTCTCAAACAGTTACAAACATACCTTCAAATACAACGCCGAAGACGGGCTGTATTACAACTATATGAACAGTTCGGAAATGAAAGACGCGAACGGCGAAACGATGAAGGTCGCCAATGTGCTGATTTTATATACGAATATCAGCAACGTTGCAGGATCCGACAAAGGGCATGTGGATTGGGATTTGAGCGGCGGTAACGGCGTGTATATCTCGAACGGTACATATCAAAACATTACATGGTCAAAAGGTACGGCTTCCACCCCGACCGCGCCGCTGAAACTGACGGACGAAAGCGGCAATGCGTTGCAGCTCAATACAGGGAAAATGTGGATCGGCTTTGTGCCCGCATCAAACAGCAGTGCAACCGTAATCGCATAAATGTGTTTTTATATCGGTGTTTTCCGAAAAAGAAAGGCGCGTGTGTAAAGAATTTACACACGCGTTTTTCTTCTGCCGTTTTTCAACAAATTGGGGGGGTTGTGGGGGTGTTTTTGGAACGAACAAATACAGGATTAGGGTAGGGCGGGGGCTTGCTCCCGCCGTTAATTTGCATCGAACCCCGCGGCGGGGGCAAGCCCCCGCCCTACCATAGAAATTCAATTTCGTGCGTAGGGAACGGTCTTGACCGTTCCGTAAAATTATATCAAATTACGCGGGCGAACACAGTTCGCCCCCACGAGTAGGGAACAACCTCCGTGTTGTTCCGCAAAATTACATCAAAATCGACGGGCGGGCGTGGAAACCCGCCCCTACAAACGGGGCGCCGAGTCGTCGCCCCCTACGCTCGCATTACATTTTTATTTTTCAATCGGAACGGTCAAGACCGTTCCCTACAATTTTTCATTATTCATTTTTCATTATTCATCCATTTTCGGGTCGTCGAGTTACGGC
>SFIQ01000051.1 GCA_004555265.1 Ruminococcus sp.
TAAAGTAAAGTAGGATTTTGAAAAAATCTGATTTGCGACTTATTTTGAACTATGTTGGGTTATAGCAAGAATTGAAACGATGTCCTAAATCGTCCCCACAATGAAGCCGTTGGATTAAATAACCCTTTATAATTCTTCATAATTCTCGATAATTCGACTTATGAACGGGTTTACACCAGAGGCTTACACCAATTTACACCATCGGTACACCAAACCGAACACAATCGCATAATTTTCTTGAGCCTACTGTGTTTTATTACATAGTAGGCTCTTTTTTGCCCTGTTTATCTTACTTTCACACAAGATAAACAGGGCATTTTTTTCAAAAAAAGGGGTTGATTTTTGCGTTTTTTTCAGCAATCCAATACAGATATCTGTCGGCTGAGTATGAAAAGAATGAAGAAGCCTTTCAAGAGTATTACGACGAAGTGGATGTATGCCAAAATTCCTCGGGTGGGATGACAACATTTTGCGAGTGAAGATCGCCAACACAAGGGATGTATGTGTTAAAATGATGTGACCCATTTTTGATAAAAAAATAAGTCAAAATATATTTTATAGGAATTTCGGGAAAACACCCTGTATCCTGCATGGATAATCGCCTGCTGTTTTTCTTTCGGCAACGCAAAAAACTTTTCGTTCATAGAGTTTTTCCTTTCGTTGACTGTGTCGGTCAATTCCCATTATACGCCGTTGACCGTTTTTGAGAAGACCTCTTTTCAGATGTGTTTTGGATTGTGCGCGGCTTTGCTCTGTGCATGGACGCAAATTTTACCGTGTAGGTGCATTTTTCGGTTGAATTTAAACTTTCTGTATGTTAATATTAGAATGTTGTATAAAAACCATAGGGGGCTTTTTATGAAATTAGTCGAAAAAGCCAAAGACGGGTTGTCCAAGGTAAAAACCTATTGGAAAAACCCGCCTTTGGGAAAGTATGTTGCTTACAAAGAAATGATTGCCTACGGCGTAGGCGGCATGGGCGTGCAGTTTGTTATGGCGTTTGCCGGGCAAATTGCGCTTTCGGCAACCAGTTTCTTGGTCGGCAACACCATCGGCATCAAGCCGATGCATTTGCAGTATATGGCGGTTGCGTCTACGCTTATCGGATTTTTGATTACCATTGCGCGCTCGTATATTATTGACAATTCGCGCTTAAAAATGGGCAAATTCCGTCCGTGGCTTGCGGTGATGGGCGTTCCGACGGTGATTTTGTCGGTACTGTTCGTGTGGCTGCCGTATGAGACGATGTCTTATCTGGAAAAGGCGGCGGCGGTATTCATCATTTACAATCTGTTGCAATGCTGTTACCCGTTTTACCAAAACTCGTTTACGGATTTGGTCAATGTCATTTCGCCGAACTCCCACGAGCGTACGGATATTGTTTCGGTGTCGTCCATTATCTATTCGATGGCGCCGTCATTGACGGGTTTGTTTATTCCGATGCTCTCGACGCTGACGGGCGGGTTAAACAATATTATGACCTACCGTATCATTCACCCGATTGTGGCGATTGTCGGTCTTGTGCTTACCTATGTTGCGGTATTCGGCACAAAAGAGCGTATTATTGTTGCGAAAACGCATATTTCCCACTTTAAATTTTCCGACGCCTTCCGCGCGGTTGCCAAGAATAAATATTTCTGGATCACCTCGCTTGCCGGTTGGTTGGGCTTTTTAGAGGGCGCGGTCGGTGTGATTATCGGCTGGACTTTTATGTACGGCTATCCCGAGCGCATGGCGCTGTACGGTATCGCCACCACGCTCATCGGCAACGCAGCACTGTGGGCCATGATTATCTGCCCGTTTGCCATTCGCACCATCGGCAAGCGCAATTTGCTGATTTGGTGTAACTTCGCCAACATTTTCTTAATCGGCCTTTTGTATCCGTTATATAAGAATTTGTATGCGTTGATTATTTTGTATTACTTAAACGGCTTTGTCAATTCCTTTGCCGTTGTGTACAACCCCGGTATCAACGCCGATATGCGTGACTATCAACAGTATTACACCGGCGAGCGTATCGACGGTATGTTCGGCGCGGTCGGGATTATCGGCAGTTTTATCGGTATGTTTACCGGTATGGTACTGCCCGCGATTTACCAAAGTCTCGGTTTGCATGACAACTATAATGTGATTGAGGTTGCCTCGTTCCGTGAGGATATGTTTGAGGTGCTCATTATCGCGGCGGTGATCGGTGCATTTATGAATATGGTGCCGTATTTCTTCTACGATTTGACCGAGGTCAAACAGCGCGGCATCGTGAAAGTGTTGAAAATTCGTGCGATGTTTGAGGACTACGGCAACGGTGCGTTAAAAGACGAAGATTTGGTGGAGGCGATTGATTTAATCGACGAGGCAAACCGTCTGTATGCCGACCGCGTCCATATGACCACGAAGGACGATATACAGAAAGCAAAGCATCTGCCTGCCAATACAGCGGAAGAACGCGCGTTTAAAAAGGCGGAAATTGCGCGGCTGAAAAAAGCCTACCGGCAGTGCGAAGCCGAGCGCAAACAAAAAATCCGCGATACCAAAGCCCGTGCAAAGCAGATGCCCGCCAATACCCCCGAGGAACAAGCAGCAAAGAAAGCGGCGAAAAAGGCGGCGCGCGCCGAGGTGCGTGCGTATAAACGCCTGAATGAGGATATTTCCGTCTGCGATTTCGTGATTGACGAAATGAATAAGTATTCGACGGTGCGGACGCAAAAACAATATGCGCGCTATGTTGAACTGAAGGCGGCGGGCGTGGACGCCATTCGCCGGGCAGACAAATCCTTGCTCAAAGCGGCAAAGGCGATGCCGAAATCCACCCACGACGAACGGGTGTATCGCAGTGATGCCATGGCATATGCGCGGCTGATGCTGACTTGCCGCAAAAATATGGATAAATTCTTTAAACACAGCGAAGTGAAAGCGCCCGATGAATCGGTACTTGCGGCGGCAGAGGCGATGCCCGAGGAAACGCTTTCGCAGCGTATGGCAAAGAAAAAAGCCATTAAAGCGTATGTCAACGCGAAATCGCAATATGTGCGTTCTGTCAAGATTTTGCTGGATGCCGACCGTATGCTTATCGAATGTGAAAACTTTAAGCACTTGGACGAAATCCGTGAAAAATATATGGCGGCAAAAGTCCGTGCGGACGAGGCGTTTGCACAGAAAAAAGCCGAGGCAGACCGCTTGGAGGAACAGCGCAAAATGGATATGGAACGCCGCAAGCAGGAACGCCTTGCAAAGAAGGGGAAAGGGGGCGACAGCCATGGCTAAAAAGATAACCGCTGTTTTGCTTGTGCTTGTTTTGGGGTTGTCGGTGTTGTTCTGCGGTTGCTCGACGGACACCGTTCTCAACGCCCTTTCGATTGATACCGATACCTACGACCCCGCAACCGAAATGGTTGCTTCCGTGCTCGGCAAAACCGTGTCACAGGAGGGGCTTGTCAGCGGGGAATTTACCTATTCGCTGTTTTCGGACGGTACCGCCGCTGTGACGGCTTGGAGCGGTACGGACGGGGTGCTCAACATTCCCGAAACGCTCGACGGGCACACGGTTGCGGCACTCGAAAACAAAGCCCTGTTTAAAGCGCAAATGACCGAACTTGTTTTGCCCGATACGCTGGAAGTTGTCGGCAACTTCGCCGCGATGTATTGTGATAAACTCGAAAAAGTTACCTTCGGTAAAAATATTCGCAACATCGGTGTGAGCGCCTTTGAAAGTGAGGGCGACGATACCAAAAGCGTGGGCAAAGGCAGCCTCAAAACCATCGTTTGGAACGGCGCGCCCGAAATCATTCGTGAAAAAGCCTTTTATTATGCCGACAAACTGACGGAAATCGTTTTGCCCGCAGGGGTAAAAACGATTGAAAATTGGGCGTTTGCCAAATGTTTCTCCGCCGATAAAGTCATTTTAAACGAGGGCTTGGAAGTGATCGGCGACCACGCGTTTTTGAAATGCCGTGCCGTAAAAGAGATTTCTGTGCCGGGTACCTGCAAAACGGTGGAAACCAGCGCGTTTTATCAGTGCGTCTCTGCCGAAAAGCTGACAATAGGCGAAGGCGTGGAGACCTTACAAAAAGGTGCGTTTGAGGAGTGCAGTTCGTTAAAGAGCGTCACCGTGCCCGACAGCGTGCAGACGATGGAGCCTTACATTTTCTACAACTGCACAGCGCTTGAAACCTGCAAAATGGGTTCACCCGCTGTGATGGAAAAGGATATTTTCACGGGCGACCCCGCCGTGACCGTCCTTGCCCCTGCCGGCAGTACAGCGGAAACCTATGCGGCGGAAAACAAACTTGCGTTTACCGCACGCTGAATGCCGTATACATAAACATTCTAAAATTTTTTGCAGACCGACTTTTGCCGGTCTGCTTTTTTCTTGCTTTTTTCCCTGTGTAGAAACAGACTTTCGGCATTATTATGAATTCTTGCCCTGC
>SFIQ01000052.1 GCA_004555265.1 Ruminococcus sp.
ACGCCCGCCGCTTTGCATGCTTCGTATTCCGCCGCCATGCGCTCAAATGCCGCGTTATACTTTTCAAGTAAAGCGGGATTTTCCTGCACGGCAGGGGGGATAATATGCTTTTTGCGGTCTGTGTAAATCAGTTCGGGAATTTCAATCGAGTGCATTCTGTGCCGTGTGAAGTGCGTCAGTCCCGACAGCGACACGCCGTTGTAGCGAAGTGTGTAACTTGCGCTTTCGAGCGCGCGCGGACGGCTCGTTTTTAACAGCGCGGCGAGCACTTGTTCCATTGTTTTCCGGTCTGCACAAGCCGCTTTTGCCGTTGCCGTGTCACAGCCTGTGTATTCAATTAACGCATTTTCCGCTACGACCTTTGCCGCGTCGGGCGTATAACTTAACAGTTCTACCGATGCTTCGGCAGGCTTGCTTTGCGGCAGAGAAACAAACGAAAAATCAGGCGTATCCGTTACGGCATTTTCGTTGCGTGCTTCAAAATCGTGCAAAATGCCCGGGGTGCGCTCGCGTGCCTGTGCAAGTAACTGCTCACCGAGTGCGCGGATTTCAGGGTATTTCCTGCCGCGCCCGTACAGCATCGCGCGTAACATGTGCAGAAATTCGCGTCCGTTCACACTGCAAAAGAAATTGCTGTATAGGCAGTAGGGGAGTAAAAACCGCGCGTCCTCTTTTTGAATACCTGCCTCGGTGAATTCGGTATACAACTCAAAAAATGACCGCATATGCGCTTTGTACCGTTCGGTCATTTCCGCGTTTTCAAACTGCGGCACATAAAAGCCCGCGTCCGAAAAATCCACATACCGCCGCGATTTTACGGTGAACGAGGCGAGACGGAATTCAATGACGAATTGCTCGACCACCGCCGAAACATTTTGAAACACCAAATTGAAATAGGCGTGCTCCACCACGGAGTTGTGCCCCGAACGCGTCACCTTGTCAATCAAATTGGCGTTTTTTTCTTCATCCTGGCTTTTTGCCCAAATGCCCATGGCTGTGCCGGGCTGGGTGGAAACTCTGCCGCCTGCCGCCGTCACTTTTTCGCCGCAGTCGGATAACCCGACCAAAAATGCACCGCTTGTATTCAAATCGGAAAAATCCATACTTTTTTCTCCTTTTCACGGAATTTGTATCTATTTTACCATAAAGTATATCGTTTCGCAATTTATTTGTTACGAAAATTTAGAACTTAAATCGCGAAATCCCGTTGTAAAAGTCGGAAAAATTTGTTATACTACCCTTGTATGTTGATTTATAGTGGAGAGGTGTGCATATGCAAAATCGTTTGCTTGTGGTTGAGGGCTTGGACGGCAGCGGGAAATCCACGCAGGTTTCGCTGTTAAAAGCGAAGTTGGAAAGCGACGGCACGCCCGTTCGGCAAATCAAATTGCCCGATTACGATGATCCCTCCAGCACGCTTGTGAAAATGTATTTGGGCGGGGAATTCGGCAAAAATCCCGAAGATGTCAATGTGTACGCCGCGTCCTCCTTTTACGCGGTGGACCGTTACGCGAGTTTTCGCCGCCATTGGCAAAAGGATTATGAAAACGGCACGCTGATTTTGGCGGATCGCTACACCACCTCAAACGCGGTGCATCAGGCGGTGAAGCTGCCCGAGAGCGCGTGGGAAAACTATCTTTCGTGGCTTGCGGATTACGAATACAACAAGCTCGGCATTCCCGAGCCCGACGCGGTGATCTTCTTGGATATGCCCGTGGCGGTTTCGCAAAAACTGATGACCGCGCGCTACAACGGCGAGGAGGCTAAAAAAGATGTCCACGAGGCAAATGTCTCGTATTTGAACGCCTGCCGCAAAGCCGCGCTGTTTGCCGCAAGCAAACTCGGCTGGTATGTTGTGCCGTGCGCCGACGGGGATGAGCCGTTGCCGATTGCGCAGATTCATGCGCGCATATATGAAATTGTAAAGAAGAAAATGTAAGGTGAAACTTTGTGCTGGAATTTAAAAAACCGGAAATGTCCGACCAAAATTGGGTGACGCAGATTATGCGGCAAAGCGGTGAGCTTGCCTGCGAATACTGCTTCGGCAATCTCTATATGTGGTCGGCTGTGTATAACAATACCATTGCACGGTACGGCGATTTGTTTATCGCACGCGACGGAAACGACCGTCCGATGTATCTGTTCCCCTGCGGCGAGGGTAACAAAAAAGACGCCGTTGAAGAATTGCTCTGCTGTGCGAAAGCGGACGGTGTGCCGCTGACGATGTACTGCTTAACGCCCAAACGCGTGCGGGAGCTGGACTGTTTATTCCCCAATGCATTCGAGTATATCCCCATGCGCGAATATTATGATTATATTTACAATTCAGAAGATTTGATTAACCTTGCAGGTCGCCGCTATCACGGCAAGCGTAACCATATTGCGTATTTCAAAAAGACCTTCGAGTGGGCGTATGAGCCCATTACAGAGAAAAATATGGACGAATGTCTTACGATGAACGCGAAATGGGAGCAAAAAAACAGCGAGAAAAATCCGGAGGGAATCGGCAATGAATTGATAGCTCTTTCCCGCGGGTTTGACAAATATTTTGAGCTCGGCTTTCAAGGCGGGTTGCTGCGCGCGGACGGCGCGGTGGTTGCCTATACCTTCGGCGAGGCGCTCAACGAAACCGTATTTTGTACGCATATCGAAAAAGCCTTTGCCGATGTGCGCGGCGCGTATCCGACGATTAACCGCGAATTTGCCGCCAATGCGCTTTCTTCATTCCGCCTCATCAACCGCGAGGAGGATACGGGCAGTGAAGGGCTTCGGAAAGCAAAAGAGTCTTACTATCCGTCCGTGTTATTGCCGAAATACCGCGCGGTTTACAAAGGATGAGTAAAATGCTGTTGCGCACCGCGAAAACCGAAGATAAATCTGCGCTTTACGCCCTTTGGGCGCAAGCGTTCGGCGACGGTAAAGATACAATCGACGCTTTTTTTCACCTTTGCTACGCGCCCGAAAATACCTTGGTCGCCGAAACGGACGGGCAGGTGCGTGCGGCGCTGTATTTGCTCGAAAACAAAATGCAAGTCGGTGAAAATATCTATCGCGCCGCCTATATTTATGCCGCCGCTACCGAACAGAGTTCACGTAAAAACGGGCTGATGTCCGCACTGCTGCAATACGCCGCCGAAACCGCGGCACAGCGGCAGATCGATTTCTTGTTTTTAACCCCCGCCGACGACGGCTTATTCCGATATTACGGCAAACGCGGCTTTCAAACTGCATTTGCAAAGCGGGTTGTTCGTGTTTCGCGTGCGGATTTGCAAAAAGCGGCAGGGGAGACGCGCAGTACGGAAATCGGTGCGTGCGACGAACAAACTGCACGCCAAACCGCCTTGCAAGGGAAAACGCATATTGTGTGGTCGAACGCGGTGTTGCAGTTTGACAGCGTTTTGCGCAAAGCATACGGTGGGCAAACCCTTTGCTTACCCCAAGGCTTTGCGGTAGTCGAAACCGAAGACGATACAGCACAGGCCACCGAATTTTGCTTTGCAAACGGTCATTTTTCCGCACTTGCCTGTGCGCTGTTGCAAAATACCGAGGCGGCGCATTTCACACTGTGTGTGCCTTGCTGTGCCGCGTTACCGCCGCAGTTTTCGGCGGAAACGGTCAACACGGCAATGCTAAGCCCAATTTCGGCGCGTGCCAAAGCGGCAACGGTGCAAAACGCCTATCTCGGCATTACATTAGGGTAGGATAATAAGGAGTAAGAGTATGATTTATGTATTTTTGGCAGACGGCTTTGAGGAAGTCGAGGCGCTTGCGCCTGTGGATATTCT
The DNA here is from genome assembly GCA_004555265.1 of Ruminococcus sp. Lineage (GTDB taxonomy): Bacteria > Bacillota > Clostridia > Oscillospirales > Acutalibacteraceae > Fimenecus. Next base: position 3,786 of record SFIQ01000052.1, read on the forward strand.
TCGCCGCGCAGGGCTGCAAGTGCAGACCGTCGGCGTGACCGGAAAAACCGTGATGGGCAAGCACAATATCCCCGTCACGGCAGATATAGAAATTCGTGAAATCGCGCTGAACAGCGATTTGCAGGCAGTGGTACTTCCCGGCGGGATTCCCGGGGCGGAAAACTTAGACGCGTCCAAAGAAGTACAGGCGGCAATCGACTTTGCCGCCGCAAACGGCAAATTTTTATGCGCCATTTGTGCCGCACCGTTTATTCTCGGCAAAAAAGGCTTGTTAAACGGCAAATCTGCGATTTGTTATCCGGGTTTTGAGGTCGATTTGCAAGGCGCCAATATCGCAGAAAGCGCCGTGTGCCGCGACGGGAACTGCATTACCGCAAAGGGGATGGGTGTTGCCGTGGAGTTCGGGTTGGAGATTACCGCCGCACTGTTAAACCGCGAGACCGCCGACAACATTCGTAAAAGTATTCAATGTGTATGAACGGAAATGACATTCGTCCGTATAAGCAGCGCTTGCGCGCAGATTGCAAGGAAAAGCGAAAAGCACTTTCC